>JBBISH010000053.1:0-40671 GCA_037441385.1 Myxococcales bacterium
TGTCCCTGTCCCTGTCCCTGTCCCTGTCCCTGTCCCTGATTCCGCCCAAAAGATGTCAAGTGTCAATACCTGACCCTCTCGCCTACCCGACCACATCCGGCCGTTCCTGCAGCTCCCGCGAAATCGCCCGGAAAAACGGCGCGGCGATGAACAGCCGCACCACGATGAAGCTAGCGATATACAACGTAGAAAACCCGTCGATGGTCGCGACCGCGGGCAGCCCGGCCGCCACGAACGGTCCGTAGAAGCTACGCATCAGCACTTGGGTCGAGCCAAAACCCGAGACACTGATTGGAATCGTGCCCACCACGGTCAGAATCGGCACCGCCACAAAGATGCGGCCCCAGGTGGGGTTCAGGCCAAACGCCGCCATCTGCGCATAGGTAGTCGCCGCGTACACCACGATCAGCACCGCCCGCAAGCCCAAGCCGGCCAGCATCTGTCGCGGACCCAGCGACGAGATCGGCCGCAACGGCGCAAACTGCCGCAGTTTGTTCAGCAGCGGGTGCTCCAGCTTGGACTGCAGCAGCAACGCCGTGACCAGCGCCCCGCCAAACACCGCCGCGGCCACCATCTTCAGCCAGGCCTGCAAGGCCGGATACGGCCCAAAGAAATCCGGCGCGAGCCACACACCCACCATCGCCATCGCCGTCACCGCCAGCAGGTCGATGTACGACAGCGTGGCCATCGCCCCGGCCGCCTCCAGGTACGGCACGCCCTTGCGCCGCCCGACCAAGTAGGCCATCCCCAGCGCCGCGGCGTGGTAGTTCACAATGTTCAGCAGGTACGAGGCGCCCTTGATCGGCAGAATCGAGCGCAGCTTGACCGGCTCTGGGTTGCCGCGGTGGCCCAGAGTCGCGCCGATCAGCCATGTGACGCACCAGCTGTCGTACACCCAGGTCGTCAGGGCGATCCCCACCGCCGTGCCGGCGAACAGCCACAGGTTGGCTTGGCGGATCGCGGCCAACACCTTGGGCAAGTCCGTGGAGGCGACGAAATACGCCACCAGGACCACCGCGATCGCCGGCAGGGCCCAGCGGCGCAGGGGGTTCTTCCGCGTCGGCTGTCGGTCGGGCATGATGGCGAGCTCGGCGGGCGGCACAGACGCGCCCCGACGCACGGATACCACAGGAGCATTCAATGCGCGAGAGCAAGCCAACCCGAAGCGGGCCGCGCCGCGAGCCGGCGACCGGGGCCGTGCTGCGCGAGCGGGCCCTGCGGGCGCTGCTCGCTGTGGACTTGCAGGAGCTGGGCAGCCAGGCCGCCCTGAACCAGGCTCTGGCGGCCGAGCCGCCGCTGCCGCCGAACGACCGCCGCCTGTGCACCGAGCTGGTCTACGGCGTCTTGCGCCGCCAGCGCGCCCTGGACCGCTGGATCGCGCCGGCCTGCCAGCGCGGCCTGTACGACATGGCGCCAGCGGTACTGGTCGCCCTGCGGCTGGGCGCCTATCAACTCTGCGAGCTGCAACGAGTTCCAGCCTATGCCGCCGTGGACGCCACCGTCGAGGCCTGCAAGACCACGCCCGAATTCCCAGCCAAAGCGCTCGGTTTTGTGCACGCCGTCCTGCGGCAGCTGGCCCGCCAGAGCGCCGAAGGCCACCTGCCGGACCGCGACGATCTGCCGCCCTGGATCGATCAGCGCGTGGCCGATCTGGCGCGCGACCTGCAACTGGACACGGACGCGCTCCGCCAGGCCTTTCAGGGGATGGCGCCCCTGCACCTGCACGCCCTGACTCCCCATGGCTTTGCTGGCCTACGCAAAAGCGGCATCCCGTTGGTCGATCTGACGGTCCCGGGCACTGTGCAGGCCCCGGCAGAGGCCCTGCACCATCCTGATTTTGCCAAACATTTTGTCGCCCAAGACGCCGCCAGCGCCGCGATCACCGAGTGGCTGGAGCCGCGACCCGGGCAAGCGGTGCTGGAGGTGGCGGCAGGGCGCGGCGTCAAATCGGCGTGCATGGCCGCGGCGGGTGCACAGGTCACCGCCCTGGACCTGGCGCCGGCCAAACTTGCCGAGGCCTCCGAGCTTGCGCGGCAGTTGGGATCGCCGCTGCACCAGACGTTGGCGGCCGACGCGACCCAACCACTGCCCTTGGGGGATGCGCAGTTCGACGCCGTGCTGGTCGACGCGCCCTGCAGCGGCCTGGGCACTCTGCGCCGGCGGCCCGAGATCCGCCACCGCCGCCGCGCCGCCGATCTGGTGGGTCTGGCGCAGATCCAAGATCAAATCGCCGATCAAGCGGCCCGCCATGTCCGCCCAGGCGGCACCTTGCTCCTCGCCACGTGCTCGATCGCCGCCGAGGAGGGCCCGCAGTGGTGCCAGCGCTTCATGATCAAGCACCCGGAATTCAAGCTAGATCCCGGGGTGCTCCCGTGGCTGCAGCCGCTGCTGACCGGCCCTGGATGGCTCCGCACGCACCCGCTACAAGACGGCATGGACGGCTTCTTTGCCGCCCGCCTGCGCCGCGACGCAAAATAATTCGAACAATTTTTCGCCGGAGCCGCGGCAAAAGTTGCCGCCGGATCGATCACCAAGTTGGGCACCGCGTTGCCCAGCAAGGAAGCCATGATCGTTTCGGACGAAGCCACAGCAGCCAACATCCCTGGATTCTTGCCGATCTGGCAGCAAGCACGCCGTGCGGGCTGGCACCACAGCCTGGCTGTGCGCGGGCGTTGGCCCCAAGCGACCGCCATCGCCGTGATCGGTAGCCGCAACGCCGGCCGCGAGCAACTCCGCTGGGCGCACTGGTGCGGGCAGGTCTTGGCCGAGGCGGGCGCTTGTGTGGTCAGCGGCGGCGCACTGGGCGTGGACTGCGCTGCGTTGAAGGGCGCCCTGGACGGCGGCGGCGAGCCCCTGGCGATCCTGCCGGCGCCCCCAGAACGGCCGATTCCGCCTCAGCATGCGCCGGTCTACGCGCAGATCCTCCAGGCGGGCGGTGGCGTGGTGGGCCTGGCCGATGTGGGGTCGAGCTTGCCGCTGTGGGCCTTCTTGCGGCGCAACAAGCTCATCGCGGCCACGGTGCAGGGCGTGATCGTGGTCTGCGGCGAGCAACCGAGCGGGACCGCCAAGGCGGTGAACTCCGCGATCGGACTGGGTCTGCCGGTGGCCTGCCCGCGGTGGTCCGAGCCGTCGCCACGGCGAGCGCTGAACGAATACCTGCTGCAACATCAAGCGCATCTCCTCACCACTGCCGAGGATCTGCGCGACTGGCTCCAGGCCGTCGCCCAAGGAGAGGCAGCTCGGCCGGACTCGGCGCACCCGCCGCGGACCGTGGCCCCCCGTGCGGTGCGGCGGCCCCAAGTCACGCCCCATATGGTTGACTCCGAGCCGCTGCCACGGCAAAGCTACCGGCCCGGCGCGGCGTCCATGCAGCCGCCCGCCGGTTTGGATCCCGACCAGCACGCGCTTTGGCAGTGGCTGGCGCAAGAGGATCGCAGTGATTTTGAGGGCATGGTCGCGGCTCTGCCCCTGGGGCGGCCGCGGCTGGGCGCAGCGGTGCTGGGGCTGACCCTAGCGGGCTACCTGCGGCAAGGCAGCGATGGCTGCTACGCCCTGACAGTCGGCTAGACGAGCAGCAAACCAGGGCCGTGGCAGCAGAAGAGGACGGGATGGTCAAGGCGCAAGCGACAGGCGAAAAGCAAGATACCAAGCGAGGTTCGGGCACATCCAAGTCCGCGGCCCCGCTGCGCACACTGGTGATCGTCGAATCGCCCACCAAGGCCAATACGATCCGCAAATACCTGGGCGACGGCTACGAGGTCGAGGCCTCGGTCGGCCACGTGCGCGATCTGGTCGAGCGCAAGACCGATTTGCCCGAGGGCGACCCGCGCCGCGATCAAAAATGGGTCAAGTACGGCGTCAACATCGACAACGGCTTTGTCGAGCTGGAGGAAGCGTACATCGTCCCGCCCGAAAAGCAGCGCCAGGTCACGGCCTTGCGTCAGCAGCTCAAGAAGTGCGACCAGCTCTTTCTGGCGACCGACGATGATCGCGAGGGCGAGGCGATCTCGTGGCACTTGCTGCAGGTGCTGCAACCCAAGGTGCCGGTACAGCGCCTGGTGTTTCACGAAATTACGCGCGAGGCGATCCGCGACGCCGTGGAGCACCCGCGCGCGCTGAACGAGCACCTGGTGTCGGCCCAGCGCACCCGCCGCGTGGTCGACCGGCTGTACGGCTGGGACGTGTCCGAGCTGTTGTGGCGCAAGATCAAGCCGGGCTTGTCGGCCGGCCGGGTGCAGTCCGTGGCCCTGCGCATGCTGGTCCAGCGCGAGCGCGAGCGGATGGCGTTCGTCTCGGCCGATTGGTCCAGTGTCCACGCCAACTTGCTGCACAAGGGCGACGGCTTCGAGGCCACGCTGCTGCAAGTCGCGGGCAAGCGCGTGGCCAACGGCCGCGACTTCGATGCCACCACCGGCCAGCGCAAAGGCGATGCGGTCCACTTGGATCAGGCGGCGGCGCAGGCCCTGGTGCAGCGGCTGCGTGGCCAGATGATCCAGGTCAGCCAGATCGAGAAGAAGCCGCAGACCATGCGGCCCGCACCGCCGTTTACCACGTCGACGCTGCAGCAAGAAGCCAACCGCAAGCTGCGCTGGCCGGCCCGCCAGACCATGCAAGTGGCTCAGCGGCTTTACGAAAACGGCTTCATCACCTACATGCGTACCGACTCGGTCAACCTGTCGGATCAAGCGGTAGGCGCCGCCCGCAACCTGATCCGCGATCAGTACGGCGCCGCCTACCTGCCCGAAAAGCCGCGCCGCTACCAGACCAAGGTGGCCAATGCCCAAGAGGCCCACGAGGCGATCCGTCCCGCCGGCACCGAGTTTCCCTCGCTGACCGACGTCGCCCGCGCCGTGGGTCAAGACGAGGCCAAGCTCTACGAGCTGATCTGGAAGCGCACCGTCGCCAGCCAGATGGCGGACGCGCTGCTGGAGCAGACCTCGGCGGACCTGAAGGTGCTGGACTGCTTGCTGCGCGCCACCGGCCGCGTCACTCGCTTCGCCGGCTACCTCAAGGCGTATGTCGAAGGGTCCGACGATCCCGAGCAGGCTCTGGCCGACCGCGACGCCGAGCTGCCGGCGCTGGCGGTGGGCGACCGGCCCGCCTGGGGCAATCCGGACTTGCGGGCCGAGAGCCACACGACTCAGCCGCCGGCGCGCCTGAACGACGCGACCCTGGTGCGGGCCCTGGAAGAGGCCGGCATCGGCCGCCCGTCGACCTACGCGGCGATTCTGCAGAACTTGCTCGACAAGGAATACTGCTTCCGCCGCGGTCAGGCGCTGGTGCCCACCTTCATGGGCATCGCCGTGGTTACGCTGCTCGAAAACCACATGCCGCACTTGGTCGACTACGCCTTTACGGCCAAGATGGAGCAGCGGCTGGACAAGATCGCCAGCGGCGAAGACGACTTCTCGAATTACCTCAAGGGTTTTTACATCGACGGTATCGTCGCCGGCGGCCACAAGGTACCCGGCCTGCGCTCGCTGCTGGCCGAGGTGAAGGACCGCATCGATCCGGCTCTGGCCAGCGCCATCCCGGTCGGCACGGACGACGAGGGCACGCCGGTGCAGGTCCGCATCGGGCGTTACGGCACCTTCGTCAAAATCGGCGAGCGCACCGCGAACGTGCCCGACACCGACGCGCCCGACGAGATGACAGTCGCCCGCGCCCAACAGCTGGTGGAGCAAAAGGCCAAGGGCGACGCGCCGATGGGCTTCGATCCCGAGTCGGGCCGGCCGGTCTTCTTGCGCAACGGCCGCTTTGGCTGGTACCTGCAGCTGGGGGCGGCCGACGAGCCGGCCGAGAGCAAGAAGAACTCAAGCCTTTCCAAGGGCATGGAGCCGGGCCAGGTCGACCTGACGCTGGCCCTGCGGCAGCTGCAGTTGCCGCGGACCCTGGGCAAGGACGGCGCCGATCGCGAGATCACCGCCCATGCCGGCCGCTACGGCGACTACGTGCAGCGCGGCGACGACCGCCGCAACCTGCCGCCTGGGCGCTGGGCCATCGACGTGACCTTGGCCGAGGCCGTGGCGCTGCTGGACAAGCCGCGCGGGGCCCTGGGCCGCGAACACCTGGTCGATCTGGGTACGCTGGCGGATGGAACCGTGGTCGGGCTGTGGAGCGGCCGCTACGGCCTGTACGTCACGGACGGCACTCGCAACGCCACGGTCAAGGTGCCGCTACCCGGCGGTGCCAAGCCCGAGGAAATGAGCGTAGAGGCGGCGGTCGCACTGCTGGACGCGGTCGCTGCCGCCAAGGCCGGCCGCGAACTGGGCCTGGACCCCGAGTCGGGGCAGATGGTGCGGGTGCTGGACGGGCGCTTTGGCCCCTACGTGACCAATGGCGCGCTCAACGCCAGCCTGGCGCGCGGCACCCTCGCGACCGACCTGACGCTAGAGGGCGCCCTGGACCGCCTGCGCCACTTTGGCAAACCGGCCAAGGCCAAGAAGGGCAAGGGCGCGGCCAAGAAGACGACCGCTAAGGCCGAAGCGCCGGCCAAGAAGACCGCGACGGCTGCCAAGTCCACGACCACCAAGGCCGCCAAGCCGGCTGCGGCCAAGAAAGCGCCCGCCAAGAAGGCCGCTGCCGCCCAAGCGCCGGCCGCCAAGCCTGCGCCCGAACCAACGCCCGCGCCGCTGCCCAAAAGCAAGACTGGCATCATCCGTCGCAAGGCTGCCAGCTAGAGACGCGACCAATTCCTGATCGTTTGTTCAGCAATTGCCGCTTCTGGCGGCGTCTCTAGCCCCAGGTGGGCGCAAGCGAGCGCCTGCAGCGACTCGCCGCGCCGAATTCAAGGGTTCGCAGGTGCGGAGGAAGTCTTCATTGATCGGCTCTCTGGAGCCCCGCGGCGATGCAGCCTGACCGGGCTACGCTAATCGCACCCGGCCGCTGACGACAACGCAGGTGTGATGGCTACCAAGGCGCCATAGTGGTCCGACAGACGCACGGACACGGCCTTGCTTTGGACTTGGATCGACACCGGCGCATCGAACAAGCGGGCGGTCTGGACGGTCGCGCCCGACCAGGGCGACAGCAACAAGATGTGGTCGATCACGTGGTTGTTGCCATCGGTGACCAGCGGGTTCTCGGCGCACCAGGTGCACAGCGGCTTGGCGGCCGCCACGTAGGGCGCTTGTAAGCCGGCATCCAGGTACTTCTTGAAGTTGTTGCCAAACTCGGCCTTGATGTCGGTGCCAGCCACGTCCGGTCCACAGTTCATGTCGCCCAGGATGACCGCGCGCTCGCTGCCGGCCTTCTGCTTGGCCCAGGCGATCAACTGCTCGATCTGCTTGGCCTGCTCCTGCTCCCAGCCGCCAAACTTGCCGCTGTAGGCCACACTCCCCAGGCCGGCGGTCAAATGGGTGCAGAACACGTGGGTTCGCGCTGCGGCGCTGCCCGCGGAGGCTGGCGCTCGGGTCGCGGCGTGCAGCACCACCCGCTTGTTCAAGAACGACTCGAACTCCAGCATCTCGGGGTTTTCGAGCTGTGTCTTGCTGAGCAGTATCACGCCATTGCGGCCGCCAAAGGCATACGAGGCCGAGCTCAGGGCACACGCCTGAAAAATGTCGCCGATGCTGTTGAGGCCGATGTTCGACGCCAGGCAGGTTTTGCAAGTGGGCGAGGCCGCATCGTATTCCTTGGAACAGTTGGACAGGGCGCAGTCGGCCAGCGAGTCCGTGATGGTGCTGCAGTGCGCCTCGACACAGGTCTTGAGCGCGGTCGCGTCCGTCTCGGTACAGGCCGCCGGCCCGCCCACGCCCTGGTCGGAGGTCTTGACGGAATAGCTGTACGGGAACGCGGTCTTGGCCGTCTGGGTGATCAGGGTCACGTCGTCGTCGAGCCACACCTCTTGCAGGCACAGCACGTCGGTGTCGGCCTTGGCGATGGCATCGGCCAGCAGCTGCCGCCGCTCCTTGGCATAGCCGACAAAGTTGTAGGCTAGGCCGGTGTTGTAGGTGGCAAAGCGGAGGGGCAACATCGCTGCGCCGCCGCCCGACGAGCACTCGGTGCCGCACGCCAGCAACGGCAGAATCAGAAAGCAAATCAAGGCGATGACAGGCGCTCTGGGTAGACGGGATGCCATGGCTCCTCCGCGCGAATAGGATGGGCGCACCAGTGGCTCACGGGCACCCAGCAATAGGGCCAGCAAGGGTGGCGACGCAGCTACTTGGGCGCCTGCTTGCGGTGCACCAGATCCGAGGCGATGGCGTCGGCAATGGTGGCGCTCAGCAGTTCGCGCATGTCCTGCTTGGACGGCGGCTCGCCATCGGGGTCCAGGCGCACCGAGTGGGCACGGTGGCCGTTGTACAGGCGGTAGATCGCGCCATCCACTTCCCAGCGGGCACCCGGAATTGCACTGATGGCGCGCGCCATTTCAGACTGAATGAAGGCCTTCATTTTGCTTTCCCACTGCGACTTGCGCAGGATCCTACCGCCGTGCCCGCCTGCTACCTTGCACTGGCAACCCGCGGCCGTCAATAGCAGTTTGAGCCACCGCGCAACCTTGCGCCCGGGAGAGACGATGAGCACTGAGCTGCCGCAAGACCTTCACTCTGCGGCCTATTTTGGCGATCAGCGCGACCATTGGTGGCACGCCGACTTCGTCGCGCTGTGCGTGGCCCGCCTGGGTATCGGCCGCGTCGAGCAGGTTCTGGACGCCGGCTGCGGCGTGGGCCACTGGGGCCGGGTCCTGTTGCCGCACCTGCCGCACGCCCACCTGACCGGCGTGGATCGCGAGCCGCGCTGGGTGCAAGAAGCCCAGACGCGCGCAGGGGAATTGGCCCCGCGGTGCACGTACCAGATCGCCGACGTGGCGAGCTTGCCGTTTGCCGACGCGAGCTTTGACCTGGTCACTGCCCAGACCGTCCTCATCCACGTGGCGGATCCGGCCGCGGTCCTGGGCGAGTGGCTGCGGGTGCTGCGGCCGGGCGGCACGCTGCTGCTGGCCGAGCCCAACAACCTGAGCGGCACCATGAGCGTAGGCGGTGTGCGCCACCGCGAGCCGATCGAGCAGCGGTTGGATTTGGTGCGGCTGCAGATGGCCGTTGAACGCGGCAAAAAGGCTTTGGGCGAGGGCGACAACAGCTTGGCCGACCTGCTGCCCGGCCTGCTCCGCGATGCGGGCTTGAACGCGATCCGCTGCTGGATCAATGACCGCGCGCCGATGGTGGTGCCGCCGTACGCCCCCACCGATCAACACCTGATGATCCAAGACTTTTTGGACATGGACGAGCGCGGCTGGTGGGGCTGGAGCCGTGCCGACGTCGAGCGCTACTACCGCGCGTCAGGGCAGCCCGCGGCTGAATTCGAGCGTCTGTGGGCCGTCGCTCGACAAGCCATGGCCGGGGACGCGGCGGCCATGCGCGCGGGCCAGTTCTCAGCGGCGTGGGGCAGCCTGCACTACCTGTTCGCGGCGACCAAGCCGGCCTAGCGCGCCAGAGCGCCGCTATTTCGCCTTGTACTGAACCACCACCTTCGACCCAGGCTTGGGCGGGTGGACAAAGGTCATGGTCTGGCCCTTCAGCGTCCAGGTCAGCGTCGGATCCTCTGGCGTGACCGTGACTTTCACCGTATCAGGCTGCGGCATGGCGCTGAGGACCGCCACCTTGATGCCTTCGCGCACGCGCTGGCCGATGCTGGTCAGGGTGGGGCCGTAGTCGGGCGCGCAGATGCTGCCGACCGTACCGCCCGATTTTGTCGCAAATTCATTCAGGAGCGTGCCGTAGTGCGCGCCAATCGTCGACGCCGTCGCCAGGCAAGCCTTGTCGCCCGGGATGACGATCAAGCCAAAGCCCGTCATCGCTTTTTGCGCACCAAAGGCCTTGTCGACCGCGGCGCGCACCTGAAGGTAGGTATCGGCGCTGCTCCCACCGTCGCTGGCCTCGTCCTCGTTGCTCAAGATGATGACGACCAAGTCGGCGTCGGCGCGGAAGAAACCCGCGTTGTCGGTCGCGCGCCGGTCGATGGCTTCGATGGTCGCCCGCAACGGCCGCTCGTCGGTCGAAGGGCAGACGTCGCCACAACTCCAAGTCTCTTCGCGGACGATGGTGTCGGCAAACAGTTTGGTGGCGTTGGCCGTGGTCGGGGTCAGGATGCGATGGTGGCTGGCGTCGAACTCGAGCAGCCGGCCCTTGAGGCCGTACTTGCCATCCGACACGTCCGTGGTCGTGACCCCGATCTGCCAGTCGATCTTGGCCAGGCTCCCCAAGAAAGTTTGCAGGCGTTCCGCCAGCTTTTCTTGGGCGTTGCGCATCGAGTCCGAATTGTCGTCGATGAACAACACGTCCACTCGGGCGCGCGTCTCGAACTCATCGTAGATGAACGTGTCCTGGGTGCGGCCGTCGGGCAACTTCACGGTGCTTTGCGCCGTCGTCGTGGCCAATTGTTGGTTTTCGCCAGGCATGCCGTCGGTGCAACTCCAACTCGTCGCCAGCGCCAGCGCGGTGCACCACCCCCAAACCCGCCTGCCGCGACCCTTGGCCCCGGCTATCCCAACGTTCATGTCGACCTCCGTGCGCGGTAGGTTGCCGGCGCGCGGCAATTGGTTCTCCCCTTGGCTCCGATCGGTAGGGGATCAAGAGCCACGGCGCGGACTGCTCCGGCGACCGGTCCGACGTGGGCCAATTCGCGATCAGTACAACTTCGCCAAGGTTGCGCCTGCGTAGTAGTGTAGCAGGATTTCCTCAAACTTCTGCCCCGCCTTGGCCCGCGCCACCGCGCCCGTCTGGTCCATGCCAACGCCATGGCCAAAACCGGCACCCACAAAGGTCCAAGACTGCGGCACGCCATCCTTGCTGGGCCCAGCTTTGATCAGGACTAGCGACGACCGCAGCCCCTTGGGACCGTGCGAGCCGCCCAGGGCGTCGCGGATCCGCAGTTCGCCTTCGACCTTGATCACACTGCCGTCGCTTTGCAGCACGTCCAGGGCGATCACCCGGCCCGAGACACCGCGCCGCACCACCGTCAGGGCCTTGACCGGCTTCTGCACACCAAAGCGCTTGAGCTGACCGGCCAGCTCGTCGGCGCTGCGCTCGGTCCGCCAACGGCAGGCCTCGGCGTTCAGGCCCGAGGCTGCAGCCCAGCTCGAATCCTTGCCTTCCAGCAGCTGCCGCACCGCGTCTTCGCTCGGGCCGCCCGCCAGCACGTCTTGAGCCCCTGCCACCACATCGGCGCGCCCGCGCAGCGCCGGCTGCGGCCGCCCCGGCCACACCAGCTCGTTGTTTTCGGTGTGGCCGCCCGAAACCGCGTGGTAGTAGGCGTCGACGAGCCGCCCCTCGCTGTCGACCAGCACCTGCCCGCGTGTGTCCTGCACGGCCTGGGCAATCCGCGGACTCACCCGCTCCAGCCCGCGGTAGGCCTGGCAGTGCACTTCGGAGCAAATCGCAAAGGGGTCCGTGGCGTGGCGCGTCCCCACCTTGGCCAGCATGTCCGTGCGGGCCGCCACCGCTTGAGCGCGCAGGGCCGCGTCGGGGGCCGAGTGAAAAATCTCGGACGCCACCACGCCTTCCAGCACGTTCTCCAAGTCCGCCTCGTTTACCACCTCTAGCCCTTGCCGCCCCGCGACCACGTAGACTCGCCCCGGCAGATCCAGCTCACTGCGCCCGCCCTTGCGGAGCCCCGTCACCGTGAGCGCCGCCGCCTTGCCCGACGGACGCTGCGCCTCGAACCACAGCACATCGCGGGCATGGACTTCTACGCTCGAACCTCCCCGCTCGCGCAGTACCAACTCGGCGCTGGGCGGGGCCGCCACCACTTGCTGGAGCCCCAGGTCCACGTTGAAATGCCGGCCGATCTCTTGCGCTTTGGCCGCCGCGGCTTCGGCGTCGGCAAACTCCTGGTCCAAGCATAGCAGCGTTTGGCGGGTGTCGAACATGCGCCCGGCCAGGCTGTAGGTGGTGCCTGTGCCTTGGGCGACCACGGCAAAACCCCGCTCTTTCCAGGTCGTTTTTTGGGCGCGTAGGGTCTCGAAGTCCCACGCGGGCGCTTGGGCCAGGACCACAAAATGCTTGACTTCTCCCGGTTTGGCCGCTGTCGCGGTCAGCTCGATGGCGCGCCCCGGCGGCAGACGGATGTCGACTTGGCCGTCGCCCGTCCCCAGCACGCGCAAGCCCGTGCCCGCGCTGATTTCCACGTGATCTTGGGCCGACAGCACGCTGAGGGGCAACAGGGGCTTGCCGCCGTCGCCGACCCGCAGCACGTCGCGGTACAGGCTGGCAGCGCGGTCGTCGTGGCCCAGCGGGTCGGCCCACACAGGCGCAGCGACAAGCAGGAACCCAAGAAACAGCAAGGCAAAGCGGCGCGGCGACACGGCGATCCGGGCTGCCCGACGCGGCGGGCGATCGCGCGCGAGTTAACGCATAACCCGGCGGTTTGTCCAGTTGCTGGCCGGTGACCGCCGACGCGGATTGACGGCTTTGGGCGCCCCGCGTAGCCTGCCGGCATGGCACGCACCGGTATTTCTGGACTTCCGCCCAATCGCCCGGTCGAAACGGCGCTGACCTATTTGCCCGGCATCTCGCGCTCGCGGGCCAAGTCGCTCCTGGCCGACGCGCGCATCGACCCGGATCTGTCCACCGACGAGCTCAGCGAGCTGCAAGTCGATCTGCTGCGCAACCTGATCCGCGCCGAGTTGGGCGCTCCGGCCGAGGCCAACGCACCCGTCCCCGATCGGCCGTGGCTCGCTGGCGCTGGCGCCGACCTGCAGCCCTACCTGGATCGCGTTCGCGCCATGCTGCAGCGCTATCTGGTCGTGTTGCGGCCGTGGGACCGCTCGACCGACGACGCCTCGCGCAACCCTCTGCCCGCCGGTGCCGCGCAAACCCTGGATACCACGTGCATGCGCTGCCTGCGCGGCGAGGCGCTGGACCCCGAGAAGGTGGCCTTCGTCGACCGCATGGAGGCGCGCCTGGCGGTGCGCTACGACGATCTGACCCCGGCTAGCGAAGCGGCGCAGCGGTTCGACGAACTGCGGGTGGTGTTCGGCCTGAGCGACCTGGAGTGCGACCTGCTCTGGCTGCTGCTCGCGCCCGAGATCGCGCCGGAATTCCTTTGGCTTTACAGGGCATTATGGCGCGACACCGCCCGCGTCGCCTGGCCCGAGGACTTCTTGCAGCACGCCGCCGATCCGTTTGCCGTGCGCGGCAAGGCGGTGCTCGCGGCGGTGGCCGCCACGGCGACGCTGGTGCGGTACGGCTTGGTGTCGGCTTCGGGCGACCTGGCCACCGGGCTGCGCTACCGGTCCGGTGCCTTTGTTCCCGGGCACTTGCTTGGCCTGCCGATCCGCTTGGACGACGTGCGCGGCCTGCTCTACCACCCGCACGGCGACTCTGATCCAGGCGACCGGTCGGCCACGCCGATGGCGCCCAGTCTGCGCGACGCCTTGACGCGCGGCTTCCGCAGCGGCCGGCGCTTCTTGGTCCTGGGCCCCGAGCGGGCGGGGGCCTTGGGGATCGCCCGGCAAGCGTTGGATACCTTTGGCGAAGGCCTGCTCGAAGTGCGCCTGGACGTGCTGCTGGCGAACGGCAGCCTGGAGCAGGTGGGGCAGGTGCTGGGCCGGGCCCGGCTGGTGCGCGCCGGGGTGTTCTTCAGCGAAGTGCAGTCGATGGACGCGGGCGAGCACGGCGCCGAGCGCTTGGCGGCGCTGGTGCAATTGCTGCAACCCGAGACGACCACGATGTTCTTCCACGCGCGGGCGTCGCGGCGGACCGAGGACCAAAAGCTCTCGCCCCGTGCACACTTGGCCCTGCTCCGCGAGCTGGGCTGCCTGGAACTGCCCACCGCACCGCCCAGCATCGACGAGCGCCGCGACCTGTGGCGCCAGCGCCTGACGGGCCGGATGGCCGACCGCGACGTGGACGACACGGTGCAGACGGTCAGCGTGTTCAAATTCGGCGTGGACGAGATCGACCTGACCATCAACCTGGCCCAGGCGGTGTCGCGGCAGCGCGGCCTGGCCGCCACGGTGCACTTGACCGATGTCGAGCGCGCCGTCCGCGACGTGGCGAGCTCGCGGCTGTCGGGCCTGGCCACCCGCATCAACGTGCGCGGCCGCTGGGAAAACACCATCTTGCCCGACGATACCCGTGACACCCTGCGCGAGATGGTGCGCTTTGGCAAACACGCCGGCTTTGTCCTGGACGAACTGGGCTACGGCCGCACCATGGGCTATGGGCGGGCATTGACCGCCATGTTTTCGGGCCCTTCGGGCACGGGCAAGACGCTGTGCGCCGGCCTGGTGGCGCGCGACCTGGGCCTGGAGCTGTTCCGCGTCGACCTGGCCAGCGTGGTCAGCAAGTACATCGGCGAGACCGAAGAGCGCCTGAGCAAGCTGTTCGACGCCAGCCAAGACGCTGGCATCGCGCTGCTTTTTGACGAGGCCGATTCATTGTTCGCCAAGCGCACCGATGTGCAAAGCTCGGTGGACCGCTACGCCAACCTGGAAGTCAACTACTTGCTGCAGCGCCTGGAAGATTTTGACGGCGTGGTCATCTTGACCACCAACAACCCGGAAAGCATCGACAACGCCTTCTTGCGCCGCATCCGCTTCAAGCCCAGCTTCCCGGCGCCCGAAAAGTCCGAACGCGAGCGGCTGTGGTCCGTGATGATCCCCGCCGATGCGCCGCGCGAGCTCGACTTGAAATTCAAGGACCTGGCCGCCGACTACGAACTGACCGGCGGTCAGATCCAAAACGCGGTGATCCGCGCGGCGGTGTGGGCGGCCGAAGAGACCAAACCCATCAGCTACACGCACTTGGCCCGGGCCGCCGAGCGCGAATACAAGGACGCCGGCCGCGTGGTGCGGCAGTACGCAGACGATCCGGCGAGCTAGCCTGGCCGCAACAGAGGACGCAATGGAGAAGACTACGTTCATGGCCATCTTGGCGATCATCGTCGAAGGCTTCGAGGATCCGAATTTCAAGGCAGAGTTTGCCAAGGCCAAGGCCAGCGGCGACGTGCCGGCCATGATGGCGCTGCCGATGGCCATTCAAGAGCGCGCCTTTGGCGCCCACGGCCTGGACGCCGCTAGCGGTTCGGCCAAGTTCAAGGAAGCGGGCCGCAGCTACGGGCTGGATCCCGACGTGGCGCCGTGGTTGGCGCGCATGAAGGCGGCGCTGGGCTGAGCTGCAACGCCGGCAACGCGACCAAAATCCACCCGCGAAATTGGCCCTGGCCGTCGATTTGGGATGCAAATCAAGGCGCAAGGAGCGGAGCGACTGAGGCGACCTAGAGGTCGCCGCAGGGAGAGTAGTGACGCAGCAAGGCCGAGTTGCGCCCAAAGCGGCGGATCGGGGGCGGGCGGTTTCGTTGACAGTGCCGGCCCCCGCGCATACGCTTTGAGGGATGGTCGGCCCCAAGCCCAATCTGCCTGCCTTTTTATCGCCCGCACCGGCGCAAGCCCCTGCGACCAGACTGCAGACCATGCGCAAGACTTTTGCCCGCCAGATCGCCTGGTTCACCATCCTGGCATTTGGCATGGCGACGGCGCTGGCCGGCTGCGGCGGCGGTTTGTCCGACGTGACGTTGGGCAAGCCCGTACCCGAGGTGGCGACCCCGGCCCGCTACTCCGCGGCCCTGCGGCTGGCGGCCCTGGCCCGGGTCGAAGCCCGCGGCGGAGCCGACGAAGTGGCCGCCGAACACTTCCGCGCCGCCTACCGCAAATACCCCGACGTCAGCTTCCTCATCGGCTACGCGCGCAGCGCCGAGCGCGCCAAGCTGTATGCCGAAGCCCACGACGCCCTGCGCCGCGCGCTGAGCCACGAACTGACCGCCGAAGAACGGGGCCAGCTGGAAGCCGAGGTCGCGCGTCTGGCGCCGCTGGTGCCACCGGGTCTGGTGCGGGTGGCCCTGCAGGTCGCGCCCGAAGGCACTCGCGTGGAGTTGACCCGCCAACAACCCGGCGAGTCTGCGGGCGATCCGCGCAAGAACAGCAAGCGCGCCGCCGACCGCATCGCCCTGGGCACCGGTTGGCTGTACTTGGCGCCGGGCTCGTATGCCGTCTACAGCGCCTCCAAGGGCTACCAAAGCGATCTGCGAACCCTGCAGGTCACGGCCGAGAGCGCGGACCTCATGGCGATCGCCCTGGCGGCCGAAGACGCGGCGCCGCAGCTGGTTGACACGACCCGCCCCAAGACCAAGACGCCAGACCACGTCGAGCCCGACGTCAAGCAGCCCGATCAGGGGCCGGTGGTCGAGTTCGAGGACCGGCCCAAAGTCCGCCGCAGCCCGCTGCATACGCTGGGTCCCGTGGTGCTGAGCGCGCTGGGCGTGTTGGCGGTGGGCGCCGGTGGCTACTTCGGTTGGCAGGCGAGCCAAAACGCGTCCCTGGCCAACGACTTGTCCAAGGGGTCGGCGTCTTACCAGAGTCAGTTCGATACCTACCATCAAGCGGTGTTGGACAACGCCAACCTGGCCAACTACGCCTTTATCGGCGGTGGCGCGCTGGTGGCACTGGGGTCGCTGTGGTGGCTGCTGGCGCCCTCGGCCAAGGCCACGCAAGCCGTCGCGTCGCCCGCAGAGGGGCCTGCAGCTGCGGGCCATTCCAGCTGGCCAACGCTGAGCCTGCCGCAAGTGGGCCTGTCGCCGGTTGGCACCTCCCCGCTCGGGGTGTCGTTGCAGTGGCCGCTATGATTTGGACTTCGCACTCGTTTTGCCTGCGTGAGGCTCGCCCATGACCCCGATGCGCCCAGTTTCTCCGACGCGCACCGCTCGGCCCTTCCCGCCGCGAACGCCGTGGTTGCTTGCCGCCTGCGCGTGGCTTGCCGTCGCCCTGGGCGGCTGCACCGTCACCCTGAACGAGCAGCAGGGCATCGACCCCTGCACCCCCAACCCTTGCCAAACCAAGGGGGTCTGCAACGGCTGGACCGGCACCTGCTCGGTCAAAAATGGCGCGGCCGTGTGCGGCACGTGGACCTGGAACAGCAAGAAGATCGCCGCCCCCAAGGGCGCCGACGGCAAGACGCTGACCAAGCCCGCCGGCTACGAGGCCAGCGAGGCCACCTGCGACGGCAAAGACAACGACTGCGACGGCCAGACCGACGAAGCGATCATCGGCACCCCAAGCAAAGTCTGCTTGACGCAAGGCGTCTGTGCCGGCGCCACCATCGGCGCGCTCTGTGTGGGCGGCCAGTATTTCTGCTCGTACGCTGCCGTACCCAGCTACCAAGTGACCGAAACGACCTGCGACGGCCTGGACAACGACTGCGACGGCCAGACCGACGAAGAGGTGGTGCCCAAGTTTGGCGACTGCAAACGGCAAGGCGTGTGCGCGGGCCTCGCCGCCCCGACCTGCGCGGCCGGCAAGTGGGACTGCGGCTACACCGCGCTGGGCCTGGAGTACGAAGTCAGCGAGACCAAGTGCGACGGCAAGGACAACGACTGCGATGGCACGGTCGACGCCAGCCTGGGCACCGCCGCCCTGCCCGCGGGCGAGAGCTGCAAGTCGGCCGGCGTGTGCGGCAAAGACGTGGCCATCGTCTGCCAAGCCGGTGCACCCACATGCAGCTACGCCAACGTCAAAGGTTTTGAGACGATCGAGACCAGTTGCGACGGCCAAGACAACGACTGCGATGGCAAGACTGACAATTTTGCCGGCAGCTCGGTGCCCCTGACCAGCGCCGACTTGGCCGACTGCTTGAACAAGGGCCAATGCAGCAAGGGCGGCGTGCAAAAAGTGTGCACCGCCGGACAGTTCGCGTGCAATTACGCAGGCGTGGCGGGCTACGAGGCCAGCGAAACCAGCTGCGACGGCAAAGACAACGACTGCAACGGGACCGTGGACGACGTCACGCAAAAGCCGGCGACGTCGGCCTGTGGCACGCTGGGCGTCTGCGCGGGCGGCGCCCAGACCTGCAGCGGCAACCTGTGGTCGTGCGACTGGGCGGCGCTGGCCAGCAAAGGCTACGAACCCTTTGAACAGACCTGCGACGGCAAAGACAACGACTGCGACGGCCAGACCGACGAAAGCGTGGCGCCCGCCAGCGCAGGCTGCAAGTCCCTGGGTCAATGCGGCTGGGGCGTGGCCGTCACGTGCAGCAGCGGCAAGGCCACCTGCGACTACAGCCACGTGGCGCTGTACCAAGACAACACCGAGACGTTGTGCGATGGCTTTGACAACGACTGCGACGGCCAGACCGACGAGCCTGAGAGCCTGGACGGCAGCAAAAGCGGCTGCTTGCTTGGCGTATGCGCCGGCAAGGCGAGCGCCGTGTGCACCTCGGGCGGCTGGAAGTGCGACACCGCGGGCGTGAGCAAGTACGAGGTCAGCGAAACCCTGTGCGACGGCCTGGACAACGACTGCGACGGCTTGACCGACGAGGGCTTGAGCGATCCTGGTTCGTGCCCCACCGCGGGTGTCTGCGCCACGGGCGTGGTGGCGGCCTGCGTGGGCGGCAAGTACCTGTGCAGCTTTGCTGGCGTGGCCGGTTACGAAGCCGTGGAGCAGACTTGCGACGGCAAAGACAACGACTGCGACGGCAAGGTCGACGTGGGCGTCTGCCCCTCGGGCTCGACCTGCTCGGCGGACGCCCAGTGCTTGGGCGGCGTGTGCATGGCGGTCGCCGGCAGCACCACCAAGGTGTGTGGCTCCAACGCCAAGCAATGCGCGTCGCTCAATACCAGCACTGGCAAGGTCGAAGTCGTGGACGACGGCGGCGGCGTGTGCGCGTCGAGCGAGACCATCCGCACTTGCAGCGGCGGCGTCTTGGGCGCGGTCGCGGCCTGCCCCAAAGACAAGCCCGTGTGCGGCGCCGGCATGTGCGCCATTTGCGTGCCGGGCGCCAAGTTCTGCGACCCCAGCGACGCGTCCAAGGTGAGCCAATGCGGCAGCGACGGCATGACCTACGTGGCCGCCGGATCGTGCCAGACCGGAGAAAAGTGCGCGGGCAACGGCGATTGCGTGCCCCTGGCCGACCAAGCCATGATCGACGCCGGCACCCCGGTGGCCGGCTACGACGCGGTGGCCCTGAGCGGCGGCGGCGTGGCGCTGGCCTGGATCACGGATAGCGGCGACCTGCGCGTGCGCATCTACGACGCCAAGGGCGCGCCGGCGGGCGCCAGCAGTGTCGCCCACGGCAGCTTGGCCCCGGTCAAGGGCACGATTCCGGCCATCGCCGGGCTGGGCACGGGCTTCGCCGTGGCCTGGACCACCACGGGCACGGGCCAGGACATCGCCCTGGCGCGCTTTGACGCGACCGGCAAGCCCGACGGCGCGCCGATCATCGCCAACGATGTGGTCGAAGGCGATCAACGCCAGCCGGCCCTGGCGGCGCGCGGCACCGGCCTGTCGCTGGTGTACGCGGGCGAGAACATCGATCCGCAGCCCGGCCTGGGCGTGGCGGTGCGGCAGTTCGACAATGCCGGCGCGGCGGTCGACGTGGCCACCGTGGTCAACGTAGACACCACCCTGCAAGACGCGGTGCTGGACGATCAGGATTCGCCCGCGATCTTCTGCCGGAGCACGGGCGAATGCGGCGTGACGTGGACCCATCACCCGACCAGCACCGGCAAGCCCCGCGTGCGCGCCCGCTTGCTGAACGCCGCCAACAAGGCCAGCGGCAACACCGTGACCATCAGCGCCGGTGCCCAGGTGGGCGCGGCCAGCCAGGCGCAGCAAGCCGGTACGCTGGTGTTTACCGGAACCAAGTGGCTGTTTGCCTGGCAGGGCGAGGGCTTGGAGTCCGGCGTCAGCGGTTTTGGCATCGGCATGCGCTACTTGGACAGCAGCTTCAAGCTGGTCAACAACAACCAGCCGACCCTGGGCAACTTGACCAAAGAAGGCAACCAGGGCCAGCCGTACCTGCGGGCGCGCAATGGCGGCGCAGCACTGGTGTTCAGCGTGCCGGGTTTTGGGTCGATCCTCGACGTCACGGAACTGGGCGCACCGCTGAGCACGACCGAGACGGCGTTCGCCGCGGGCGCGTCGCCGGCGGGCTACCTGTCGGCCAAGCTGCTCGTCCTGGCCGACGGCAAGCAGCTGCTCCTGTTCTTGAAGGACAGCGGCGGTCCCGCCGAGATCCGTAGCCTTTTCCGTTAGTTCGAATCAGGCAAAATTCTTGCCGATCGTCGCGATCGGGCTACGCTGCCGCTGCTGACCCATGTTCAGCGCGCAGGACGCCCCATGTCGTTTGTTCCCGGACCCGCCGAGCGCGTACCCGAGCCGCGTCCCGCCGTGGACTACAGCCGCGTCAAGAAAGTCCACCTCATTGGCATTGGCGGCTCGGCGATGGGCAATTTCGCTGGGATGTTGCAGGCCAAGGGCCTGGAGGTGCGCGGCTCCGACGCTGGCGTGTTCGACCCGATGCGCGCCAACCTGCTGCGCTGGAACATCCCGTTTGTAGAGGGCTATGCAGCCGAGAACCTGAGCTGGAATCCTGACTTGGTCGTGGTCGGCAACGTCACCCGCCGCGACAATCCCGAGGCGGTGGCGCTGCGCGAGCGCGGGCTGCCGTACTGCTCGTTCCCCGAGGCGCTGGGCGAGTGGATCCTGCCCGGTCGCATCCCCACCGTCATCGCCGGCACCCACGGCAAGACCACCACCACTAGCCTGACGGCGTGGCTACTGGAATCGGCGGGCTTGGCGCCCGGTCTGCTGGTGGGCGGCGTGCCCAAGAACTTGGGGACCTCGTTCCGTCTGGGCGAGGGCAAGCCCTTTGTCATCGAGGGCGACGAATACGACACCGCCTATTACGACAAGCGCCCGAAATTCGTCCACTATCGCCCGCACCACGGCGTGCTGACGTCGGTCGAATTCGATCACGCCGACATCTACCCCGATTTTGCGGCGGTGCAGCGCGCCTTTGCGCTGTACGCCTCGCTGTTTCCGGCCGATGGTCTGCTGGTGGCGTGGGGCGAAGACGAAAACGTGACCGCCGTGCTCGATCGCTGCCCAGGCCGGGTTATCCGCTATGGTTTCCAGCATGTGGCGGTCCCGTGCGCCGACGAGGGGCTGCCGCTGGACGTGGAGATCAAGCTGCTGGGCGTGGACCACCGCGGGGCGCAGTTCGAGCTGTATCGTGGCTTGGCGGCGCCGCTGCAGGGCCGCGATCCGCTGCCGCAGTTTGGCCCGGGCCAACGGATCGGCCGCTTCGAGTCCCCCATGGCCGGCAAGCACAACGTGCTGAACGCCTGCGCGGCGCTGTGCCTGGCCCTGGACCTGGGCGCCAGCGTGGCGCAGCTGCAGGTGGCGATCGCGGCGTTCCTGGGCGTCAAGAAGCGCCAGGAAGTGCGCGGGATCGTGGCCGGTGTCACGGTCATCGACGACTATGCCCACCACCCGACCGCGGTCAAAGAGACCGTGGCGGCCATCCACGCCATGTACCCCGGCCGGCGCCTGTGGGCGGTGTTCGAGGCGGAGTCCAACACCTCGCGCCGCAAGGTGTTCGAAGACGTGTACCCGGATGCCTTTACCGGCGCCGATCAGGTGGTCCTGTGCTCGCCGCTGCACAAAGAGAGCGACAAGCTGCGCGCCGACGAGATCATGGACGCCGACCTGGTGTGCCGCCGCATCACCGCCAAGGGCGTGCCGGCGCGCTTCATCCCGCAGGTGCCCGACATCGTGGACGTTCTGGCCCGCGAGCTGCGCGAGGGCGACGTGGTGCTGGGCATGAGCGGCCGCGACTTCCAGGGCCTGCACGGGCAGCTTCTGGGCAAGCTGGAGCAGCGGTAGCCGCGAAATCGAAGCACTGTAATTTCAGCAAGTAGAAATTGCCCCCCAAGCACCTGCGTAAGCATCCGCGCAAAGATCAAGGGGCGCTTGGCTACTGCCCACAGACCTTCTTGGTCTTGATGTCGAAGGCCGCGTCCAGACTCTGCAGCAAGGCCGAAGGGTCGCTGGCGTCGGCCCCCAGCAGCTTGCCGCCGCCCGAAATCGCCAAGCTGGCCGAGCCACTGATGTCGGCAGCCGCGGTAGAACCCGAGATGTCGACGACGATGACCTTGACCGAGAAGGGCTTGCCATCGGGCGAGCGCAGCACGTTGTTGGCCATGTTGGTGGCCTTGACGCCAATGCCAGGCCGCGGGTCGGGCACGCACAACCCATCGCAAAACGCGGCTTGGCCGGCGCTGGCGTCGGGCAGACACGGGGTCAAGCCCTTGCTGCAGAAGTAGCCGGTGATGGTCTCTGGCGGCAGGCACAAGGTGTTGGCGGTGCACTTGCCGCCTTTGGCGCAGTCCGAGTCCTGGATGCAGTTGATGTAGGTGCCTTTGTCGCTCTTGCAGTTCTTGACGTTTTGGCAGGTCGTCCCGCCCACGCAGTCGTCGTCGCTTTGGCAGAACAGGCCGCTGGACAGCCGTTTGGCCTGCACCCAGGGCGCAAAGTAGCTGTTGCTGTTGTCCTCGCCGCCGTCGGTGAACATGACCACTACGGTCTCGCGGCATGAGCGGTTGGGGTCCACGCACTTGCCCTGCTGGCAGACGTAGTTGATGTTCTGGCAGCTGTCGTCGTCGCTGCAGGGCTTGCCGTCGATGATGACGCGGTTGCGGATGTACTCGCCCAGGTAGAACAGGGTCTTGCCTAGCGGCGTCGACCCGTCGGGCCGCAGCTCGGGGTTGACCGGCGTGGTCATGCTCTCTTTGCCGTCCATCCACAGGAGCATCGCGTCCTTGACGCTGGTCACGTTGGCCGTAGGGAAGGGCACGCACTGAATCTGCGACAGGCCCGACCAGTACCACAGCGGCGCTGAGTCGCCGATGGCCTGATCGCCCTTGTCACCGGTGATCTGCTCGTTGCCGCTGTAGTGACCCGAGCTGCACGACAGGTACGAGCCCGAGGACGAACTGGTCTGCGGAAAGCGGAACAGCGCCATGCGCATGGTGGTTTCGTCGATCTTGGCCAAGGCCTGCTTGAAGACGTACTTGGAGACGCCCATGCGCGTGCAGCCGCCGGCAAATTTGGGATCGACGTACTCGCAATCGGGCCATTGGTCGTAGTTGCCGCTGCACTTGGTCGCGCCGCCGATCTTGACGTCGTCGGACATCGAACCCGAGGTGTCGAATGCGATGATCAAGTTGGCCGCCACGGGCTTGCACTGCCCCGACATGCACGTGGTGCCCGGGAAGCAGTTGCTGATCGAGTAGCCGTTGCCCTTGCTCAGGCAGGTCTTGAGCTTGGGGCCCTCGCAGGTTTTGGCGCCCGGCGTGCACGAAACGGCGCTGACGTCGGCCGCAGCGTCGATGGCCACCCCGTCGGCGGCGGAAGCATCCGCGTCGGGCGCGGCAGTATCGGAAAGCGACGCGCTGTCGGCTTCGGTGGCCCCTGCACTGCTGTCGGCCACGGCGTCGAGTGCCCCGGCCGAGGCTTCGGCAGCCAGATCCGCGGCGCTGTCTTCAGCAGGTTGGCCGTCGCTCGCGTCGGCCCCGGCGGCCTGGTTCGGCGTGCTGGCAGGTGCGCTACAACTACCGGCGGCAGCGGCCAAAAGAGCAGCCCTGACCACGCTACGAGTCCAAACTTGCATCGCGAGACCGCTTGCGCGAGACCACACGCGCTGCGCCAGCCTATCAGAAAAATGCCAGCGGCGCAGCGCGGTAGGGAGCACTCCCCACCAGACTGCGCCGCCAGCGTGGTCAGGAACTACTTGGTCGGAGCCGGGGCCGGAGCCGGAGCCGGGGCGACCGCAGCCGGGGGCTCAGCACCGCCGGGGGCGGGCATCGGCGCCGCACCGCCGCGCGAAGCTTCGATGCCCGACTTGATCAGGTCGACCGGCAGGTCGAAGCCACACGCGAACGACTTGACGCGGTTGCCGCAAGCGAACAACACCGCCTTGTCGCCGGGGATGTTGATCGTCGGGGGCACGATCGCCTTGAACGCGGCCAGGGCCGCGCCGGGGTTCACGTAGACGACCGTGGCGCCGTCCTTGGTGCCCACGGCCGCCTTGTAGGCGGGGGCGTCGCTCAGGCCGCCAGCCTTGGCCATCGCCGCTGCCTTCGCCTTCTCGAGCGCGCTGGGACCAAAGGCGAAGCTGAGCTTGGCCTTGCCCGCGCAGATCGCCATGGCCAGCTTCTCGCCCATCAGGGCCTTGGCCTGGGCGGAATCCGGGGGCATCTTGGTGTAGTCCAGGGTCGCGTCCAGCACGTCGCAGGCCACATCGCCTTCGGTGGTGCTGTTGGTGGTCAGCTTGATGCCCTTGTCGGCGGCGATGCCGTTGATCAGGGTGATGGTGGGCTCGAGCTTGCCGTCCTTCAGGGTCTGCTCAAACGCAGCCATGACCTTCTCGCCCTGCTCGTCCTTGGCGCCCTTGGCCGCCTGCTCTTCCTTGGCCATCTTCATGACCTGGCTCAGGATGCCGACGATCACGCGCTTGCCGACCTTCATCGCGGCCGTGCCGTCGTTCGTGCCCACCGCCACCAGCATGCCCAGAGCGGCCGGGCCGTCGGGGTACACGCCCACGGCGCTGTTGCCGTCTTGCAGCTTGGCCAGTTCCTTCATGTCGGCGGCCATGGCGTCAAAGGTCGCCTGGTCCATCTTGAAGGCTTCCTTGATCAGCACGAGCGACTCGTCCATCTGCTCCATGCTGGCGGCCGGGTCGGCCGAGGCGGCAACCGAGAAGTACGAGTTGGCGGGCAGCAGGTTGGCGATCGTCGCGGTGGTGCGGCCCTTGCCGGCGGCCAGCTGCTTGGCGAACTTGCTGCCGTCCTTGGCCTGCATGCGGAATTCGACGCGCATGTTGCTGGGATCCGCACCAACCAACAGCTCAAAGCGGGTGGCGTCGGTCAGCCAGGTGCGGATCATCTTCATGTACATGCCCATCGCCTTGGAGTTCAGCTGCGGATTGGCGCCCGCGCCCTCTTGCGACTTGGCTTCGATCATCGCCATGAACTGATCGACTTCGGCCTTGCGCGACTTGACCAGCTCGTCGATCGCGATGCCCATGTAGGCCACCGCGGGGACGTCGACCTTGGCCAGATTCTCAGCAAAACCCTTGATCTTGCCGTAGCGGTCCTTGTCCATGACCGTGATGACCGTGTAGTCCTTGATGAAGTCGAAGTAGACCTTCTCGCCCTTGGGGGTGGTCAGCAGGGCCTCGTGGCCCTCGGCCTCGGCGGCGACCTTGGCGCCAGCGGCCTTGAGCGCGCCCACCGCGGCGTCCTTGCCGGTGACGGGCAGGAGCAGGAACACGCCCGAGGCGACTTCCATCGGGTTAGGCGGCGTGCCGGGAGCGGCCGCGGCGTGCTGATCATGGAAGCCGATGTGCAGCGGCTTGCTCATGTCGAACCAGGCGATGTCCTTGACGCCAGCCTGAGCCATCACGGCCGTGATCTGCTGAGTGGCCTGGGTGCGCAGACCGCCGCCCGGAGGCAGCAGGCCCAGACGGCCGCCCACGCCTTCGATGGCGTCGAACATGCCGTTGTAGCTCTTGAACGACAGCCAGGCGACCACAGCCTCGGCGCCCGCCAGCTCGATGTCGGGCTGGGCAGGGGCAGCCGCCGGTGCGGGCGCAGCCTTCTCGTCGACCTTGACGGCCTCGTCTTTCTTGGCGGGCTCGGCCGCCGCCGCAGCAGCAGGCTTGGCCTCTTCTTTCTTCTTGCAGCCGGCCGGGACCACCAAGGCTCCACACAGAGCCACGGACGCCGCCGCCGCGATGAAACGATTCTGGAACATAGCTGGCCTCGCGAAGGAGTTGGGCTGCAGACACCTGTCCGCACACCGTGAGGCGTGACCTGTGGACCGCCGGGGCGTGCGCACAGGGCCGCTTCAGAGGGCGCGGGAGTATAGGCACAAAATTTCGTGGTGGCAACTGGGCTTTTCAGCGGACCCGCTGCATTCCGTCACCGTTGCGCCACGTCGGGCGGGGCGCAGCGGTCCTACGGGCTCCGCACGGATCGGCACGAAAACTGCGCCAATTCCTTGGGGACAGAGCGAGATCTCCGCCTAATTCTCGCCGGTTGCAGACCGGATCAGAGAAACCATACAGGCGCGAATCAGACGGGGTTCGAATCAGATGCGCAGCAGGCTCTGCGCCGACCACCCCAAAGCACGTCGCTGCAGAGCGGTCTCGATCACGGCGAGGCGCGAGGGCGGCGGATCGGGCTCGGCCAGATAGCCCAGGGCGGCGGCCAACACCCGCTCGCGGTGGGGGTTGCCCGACAGGGCCTGGAAGTCGTCGATCGCCGCGGCCATCACTGCGATCGCCCGCGCGGCTTCGACCGCCGGCCATCCGCGGTCGGCCAGCGCTGCCTCGCGCAATTGGCTGCAAAGGGGCTGCTCGGGCAAGACCAGCAAAAAGTAGGCGCGCAAGTGGGCGATCGCCGCAGTCCCGCGGCCCGCATGAAGATGGCTGACAATCTTAGCAATTTCTGGCCCGTGATCCCAGGTCTGCGGCACTTGCGCCGCCTCGGGCAGATCGCCGGTTTGGCCCTTGGGGCGATCCAACGGAGCGGCGGCGGCGACCAAGGCGGCGGCGAACAGCAGCAGTTCCAGCCACGCCGCGGGCGCCACCAGTGGCTGCAGCTGCCGGGTCGCCGACGCCAAAATCAGCAGTTGCGCCACGGTCGCGCTGGTCTCGACCACCGTCGAGTCGCTCTGCCACCGGCGATCGCAGCGAAGCAGCCGCTCGGCCGCCGCCATGCACACCCCTTGTGCCAGCAGTTCGTGCGGAATGCCGACTTCCGCAGCGCGCAAGCAGGCTTTCAAAGCCTGGTCCACGGTCCCGTCGACCAAGTGCGGGCGGAATTTGGGCTCGACAAAAGCCCGCGCCTTGGCAGGGTCGCGCAGGTGGGCGATCTCGGCCAGGCGCGAACGCAGCGGCACGATCTTGGCCTGAATCTGCTGGGTAATGGGGTCGCCTTGGGGCAACGCGCCCAGGCCGGCGGCCAGCAGCGGCAGGTGGCGGGTCGCGGCCGCCTCGCCCAGCTCCGTCGCCAGGTCGGCAAACTTGGCCGCGGCAATAGCGGCGACGCCCAAATCACCTGGATTGGAGCAAGCTTGCGCCAGGAGGTCGGGCAGGCTCGCCGCCGTCGCCGGCAGTGCGACCGCTTGCTCGCCCCATGTCGCCAGCCGCTCGCTCACCAGTTGCGCCGCCAGCAACCACGGGGCCGCCGCCCGCTCGCCGCCTAGCTCCGCGGCCAGCCGGGCGCAGTCGGCCACCGCCCACAGCACCGGATCGCCCAGCAGCACCGGCTTGCGCAGCACGACCTGCAAAATGGCGTCGGCCAGTTGCGGGCCGTTTGCGCCCTGCTCCCAG
Source organism: Myxococcales bacterium (assembly GCA_037441385.1). Taxonomy (GTDB): domain Bacteria; phylum Myxococcota_A; class UBA9042; order UBA9042; family UBA9042; genus SXRM01. The sequence continues at coordinate 27,171 of JBBISH010000053.1, forward strand.
GCGGCCGCCACGGCGCCAGCTAGCTCAGCCGGCGGCAGCGCCCCCAGCCAGCTTGCCACTTCAGTCACCTGCGGCACCTGGGCCGTGGCAAAGCCAAGCGTATCGCGGCCCAGCGCGTCGCGGGGCGGCATCGGGCTGCTGGGCAAGGGGGGACGCGAGCGGACCGCACTGCGCATGATGGCTCCTCTTTTGGCTGTGCTTGGGCTACTTCTTGTCGTCTTGTTCGCCCAAGCGGCGGTACAGGGTGCGCACAGCGATGCCCAACAGCGCCGCCGCGCGCCGTTTGTCGCCGCCGGTCAAACGCAAGGTCTCGGCGATCGCCATTCGCTCGATCTCTTCCAGGGGCGTGCCCGCAGCAAAGCGAATTTCGCTGCTCCCGCCTTCGCTGCGGGCCACCCGGTCGGGCAGGTCGCTGGGCAAGATGGTCTCGCCGCGGGCCAGAACCACGGCGCGCTCCATGGCATTTTCCAGCTCGCGGACATTGCCGGGCCACGCATACGACTGCAGGGCCGCCATCGCCTCGTGCGACAGGGCCAAGCTGGCCTTGCCATTTTGCAGGGCGAAGCGCCGCAAGAAGTATTGCGCAAGGCTGGTGACATCGTCAGCGCGCTGACGCAACGGCGGTAATTCGATGGTGATGACCGCCAAGCGGTAGTAGAGATCGGCGCGGAACCGGCCGGCCTCGACTTCCGCCTCCAGATCGCGATTCGTTGCGGCCAGCAGGCGCACCTCCACGCGTTGAGGCAGTGCACCGCCGACCCGCTGCACTTCGCCTTCTTGCAGCACGCGCAACAGCTTGGCCTGCAAACCAAGCGGAAGGTCGGCGATTTCGTCAAGCAACAGCGTGCCTTGCTCGGCAAGCTGAAATTGGCCGGGCTTGCTGGCCACCGCGCCGGTGAACGCGCCCTTCTCGTGGCCGAACAGCTCGCTTTCCATCAAACTTTCGGGAATCGCCGCGCAATTGACCGCCACGAAGGGGCCCTTGCGACCGCTCAGGCGGTGGATGGCGCGGGCGAACACCTCTTTGCCCGTACCGGACTCGCCCTGCAGCAGCACAGTCGTGCGCGCCGGCGCCACTTGTTGGACCAGATCGATGGCCCGGCGTACCACGGGGCTGGTGCCGATGAGATCGCGGCTGCGGCCGGCCCGCGCCAACTCGTCGCGCAACTCTTCGTTTTCGCGACGCAACGCCGAGCGCTCGAGCGCTCGCGTCACCGATCGGACGACCTCGGCGCGCCGCAACGGCTTGGTCAAAAAGTCGTAGGCGCCCTGCTTCATCGCCGCCACGGCCGTTTCGACGGTCCCGTAGGCGGTCATCACGATCACCGCCGTCGCTGGGCTCGAGGTCTGGGCCGCCTGCAGCAGCTCGATGCCGTCCACCCCCGGCATCATCAGGTCGGTGAGGAGCACGGCCACCCGCGACTTGCGCAGCAGCGTCAGCACGTGGCGACCGTCGGTGGCAACTTCGCACGCCAGGCCCTCGCGCTGCAAAATCTTTTGCAGACTCGAAGCATTGGCGGCGTCATCGTCCACCACCACCACCAACGGCTGGTGGGGCTGGGGCGGCGGCATTTCGGCGGGGCTGGTCAGGAGGACCTCCTGGAAGCACCTCAAGTACGGCGCTTATGCACGTGCTGCAACACCGCGACGGCGCGAAAATGACCAGGGAGGCCGGCGTGGCCGCGAAATCGACGACTTGGGCCGGCAGCGCCGCTGCAATGCCTACTTGGGCCGGCAGCGCCGCTGTTATGCCTACTTTGGGGTGCGCAAGTCGATCACGAAACGCTTGGAAACGCTTGGCTTCTCGCTGGGCGCTGCCACCGGCGGCAGGGCTGGCGGGGCCGCGACCTCGGCCACCGGAGCCTGCTCGCCCAAGACCTTGGCGATCTCAGCCTGCATCAGCAGGCGCGCGTCCACGGCTTCTTCGGCCGGAGCGGGCTCTGCCGTCTGAGCCGCGATCACCGGCGGGTGCATCGGCAGGGCGACCTCAATCCGTGCGGTGGCCTCGGGGTCGTCGTCGACCGCGGCAGTGGCGGCCTCGACCGGTGCCGTTGGCTCGGCCGCTGCGACTTGCTCCGCAGGCTCCATCTGGGCCGTAGGCTCGCTCGCCGTCTGCGTTTCCGCAGGCTCGGACGCAGCTTCGGCGACCTGGGCAAGCTGGGCCGGGTCGGCGGCTACCTCGCCCGCAGCAGTTGCCGTCTCGGCCGCCTCGGCGCCGGCACCGTCGTCGTCTTCGGTGTCCGCGCCCTCGTTGGCCAGATTCGCTTCACCGCGATCGGCGCCCCCACCACGGCGGCGACGGCGACGGCGGCGGCGCCCCTCGCTGCTGTTGGCCTCGCCTGCGGCGTCGTCCGCCCCGGCCGGAGCCTCGGCCTTGGTGGGCGCAGCTTCGGCAGCTTCGACCGCGGGCCGAAGCTCAGCCTTGGCGGCATCGATCTTGGCCGTCTCTGCGACTTCGGAGGGCTTTTCGCTGTTCCGCTCGCCGCGCTCCCCGCGCTCGGGTCGTTCGCCGCGCTCGGGGCGCTCACTGCGCTCGGGTCGTTCGCCGCGCTCGGGCCGCTCACCGCGCTCAGGCCGGTCGGCGCGGGCCTCCTGCCGATTCTCACGCGGTTCGCGCGGCTCGCGGCCGTCGCGCCGATCGCGGCGATCACGGCGATCGCGGTCCGGCCGGCGCTCGCGCCCCTCAGAAGGCGTCTCCGCCGCGGCGGTTTCGCTCTCGGCCGCCGGTTTGGCGGCGGGCTTGGGCGCGGTCAGGGCCGCGGTAGGCTCGGGCGCCGGGATGACGCGCGGAGGCTGCGGCGCCGGGCCCATGCCGAACAAGCCCTTGAACCAGGCCATGATCCCACGCGGCGGCGGCGCGTCTTCCACTTCCACGTCCACGATCTGACTCGGCGCGGCGGCCACCGGCTCTTGGGCGGCCACCTCGGCGGCGTGGCTGGCGGTGCGGCGCGGCTGGCGGGCCGGAGCCTCGCTCTCGATCGGCGCCATCGCCCGAACTTCCTTGTAGATCTCGGTGTAGTCCACCTTGGCGCCGCGCTTGGCTACGGCGGCCTCGATGGCCATCTTGGTCTCTTCGCGGTGGATCAGGTGATTGCGCACCAAGTCCATCTCTTGCGTCACGCGCAGGAGCTTCTGGCGGTCGGCGCGCTCGGCGCCGTTTTCCACAGGGATTTCCTCCAGGTGCTCGATGATGACCTGGGTGGATGGCATGTCCTGCACCGGGATCACTTCGATGGTCAGGTGGTACTGCTTCTCCACCCCGGCCAGCTCGGCGCGCCGCGCATTGAGCAGGTAGCGGGCGCTGGCCGCCGGCACCGTGGCGATGATGTACTTGACGCGCTTTTGCGAGACCAGCTCGTAGATACGGCGCAGCACGCTCATCGCCACGGACTCGAACGAGCGCATGCGCCCCGTGCCCGAGCAGTGGACGCAGGCATCAAAAGTGCCCTTGTTCACGCTGGATTTGATGCGCTGGCGGCTCATCTCGAGCAGGCCGAATTCGCTGATGTGGCCCAGCTTGGTGCGCGCCTTGTCGTTCTTGAAGGCGTCTTTCAGGGCCTGTTCGACCTCGCGCACGTACTTCTTTTCGCGCATGTCGATGAAGTCGATGACCACGAGGCCGCCCATGTCGCGCAGCATCAGCTGGCGGGCGATCTCCTCGGCGGCCTCGATGTTGGTGGCGCGCGCGGTCTCTTCGATGTCTTTTTCTTTGACGCGACCCGAGTTGACGTCGATCGCCACCATCGCCTCGGTCTGGTCGATGACGATCGAGCCACCGGACGGCAGGTAGACCTGACGGGCGAACACGTCCTCGACCTTGCCTTCGATGCCGTAGCGGGCAAACAGCGGCATGTCGCCGGCGTAGCGCTGCACATGCGCCAGGCTGCGCGGCATCAGAACCGAAAGGAATTCTTGGACTTCGTGCAGGGTCTCGTCGTCGTCGATGACCAGCTCGTCGATGTCCTTGGTAAAGTAGTCGCGCACGAACCGCACGGCCAGGCTGCGCTCGGCGTACAGCAGGGTCGGACCCTTGGACTCATCGAATTTCTTGGTGATCGACTCCCACTGCCGGGTCAGGTACAGCAGGTCCTTGGCCAGCTCGGTCTCGGTCGCGGTCTCGCCGGCGGTGCGGACGATCAGGCCAAAGCCGTCCGGGACCTTCATGGTCTCGGTCAGCTTCTTGATGCGATCGCGGGCTTCGTCGCTCAGCTTGCGCGACACCCCCGCCTTGTCCTTGTCGCTCTCTGGAATCAGCACCAGGTAGCGGCCGGGCAGCGAGATGAAGGTCGACAAGGTCGCGCCCTTTTGGCCGATCTCGTCGCGCACCACCTGCACCAAGACCTCTTGGCGGGCCTTGATCAGCTCCTGGATCGGCGCTTTTTTGTCGTCGTTCTTGGCGCGCAGCTTGGGGTGGATCTCGCCCACCGGCAAGAAGCCCTGCTTGTCGTTGCCAAAATCGACAAAGGCCGACTGCAGCGACGGTTCGACCCGGGCGACCTGGGCGCGATAGATATTGCCTTTGCAGGTGTTGCGAGCGACGGGCTCGATCTCTAGATGGACGAGCTGGCCGTCTTCGATGACTGCGGCGCGCGACTCGTCGCGGTCGACACTGATAAGCATACGCTTGGACATCGGATACTCCGACGCCGCGGCGCACGCAACCGCAGCAAAGGGCCCGCGCAAGTGTCCGTACTGCCGCCCGTCACCCTTGTGACCTGGCGGACAGCGCGGTGGCGCAAGCCTCGCGTGTGGGGTCGCAATCGGCACTCCGCCTTCGCATACGTCTTGCGGCGGCGCGCCAGCGGGCGAGCTGCACCTACCCAGTCCAGCGGGCCGAGCAGGCCAAGGCCGCCGAGCCACAGGACCAGGTTCATCAAGAAGTACTTGGGGTACGGAGATTCCCAGGAGCGCGGTGGCCGCAGAGCTTCGTGCCGGTCACTTGGGTCGGAGGCGGTCGAATCTGCAGGGCACACCCGCTCCCCAAGGGGCGTGGCGCTGGCGCACATCGACGGCACCCGTGCGCGCGTCGGCAGTCTGCCGGACAGCTTCGCAGGGGTGACTTGCCCAAAGACCATGTTGGCTTCGAAGTTCCGCGCGGCCTTCGCCGTCGCATCTGCAAGCTGCATCCCGGCTGCGTGCGCGCCGGTTGCGCTTGGGTTGTCGACCGGTCCGCCAGCCCGGCACAACCCAGGGGCCGCGCCAGACTGCCGAATCATTCAGTTGCAGCGTCGCGCTGGACCGGAAGAACCGTCTACGCCTCGCGCTGCGCGACAGGACGCGCCCGGCGACCTGCCATCAACCCAGCTAGCGTAGGGGTGGCTTGGCGCAGAGTCAAGCAGGTGGGGCCCGGGCGCCCCAGATCAGATCGCAGGTTTGGCGGCAGCGCGGACTACTTGGCCACCAAGGCCAGCCGCTGGATGTACGGCGCGTCGTCCTCAGTCAGGATCTTGAGGATCTGCGCGTGCTTGCGCCGCTTGATTTCGCCCATCACCGCCCGACCCTTGTGGAAGGTGCCCGCAAAAGCCAGCGCGGCCGCTTGCAGCGCCTCGGGACCATCGCAAGCCTGCACGGCGATGTGCTTTTCGGCCACTTCTTGGCCGCCCAGGCGCCGGCCCGACAGGTAGATGTCGTCGAGCAGCCACGCCGGGACTGCGCGCTGCACGATCGCCAACATGCCGGGCAAGAACGGGATGTTGACGTCGACCTCGGGGAAACAGAAGAAGCCGCGATCGCTGCGCATCAGGCGGTAGTCGCAGGCGCAGGCCAGGATCGCGCCGCCGCCAAACGCGTGGCCGCCGATCGCCGCGATGACCGGGGTGGGGAAGGTGAGGACGCGCGCGTAGACGTCGTTCAGGCCGCGCAGGAAGCCGCGGACTTCGTCGTGGCGGGCGCGGTCGGCGGTGGCGGCGCCGATCCAGTTGAGATCGATGCCCAGCGACCAGTTCTTGGCGTCGCTGGACGTAAGGACCACGGCGTGCACCTCAGCATCGGCCTCGACCGCGGCCATGGTGGCCAAGAACTCGGCGACAAAGGTGGGGTTGTGGCGATTCTCGCCGTTGTCGAACGAAACGACCGCGACGCTGCCCTGGCGGCTCCAACTCACTACAGACATGGCATGACCTATTGAAAATAGAGACTATTTGCAGGTATTGAACTTGGGCGCGGCGCACAGCCCGGCGTCGCAGGCCAGCCCCGAGCGGCACGGCGGGTTGCCGCCAGTGCTGCAGGCTTCGCCCAAGTCGGGGACCAAGTGGCACGTGCCCACGCCACCTTGTAGGTCGCCGCAGGCCAAGCCAAAGCCGCACTTGACGAACTCGCCGCCAATGAAGTTGCAGCTCTCGCCTTCGCCCGCGGACTTGAAGGCCGTGCATAGTTCCTTTTGATCGTGGCAGTAGGCGCCTGCGCCGCTGTCGCAATTCTTGGTGCCCAAGTCGCACTTGCTGCCCAGGGCCGCGGGGCCCGCGCACTTGCCGCTCTGGCAGGTGGCTGGGGCGATGCAGACGTGGCTATCGTCGCACTTTTCGCCAATGGCCACGCGCTCTTTGCAGACCTTGACCGATTGAGTGGCTTCGCACTTGGCGCTGCCTTCGCAGTCAGCGTCGCTGGCGCATTGCCCGCCCACGGCCGCGCGGACGACGCACGTGCCGCAGGCGCTGCCGGGCTGGCCACCGGTGATTCGGCAGCGTGTGCTGGCGCATTGGCTGTCGTCGGCGCAGACCGCCGCGACCGGCAGGCTGCCGGCTTTGGGCTGGCAGGCCGCCAAAGTGTCCAGGATCTGAATGTCGGTGCAGGCCGAGCTGGAAATGGCGGCGGCGCAGGCGTTGACGCTGCTGGCGCTGGCGCCGGTGCCAGGGGCCTTCAACTTGGCCAGGCACACCGCGGCGCGGCGGGCGGTGCAGTTGGCCTGCGTGCCCCAGTTCGAGGTCAGGGTGTACGGGGCACACTTTTGCAGAGCCGCACAAGTCTGTACGGCCAGACTGTTGCAGGCCGCGACGGCGGGATCGACCGAACTCTCGCTGGCGCAACCGAACAAAGTGGCGCCGACCAAGCAAGCGGCGGCCACGCTCAACCCAAGAAAATACTTCATGCAGTCCCGCCCGAGCCGCAGCAGATTGCGCGCCGGTTTGGGATTCTACGCTACCCCGCCAAATCCCAAAACCAGGTCGCGGCGGCCGCGCTTGTCGTATTTGCGGCTGCGCTCGAACACGCCTTCTTGCTCCTGGTTCTTTGGATTGGTGGTATTGCCCTCGATGGTGGTGATGGTGCCGTCGCCGTTGACCGACTTGACGATGCCAACGTGGTCGGGGCTGCCGTCGCCGTCCCAGTCAAAGAACACCAGATCGCCCGGCTCGGGGTTGGCGTGGCCCTTCCAGCGGCCCTGGCGCTTGAGTTGCTGCACAAACGTGGGGCAGTACGGAGCGTTGGTGTCCTTGCCGGCCTGCGAGTAGACCCACGACACAAAGTCGGCGCACCACGGCTCGGGGCCGCGGCCAAAGGCCTGCTGGTACTTGGTGGCGCCGCCGCGGTTGTGGCCGCGCTCGAGCGTGCCGACCTGCGAGCCGGCGACGCGCAAGATCTCTTCGCGCATGGCGGCCTCATCGCGCGGGTTGGCGCCGGGACGCCGCGGCGCTTGGTTGTCGCCGCCACGCCCGCCGCCGGCCGGAGGCGCGGCCGGTCGACGCTGCCGCGGGGCACCGTAGCGGCTAGGGTCCAGGTCGGAGCCGGTCTTGTCGCGCAGCGCCGTCCAGGTCTTGGGCCCGACGATGCCGTCAGCGTCCAGGCCGCGGCGTACCTGGAACTGCACCACGGCGCCGTGGGTGGCCGGGCCGAAGATGCCGTCGATCGGGCCGGGCGACAGGCCGGTCTTCTCTAAAAGCATCTGCAGCATACGGACTTCGGGCCCTTCGCTGCCGCGACGGATCATCGACGGAAGGTGCGCTGGCGCTGGGGCCCCGGCCTCTTGACCTTGGGGTGCGCCACCACCAGGTCGAACCTGCTGCTGGGGAACCCTCGACTGTTGCTGTTGCTGAGGGGCACGTTGGGCGGCAGCGGGCATGGCGTCCTACAGGGCCGCACGGGCGGCCACCTTCTAGAGGTAACCGGTCGCAGGAGGGCCGTCAAACCACCGGCCCAATCCGATGCGTTGAGTTGGGGCGCACAGACCCCAGTCGCGACGATGACGCCGGCATGACCGCAACTTGCTGCGCCGAACTCGCGGCGGCGGCCCAGAGCGGCTACTTTGTCGCGCCGGTCCAGGCCCGGCAGCCCAAGGCACGCGCGATGAACACCCAAGATCAACCCGGCCACGATCACGAAATCCAAAGCAACGACACGATGTTGCGCAACGAGCTGCGATCCATGCTCTCGCCGCGCACGGTGGCGGTGATCGGCGCTTCGCGGCGGCGCGGCACCATTGGCGGCGAGCTGCTGCACAACCTACTGAGCCACTCGTTTGCGGGGGCGGTGTATCCCATCAATCCGCAAGTCAAGGCGGTGCAAGGGGTTCGCGCCTGGCCGAGCGTAGAAGAGGTGCCCGACGACATCGACCTGGCGGTGATCGCGGTGCCGGCGGCCCAGGTCCGCGCCGAGGTTGAAGCCTGCGGTCGCAAGGGCGTCAAGAGCCTGGTCGTGATCACGGCGGGCTTTGGCGAGCTGGGCGGCAAGGGCAAGGCGCTGCAAGACGATCTGGTGGGGCTGGTGCGGCAACACGGCATGCGGATGGTGGGCCCCAATTGCCTGGGCATCCAGAACCGCGACCCCGAAGTGGGGCTGAATGCAACGTTTTCGCCAGCGTGGCCGCCGCCGGGCGGGGTGGCGATCGCCTCGCAGTCGGGCGCCCTGGGGCAGGCGATCTTGGAGCACGCCCGCGATCTGGGCCTGGGCGTTCACCAATTCGTCAGCATGGGCAACAAAGCCGACCTGTCGGGCAACGATCTGCTGGCCTACTGGGGTGAAGATCCGGCGGTCAAGGTGATCCTGCTGTACCTGGAGTCGTTTGGAAATCCCAAGCGCTTCCAAGAGATTGCCAAACGCACCTCGCGCAGCAAGCCGATCTTGATGGTCAAAGCCGGCCGCAGCGAGGCGGGAGCGCAGGCCGCGTCGTCGCACACGGGCGCGATGGCGGGCCTGGACGTGGCCGTGGACGCGCTGCTGGGCCAGGCAGGCGTGCTGCGCGCCGACACGCTGGAGCAACTGTTCGACTTGGCGATGCTTTTGGCCAACCAGCCGCTGCCACGCGGCCGGCGCCTGGCGATCCTGACGAACGCGGGCGGTCCGGGGATCATGGCCACCGATGCCTGTGCTGCCCAAGGCCTGCTGATCCCGCCGCTGTGCGAAGCGACCAAGGCGGGGCTGCGCTCATTCCTGCCGCCCGAGGCGAGCGTGCGCAACCCGGTGGACATGATCGCGTCGGCCTCGGCCGAAGGCTACCGCCAGGCCGTGCAATTGCTGTGTGCCGATCCAGACATCGACGCCGTGCTGGCGATCTTCGTCCCGCCGATCGTGACGGACGCGACCGCGGTGGCCGACGCGATCCGCGAAGGCGCGGCCGGCTCGCAAAAGCCTGTGGTGACGTGCTTTTTGGGCAAGCACGGTGTGCCCGAGGCGCTGCGTTCCCTGCGGGCGGGCAACATTCCGTCGTACGCGTTCCCCGAGTCGGCGGCGATCGCCCTGGCCCACGCGGCTCGCTATGCCCAGTGGCTGCAGCGGCCCGCGGGCAAGCCGGGCACCCTGCCCGCTGCGGTGTTGGCGCAGGCTCGCGAGGTGATTGCGGGCGCCAAGGGCGAGTGGCTCTCGGGCGACGAGGTGCGGCAACTCCTTGTGGCGGTAGGCATTTCTGTCCTACCCGAGCGGAGCGTGCCCTCTGGCAACGCGCGGGTCGAGGCGGTGGTCGCGGCCGCGCACTCGGTAGGGATGCCCGTGGCGCTGAAGATCCAATCGAGCACCATCACCCACAAAAGCGACGTGGGCGGCGTGGTGATCGGCCTGGACAACCCCGAGGAAGTGCGCCGCGCCATGGAGCAAATGCGCCACCGCCTGAGCGAACTGGACAAGCTGGCCCAGGTGGAAGGCTGGCTGGTGCAGGCGATGGCCCCGCAGGGCGTGGAATGTCTGGTGGGGGCGACGCGCGACCCCGTGTTCGGCCCCCTGGTGGCGTTTGGCTCGGGTGGCGTCGCAGTCGAAGTGTGGCGCGACGTGGCGTTTCGCCTGGCGCCGCTCGACGACGTGGACGCGGCCGAGCTGCTGAGCAGTATCCGCGGCGCCAAGCTGCTGAACGGCTTCCGCGGGGCACCGCCAGCGGATCGGGCGGCCCTGATCGACGTGCTGCTCAAGGTGGGGCAGTTGGTGGATCAGATCCCCGAGATCGCCGAATTGGACCTGAATCCGCTGCTCGCGCTGGCGCCCGGTCAGGGCGTGCTGGCGGTGGACGCGCGGGTTCGCGTGGCCAGATAGCCCAAGCTACGTGCGCGGCACCACTCGGCAGATGGCGACCTTGAGGTAGCGCCCCTCGGCGTGGGCCGGCGCGGTGGGGTGATCGGGAGCGGCGCTGCGCAGCTCGACCAATTGCACAGCCACACCAGCCTGTTGCGCGGCCTGTCCCAGCGTGCGCAGGAACAGCTCGGGCTCGACCAGACCCGAGCACGAGCACGATACCAGCCAGCCACCGGGGCGCACGGCCTGCATCGCCACCGCGTTCAGGGCCGTGTACTTGCGCTGGGCTTGCTCAACGGCCGCGGCGCGGGTGGCGTACTTGGGCGGATCGACGATGACGAGATCCGGGCGGTCTGCTTCGTCGAGCCCGGCCAAGTTGCGCAACACCAGCACGGCGTCGTTGCACTGGACTTCCAGGTCGACTTTGTTCATGGCTCCGTGCTGCAGCGTAAGATCCACCGCCTTTTGCGACGCATCGACACACAACACCCGCTTGGCGCCGGCGCGGGCCGCGTGCAGCCCAAAACCGCCCGCGTGGCAAAACGCGTCGACCACAAAGCGCCCCGGCGCCAACTGCGCGACGCGGGCATGGTTGTCGCGCTGATCACAGTACATGCCCGTCTTCTGACCGCCGGCGGGCTCGACCAGCAACTGCAGACCGTTGTGCAAGACCGCGACCCGCTCGGGCACTTGGCCGTGCTCTTCGCTGGCGCCGCCGACCAGGCCTTCGGACGGGTGGATATCGGCCGGCACCCGCACCAACACCCAGGAGCAGCCCAAGGCCTGCAGCTCGCGGACGATCGTCGCGCGCAGGTTCCAGGCGCCGGCGGTCGAGATCTGCAGCACCGCACCGTCGCCAAAACGGTCGGCCGTAGCGCCGGGCAGCCAGTCGCCTTCGCTGTTGACCAGGCGAAACGCGGTGGTCGCCGGACCGGGCAACCCCAAGTCGCGCCGCAGCGCCGCCGCGGATTGCACGCGCTGGGCGGCCAGTTCGTCCAGGGCCGGGAAGTCGAGCGGCTCTAGACCATCGCTGCCCATGGCCAGAATGCGCACCGCGATCTGGCTGTTCTTGTTCCAATAGCCGGCGCCCAAGTAGCGGGCGTGCTGGTCGAACAGCGCGCACGGGCTGCCCGGCAGGTCGCTGGCGCCCGGCCCCGCAACCACGTGGGCGAGCGCCCCAGAAAACACCCACGGGTGGCCGGCCAGCGGCGGTGTGGCCGTGCCCGGTCGCAACACCAGCGAGGTCACCCCGGGCCAGGTCGGCAGGCGCTCGGGCGCCGGCGGAGTAGGCAACTGTGGACGCCCCTTGGCTTTGTGGGCCGGGGGTCCGCGGCGATCGTCTGGGGCGTGAGCGGGCCGTCCGGCGGGCGAATGGGGGCGAGAATCGGTGGGGCGGGCCATACGGGTTCCTGGGGCCGCCAGCGGGCGGCGGTGCAAGTCTGCGGGCGGCGGCCGCAACTTTCAACTCATATGCACCCCACCTGATTCACGCCTGTACGGCTCTAAGGACCCGTTGCGCAACTGGCGAGAATCAGGCCGAGACCCCGGTTCGCGCCCGGAGAAATGCCTGAAATTTCGATGCGATTCGGACGGAACTGGTATAACTTGAAGATCGGCGTGCGGCGGAGCATCCTGAAGGCATGCCACACCGCCCAGCGCGTCCGTCCATTCGCTTCCGCCGCCGTGTCCCGTGGCTGGCGTTCGTCCTGGCGGCGAGCACAGCCTTGACCTTGTTGCCACTGCCGGCGCACGCCGCCGATGCAGATGGCGACGGCCTCAATGATGCTTGGGAAATCAGCTACTTTGGCAACCTGAGCCAAGGCGCGGCCGGCGATCCAGACGCCGACGGCCTGACCAACGCCGCAGAAGCCGCAGCCGGCACGGATCCCACCTTGAAGGACACGGACGGCGACGGGTTGAGCGACTACGACGAGATCAACCCCAAGAATGGGGCGCCGCCGACCAATCCGACGCTGGCCGACACCGACGGCGACTTCTTGTCGGACTACAACGAAGTGGCCAAGTTCAAGACCAACCCCACCAAGGTCGACAGCGACGGCGACGGGTTGCCGGACAACGTGGAGCTGCAGGTCACCAAGACCAATCCGCTGCAAGTGGACTCGGACAATGGATTTTCGGACGACGGCGCCGAGGTGCTGATCGACGGCACCAACCCAAACGACCCCAGCGACGACAAGAAGGACTCGGACGGCGACGGGCTCGCGGATTGGGCCGAACTCAATGTCTATGGTACCAATCGCTTTGCCAAAGACAGCGACGAAGACGCGGTGGAAGACGGCGACGAAGTGCTCAAGCACAAAACGAACCCGACCAAAGCCGACACCGACAGCGACGGGCTGAAAGACGGCCAAGAGATCCTGTCTACACTGACCGATCCCCTGCTGGCCGACACCGACGGCGACGGCTTGGCCGACGGCGCGGAAGTGCTGACGTACAAGACGGATCCGCTCTTGGTGGACACGGACTGGGACACCCTGTCGGATGGCGATGAGGTCAATCTGTACGGCTCGTCGCCGCTGCTGGCCGACACCGACGGCGGCGGCGTGCTCGATCCCGTGGAGATCGCCGAGAACAGCAACCCCAAGCTGGCCAAGGACGACGTGGGTAAGGATCAGGATGGCGATGGCCTCTCGACCACCTACGAGCTGACGGTGACCAAGACCAACCCCAACGACGCCGACAGCGACGGCGACCAGCTCAGCGACGGCCAAGAAGCCTTTCCGCTAGCCGATCACTTGGTGACCAAGCCCACCGACGCCGACACCGACGACGATGGCGTGCTGGATGGCTGGGAAAAAGGCGTCAGCAAAGATGGCAAGCCGTCCAACGTGACGGGCGGCACTTCGCCCGTGCTCTTCGACACCGACGGCGATGGCTTGGGCGATGGTTTGGAAGGGGGCCTGACTGCTCCACAGATTTCGGCCAAACAGCCGGCAGCGACCGCGCAACCCTTTGTGGGGGATAGTGATCCCAGCTCGACCACCGACCCGCTGTTGGCCGATACCGACGGCGATGGCCTAAGCGACGGCCAAGAAGACGTGAACCACAA
>JBBISH010000054.1:0-40197 GCA_037441385.1 Myxococcales bacterium
CAGCGCGGTGTCGCGGGTCGTCAACGCCCGGCCCAGTGGCGGCAAGACTCGCGGCGTGGTGCACATCCACACGGTCTTGCTGGACGAGCACCGCGAGCGTGTGGTGGACCTAGAGCGACTGGCGCTGGTGCGGCCGGGGCGCCTGACCGCGCGGCCGGGCTCGCCGCAGCTGCGCGCAGAGGACTTGGAGGGCAAGGCCTGGATGGGACGGCTGCCCGGCGTGGACACCGCGACCAACCTGAGTCATGCGATTCCGTCGTCGCTGCGCTTCGATCCGCCGCTATTTGGGTGTTTTGAAGACCTGGCGCCAGGCAAAGTGTTTGCTCACGCGGTCGGCCGCACGATCGGCGAGTCCGAGCCGATGCAGTTGGCGACATTGCTGCGCAATACCCACCCCATGCACGTCGACGAGTTGTATTGCCGCCGCGAAGGGCCCACGCCCACGCGAATGGTCTATGGCGGCTTGGTGATGGCCTGGGTGGTGACGCTGGCCTCGGTGGACCTGGGCGGTCACTTGCTGTGGGACGTGGTATGGAAAGAAGGCGCCCATCCCGGCTTTGTGACGGCCGGCGACACGCTGTACGCCGCGACCAAAGTGCTAGAGGCCGAGCCCGTCAACGAGCGCGTGGGCGTGGTCAAAATGCGCCACGTGGGCCTGAAGAACGCCCGTCCTGCCGAACTCTTGGATGCCGGAGCCGATTTGTTTGGCGCCGAGCTGAGCAAACCCGCAGAAGCGCGGATTGCGGCCAAAGTGTTCGAAATTACCCGCACCATCTTGGTGCGCCGCTTTGGCAAGTAGGCTCACCGTGTCCAGCGAGTCCCCGTCCGCCGCGCCCGAAGCCAGTCCCGCCCCCGTCACACGCACCTGGAAGCAGAAACTTGGCGCCGAGTTGCGCAGTTGGGCCGTGACCCTGCTAGTGGTGTGGACCGTCTGGATGGTGGTGCAGTCCCTGCGCGGCGGCGTCAAGGTGGTGGGCCCGGCGCCGGATTTCACTGCAACGGCTCTAGACGGCCGCAGCGTCAAGCTATCTGAACTGCGCGGCAAGCCAGTGGTCCTCTACTTTTTTGCCTCGTGGTGTCCGGTGTGCAAGGTGGCCTCGCCGCTGGTGGATCGCTTTGCCGCCGGCCACCCCGACGTGACCGTCCTGGGCATCGCGGCCGAAGACGCCGAGGACGCGCGCGCCTATGCCAAGGATCATCCGCGCACGTTTGCGATTCTCCCCGAGACGCGGGCGATCGACGCCGCGTGGCAGGTGCGGGCGCTGCCAACCACCGTCGTCGTCGACGCGCAGGGCCAGGTGGTGTGGAGCCGCCAAGGGGCGTTGCTCCCCTTCGAGCTCGAGTGGCACACCCCGTGAACCAGTTCTTGGTGTAAGGTTTGCCAGGACCAATGTCGGTTGAAATTGCCGACCGGCAGCAAGCGGTTCCTTGGCTAGAGGCGCGGCAGCTCGCGGAAATCCCAACCGTTTTGGGCGCAGATCTCGCGCAGCAGCCCCTCGCAACCCGCCCAACACACCTCAAAAACGTGGTCGAAGCCGTGGGCGCCGCCGTAGTAGGGATCGGGCACGCTCGGATCGTCTGCGTTGGGATCGAAGGACCGCAACAGTGCAAGTTTGCTTCGGTCTTGCGGCTGCCGTACCAGCTCGACCATCGCGGCCAGGTTGTGCCGGTCCATGGCGAGGATGTGGTCGAAGCGGTCGAAATCGGCCACTTGGAACTGGCGCGCCGCGTGCTGCAAGGGTACGCCGCGGCGGGCACTGGTCGCGCGCGTCCGCGGATCGGGCGACTCGCCGGTGTGGTAGGCAGCCGTTCCGGCCGAGTCGATGCGCACCCGGTCTTGCAGGCGTAGCTCGCGCACCATGTGGCGGAAAATGCCCTCGGCCTGCGGGGACCGGCAGATGTTGCCCAGACATACGAAGAGGACCGAGACAGACGGGGTGGCGGACATGGGGCTCGCGGGGTTCGGGGTGGCTCGCCGGGACGAGGATCAGGCGTCGATCAGATCGTTCAGGGTGTTCTGCATCAGCGCCAACCCCACGATTCCGTACGAAAAGAACGCCAGGATCAGGCAGAGCACCGGGAAGTTGGTGTCCACGCGCTTGCCGCGCTTTTCGGCCAGGTCGTTCAGCAGCTGCGCCCAGCGGTAGCTGACCACAAAGTACCAGAGGCCACAGGTGATGATCGTAAGCAGCAAGTCGGTGGTGGGTTTGGGCTGATCGTCGCCGCGCAGCGCGGCAATGTCGTTGCCCATCTGGAACATCCAAAACAGGCTGTAGATACCGCACGTCACCACGGTCAGGACGATGGCGGTGACCAGATCGCGTCGTTGCATAGAACCCTCCGTGCCCGCAAGGTGGCATGAGGCCTGCTCTCCCGTCAACCTCCGAGCCCAGGCCATCGGCGCTCGACCCGGAGGCCCCGAATGTGCCAAAGTGCGGTCAGCGCAGTCCGACCTGCCGAGGATCCGATGTCTGTCTCGCCCCACCCGCCGCGGGTCACCTTGCTGGGCCCCCAGCGCCACGCCATCACCGTCACCGAAGAGCTGGACGCTACTGGGCTTCTGGGCCGCATCGCCGTCATCACCGCCGGCTGGCAAGAGCGCGAAGCCGAGGACGACGAACTGCAAGACGCGGTAGGTCGGCGCGCCGTCAATTTGCGCCTGCACCAGCGCGTCGACCGCGTCTTTGCGCAAGATTCCGAACTCTTTGCCGCCCATCGCAAGCGCCAGGATCGCTTGCGCCATCTGCAGGACCTGTATCGCCTGCGACTGGATGCCTACCTCGGCGCGGCGCAAGCGCTGTATCACCGCGAGGATGCCCACACCGACCTGCTGACGGCCGAACGTGCCGGCTCGGTGCGGGCGCTGCAAGAGCTGGACGAGCACCACGTGCGGCAGATTCGGGCCATCCACAAGGAATTCGAGGTGCAGGTCCAGCCCGGATCGCGCGGTCCGCTGCGGCGCGAGCGCGAAGACGTCCTTGATATTTTACATGGTTGCGAGCTCGTCGCCATCGCGGGCGGCCACGTAGCGACCCTGCTCGCGCGCATCCGCTTGATGGGTCTGGCGGATCAGCTGGGGCAGCGGCCGATCCTGGCCTGGTCGGCAGGTGCCATGGTGCTCAGCGATCGCTTGGTGCTTTTCCACGACAACCCGCCCGAAGGCCCAGGCAACGCCGAAGTGCTCGATGTCGGTCTGGGTCTGGCGCCGGGAGTCGTTCCGCTGCCGCACGCCAGCAAGCGCCTGCGTCTGCAGGACGGCCCGCGCATGGCCTGTTTTGCCCAGCGCTTTGCGCCGGCGATGTGCCTGGTTCTCGATCCCTACAGCCGCGCGCGCTGGGACGGCGCTGCATGGCACCTGCACGACGGCACGTTCTGCCTAGACGCAACCGGGCAATTGGCGTCGCAGGACCTGGCGACTTCCGGCAGTATTGCCTGATATTATTCGGCATTTTGGCGCACCGCCGTCGACCCGCCGCGCCCGCAAGGAGCCCCATGCAGCCTGCCCAATGGATGACCGTAGTTCGGGGCCTGCGCACCGCACTTTGGCTGGGCGTCGCCTTGGCCGTGGGGTGCAGCGACCCCGCTAGTACCCCGGCCACGACCAGCGACGCCACCGCCAGCGCCGACAGCGCCCAACTCACCGACAGCGCTGGCTCCGACGCCCAGGCCGAAAACTGCAGCGCCGGACCGGACATCACGGCCCCCAAAGACTGGGGCAAGGCGCCCAACCTGCCCAAAGCCACGGCATGCAATTCGGGCTTGGGCTGGATCCCCAGCAAGATGCCAGCGCTCGCCTACGACGATGGCGAGGCCAAGTCGTCGCTGCCCAAGCAAAATTGGCACGTCGCCGGCACCTACACCATGAACGACCACCCCACGTGGGAGGCGGTGCGCTTCGACGTAGAAAAACCCAGCCGAGTCTGGGGCTTCTCGATCCAATGGGCCGTGACCCCCACCGACGACAGCGCGCAAGCGGCGGCCGAGCTGGTGGCGGGCCTGTATCCCGACTTCTCGGACAACGGTTTCGATTTCTACCGCTGGAGCCCGCTGTGGCAAGGCAGTCGCTGCCAGGGCGACGTGAGCAAAGATCCGCTGCCCAGCGCCCACGGCCAAGGCTGGTTGGACTACGCCCTGCCCCAGCCGCTGCTGATTGACCAGCCCAAGTCGCTCTACGTCGCGCATCTGCGCAAAACGGGCGCCGATCCGGCATTTGCCATGGACGGCACGCCCCCCGACAACTGCGCGGATCCGCAAAACTGCTGCAACACGTTCACGGCGTGCCACTCGGCCTGGAACCTACCAGAACTCCTCAATTTCAACGTGGGTTCTACCGCATACTACAACTGGAATGGCCTGAGCTCTAGCTTGGACCACGACTTCTTGGTGCGCCTGTGGGTCGAAGAAATTCCGGCGGATACCACCAAGGTTTTCAAGCCGATCAGTGGCGTCGAGGTGAGCGGACGCCAAAGCTTTGGCGACTTTGACGGCGATGGCGACGACGACCTGTTCTTGGGGGGCCCCAAGCTGTTCCGCAACGACGGCGGCAAATTCACCGACATCACCACCAGTTCGGGCCTGAGCGGCGGCTGCTCGGGCGGCGTGTGGGGCGACTACGACAACGACGGCTGCGCGGATTTGTTCTGCTATGTCGAGGACTTCAGCACGGAAGACAGCCTGTGGCGCGGCGACTGCAAGGGCAAGTTCAGCAACGCGACCAAGGACTCGGGCATTAGCGGCCAGCAGAGCTACAACACCTGCAACGGCAAGGGGAATCACGCCCCCAGCGCCGGTGCCGGCTGGGCCGATCTCGATGGCGACGGGCTTCTGGACTTGTACATTTCCCGGTTCCAGTGCTGGGACGACTACACCCCCTACGCCGACACCGTGTTCCACAACCTGGGCGGCGGCAAGTTCGAGAACTGGACGGGCACAAAGGGTTTCTTGGGCGAGAAAGACACCAAGACCCCCAGCCGCGGGGTCGTGCCAGTGGACGCCGACCAAGACGGCGATATGGACGTTTTTGTCAACAATTACGTGTTGATTCGCAACCTCTACTACCGCAACGACGGCGACACTTTTGTGGAAGAGGGGCAAAAGAACGGCCTAGCAGGGCTCAAGACCCTTTGGAGCAGCAAGACCTACTACGGCCACAGCATTGGCGCCGTATTTGGCGACCTGAACGGCGACGGACTGTTGGACGCGGTCGTGGCCAACCTGGCGCACCCGCGCTTCTTCATCTTCAGCAACAAGACTCAGGTCTTGCTGCAAGACAGCCCCGGTCACTGGGCCGACATCAACGGCCCCTGGACCGAGAACGGCAAAAGCACGCAACCGCTGCGCCAAGAGGGCGCGGCCGGCTTGCGCTACCAAGAGACCCACAGCGTCCCAGCCCTGGGCGATTTTGACCACGACGGCGTGCTGGATCTGGCCATCAGCGCCGTATACGACGGCCGCCCCACGGACTTCTATTGGGGCAATGGCGACGGAACGTTCCACATCGACCGCGCCCGCGCGGGCATCAGCAGCCGCAATGGTTGGGGATTGGCCGTGGCCGACGTGGACAACGACGGCGACTTGGACCTGGCGGCACAGGGCGAGCTACTCCGCAACGTCTTGCCTTGCAAGGGTAATTGGCTTCAGGTGCGCCTGATCGGCGACGCCGGCAGCAACCGCATGGGCCTGGGCGCCACGGTCAAAGTCGTCGCGGGCGAGAAGAGCTGGCTGCGCTACGTCTCGGGCGGCAACGGCCAAGGCGGCCAGGACAGCGCGACGCTGCATTTTGGCTTGGCCCAGACGGCCAAAGTCGATCACATCGAAGTCCGCTGGATTGGTGGCGAAGTGGTGACGTACACGGGCCCGTTTGCCAGCAACCAGCGGCTGTGGCTGCAACAGTCGGGCAAGGTGACGCCCGGCTGGGGGCCGCCGGCCAAGTAGCGTGGGGGCGCGGAGGAAGTGATGATGCACCGGGTGATCCCTTGGATAATGGCGGCCTGGCTGGCCGGTTGCGGCAGCGACCACACGGTTCAAATCGTGACGCACACGGTGCTGGATCCCAGCGGCTGCACCTGGCAACTGCCGGTTACTACGGGCCATATCTCGGATGCAGACCTGACCGAACTCAGCGGCATGGCGCGCTCGCGGCGATTCCCCGATCGATACTACGTGCACAACGACTCGGGCAATCCGCCCGACGTCTTCGCCATCGACAGCGCGGGCAAGGTCTACGCCACGTTCCACTTGACGGGGACCAGCAACATCGACTGGGAAGACATTGCGGTGGGCCCGTGCGAGCCGCCCATGCCCGACGCGCCGACGCCCAGCGACTGCGTGTGGGTCGGGGACATCGGCGATAACCTCAATGAACGTAAGGACGTGCACCTTGTCCGCTGGTCCGAGCCCGCCGGACTGCCAGCCGCAGCCACCAACGTGAGCGTGTCCGTGGCCAAAAAAGATTGGCAAGAGCTCACGTTCCACTACCCAGATGGCCCGCAAAACGCCGAGGCGCTGGCGGTGCTGCCCGACGGGCGGCTGGTGGTGCTGACCAAGCGCACCGACGGCACCTCCAAGGTCTTTCGCATCACGCCGCACTGGCCGCAAGTCGACGACAAGCCGGCCAAAGTCGAGAGCTTGGGCACGCTCGAGCTGGCAGCGGGTGGGGTGACCGAGGGCAGCGAGCTCAAGCTGACGGCCGCGGACCTGACGCCAGACGGCAGCAGCCTGATCGTGCGCACCTACGGGAGTCTGCAGCTGTTTCGCGGGGCAGAGGTGCTTGCCGGCCCACCGGCCAATCTAGCTGGTTGGAAAGCCCTGGTCTTGCCCTCGCCGGCAGAAAGTCAAGGCGAAGCCGTGACCTGGGACGCCGACGGCACCATCCTGACCGCGAGCGAAGGCAAGGATCCCGCGGTGTTCCGGGTCAAGTGCCAGTAGGCGAGCCGCCGCCTGGTACACAGGCGCTGGCAACCCATAAAGAACTTGAGTTTTGGTGTACTAGGCCAAGCGAGCACTCAGGAACTGGCCGGCCCGCTGCAGCGCCTGATCGGCCTCTGGCGCCAGGCCAACAAAGGCCGGATAGACGTGGACCATGTCCGCGCCGGTGATCAGCTCCACCTCCACGCCAAGCTCGCGGGCCCGCTGGGCATAGGCCACCACTTGATCGTGCAGGACTTCGCGCTCGCCCACGTGAATGAGCAGGGGCGGCAAGCCAGCCAGGTCGCCGTGGATCGGCGATGCCAGCGGCTGCAGGGGGTCGGCATCGCCCAGGTACGCCGGCACGAACTGTTCCAAGTGCCCCGCCATCGGCGAAAGGTAGTCGTAGGCAAGGTTGCGCTGCCACGAAGGCCGCTGGTCGGTCAGGTCGACCGCAGGCGACAGCAGCCAGGCAGCCGCCGGCAACGGGTCGCCGCGCCCTTTGAGCGCGAGCAAGGTCGCCGCGGCCAGCCCACCGCCCGCCGAATCGCCAGCAATCGCCATACTTTGCGCAGCCTCCCCTTGCTCCAGGAGCGCTCGCCAGACCGCCACACAGTCGTCTAGACCAGCCGGAAAGCGGTGCTCCGGCGCCAGTCGGTAGTCCAGCCCCACCACTCGCGCCTGCGCCGCATGGGCCAAGCGCACCATCAGCGCGCGGTGCGTGCCAATCGAACCGGTGACAAACGCGCCGCCGTGCAGGTACAAAACGCAGCGCTTGGGCGAGGTTCCGCGGGGCCACAGCCACTCGATGGGCCGACCGGCCAGGCTACCGCTGCGACGTTCGGTGGTGTGGCGCAAACGGCGTGGCAGGCCCGGCGACGGCAGGTTGAGCTTTGCGCCGGTGAGTAGGGGCCCGATCATCAGGCCCACCATGTAGCGCACGACCGCGACGGCGACAGCAAAGGGCAGGGACCAGCTCCGCGGCCACACCCCGCGCCAACGATTCGCCAGCGCCCCTGCGACGAGCAGCGGGAGCGCGAGCGCGAGGCGCAGCAGCAGCCACGCCCCCAGGAATCGATGCGCGCGGGCGGCCACCTACGGGGTGATGACGATCTTGGTCTTGGTGGGATTGAAGGCGTTGTCCAGCTCGCCGTCGACCACGCGCATCGGATCGCCACCCCAGCTGTAACCATAGGGGATTTCAGCCGACTTCAGCAGCTCCTTGTAGCTGTGCTGCTTGCCGTCCAACAGGGTGCCGATGAACTTGCCCAGCGCGCCGCCCGAGCCGGTGGTCCAGGTCTCCATGCCGTTGGTGATGAGCTCCAGGTTGGCGGTGCCGCCCTTCTTGAGCGGGAAGTAGTCTTTCTCGTAGTAGTTGTACGACACGCAGCTGTCGATGAAGAACAGCTGGTAGCTGGTGGGGAAGTCCGCGGCCGTGAAGTTGCTGGGATCCAGCGGGCCGTAGCCGATGTAGCTGTGGCCGTTGTAGATGAAGACGTCGCTGTTCTTGATGGCGCGCTTGTGCGGGCCCGAGCCGCCGCCCGAGCCAAAGTAGCTCTCGATGGCGACGGTGACCTTGGAGGCCGCCGCGCTGCCGATCTTGACAGAGACGGGCAGCTCGAACGTCATCCAATTGGCCAGGATCTTGTCGCCCACGGCGGTGCGGAGCTGCTTCTTTTGGTCGGTGGTGGTGATGCCGGCCGGCCAGCCGCTGCCGTCCAGCTCCCACTTCATCAGGTCCTCGAACTTGGCGCCGCTGACCTTGACGCTGCCGATGGTGTAGCTGCCAAAGTCGACGCCGTTTTCGTTCTTGGCCAGGACCCAACCGGGGCGCGCCTTGTAGACCTCGCGCATCATCTTGAACCACTCGGTGTAGCCCTCGTCGTCGATGGTGCTGGGCTTGGGGCCATTGCCTTCCCATTCGGCCAGCAGGCCGCCCACCACGCCGATGGTCAGGCGCCCCTTCTTGATGCCGCCGGTCCACAGCTTGTCGTACTCGGGGTACGAATTGTTGGCATTGGTCTTGTTGCCCACCAGCGCGACCGTGATCGGCAGGTACAGGCGGGCCGTTTCGCTGAGCGGCACCTGGGTCTTGGGGTCCTTGAGCTTGGCGCGGTCGGCGTCGATGGCCTTTTGCTCCTTGGCGATCGCTGCCTTGCACCCGCTAAGCGACGGGTTGAACACGTACCAGATCGACGACTGGAAGTCCTGCGCTTCCTTGTCGTTGTCGGTGCATTCCAACAGGATCTTCTGGGTTTGCGCGTTGTAGTTGCCGCTCAGCAGCGCCAGCGACAGGCTGGACCGCGTGGCAAAGGACTTGGGCACCACCGCCGTGTCCTTGTAGGTGTATTCTACGCGCAGCATCTTCTTGGGCGCCGCGGTGGGTTGCGCGGCGTCGATCGCGTCGACCGGCGTCTTGACGAACAGCTTGGGGTCGGCCACGCCCAGTTCGCGCTGGTTGGGCATGATGGTGGCCGTGCGCAAAGCACCAAAGCCCGACTGAGTCTGCTTCTTGATGGCGGCCGCGATCGTCGAAGCGCTGGCCGTGGCATCGACGAAAACCACGCCCTTGAAGGTCATGTCGCGGGCCAGAGCCGTGTTGCTGGTCAAGTCGTCCGCGGACTCGCCCACGTCGCCGGGCTCAGTGGCGCAGCCGCCCAGCAGGGCCGCAGTGCACAGGCTGGCGAGCAGGCCGGCCGTGGCGGCGCCGCGCGGTGGGTTGACTGAGTAGTTCTGGACTTGACGCATCGCTTCCTCCCAGGGGTCCGTATTTGCGCAACAGGATCGCGCTGAACGTCGCGGGAGTCAAGCGAAAAGCGCCCGCACCGCTAGGTCGGGTCGCCGGTCTGCAACCGGGCCCGGGCGCGGACTTGATCGCCCACGCGCACCTCGGCCGCCACGTCCCCCGGTCCCAGCCCTTGCAGGCGCACCTCGACGCGCTCGCCCAGCAACGTCTCGCGCTGGTAGTCGACCGCCATGCGCGCCAACGGCCTGCTCGCCAAGCCGCGGGCACGATCGCGCAACTGGCGGGCATCGTCGGCCCACTGGGCGTAGCAGGCGTGGTTCACGTGCGAAAACACGTCGATTTCACTCGGTCGCACCTCGATCGTCCACACGAAATCGGGCTGCTCCACCGCAACGAACTCCAGCCCGGCCAGCGCCGGCTCCGCGGGCTGCTCGCGCGCCAAGCTGCGCACCGCTTGGGGCACCGGCCGCGGCCGCCGATCGGCGCCAAGTGCTACGGCAGCGATGCTCAAGAACGCAATCCGCTCGGGCGCTTGCGTGGTGTCTGTGGGCGCCGTC
The DNA here is from genome assembly GCA_037441385.1 of Myxococcales bacterium. Classification (GTDB taxonomy): domain Bacteria; phylum Myxococcota_A; class UBA9042; order UBA9042; family UBA9042; genus SXRM01. The sequence continues at coordinate 10,210 of JBBISH010000054.1, forward strand.
CACAGCGACTGCACGATCTCAAGGCTGCTGTTGCCCACCCGGCCCAGGCCCACCGACAGCACCACTGGCTCGCCCAGCCCCACCGAACGAAAAAAGGCGCCGCGCTGGCTGCGGACCACGGCAATGCGCCCGTCGCCAAACAGTTCGTCCATCCCCGTGCCGGTGAGCAGGGTCGCTTCCCAGCGACCGTGTTCGAACCATTGGAGCAAGTGGACGGGCGGAACGGTAGCCTGGCTGCCAAGTTCATCGCCACGGGGTATCAGCCGCGCCACTTGGCGCAGGCCATCGGGGGTCATCTCGGGGGTATGCATCAACAAGCCTGACACAGCAGAGAGGGCTGGGAGAATACTCTGAAATCAAAACAGATACTTGACGGTGGCGCTGAGGCTCCACGACCGGGTGCCCACGCCGTCGCTGTCCACGTCGTTCTGGGTGGCCGCGCCGCCAAGTATGCGGAAGTGCTCGGCGAACTTGTAGTTGGCTTTCAAGCCAAACGAGGTGTAGTGCCCCAGATCGCCATAGTAATGCGAATACCCCACGTTGGCCGACAGGCGCACCGGCCCCAACTTGTGGCTGACCCCGGCGGTGCTGCTCCAGTCAAAGGGGGCGACCGCGACGCCTGTGCCAAAGCTGGCCGAACTGCCGTTCACGGTCTCGCCATTGGGGGCCTTCTTGCCCTGGGTGGCCAGGCTGAAGTAGCCGACCTCGTTGGGATCCTTGTTGTAGAGGTAGTAGGTGGCGCCCAGTGACACATCGGTGTTGCGAAACAGCGTCTCGATGAGCGTGAGCGAGATCGGTACCACGGCCAGGGTCGCCTCCTGAGCCTTTAGCAGTGGATTCAACCGCTTGCATAGCTTGGCCGTCTTGGCGGTGGTGCCGCCACTGCAAATGTCCATCAGCTGTTGGGTTGTGGTCAGCTTGCCGTTGCGGCCGATGAACTCTTCAACGCTTTGCTTGGTGGTGACCGCGTTGAGGCCGGCCGAGAGCGTGACCTCGCTCTCGTAGCTTGAGGTTCCACCGGTTTCCCAGCCCGACCAAAGGGTTACACCCGCCGACGACGAGGCCACCTGCAACAACGTGGGCGCGTCGTAGGTCGAGGTCTTGCCGGCCACGGTGTCTTCCATGACCAAGGTGGTCGCCGTGCGCGAGGTGCTTTTGGGCGAAAAGCTGAGATTGCTGCCAAAGCTCCAGTGATAGGGCACGTCTTCTTCCTCCGTCTCGCCGTCTTCGTCCACAGTGACGGTCGTTTCGCCGGCGCCGGGGATCCAGGTCGCGCCCACGCTCAAGTAGTGGATGGCTCGCTGAACCTCTTTGGTATAGAGCGGGTTGTCTTTGTCCGCGGCGCCGCGCGGCAAGCTCAGGTTCCAGCCGCCGTCCAAGCTCCAGCGGTCGTTCGGGTCCCAAAGTCCGCTTAGGCCTGCCGACGTGCTGCCGCTGGCCGGACTGCTGTCGGTGGTCGGCGTGCGCGACACGCCGCCGGACAAGCCCACGCTGGCACTCCAGGCTGTGGTCGGCGCCAAGGCCGTCCAACAGGCTGCGAGCATCCCGACTACGATGCGCCAGTTCTTCGCCTTTTGCCCCACCTTGCCCTCGCCTGCGCCGCCCGCGCCCCCCCGTGTGGGCAGTGTACTGGCGTGGGGCCCGTGGATTCAATCCGGTACCGGCAGTTCGCGAACCAGGTTGCCCACAACCCAGGCGATCGCTAGTCTGGGGTGGCGCGTCCTTATGCGCCGCTAGCCGCCCATGCTCCACGCCTTGCCAGCCTGCCCCCTGTCTGCCGGTTCGGCCGGGCGCCCCGCCAACCCCAGCGCCAGCGCAATGCCAAGCCGCCCGCGGCAGACCAGTTGGGCCTCGCCCGCGCCGCGAGGGGCCGGGTCGGTCCTCTTCGCAATGGCGCTGTTCGCGACCGCCTGCGGCAGCGACCCCGGCGAGTCCTGTGATCCTGCATCGAGCCGCGGCAAAGCCGAGGTCCAGGCGACGGCCGCCGTGCCCTGCCCCGTCGACCCCACTTTGCACACCGCCCGCTGCATGGCCAGCGAGGCATCGCTGCTGCAGTGGGCCAGCGGCGCCAAGGGTGCGTGGCCGGCCAGCAAGTTCGTGATCGGCCGCTTCTTTCAGGCCAGTGGCCCAGCCTGGTTCATGGACCCGGCCTTCTACGCGATGCACGACGAGTGGTACTGGTTCCGCTTGCTCAGTGGCTACTCCGTCGATGGCGACTGCGCCGTGCCCAAAACCGGCCTGCACTTTCCAGACTTGCCCGCTGCCTACGCCTGGGCCAAGGAGCAGAAGGTTCCGCCCTACGACCTGGAGTGGTACGAAACACGTTTGTACTCCAGGCGGTTCTACGACCTGGCCAGCTTTTGCTGGACGGCAAAGTGCCCGCCGCGCACCTTTGGTGTAGGCACGATCTTCCACTTGCCGGCCGATCCCAAGCGCCCGTATCCCCAGGCCCTTTGGGCGTTTGACCTGGAATACCCCGACAATGCCGACAAGGCCGTCTTGCAGCAGTACTTCCTGCGACTGCAGAAGCTGCTGCCGGCGCAAGTATTTGATCAGCTTCACTGGGTTGCGGCCACCTCGACTCAGCAGATCGCGCTGGCCAAGGCGTTGCGGACGGAGGGCGGGCCGTTGGCCGAGCGCGTGTTGACTTGGCCAGACCTGGTCGCGCCGGCCGCGGTCGAAGGCTACACCTCGGGCATCACGGCGGGCCGCGTCCGCAAACTCGGTGTCGGGCAAGCCGAAGCCGCAGAGCTGGCGCCGACCGATCTGGTGGTCTTGCCCGATGTGCCGCTGTCGCTGCCGCCGGTCGCCGGTATTCTGACGGCGGTCCCGCAAACACCGCAGGCGCACTTGAATTTGCTATCGGCGGCGCGGGGCACGCCCAACGCATTCGTTGCCGGGATCCTGGACGACAAGGTCATGGATCTGTGGAGCAAAGAGGGTGCGCGGGTGGTCTTGGAGGTCAAGCCCGATCGCGTACGCTACCAGCAGATGGAAGACAGCCAGTGGGTCGAGTGGCTGGCTTTGAACCAGCCTCCGGTGGTCGCGCTGGCGATGGCCAACCTGGACGGAGCGCCCTATTTCCTGCCGCTCACTGGCGGAAGTGTTGTACTGTCGCGGGCTTGGCTACCCCTGGTCGGCGGCAAGGCGATGGGGCTGATGGCGCTGGCGTCGCTGCCGGGAGTGGAGACGCCGCCGCAAGTGTCGGTGATCACGGTCGCTGGCTATGCCGCGCACCTGGCGCCGTTGCGGCCGCTCATCGAAGCCATGTTGGACGACCAAGACTTCAAGGCCAGCAAGCTGGCCCGCGAGCTCATGCTCGAAGGGCCGACGGCCTTTGCAAGCAAGTACGCGGGCGATACCGACGCCCAGAATTTCTGGAAGGCGTGGAGCCACGCCACGCACAGCGCAGCGGCGGAAATGCTGGTGGCCGCGGGTGGTTTGCAGACGTTGATTCGCCAGCAGCCGTTGGACCCAGCGTGGTGGAATGGGGTGGAAGCCCAGCTGAAACAACACTTTGGTCGCCTTGGCCACCAGCAGGCGCTGCGCTTTCGCTCGTCGAGCACGGCCGAGGACATCGACGGCTTTAACGGCGCGGGGGTCTACATCTCGACCACGGGTTTTCTGTACCCGGCGGAACAACCCAAGAAAAGCGATCAGGCCTTGAGCGCGCAGAAAGCGGTGACCAATGTCTATGCCTCGTACTGGGGCTCGCAGGCCGTAGAAGAGCGCATCCTGGCGGGAATCGACCACTTGGAGGGCCGGATGGCGGTAGCAGTCCACCCGCGCTTCGACAACGAGGTCGAATCGGCCAACGGCGTGGCCATTTTGGCGGTGGTGCGCAGTTCGCAGGGCGATCGCTTCGAGTTCACCGTCAACGCACAACCGGACTCGATCAGCGTCACCAACCCGCCCCAGGGGGTCAAGGCACAGCCCGAAATCGATCGGATCAGCCAAGTCGGCACCGGCCTGCCGCAGTTGGTGCGCCTGCAGCTGGCCGCGACCGAGACGACTGGGCCAGACGGCCTGGTGCTGAGCGACAAAGAACTTATGAATATGTTTGCGCAAGTCGCACCGCTAGCCAGTCAGTGGATCGACGCAAAGAATGCACCACTTGGGGCCGAAGAGCGCGCGCACAGCGTCCAGCTCGACTTTGAATTCCGCCGAGTGGCAGCGGGTTGGCCGATCCAGGCCGACGGCGCAACCTTGCGGCCACGGCTGGTGTGGAAGCAAGTGCGTTCGCTTGAGCATGTGGGCGGGGTGCGCGCCGAGCACTTGGACGGGGCCCAGGTGCCGCGCGACGTGCTGCACGCCGCCATCCGCGCAGTGCGGAAGACCTGCACGACCCCGGCCTTCACCGCCACGCTGACCGAATTGCAGACGAGCGCCTCGGGGCCCACCTCGGTGGGGGTGCCGCTGACGGACTACTCGGTGCGGCCGTTCACGGCACGGATGCAGCTGCAAATTCACCAGTTCGTGGGCGGACTCATGCCCGGCATGAAGCTCGACCTGAGCCATGTCGCGGCCTTGTTCAACCACCCAGGTACCACCGCCAAGCACTGGGACCTGCGCGCCGACGTCACTCCCGCCACGGCCAAGCAGTGGACCTGGAAGAACCTGACCGTGGACGAGAGCGGCGCGTGGTCCATCGCGGCCGGCGTGAGCCAGTTGCAGGGCAAGGGCGCCGTGTGCACCACCCAGCTGCTGGCGGCCGGCAAAGAGGCTTTCCTGTCGGAAATCTTGGGCGAACTCTAGAGACTCGACCAATTACTGAACATTCGTTCAGTAATTCGCTCTGCCGGTCGCGTCTCCAGCCCCATGTGGGGCGCAAGTGAGCGCCTGCGGCGACTCGCCGCGCCAAGTTCGATGGTGCGGATGTGCGGAGAAAGTCCAAATTGATCCGCCCTCTAGGAGCCTGTCGGCAAAATGGGCGACGCGACATGTCCATTTAGTTATACATTGTGATCTGATTGGGTGCCGCCAGTCTCCTAGCCTTCTTCGTTTGTCCAACTGGCCGAAAATCGCCCGAAGTGAATTCGTGCGATTTCAGCCAGTTGCCGCCGCGCAAGACGCGGCGCTAGGATTGTGCCGGGATTATCCCGACACGCTCCTAGGCCTGGGCGACTTCGCCGACCACCAAGAACGCCGCCACCTTGCCCTTGCCCTTGACGTCGATCTCGCCGCGCGGTTCGGCGTGATACTGGCCGCCCAGCGCCCGTAGCGTCGCCGCGGTCACCTGCACACGCCCCGGCACGCCATGCGACTCCATGCGGCTGGCCAGGTTCACCGTGTCGCCCCACAAGTCGTAGATGAACTTGCGCTGGCCGATCACGCCCGCCACCACCGGTCCGGTGTTGATGCCGATGCGCAGCTGCAGCGGTTGCCCAGTCGGCGTCCGGGTTTGCGCGGCCACTTGCGCCATGGCGAGCCCCATCTTGACCACCGCCTGCGCGTGGTCGTGGCGCAACTCGGGCAGCCCGCCCGCCACCATGTAGGCGTCGCCGATGGTCTTGATCTTTTCGAGCCCCAGGCCTTCGGCCAAGCGATCGAACTGTGAAAACAGATCGTTCAAGAACTCGACCAATTCGCCGGGCGGAAGCGCCTCGGACAGCGGGGTAAAGCCCGCCACGTCGGCAAAAAGCACGGTCACCGACTCGAACCCGTCGGCAATCGAGTGGTGCTCTTCGCGCAGCCGGTCGGCAATCGACCGCGGCAGCACGTTGAGCAGCAGGCGCTCGGCCTTGTCGTGCGCTAGGGCCAGCGCCGCCGACTTGGCCCGCAGCTCTTCGGTCTTGCGCTCTACCTCCAGCTCCAAGTTGTGGCGCAGGTAGTCGCGCTCGCGGTACGTGGCGATGATGCTCTCGTTGACCGCGATCGCGGTGAACAACAGTGAACCCACCACGCCCACTGGCAAAAGCATCGGCGCAGCGGTCATACCGGTCACGGCGAACATGTCGCTGGTCCCAGCCAGGGCAAACACGCCAAAGCCCAGCGCCTGCCCCAAGGGGGCCAACTTGCGCTCGGCCGTGGGGACGCGCCGCGCCACCCGCACAAACGCAATGGCCAAGAGCGCCAACGTGAAGGCAAACGGCAAGGTCGTGCCCAGTTGGATGACGTCGCCGGTGCTGCCAGTCAACACCAGCAGCAGCGCGGGCATTACCCACGCGATGTACGCCAGCAAAAGGCGCCGGCCGATGACCTGCTGCTCGTGCAGGCAAATCGCGGTAAAGATGAAGCCGAGCCAGACTCCGCTGTCGGCGATGCGGTGCGCCGTCCGCATGGGCAGGTCGATGCCAAAGGCGCCAGCCGTGCCAAACACAAAATAGACGGACATCGCTAGGTTGGCCAAAGTCAGCGATAGCCAGAGCCGCCGCGGCACCTTGCCGGCGAAAATGAGGCCAGTCAGGAGCGCCATCAGCAGCAAGGCCCCGCCGGCGACGCTGGGCACCGTCTCGCCCCAAAATGCGTCGTGTGGGGGCTCGTCGACCAATTGCGGGGCAAACGCCAACCGCGCAAAATAGCGGGTCGGCGAGTGGACCAACCAACGCAACTCGTGCACACGCGCCACGTCGCCGCAGGGCAGCGCCACCCCGCCAAAGAACGAATGGGTCGACTGCAGCGTGAGATCGCCCGATCGCAGCAATAAGTGGCCGTCGCCAAAGACCTCTTGGGCGCCATGGACGACCCAGGGCAGCCGCAACCAGGCGGTGGGGCGGGCCCGACACTGCGCCGGGAGCTCGCGCGACGTAGCGTCGAGGACCCAATGCTCGCCTTGCGGGTCAAAGGCTTGCGCCACCTGCCAAGCCGTTCCAAGCTGAGGACGCGGGTCGCTGGCCACACCCAGCAAGGCAGACAGCCCCATCAAGATGGCCACGGCATGGGCGGCAATCGACATGGTCCGTTCCTGCGGCGCAGCGCGGCGACGAGTGCACCTAGTTGGGCTTGTACGGCCGCACCTATGGGCGGTCAAGGGGCCACTCCAGCGCCCCAGGCGTCGAACTACAGGCCGATCGCGGAGGTAAGCGTGACATATCCTACGATTTATCCATGGATTTCCTGACACACAACCGGGTAACAAGGCGCGGCGGCGCCGTGACGGAGGCTTGACGCTGCTGCCCCGCCATCGCACGCTGCCAAGGCGGGCCCAGCGGCCGCGCCGAGTCCAAATGGTCCTTGCCAAGCCAGTCCATCGCCTGCCGCCGCGCCAAATGGCCTGGCTGCTCGTGGCCCTGGCGGCTTGGCTGGCGTTTGCGCCCAGCTTGCGCGCCGGCTGGTTGTGGGACGACCACTTCTTCTTTGACCCGCTGGCACCAGCCCTGAACTCGCCCACGCATCTGGCCGCCGTGTTTGGCAGCGACTTGTTCGGCGCGTCGACGCTCGGCCAAAAACAGCACACTTATCGTCCGCTTACGGTGTATGCCTGGACGTGGGTGATCGCCCTGACCGGAGGCAAGGCCTGGGCGCTCCATGCGTGGTCGCTGCTGCTTCACAGTGCCGTCAGTGTGCTGGTGGTCGAGTTCGCCTTGGGACTGGGCGCGCCCCTGGCGGGCGCCACGCTGGCGGGCCTGGCATTCGCCGCGTCGACTGCGCAAACCGAGGCTGCGGTGTGGATTTCTGCGGTGCACGGTGTGGCCGAGGCCGGCTTTGTGCTGGGAGCCGCCCTGGCCACGTTGCGGCTTGCTGGCTGGCAGCGCGCGGCGGGGGCGGCGGCCTGTGCGACGGGCGCGCTACTGTGCAAAGAGTCTGGGCTTTTGGCGGTGCTGGCGAGCCTGGCCATGCTGACGGCGCGCTGGCAGCCACGGGGCGGGCAGGACAAGCCCTTCCGCCGCGATCTGCTGACGTGGTCGGCGGCGCACGGGGCGGTGGTCGTCGCGTATCTGGCGTGGCGGAGCGCGCTGGACTTGCCGGTCGGCCGTCCGCCCTTTGCCATCGACGGGGTCTTGAGCTTGGGCGGGGCGCTGGGGCGGTCGTTGCTGCTGCCGGATTGGCCCAATGTGTGCCGGCCATTGGTGTCGCCCGCCGATGCCGGGCCGGGGTTGGCGATCTGGCTGGCAGCCACCTTGCTGGTGGTGTGGCGCACGCCGCAGCGGCGCAATGTGCTGGCAGCGCTTGGGGTCGCGCTGGCCACGTTGCTGCTGCTTGGCCCCATCGCGGCGCAGACCGCGATCGCTTCGGACCGCTACTTGTACTTGCCGCAGGCGCTGTGGTGGGCCGCGGCGGCCACGGTGGTGCCGGTCTGGTCGTGGGACACCGCAAGTCGCCGCGGACAAGCGCTGGGGCTCGCCGCGGGCGCTTGGCTGCTGCTGCGCGGCAGTCTGGCTTGGCTGTCAGTCGCCGATCTGGCCAGCGATGTGCCGGCCTTTGCCCATGCGGTCGCCGAGCACCCGGCGGATGGCGAAGCGCATTATCACTTGGGGGTGGCCCTGTTGCGCGACCACCGCGTCCCGGCGGCAGTGGCGGCGCTGCGTCGGGGTCTGGAGCTGCGACCGGCCGACCCGCGGCTGTGGTCCAATCTCACGGGCGCATTGGTCAACGAGCACCGCGATCGCGAGGCGGTGGAGTTGGTCGCGGCCTTCGACGCTCAGCAAGTCCCATCGGCCAAGGCGGCCTACAATTTGGCGCTGGCCGCGTCGCGCCTGGGGGAGTCGGCCTTGACCCAAAGGTTGGCCGAGCGGGCGCTTGCCTTGGATCCGAGCTACGCCAAGGCCCGGGCTCTACTGGGCAAACCGCCGCAGTGAAGCCTGGCGGCCCCGGCCAGCCAGCGAAGCGCGGGGTTTCGTTCCAGTTCGAGCGGAGTTCTACGGGTAGTCGGCTGGATCGACGGCGGGCTGGTCGTGCCAGATTCGCTCGTCGGGCCACCACAAGTACGTCGCCAAGTCCACGCGCCCGGCGCCGTCGAACTGGACCCCTTCTGCTTCCAACAATGTGCGCTGCAGGCCGGGCCGGTCCAGGTCGCCGCCCAACGAAATCATGCCCTTGGCGTTGATCACGCGCTGCCACGGCACGGTCGCATCGCGGACGAAGAACATGGAATAGCCCACCGCCCTGGCTGCGCGCGGCGTGCCCAGCAGCGTAGCGATTTGCCCGTAGGTCATGACTCGGCCAGGGGGAATCTGCCGGACCAAGGCCCAGGCTGCGGCGTAGATGGTCGGCACGGCGGTCGGTTGGCTCATGCTGAACTCGGCGGCGGTGGCCGCGCGGCCAGACTTTGCCCCTGTGCCAGTCATCGCGCAAGCACAGGTGGCGGCAAGGCGATTGCGGTCAACTGGGCACCAAGAACGGGCGCGTTGGCGCCGGCAACGGATTGCTTCGACTCGGGTCAAAAGACTTAGGCAGTTCTTTCGACCCGAGCCGGTGTCCCCGTTTGATTCTAGTTGGTTGCAGGCTGGACCAGCGAAGCTATACCCGCCCGTGTCCGATGGGGTGAGTGGAAAACGGATTCCCTGCGCGCGCACGAGTTGGCACGGCCGTTCGCGTGGATCAGGCCGGGAACTTGTGGGCGCCCGGGACGCAGCGGACCAACCAGGATCCACCATCGAAATTCGCCCCGGCCGCCGATCCCCGCTGAAAAGCAGTCCACTGGACTGCTTTTCTGGCCTCCGGCCACCACGAGGACCCCTGGATGCAAATCAATGCGCAAGGACCAGAGCGACTAAGGCGACCTAGCGGGCGCCGCAGCGAGAGTAGCGACGCAGCAACGCCGAGTTGCGCCCAAAGCGGCGGATCGGGGCCAAAATCACGTCTGGCGCAACGGCTCAGGCGGCGCTACAATTCCAAGGGAGGTGACTTCATCGATGCGCGTCCGGGCAGCCGCTGTTGCTTGGCCGCGGCCATTTGGGCTCTGTCGTCCGTCGGGCGGCTCGTCTGCTCAGTCGGCGGGAGCAATGGCACGCGGTTCGTCGCAAGACGGCCGGACACGTTGAACGGCTAGGATTTTCCTGTCGAACTAGTCCCGCCGCGATGGGCGGCAGTCTGCGTCAGGAGGGCTCGATGCGAATCTGCTGCGTGTGCGGACATCGCTCGTCGGCATTCCTATGTGCTCGCGACAGCACGCCAACGTCGCTCATTGAGCAGCACACCGACTTCCCCGGTCGCTTGCTGCGCGGCGACCAGTTGCTGGGCCGATTCATGGTCGACGAGTTGGTCGGTGTGGGAGGAATGGGAGCCGTCTACCGCGGCGTGCAGCTCGGCACGCGCAAGTCGGTCGCCATCAAGGTATTGTGGCGCGATCTTTCTGGCGATGCGACCGAAATCAAACGCTTTGCTCGCGAGGCGCGCGTGGCCAGCATGATCTCGCACCCCAATGTGGTCAAGGTCATCGATTTTGGCGCGGACACGGCGAGCAACTCGCTGTTCATCGTGATGGAATTTCTGGTCGGCCAGAAGCTCAGCGACCTGACCCGGCAGACGCCCATCCTGCCCGTGGCCCGTATCGTCCACATCGCGGCCCAGCTCTGCAAAGCGCTGGCCGAGACCCACCGCAAAGGCGTGGTGCACCGCGACATCAAGCCCGACAACATCTTCTTACAGGCCGTGCCCGACACCCACGACTTCGTCAAGTTGCTCGACTTTGGCCTGTCGATTCTGGCGGCGCCGGATCCAAACGAAAAACCATTGACCAAACCAGGTTATGTGGTCGGATCGCCCGAATACATCGCACCGGAACAAGCGGCTGGCGATCCGGTGGGGCCGGCGGCCGATCTCTACTCGCTGGGTGTGGTGCTCTACGAGGCCCTGAGTGGCCGCCTGCCGTTCTATGGCAACTCGAATCAGGAACTGCTGCGCAAGCACATCCTAAACCCCGCGCCGCCGCTAGTTGCGCCGGTTGGATCCGAGCCGATTCCCGAGCAGCTTCAACAAGTCATCATGCGCTGCCTGGAGAAGGACCCGGCCCTGCGCCCCGCGAGCGCCGATGTCCTAGAGGCCGAGCTGCACCGGACCTGCGCCCCCACGATGTCGCGGGCGACGGGCCCGGTTCCCGCGGTTTTGCCTGCGCTGGCGCCCAGTTCCATGGACTCCGAACGATCGGCCGAAGGTCTGGGCGCGGCCGGCGACACGGCCCGCAACGCGCTACTGCCCGCGGACGCGCCTGCCAGGCCGATTGCCGCTCGATCTGACTCACCCAGCCAGGTGAGTCCGCAACGTTGGGCCTCGGCCGAAGGTGTACCGATTCGGCCATTCCGTGCGGTGGGGAGCGATCTGACCGGCAGGCTACCCAGCGAGAGCTTTTCTACCCAAGTAGAGCAGCCGTTGGAGCCAGGCACCGCGGCGGGGCAGCCGAACCTGGGCCCGCTGGATTACGGCGCAATTCCTGGCCCAGCGCTGGCCGTGGCCACGCAAGTAGATGAAAGTGTGAGCAACTACCCAAGCGCGTCCCGCTTGCCAGCCGATTGGCCACTCTGGGTCTGGCTGGGCTTGGCGGCCGCAGGCTTGGTGGCGGCGGCCGTGGCGTGGGTGTGGCGCTAGCTGGGCCGGGGACCTCGCTGCAATCGCGCGAGTGGATCGGTCGCGCGCTCGCCCCGTACAAACTTGACGCGGTCGGTGTCAGACTCTAGCGTAGGCGTCACTGCGCCGCGGCACACGCCCATTTTGGACGCGAGCCAATCGCGCATCCCCCTTTGCTTTGAGGTCGCCATGAAGTCGAAACTCCTCCTTATTCTAGCCACTTTGACCCTTGCCCTTGGCGGGCTCACCGGCACCGCGCTGGCGGACGAGGCCGGCGGCGATGTCATCGGCCACAGCAAGAAGTTCGGCCTGGGCGTGGGCGGCGGCAGCCACACGTACGGCTTTGCCCCCAAGTACTACTTGACCACCAAGGACGCGGTGCAGGGCGTGATCGGCTTGAACCCCGGCGTCTACGGCTCGGAGTACCAGATTGGCGTGGACTACCTGCGCGAGTTGGGCACCTGGGTCAACCTCCCGCCCGGACGCCTCTGGTGGGGCCTGGGCGCTGGCGTCGAGGCCTACATGTACACGTGGTGGCACGAGAGCTACACCTCCATCGGCATCGCCGGCATCTTCGAGGTGGGCTGGCACTTCAAGAATTTCCCGCTGGAGTTGACCGCGAGCCTCCGCCCCACCTTCTACCTGGGCGACCACTACTACAGCGGTTTCTATCCGTATGGCGGCGGCGCCGCGCGCTGGTACTTCTAGCCCAACGCCCTACCGCGCCAGGGCAATCCCCTGCCCCACGTGCAAGCCCAGCGCATAGATCGAGAGCTGCGGCGGCCCGCCGATCGACGTAGGAAAGAGCGAGCCATCCGCCACCCACAACCCCTTGACGCCGTGGTGCGCACCGCGCGAATCCACAGGGCCCAGGCGGGGATCGTCGCTCATCGGCACCGAGGCCATCGGGTGCACGGCGGTCAGGCCCGACTGCTCTGGGTCGGCGCTCAGCACCGTCGCCAACTCGCCTTGGTTGCGCAGCTCCAGCGGCACCGGTTGCGGCAGCAGCACGCGCTGGGCACCGGCCGCCAGCAGCAACTGCGCCAAGCGTTGCCAGCCCAACAACAACTCTTGCCGGTCGGCGGCGTTCAACTGGTAGTGAATGCGCAAGCCCATGTCGCCCTGCGGCTCTACGCGGCCGGCCGTGCTGTCGTGCAGCATCGCGGTCAAGACGGCCAAGTGGGCATAACGCCTCATGACGCCGCGGTGCGCCGCGCCAAAGCCCGGCATCATGGTCGCTACACCCATCGGGTGGCCAAAGGCGGGCACGATCCAGATGCGGGTCGGTTCGCCCGGCCGACCTGGATCGCCATGGAAGCGGAGGAATTCCGTACACTCCACGGTCTGCGGGATGCCAGCCCAGGCCTGCACGGGCTCGGCAAAGTCCCCAGCCGCCACCACCGCGGGGTGAATGCGCAAGGTCTGGCCGGTCAGGCCGCTTGGGTCCGGCAGGTCGGACCGCAGCAGCAGCGCGGCCGTGCCCGTGGCAGAAGCGGCGACGACGACCCGCGGGCAAACGATCCTCACCGAAGTGCGCGCCACGCCTTGGGAGTCCAGGCCCACCGCATCTACGCCCGCGGCCCGGTCGCCCTCGCGCCGGACCCGCACGGCCTGAACACCGGCAAAAACCGTCGCACCGGCATCGATCGCCCGCGGCAGCATCACCTTGGCGGCGTTGTTCTTGGCGTCAAAGGCGCAGCCCAGCTCGCAAAACCCAGAACCGACGCAGTCGGTGCGGTTGTGGGCCAGCCCGCCCGCCCGCCAGCCGAGCTTCTGCGCCCCCTGCAACAGCAGCCGATTGTGGCGATTCCATTTATCTTCTGGCACTTTGCTTACACGGAGCCATTGCTCGACCTGGTCGTAGAGCTGGTTCCAGCGCGCCAGCGGCAAGTGGCGGAGCACCCGCTCTTCGTGCCATTGCTGCAAGAGCGTCGCGTCGATGCGCTTGACCAGGTTGAGGTTGTGAAGCGACGAGCCGCCCACGCCTTTGCCCTGATGAATTCGCACCTTGCGATCCGCGCTGGTACGGCCGGCACTGTCGCAGTACAGCCGCGGCAGCATCTGCTCCTCGCGCTGGGTCATCTGGTCGGGCGCAATGAATTCGCCTTGCTCCAGCACGATCACGCGCAAGCCGGCCTCGGCCAGCACCATCGCCGCGGTCAGCCCACCCGGACCCGAACCGATCACGCACACGTCGCAGCGCATCGTGAAATTGCCAAGTTGCAGGGCTTCGTAGATCACCAGCGCTCCAAGCCGGGCGGTTCGGCGCCGTTGGGGGCGGCCAGGCGGTCGTAGCTCGGGCGGCGCGGTCGCGGGCCTGCGGGGACCATCGGCCCTGGGTAGGCCAGCTCTGGCCACATCTCCGGCTGCTGCCACAAGCCAAGCATGGTCAAATCCCGAATACCATTCCACAAATCCAACAGCGGGCCGCCCAGGTCGCGCAAACGCAGCAGCCGGGCCAAGCGGTCGCTTCGGCTCGCTCGCGAAAACGGCAGCAGCCCAGGCAGTCCGTGCTCGATGGCCGCAAACAGTGCCAGGATCTCGCGTTGCATCGCTGCCGGCAGGCCCAAGACGTAGCGGTCAACCGCGAGCGCCAAAGCATTCAAGGTCGCAGGAGCGGGCGGCGGTTCGACCAGCGCCTCTGCGGCAGCAGCCAAAGTGGCCGCGGCACCGGCCCCCAAAGTTCGGCCATCCCACGGCTCCAGGCGATCGGCGCTCAAGACACGCGCGGCCACGATCGTAGCTGCGCCGGCCAGCACGGCCCGGCGTGTCCAGCCTGGCTCCGGCTCGGCCGGTTCCAAGCGGCTGCGCAGCCAAATCGGCAGGCGCCCTGACCATTGGGCCGTACTAGGCAGCGCGCCACTGCGCCGCACGGTGTTCCAAAACAGCCACGCTGGCGCCGCGCCGGGCGGCTGCGCCAGTGCGTCCGCGTACATCCCCGCCAGCGCCTTGCCCGTGTAGACATCGTCGGCGGCAAAGCCATGGTCAAGCAAGATCTGCCGCATCACCTGCGATTGCGCGGTGGCGTGGCCGTAGCCGGGGCCCAACTGGCCGTTCAGCAGGACCAGTGGCCTGGGTGGCGGCCCGCTGATCCCGTGACGAGCCAGCAGCGCCAACGTGGCCGACTGCAAGGCCATCAACCGCCGCCCGGTGGTCAGTTGCGGTTCCACGGTATACACGGCCCGGACTTCGCACGGCACCTGCGCCAAGCCCAACCCGATCGCCAGCCCCGCCGCGGTGCCGCCAGAGCCCAGGGCCACGTAGATCCGCTCGGGGACAGGGAGTTGCCCAGCCGCGATCTGTTCGGCCAGTTCCAGACCGGCCCGGACCAGCCCAAGCGTCCCGTGCGGCGACGAGCCGCCAGGCGGCACCACGGCCGCGCCCTGCCACTGGCGCGCCAGCAGCACCTGCGGGGCCAACAGCCCCAAGGCGATCCGGTTCCGATAAAAGCTGAGGCGGTGTGCGTAGCTGGCTGTATAGGCCAGATTCTCGCGCACGCCGAAACTGGGCGGCTCCCAAAACAACGCCGCGTGCAATCGAGCCCCGCGCAAGCCCGCCGCCGCTGTGGTGGCGACCAAGTGCCCCGAGCCGATCGCCCCCACGGTAGCCCAGTGGTGGGACTTGGCAAAATCCGGACTGGCCAGCAAGAAGTCCAGCTTGCGGACCTTGCTGCCACCAAAAAGCGGCGCCGTCAGCTCGTCGCACTTGATGCCCAGCCAACCCAGCCGCCAGCGCTCGGCCAAGGCGGGCTCGGCGAGCACTGGTGTGGGCGTGTCGGCCCAGCCCAGGCGAGCAATTCCGTCTAGATCACGGCGCGTCGCAGTCATGGTGGGCAGACGTTGGTTCCAGGCTTGCAGCCGCCGCCGATGCAGCCGTCGCCCACGGTGCACGAATTGCCGTCGTCGCACGTTGCGGTATTGGGCAGGGCCAGGCACGCGCCGCTGCTGTGCGTGCAACTGTCGTCGGTGCAAGGGTTTGCGTCGTTGCAGTCCTTGATCGAGGTGCCCTTGCACACGCCGGCTTGGCAGGTATCGCCCAGCGAGCAACCGTTGCCGTCGCTGCAGGTGGCCTCGATGGGCAGATAGACGCAGCCCTCGATCTTGTCGCAACTGTCGCTGGTGCAGACGTTGTGGTCGTCGCAAGTGACCGCGTTCGCCTGGCAGTCGCCCGCGATGCAAATGTCGCCGGCGGTGCACGCGTCGCCGTCGCTGCAGGGGATGTCGCTCAGTTTCTTGAGTGTGCACTGCTTGTTCTGGCACACGCCCACTTGGCAGCCGCCTTGGCCTGGGCAGCTGGACTCGTCGGTGGCGCCGTCGCAGTCGTTGTCCAGGCCGTCACAGATCTCGGTGGGGTCGGCGCTGGGGACACAGGCGACGCAAGCGCCCAGGCCAGACGCTCCCACTTTGCAGTACCCCGAGTCGCACTCGCTGGGTCCGTGGCACTGGCAGCCGACCGAGCGGCAGGTGGTGCTGTCGCCGCTCGCGTCGCCAGGTGCCGTGTCTTCGGCTACCGCGGCGGTGTCATCCTCTTCCACTACGGTGGTCGGGGCGGCGTTGGAGCCACACGCAACAGCCGCCAGCACGAACGCGCCAGCCGCCCAGCGGGTCAAGGCAAACGGTTGGATCGAGCGCATCGGGACCTCGCTTTGCCGGCAGGATCGGCCAGTCCCGCGCTGTAGGCAACGGGCCGCTGCGGCACCGGCCGCCGCTGCCCAGGCACGCACTCCAACGCGAAAGAGCCTACGGCGCCTGGTAGTGGTTGACCGCCTTCCACGGCCCGACCATCCAAATGTCCTTGCCCGAACTGCCCCAGATCGCGCGCAGATTGTCGTCGCCGCCCCAGTCGAATTGTTTCCAACTCAGCCCATTGTAGTGCAGCAAGACGCCCATGTTGGCGGGCACCCAAATGTCGTTTGGACCGGCGCCCCACGGCTGATACAGATGGCCGGCGGGCACCGTCGAGTCAACCTTGGTCCAGTTCGTCCCGTCCCAATGCAGCAAGGTGCCCTGGTCGCCGGCCGCCCACAGGTTGTTGCTTTCGGTGCCCCAGATGCCCTCGATGCCTGTGGTGACGCCGCTCGGCACCTTCTTGGCGGTCTTGCCGTCGTGATGCCAGATCACGCCGCCGCCGCCGCAGAACCAGATGTCCGTCGAGTTGAGCGCGAAAACACCATAGAGGTACGGCTCTTGCGAGACGGTTGCGGTGGACCATGTCTTGCCGTCCCAGCGCATCTGCAGGCCGGCATCGCCAACGGCCCACACGTCGACGGCCGAGGTACCGCTGATCGCCGTCAGCGCCCCGCCGTTGGCCGTGGGCACCTTGGTCCAGGCCTTGCCGTCGTAGTGGACGATGGTCTGCGACTCGCCCACGGCCCAGATGTCGCTTGGGCCGCTGCCCCAAATCCCGTGCAACCAGGCGTTGGTCGGCGAGTCCGCCTTGTGCCAACCGGCCTCGGCGTAGTGGACAATGGTGCCCAACTCGCCCACCGCCCAGATGTCGTTCGGGCCACTGCCCCAAATCCCGTGCAACACAGAGGGAGCGTCGGATGGGACCAGCGTCCACTTGCCGTTGGCCTCGACCGTCTCGACCGCGTCGCCGGCGGCGTCATCGGCGGAATCCGTTGCAATACCATCGGCTTGCGCGGTATCCGCCGGAGCGCTGTCGGCGGCCGTGGAATCGGCTCCGGTGGCGTCTTGGCCGGCCCCGTCGGCGGCTACAGAATCGGTCGCAGTTGCGTCGCTTTTTGCGCTATCCCCGCCGGAGTCCGCTTGGCTGTCGCTTGCCGCATCCTTGGCCGTGGAAGTGCTGGTCGGCGTGCTGGAACAGCCGCCCACCGCGATCGCCGCCACCAACGCCACCATCCCAGTCCATGCCCATCTGTTTCGCATCATCGCCTCCCTTCCCCCTCCTTATCGCGCTTTGGCGTTGGGCGCAACTTGTGCGGTCGCAAGGGGGGCGGCGCGGCGGCCCTGCGTGCAACCGGGCCAACCCTGGTGGTAGGCTGCGGCCATGTCGCCCTTGCCCACTCCGTCGCAGTTGTTTGCCCAGGCCCGTCAAGCGCTGCAAGCGGGCCAGCCCGCCCAGGGCGCTCGACTCGCCCAGGCGGCCCGAGCGGCCTTTGCGGCGGCCGGCGCCCACGACCATGCCGTCAAGTCCATGATTCTCCAGTCGCGCTGCCAGGCGGCGACCGGCGACCTAGACCGGGCAGCCGCGACGCTAGACCAAGCGATCGCCCACGCCGAACGCTTTGACCGCCCGGCCGAGGCCTTGGCCGCACGCGGGGAATTGGGTGTCCTGCAAGAGCAATTGGGCCAACTGCCAGAGGCCCTGGCCACGCATCGCGCGGTGCTGGAGGCCCAGGAGCAGCGCCGCGACATCTTGGGTTCAGCCCTGGCGGCGGCCAACGTGGCGCGGCTGCTGCCGCGTGCCGCCAAGCCCGAGCACCGCCAGGAAGCCCAGCGCCAGGCGCTGCAATTGCTGCTGCGCGCCGGTCAGGGCTTTGTCGCCAGCGGCAAGCCGGCCTTGGCGGCGCAAGTCCTGGTGGTGCTTGGGTCCGAACAGCGCAGCGCGGGCGAATTGACCGACGCCGCGAGCACACTACGCGATGCCTGCCGCGCGGCCGACGCCGCCGATGATGCGCGGGTGCGCGCCTCCGCACGACTGAACCTGGGTCACGTCCTGCGCGATCGCGGCGAGATCGACGCCGCCCGGCAGAACTTTGCGATCAGCGCCGACCTTGCCGGTGCGTGTGGCGATTTGCTGGGCCAACTGCGGGCGCGGCAAGCGGCCCTGGTGTTGGGCCTGGACAGTGTGCCCGCCACCCAAGCGCTGCAGCATCTGCGCGACCTTGTCGGCGAGTTTGCGGCGGCGGGCCAGGTGGCGGCGGCGCTGCCCCTGCGGGCGAACTTGGGCCCGGCCCTGGCCCGCGCTGGTCAGCTGCGGCTTGCTTGCCACGAACTGGCCGCGACCTTGCGCGAGTTGCAGCAAGCCGGCGAGCGCCTGGGTGTGGCGGAAGTGCAGCTGACTTTGGCCGAATTGCAGTGGACGCTTGGCGAGTTCGCTGCGGTCGACGCCACGGTGATGCGGCTCGCGGCCGACGACTTGCCCGAAAAGCTCGCCGTCCGGCTTGCGCTGTTTCAAGCGCGGCGGGCCAGCGCACAGCTGGACCTGCCGGGCACCCAGGCGGCGTTGACGCGGGCTCTGTCGGGCGAGCCGTCGCATGCGACGCAGTTCGCCGCCGGCCTGATCCAGGCGCAACTGGGCACGTGGCTTGGCGATGGTTCGGCGGGGCCGCTGCTGCACGGCTTGCTCGACTTGGCGCAGGCGTCGCCCCGCGAACTGGCCGCGGCAACCTTGGCGCAGGCGGTGGACGTGGCGTGGCAAGGGGACCGCGACCGCGCAGCGCGGTTGGCTGCCAAAGCCTTGGAAACGTGGGACTTCCTGGGCGAGCCGCTGGCGCAGGCGTCTTGTCAGATGCTGCTAGGTTGCTTGGGGCGTGCGGACTCCGCCGCTGGGGCGCAGCTACTGGAGGATTTGCGGCGCGAGCAGCTGACCGAGGCGTACACCGCGTTGCGCGGCGCACTTTGTGCACAAACTGAGGATCTTGTTGGGGTTTTGTCCGCGGTCGAGGCTTTGCGGACCCTGGGTTGGGCCGCGGCTGCGCTCGCCCTGACACGTCTGTCACGTCTGACCCTGGCAAGTCCGCAACTGATTGAGTGTGAAGCTAGTATTTGGTCCAGTGCCGCGCAGATTCAGGGTGCCGCGGCGGGTCTGGATACGGCGACCTGATCGCGTTGTCACGGCGCGTTCCCTTGACTTCCCTTTGGCGCGTGCTTGGCTATGCTCAACGTGGGGCGGCGGCGCGCCGACCTGCAAGCGAAGCCAACGGGCCAACCAGACGACGCGCGAGGAATACATGAGTTCGGACACCACCCTCAACGGGATCAACCTGCAATCGATGCCGATTCTGGCACTGCGCAACGCCGTGCTGTTCCCCGGCGCGGTGATGCCCGTGGTCATCGGGCGCGGCAAAAGCATCAAGCTTCTGGAAGGCTTGGGCGATCGCCGCCAAACCGTGGTGGGCGTGGTGGCGCAGAAGGACAAGGGCGTGGACAACCCCAAGCCCGACGACCTGTAC
Organism: Myxococcales bacterium; assembly: GCA_037441385.1. Lineage (GTDB taxonomy): Bacteria > Myxococcota_A > UBA9042 > UBA9042 > UBA9042 > SXRM01. The sequence continues at coordinate 29,792 of JBBISH010000054.1, forward strand.
TGGGCCGGTTGCACCGGTCAGCTGATCAAGGTGCTGCGCAACGGCGCCGAGACCTACCATGTGGTGATCCGTGGCCTGGAGCGGTTCCGCATCCACTCGTTCGAGCAGGAGGATCCGTTCCTGCAGGCCAACGTGGAAGTGCTGCCCGAGAAGGCCGAAAACGATCCGCAAATCGCCGGTCTGGTCCACAACATCCGCGACTCGGCCGTGGAGTTGGTGGGCATGGTGCCCGACAACCCGATCAGCGCCTCGGATTTGCAAGAGAACTTTGAGCACCCGTCGCGGCTCGTCTATCTGCTGATGACGCACCTGTCGGTGTCGGTCGAAGAAAAGGTCGACGTGCTGCAGGCGGCCACGCTGCAGGAGATGTTGACCAAGACCCTGCAACTGGTGATTCAGCAAATCGAAGTGCTGCGGATCAGCCAGCGCATCAACAGCGAGGTCAAGGGCGACCTGAACAAGAGCCAGCGCGAGTACGTGCTGCGCAAGCAACTGAAGGCCATCCAGAAGGAGCTGGGCGAGCTCGAGGGCAACGAAGGCGACGAGCTGGGCGAGCTGGAAGAGCGGCTGGTCAAGGCCAAGCTGCCCGAAGACGCTCAGAAAATCGCCAACAAGGAGCTCAAGCGCCTGCGCAATATCCAACAGGGCTCGCCCGAGTACACCGTGGCGCGCACCTACTTGGAGTGGTTCGCGGACATGCCCTGGCAGACCCTGAGCGACGACAACTGGGACCTGAACAACGCCCAGCGCGTGCTGGACGAGCGCCATTACGGCCTGGACAAGGTCAAGAAGCGCATCATCGAGTACCTGGCTGTCAGCAAGCTGAAGCAGGACATGCGCGGCCCGGTGCTGTGCCTGGTCGGGCCTCCCGGCGTGGGCAAGACGTCGCTCGGTCACTCGGTGGCGCAGGCGCTGGGCCGCAAGTTCCAGCGGATGAGCTTGGGCGGTGTGCGCGACGAAGCCGAGATCCGCGGCCACCGCCGCACCTACATCGGCGCCCTGCCCGGCAAGATCATCATGAGCCTGAAGAAGGCCGAGTCGCGCAACCCGGTGATGATCTTGGACGAAGTGGACAAGCTGACCCACGACTGGCGCGGCGACCCCACGGCGGCGCTGCTGGAGGTTCTGGACCCCGAGCAGAACAACGCCTTTACCGATCACTACCTGGACACGCCCTTCGATCTGAGCAAGGTGCTGTTCATCGCCACGGCCAACTCGCTGGACACCATTCCGGCGCCGCTGCTTGACCGCATGGAGGTGATCGAGCTGTCCGGCTACACGCACGAAGAGAAGTTCCACATTGCCAAGGAACACTTGTTCCCCAAGCAGTTGAAGGAGCACGGCCTGACCGCCGAGCAGTGCGTGGTCAGCGACGAGATCATGGCCAAGGTCATCTCGCACTTTACCCGCGAGGCCGGCGTGCGCAGCCTGGAGCGGCGCATGGCCGACATCTGCCGGCAGGTCGCCGTCAAGATTGCCAAGGAAGAAGCCAAGTCCATGACGATCACCGAAGCGGATCTGGACGATATGCTTGGCAACTTTGTCTACGAGCCCGAGGTGGCGACCCGTACCGAGCAGCCGGGCGTGGCCACGGGCATGGCCTGGACCCGCGTGGGCGGCGACCTGCTGTTCATCGAGGCGACCAAGATGCCGGGCAAGGGCAAGATGCGCCTGACCGGCCAACTGGGCGACGTGATGAAGGAATCGGCGCAGATCGCGCTGTCGCTGGTCGAGGCCAACGCCGAGCGGCTGGGCATCGAGCGCAAAGCCTTCGAGGACTGGGACATTCACGTCCACTTCCCTGCCGGCGCTACGCCCAAGGACGGTCCGTCGGCGGGCGTGACCATGTATACCGCCCTGGTTTCGCTGCTTTCGGGCGTGCGGGTGCGCGGCGATGTGGCGATGACGGGCGAGGCGACGCTGCGCGGCCTGGTGCTGCCGGTGGGCGGCATCAAGGACAAGGTGCTGGCGGCGATGCGCGGCGGCATCAAGAAGATCATCCTGCCCGAGAAGAACAAGAAGGATCTTCGCGACATCCCGGCCGAGGCCCGCGAAGGCGTGGAATTCGTGTTCGCGCACCGCATGGACGACGTGCTGGAGCACGCTCTGGAAGTGCCGCCGTCGCAGTGGAGCAAGACGACCACCCACGCCACCGCCTAGTCAGCCGCACGGCGGCAAAGGCCCGACTTCATGCTCACTTCGACCCTGCTCGTCCCGCCCATGGCGCGTTGCGCGGCCTGTGTCGCCAACGAGACCCCTTACGGTTGGTGGATACTTTCGGGTATCGTGCTGGTCGGCTCGGTGGTGGTCGCCGGCTGGTTCATCTGGAGTGACGCCAAAGAGCGCGCCAGCTGGACGCCCCCCAGCGAATAGGTCGGCGCGCCGGGCGCGATACACAGGACAATTATGGAATTCTTAGCCTTGGCGGCGCGCGGCACCGCGGATTTGGTGGCGGCGGAGTGCCGCGCCTTGGGCCTGAAGGTCACGCGCACCGATGCCGAAGGCGTACACCTTGACCTGTCGTGGCGCGAATTGGCTATTGCATTGGTGCACTTGCGAGTGGCACAGCGGCTGATGGTCGAGTTGGGGAACCACCCGGCTTACGACGGCGACTCGCTGTACGCCGCAGCGCGCAAGGTCGATTGGGGCGAATGGCTGGATGCCCGCTCGACTTTTGCAGTGTATGCCTCTGGCGACATGGTGCAGCCGGGCAAGACGCCCGAAGGGCGGCCGCACGCGGGCCTGACCAACCTGCAGTTTGTGGGCGTGCGGGTCAAGGACGCCATCGCCGACGACTTGACGAGGCGGCTGGGCAAGCGGCCCAACGTAAGCCGCGATGATCCGGTGGTGGCGGTGATGGTGCGCGGTCGCCAGGGCCGCTGGCACTTCTACCTGGACGCCGCCGATCCGCCGCTGTTCCAGCGCGGGGTGCGGATGGCCGACGTGGAGGCGCCGCTGAAAGAGACGCTGGCCGCGGCCTGCGTGGATCTGTGCGGCTGGAACGGCAAAGGCAAGCTGATCGATCCGATGTGCGGCTCGGGCACGCTGGTCATCGAGGCGGCGAGCAAAGTGCTTGGCCTGGCGCCGGGCTGCACGCGGACGTTTGCCATCGAGCGCTGGCCACACCACGGCAAGACGCTGCAGAAGTGGTGCAACGAAATCCGCACGGCGGCAGTGGAAAAGGCCAAGGCGGCCTTGGAAGCGCCGCACTTGGACATCGAGGCTTGCGACCTCGATCCAGCGGCCGTGCGCGCGACGCGGGCCAACCTGGAGAACGCCGGCTTGGCCGACGTGGTGCGCGTGGAGTGCCGCGACGCCCGCCAGCTGCCGGCACAGCCGCCTGGGACCGTCTTGCTGAGCAACCCGCCGTACGGCCAGCGTTTGGCGCCCGGCGAGGCCGAAGGGTTGTGGCAGGAACTGGGGTCGGCGTGGCGTGGCAAGGGCTTGGCCCAGGCTTGGCTGCTGGCGCCGCCCGAGCTTGGCGAGGCACTGGGCTGGGAGCGCAAGCGCAGTCACCCGCTGACCAACGGATCGCTGGACGTGGCCCTGCAGGCCTTTGCCGAACCGGCTGCCCAATCTTAGCCAGAGCCAGATCGAACCGCGCATCTGAAGCGTCGCAGTGCCGCTGCCGCGCTCGCCGTCCTGTGTGGGGCGGTGGGCGATGTGCAGGGGGGCGCGGCCGGGGTGGCAGCGCACCTGTCCCACAACGGGGAGGTGGGCCGTACCGCAAGTGCGGTCTGGTGGTAGGGTACTGCGTGGACGGCTCTTCGGCTGGTTGCTAGACTGGCGGCGGACGGCGCGCATGGCAAGATGGCAGCGGGACACCGCTTGCCTGAGCTGTGCGCCATCGGCGACTCGGTCTTGGCGAAATGGCCCCTGCGCAACGCACGGAGCACGCCCAGGCACGGGCGGGCAGCCACAGCCGCCAGACAGCGCGGAATGGCCAGGAGGAACTCATGGATTTGCATACTTTGGGGCGTTCAGCGGCAAGTACCGCTCCGCGTCCGCGGCACAGCGGTTGGGCACGCTGGGTAGGCCTGTGCGCGGGTCTTGGCCTGCTGACCGCGGCGATGCCTGCACAAGCTGGCGAAGGCAATCTGTTTTTTGAAGACGGCGCCAGCTTGCTGCAAGGCTACTCGGTCATGGGCGGCGCTTTTGTCGAAGGCGGCGGGGGCGAACTGTCGGGCTGGAAGTACGACCACCCGCTGCGCCCGACCGGTTACGGCTTCCGCTACTACGAGCGCAACGGCTTCATCACCGGCACCATTGCCGCCATCGCCATCGCGGTGGGGGGCGGCATGGCTGCGGCGGGCCCCAAGCGCGTAGAAACGTGGGAATCGGGCGGCTACCGCTACACCCGCACCACCTACTACAGCCCGGCCGAGAAGGCCGCCATGGCCGCCGCCACCAGTGCCGCCGCCGCCGGGGCGTTCGGCTCGGCCAACCAGAGCTTTGACCTGGAGATCTACACCCGGCAAATGGGCGGAAACTCAGAGGGTTGGCGCGTCAACGGCATGCTGTTCGGCGTGCCATTTGCCGACGGCCACGGCATGTTCGACATGGGTTTTGGCTACGCCAAGGTCGTGTCGGCCATCGGCGAGTCGGGCAAGTACTTGATCTCGAACTACCACTACCTGGGCATGCCGATGCGGCTGTCGTACGCATTTGGCCCCTTTGTCACCTACGCGCACTTTGAGTGGAACTGGCTGGGCCACAGCGACAGCACCGAGTACAACGGCAAGAACAACCAGAACCAGGGCACCGTGAACGGCAAACCCGTCGCCAGTGCGCTGACCGAGATCAATACCACCGGATTTCCCTGGCGTTTTGGCGTGCAGGCCGCGCTCATCAGCCGGCTGTATTTGGAGGCCGCGCTGGTCACCCCCAACCTGACCTCCGGGTCGTTCGGCGGACACGCCACCATTGGCGCACGCTTCTAGGCCCGCCCGGAGGACATCATGGCATTGAATTTCGTGGTCCGGGCCAAGCGCTCGGGGCTGGCGGCACTGGGCCTGCTGGCGTTGGCAACCAGTCTGATTGCGCCGCAAATCGCGGTGGCTAAAGAAGAAGTCGGCCCGTTCGGCTTGTCTCGCAACGGCGTGGTCACCGGTGTGTTCGGTACCACCACGCGCAACTACCAAGACGGCAGCAAGACCAAGCAGTGGGACGGCAAGCAATTCTACGTCAATTTTGAAGGCGGCCTCTTTGGCAAGGTCTCGCCCCTGGGCAACCTGGGCGGCCTGGAGCTGCTCGCGGCCATGGGCTACGACGGAGCCACCCCAGACGGCGCCGACAGCAATCCGCGCGGGCCACTACTTGGTGGATTCCTCTACGACTTTGCGGTCGGCTTCCCGGTCACCCTGTTCCACCAGTTCACCGACGGCAAGGACCGCTTCCAACTGCAGTTGTCGCCTGGCTTTGGCATCAGCCACATCCACGCGTACCTGTACGTCAAGACCAAGGCGGCCTACCAGATCACGCCGGACATCGCCGCCGAAGTGCAGTGGCAATGGTGGCCCGGCCCCACCAGCGTGATGTGGAACAGCGGCTTTGGCGTCAACCAGCAGTCGGTCAAAGGTTCGGTGTACTTGGGCCGCGCCGGCAGCACTGGCCTTGCCGTGTTTGCCGAGTACCTGACCAGCGAAACCGAAGAAGAGAAGCCGGGTTTGCCCGTCAGCGGCGCGTTTGGCGGCAAGAATCCCTTTACCCGCACCGAGCGCAGCGACTACGAAAAAACCCTGCGCTTGGGCGTGGGCGCGGCGTTCTAGGAGGGGCAAGCCATGCGCAACTTTTTGGCACTACTTGTTGTTTTGCTTGGCGCCGCCGGCTGTCTGCCGCACCTAGAGGACCCGCCGTTGACCGCGACGGGCGAGGCGCCGGCGAACTGGTCGGCCTCGTCGTCCAAGTCGACCACGACGGGTGGCGAGGCGGACGTCAAGTCCACGACCGACACCAGCTCGGCCACCAGCGCGGCGACGTGCACCGGCACGTACAACGGCACCTTGACCGAGGCCAGCACCCAGCCCACCAAGCCGCCGTGCGTGGTCACGGGCACCGTGTCCGTGACCAAAGTGCCGGGAACCAAGTTCCGCGCCACATTGGCCGGCATCCAAGAGATCGGCATCTTGGGCCTCAACGCCGACGTCGACATGAGCAGCTACTTCCCCAAGCTCACCAAAGTCGGCAGCTTGCAGGTCAGCGGCGGCGGCAGCGGCCAGTCGATGCAGATCCCTTACTGGTTGACGTCGCTAGGCAAGCTATCCGTTTTCAACACCGCGCTCGTCAGCTTCAACGGCAACACCGCCGTGGTTTCGGCCGAGACGATCGCTTTGTCGGGCAACAACTTTCTGACCACGTTCAACGGGTTTCCGAACCTGACGGTGCTCACGGACCTGCAGGTCGCGAACAACCCGGTGTTGACCGACTTCAATGGATTCATGAGCGTCCAGTCCCTCCACCAGCTCAGCCTCGACCTGGGCCCAAAACTCACGGGCCTGGGCAGCTTCTCGGCGCTGAAGACCGTTACCTTCGATTTGACGATCACTGGCTCGCAGATGCAGGTGGTGGGCCAATTTCCACAGCTGACCACCGTCGCGTCGTGGTCGATGGGTGCCATGCCCGAAGTGACGGCGCTGAACTTCCCGTCGCTGACCAGCGTCAAGAGCATGGCGATGGGCAACATGGCCAAACTGGCCAACTTGGACGGACTTGGTTCGGTGGCGGTATCTGGAACGCCGATGATTTGCCTGGCGGCGATGCCCTGCGCAGCGCTGGATGCCTGGGTGGCCCAGCACGCCCCGGGCAAGACCAACAGTGGCTGCGGCGCGACGACCTGCAAGCAATAGCTGCGAGTTCGCCTGTTCAAGGGGGACCGTTCGCGGCATACTGGCCCAGCGCGGCCGCCGCGTCGCCGTGAGCGCCGATGACGCAGAGAATCACCGTTGTTTTTGATACCTACGGTGGCCAGGCCGGCCCGTCTGAGGTCGTGCGCGCTGCGGCGCGCATGTCGCGGCAGGGCGTAGCCCACGTACTGCTGGTGGGCGACGTAGCGCTCTTGCAGGATCAGCTTGGGCTGATTCCCTACGATCCCATGACGTTGCGACTGGTCCCTGGCGGTGCTGCCTTTCCGCGGCGGCCGGGCGACACCCTGGCCCAGGCCGAAGCAGCGCGCGTGGGTCTGCCGGTGGCGCTGCAGCTGTTGCGCGAGGGCGAGGCAGATGCCCTGATTTCGGCGAGCGATCCCGACTTGATCCGCGAGCTGGCGATTGCGCAACTCCCGTTGCTGCCTGGGGCGCGTTCGCTGGCAGCGGCAGCGGTGGTGCCGACCATGCCGCGCCCCGGTGCCGAAGAGCCGCTGGCGCTGCTGCTGGACGTCTCGGGGCGGCGCACCACAAGTGCAGACGACTTGGTTCAATTTGCGGTGATGGGCGCGTCGTACGCGCGATCGGTGTCGGCAGTGGCCGAGCCGGCCGTGGCGCTGCTGTCGACCGGGCCGGGGCCGCAAGATGGGCCGCCCGAGGTGGTCGAGGCGCATCGGCGCCTGAAGTCGATGGGTGGGCTGAAATTCGTAGGCAACATCCGGGCTACGGACCTGTCGCGCGGCCTGGCCGACGTGGTGGTGGCCGACGGCCTGGTGGGCCACACCGTGCATGGGCTGCTCGAAGGTCTGACCGACATGACCGTAGAGGCTGCGCGCTACGCCTGGAAGGCCAAGATGACCTGGCGCGTGGGACTGCGGCTGCTGAGCCAAGGCGTGGGTATGCTGCGCAAAGTCAGCGAGTTCAAAGACTACGGCGGCGCGCCGTTGCTGGGCTTGCAGCATCTGGTCTTGGTCGCGGCGGCGGACTCGCGCGAGCCCGCGTTCGAGAACGCCCTGAGATTGGCAGCCAAGTGTCATATCCGCGGCCTACAAAGGGAATTGACGGCAACGATGGCGCAGATGCTGCCTGAAACCGCCGCGAGAGGCACCCCATGAGCCCCGCCGCCGCCAGCCCGCCGCCCGAGGTCGTGTACCGCTGGGACCTGGACAAGACCTATCTGCACACGGATTTTTCGACCGTGCAGGGGCTGCTCACCGCCGCGATCGAGAGCGCGCAACGCCGCAGGACCATTCCGGGAATGCGCGCGCTGCTGTCGGCGCTGTCGCAGACCTTTGACGCGCGCGTGGTGGTGGTATCCGGCAGCCCGGTGTTCTTGCGACGGCGCATTCTGGCGATGTTCCAGCTGCACGGCATCCGCTGCGATCGCTTGGTGCTCAAGGACTTTGGCGCGGCGCTGCGGCGCGGTCGGGTGCGCACGCTGTCGGCGCAAGTGCCGTACAAGATGCGCGCGCACCTGGAGACGCGGCTGTGGCTGGCGGCGCGCGACGAGACGGCCCCCGAGATCTGCTTTGGCGACGACGCCGAGGTGGACGCCCTGGTCTATTGCCTGTACGCCGACGTGTGTGCCCGCCGTGTGCCCCCGGCGCGCTTGGCGCGGATTCTGGACGTCTGTGGCGCCTATCCCGATGAAATCGAAGCCATCTTGGAGCGTGCCGGGCTGGTGGCCAACGCCGATCCGGTGCGGCGGATCTTCATTCACCTGGAGGGCAATTCGCCGCCCAGCCGCTTTGGGGCCTACCGCGGACGGGTGACGGCGACCTTCAATGCGCTGCAGATCGCCCTGAATTTGGCCAGCGAAGGCCTGGCGGACGAGCGCGTCTTGACCGCCGTGGCCGAGGAGTTGGTCCGCGAGCACAAGATTGGCGCCGATGGCCTGGCGGGCTCGATCGAGGACGCGGCGCGGCGCGGGCTGTGCACCCGCGAGCTGGCCGAGCGGCTGGTGGTCGAGATCCTGCCGCGAACCGCGGCGTTGGATGCCGGCTTCAGCGCCGATTTTGGCCAGCGCGTGGCGCGGCGCCTTGGCCAGAGCATGCCGGTGGATAGCCCAAGCAGTCTGGCGAACGAACTGCCGCAACCCCTGCCGTACGAACAGCTTTTTGAGGCCGAGCGCGCGTTCGCTCACGCCAAGAAGCTGGCGCGCAAGACCGCCGAGCGCATCGGTGGGCTGACCGATTTCTTGGGATCCCCGCACGACGACTGATCGAATCCGAACGGGAGGACCGCCATGCCCATGACCAAGCAAGCGCCGACCGCTACAAAGAAAACTCCGGCGCCGCAGAGTGGACACACGCCGAACACCACCTCTTCGACCCACCAGCAGGCGCAAGCGCAGCTCAAGGGCACGGGCGGCTACGCCCAGCAGCAGGCGGCGGTCAAGCCCAAGCCGGTCGCGCCGACGAGCAAGACGGACACCAAGCCCGCGACCAACCTGGGGATTCCGGGCGCGGCGGGTCAGGCGCAAGGCGGCCTGCCGGACACATTGCAGACCTTGCCCAGCGGCAAGCGGGTGGCGCACGGCACCGATCCCGGCGATTTCTATTGCGAACACATGTTCTACTCGACCCAGGTGGCCGCCCAGCAGCCGGGCACGTCTATCCTACGCAATGAGCAGGGTGAGTCGCTGACCGGTTTCTTGCACATGCCGGGCGATCGCGAGGCCACAGACAACGCCAGCGAAGACTACACGCGCAAAACCAGCCAGAAGGACGCGCAGGCGGTGGTGGGCTCGGCGCTGCGCGGCTGGATCGACACGGCGCTGCCGCAGGTCAGCTCGGGGCCGGTGCGCATGCTGTTGACCGGCTACGCCAACTGGGGCTCGGTGGTGAACAACCCCACCGGCGGCTTTGTGTCGGCCAAGAAGAACCTGGACGCGGCGATGGCCCAGGCGTTTGGGGCGCAGTTGAAGACCAAGCAGGGCAAGGCCGTGGATCAGGGCGCCGGCACTCACGTTTTCCAGACCTGGTCGTACCGCATCGCCACCGCCACGGGCGAGCGCGAGGTGCAGCTGCGCGGGCAAGTCTTCCCAGTGGGCGACGAGACCATCGATCGCGGCGCCGCCTCGGTGCAGCAGGCCATCGCCGATTGGGCGCCCCATGGCGTGCTGTCGATGGGCGTGGCGGTGGGGCACGACGACTTCTTGGCCGAGCACCACGCCGACGATGGCGGCCTGGACGACGCCCACGCCAAGCACGACGACGCCCAGGGTCCGCGGCACAACCTGCCGGACAACTATGCGCTGGCGCGGGGCATTCAAGCCGGCCAGAAGGCCAGGGGCAAGTAGCGGCGACCGCGCGGAATTGCGAACGCGGACGCGGGCGGGCTGGGGGCGAAGTTCCCGCAGCGACACGGCCGTGGTAGGCTTGCGGGTACAATGCGCACACGCCAGCGCAGCAAGAGCCTGCACGCATGAAAGTCCTTGAAACACGGGTCTATCAAGGCCCGAACCTGTATGCACACTTCCGCTGCATGCGGCTGACCCTGCAGCTGGGCGTCCTGGAAGACTGGCCCAGCGCCAAAATCCCAGGC
>JBBISH010000055.1:0-40075 GCA_037441385.1 Myxococcales bacterium
GCCGCGGGGTGCGCTGAAAATAGTTCCCTCCACATGCCAACTGGGCCTGCCGCACCAGGATGACATCAATAATTTCAACGAGTAGAAATTGCCCCCCAACGCCGGCGTGCAGCAGAACTTCGATCGCGGCTGAGCCCCATGCGGATCAGGGCACCACCAATGGCCAGGCAAGCCGCCGCGGCTGGGAGCGACGAAAAAACGACAATGACTTCGCGAGGTAGAAATTGCCCCCCTTCTTGTCTCTGGCCGTTGCAGTCGTCGAGCAGGGGCGGTACTGTGGCCTTGTGCGGGGTTCCGCACGCAAATGGGCATGGGCCGATGGTGGAGAGCATCCCTATGAATTCGTGGCGTTTGGCAGCAGCGGCGCTCTGCGCGGCGCTTCTGGGCAGTGCGGCCCCGGCGCGAGCCCAGGTTTCGGGCGACGACCTGGGGTTTTCGCTCATCAGCAAGGCGCGAGCCTCGCAGGGCAAGCCGATGCTGATTTTCCACCCGCAAGTGGCGGTCGCGGCGCTCGCGGCGACGTGCAAGCGGTCCGATGGCCAAGTCGTCACGATCCCGGTAGGCCCCATCCGCGCGGGCGGCGAAAAGCGCGTCGTGGTGCCGCAGGGCAAGGGTGTGTTCAAATACCAGTGCACGCTCGCGGGCAAGGCCGGCGGCGTCTCGTTCAAGGACTTTGCCTTGGAGTTCGAAGTCTTTGTGGGCGAAATCCCCAAGATCACCATGACCGCCGAAGAGGTCGACGAAGAAAGGCGCCAGCTCACGCTCCGGATGAGCGAGCCCGCAGGCAAGGTCGAGCTCGACATCTTGGGCGACGACGGCATCCCCATCGACAACGTGGTCCAAAAGTTCGCGGGCGAGGCGCCCGGCACCCCGCTCGTCTTGAAGTGGACGCAGAAGGACAATCAGGTCATGGGGCGCTTTGCGCTCCGGGCCTACGATCCAGCCGGCTACTACTCGGGGATCGAGTCCGTGACCTTCGTCGACATCCCCCACGAAGACGTGGTCTTCGAGTCCGGCAAGTGGGACGTGCTCCCTAGCGAAGAGAAGAAACTCGAGGCCCCGCTTACGCGCATCGCCGAGGAACTCAAGAAGGTCCAGGGCGTCCTGCAGGTCAACCTCTACATCGGCGGCTACACCGACACCGTGGGCAAGGGCGAAGACAACGACGCCCTCTCGCACAAGCGCGCCACCGCCATCGCCAACTGGTTCGCCAAGAAGGGCCTCCAGACCTCCATCCTTGCGCAGGGTTTTGGCGAACGCGTCCTCAAGGTACCCACGCCGGACAACACCGACGAAATCCGCAACCGCCGCGCGTCTTACGTGCTCTCGACCCAGCCGCCGCCCGCCGCCCGCGGCTTCCCCAGCCGCAACTGGCACCGCGTGAAGTGAGCCGAACCGCGCCCAACACCGACACCCTCCGCGTTGCCGACCAAAGCGTAACCGCCCAGGTGGCAAAGCAATGCGCCGGTATGCCGGACACCCGGATCCTGCTGGCCGAGACGGCGAGCCCCGCCCTCCTCCGGGCCGTCCAGGTCCTCTACCGGGCCGGGGTGCACCCGGACCGCCTCGAGATCCAGACCCGCCGGACCGGTCCCGACCTCGCCGCCCTGAAGCGCCTGGGCATCGTCCGCGCCGAGTGGTCCGTGGCCGCCCCCGTGCCCAGCCACCCCCAATTCGCGGATCTGGTCAAAGCCCTGGATGGTGCAGCGCAGTCGGGCATCCAAATGGCGCTCCGCTGGCCCGTGTCGGCGGCCAACTCCGCGCAACTGCCCGAGCTAGCGCACTGGTGGCAGCACCCGCACCCCGCCCTGTGCGCCGTAATTCTTGAGCCCGACCTGGCGAGCGATCCCCCCGTGCTGCACGCCGTCGAGGCGGCCTGGCCACAGACCCGTGATGGTGACGGCCCCCTCCTGCTGCGCTCGCAGCGCTGGCCCGCGTGCCTCCAGGGCGCGGCCGACCACATCGAGCCCGCTTCGCCTCGCCAGCTTGCCGCCGACCACGCCCAGCCCGTCGCCGCCTGCGCCGCGTGTCCGCTCTTTGCCGCCAAGACTTGCGCGGGCATGCCCGCCGCCTTGCACGCCCACCTCGCCGAACCGTGGCCGGGCCTGCGGGATCGCCGCGACGACCGCCCACGCGTCCAGCGGCCAAGGCACGCGAGCACCGTGCAATTCTACAGAGATTGCGCCGAGGTCCGAGGCCTCCGCCTGGGCCTCCGCCAAGCGTGGCGACTGCGCCTGCCGCGAAGCGATGCCGACCAATTCCGCCGCGATGCCCAGGCCGACGGCTGGATGGTGGCCCTTTCGCGCGAGCCGGTGACGATCCGCGTGGGCGGCCACGCCGACCTGGGGACTTCCGCCGCCGACGGCGACTGCGCCGAACACCTCGCCATGGTGGGCCGCGATCCCACACTGCTCGAGCGCCTCCTCGCCGACGAACACGCACTGCTGGACCCGCCAGCCTTGGTGGTCCCGGCCGATCTCGCCGCCCTGCTCGACCGCCACCGCCGCCTCGGGCGCGCCTACGGGTTTCCGCCCTGCTGCATCGAAGCCTTCTGCGATGCCTACGTAGAGACCCTCGCCAACCCCGCGGTCAGCGACAACGCCTGGCTCCTGCAGCGTGCCGCCAGGCGGTCGCGGCATTTTGCGCCGCAGCTCGCCGTCTTGAACGCCCTCCTCGGCCAAGAGTGCGAGTCGCCGCTCCGGCACCTGCCCTGCCGCTTCGATTGTCCGGCCTCGCTCGCGCTCGCTCAGGCCCTGGACAGCCCTGCGCTGCGACCACGGCCCGCGCTGGTCTGGTGCGACGGCAGCTTTGCCTGGCTCGACGGCCGGTGGGACGCCAGCGCCCAGGCGGTCTTGGACCTGCGCCACGTCGAGCCCGTGGGCCTCGCGCCTCACTCCGACCCGGTCTGGCGCGAGCTGGTCGCGGAGTTGCAGCACTCCAGCGGTCTCCGCTGCGATCACGGCGCGGTGGCACTCCTCTTCGGCTCGGTCTGGCGGCCCTGGCCGCGCCTCCACGGCTTGAACTTTCCACTGCTCTTGCCGTTTTCCTTGTGATACCAGTTCCGTCCGAATCGGATCGAAAACTCGGGCAATTCTTCGGGCCCGAACCGGGGTCCCCGCCTGATTCTCGTCAGTTGCAGAACGGGTCAGAGATGCCGTACAGGCGCGAATCAGGTGGTGTGCGTATGCGGCACCCAGGTTCTCGCCCCCGCACCTCGCTGAAACGTGCGGAGGGGGCGCGCCAGGCCGTCCAGGACCATTGTGTGTTGCCAGCGCTGCTCGGTCCACCCACAGCGTCGACTCCGATCGAAGTCGCGATTTGCTGTACGGGGACCCCGGGTAGACAGCAGCGAGCGCCGCAGCTAGTTTTGCCAATCAGGCGGGCACCCCGGGCGCGCCCTGAACGGGATCCTTGAATGAAAACCCAAGCTGTGACTCCCGATCTCTCGGCCAAGCTCGTCCAGGCGGTCGCCGCCCATCCCCTGCTCCGCAGCGTGGACGCGCGCACGATCACCGACATCATCAGTCAAAGCGTGCTCGCGCAGTACACCGAAAACGAAGCGGTTTGGCAGCAAGGCGAGCGCGCTGACAGCTGGGGGTTGCTGCTGCGCGGTCAGCTCGCCGTCCGCGTGCAGCCGCAGGGCCTGGACGAGCAGTTCGACGTCGACCGCCACAACCCGGTCGAGATGGTGGGCGACCTAGAGGTGCTGCTGGGCCTGCCGCGGCGCTTCAGTGTGGTCGCGATCGACCAGGTGCTGCTCCTCAAGGCGCCGCCGACCCAACTGCTCGAGTTGTTCCAACGCGCGCCGGCGTTTGCGGTCGCCATCACCCAACAGTACGCGCAGAAATTCCTCAGCGAGTCCCGCAAGGTACCCCTGCCCTTCTACGACGTGTCGCAGGCCATGCCCCCGCCCGAGGTCGTGAACCTGCTGCCCGGGCAGTTCTTGGAGCGTCAGCGTGTGCTGCCCGTGGCCTCGCAGGGCAACCGCTTGGTGCTCGGCTTTGTCGACGACCTGACGGCTCACACCGTGATGGCGGCCCGGCAGTTTCTGCCTGGCTTCGAGCTGATCCCGGTCCGCATCGACGCCAAGGTCTACCAGGACGTCTTGCAGTCCAACGCCGGCCGAGCGACCGACACCAAAGAGGACATGTCCCGGTCGAGCAGCAAGATCGAAGCCGTTTCCGCCAGTTCGCTGGGGCCCACCAAGGTCTTGTCGGCGCCCCGCCTGGACCCGCTGCTCAAACGGATGGTCGCCGAGGGCGCGTCCGACCTCCACATGTCGGGCAATCACCGTCCGCGCTGGCGCATCGACGGCGAAATGCGCGAAATCGCCGACGCCAAGGTCCTGGGCGAAGCGCAAGTGTGGGACATCATCGAGCCGGCCGTCCCCGACCGCAACAAGACCCAGTTCATCGAAGACAACGACACCGATTTTGCCTACAACCTCCCCGACGTCGCGCGCTTCCGCGTCAACCTCTTCCGCGATCACAACGGCATCTGCATGGTAATGCGCGTCATCCCGTCCAAGATTCTGACCCTGGAGCAGCTTGGGCTCCCAGAAGGTGTGCGTCGCATGTGCGACAATCCCAAAGGGCTGATCCTGGTCACGGGCCCAACGGGCTCGGGCAAGTCCACCACCCTGGCGGCGATGATCGACTACATCAACCGCAACCGCCGCAGCCACGTCATCACCCTGGAAGATCCCATCGAGTTCGTCCACAAATCGAACCGGAGCCTGATCAACCAACGCGAAGTGGGCCCACACACCCAAAGCTTCGGCCGCGCGCTGCGGGCGGCGCTGCGCGAAGACCCCGACATCGTGCTCGTGGGCGAAATGCGCGACAAAGAGACCATCTCGCTCGCGCTCGAGACGGCCAACACCGGTCACTTGGTCTTTGGCACCCTGCACACGTCGACCGCCATTTCGACCGTGGACCGCATCATCGACGTGTTCCCGCCCGACCAGCAGGCGCAAGTGCGCACAGTGGTTGCCGATGTCCTCAAGGGCGTGGTGTCGCAAACGCTGCTCAAGCGCAAGGGCGGCGGCCGCGTGGCGGCACTGGAAGTGCTCATCGGCTCGCACGCCGTGGGCAACCTGATCCGCGAGTGCAAGAACCATCAAATCTTCAACATCATGCTCACGTCCAAGCAGTTGGGCAACCAGCTCTTGAACGACCAACTCGAGAGCTTGGTCCGCGACGGCCGCTGCGACTACGACGAGGCGATGATGAAGGCCCTGGACAAGCCCGAGCTCGCGAAGCGCTTTGGCAAGGAGTACTACGAGAAATGACCTTTCGTTCTGCGAGTTTGATGCTGTGCGCGGTGCTGCTGACTCTGGTGGCGGCGGTGGCGCAGGCGGGCGAGGTCGACGCCTGGGTGCACCGCCAGGGCAACAAGGCGCTGCGCGACTTGGTGCAGGCCGAGCTGACCGCCGCCAAAAAGAAGAACCTGCAGGGCGTGATCCTGATGTTCACCGCGGACTGGTGTTCGCCCTGCAAGGCGATCAAGGAGTTTGTGCACGGCTCGGCAGTGGTGCGCAAGGCCCTGAGCAAAGGGCGTTTGCTGTACATCGACGTGGACGAGTGGCGCGGGCCGGCGCAAGTACTCATCCCCGGCAACGACGTGAGCAAACTGCCCACCATGATTCGAATGGGACCCAACTTCGAGGTGGTGCAGACCTGCTACGGCAGCGAGATGGGGCTCTTGCACGAAGATGCACTGGCCCACAGCTTTGCACGGCTGCTGGAAGGCAAGCCCATCGAGAAGCCGTTCTACGCGGACAAGCCCGAGCAAGAGCGCGAATTCATTCTGAAGCAAAGCGAAGCGCAGACGGCGAAGACCAAGGGCGTGCCGGCCCTGTCGGTCGAGGCCAAGGGCAAGCCCGCCGAGCGCAAAGTGACCCTGACCATTCGCAACCACGACGGGCCGCGCCGCTGGTTCCTGGTGCCGGCGCGCCTGGATACGCCGCTGCAAGACAAGCCCACAGCCCGCGCGGTCTGGAAGCTGAAGTGGAGCGAACACGTGCGCGCCGACTACCTGCGCATCCAGGGAACCCCAGAGTTCTACGCCATTCCTGTGGCCGGGTACGGCTCGGTGGTGCTCAGCGACCTCGCGCTGGCGGGCACGGCCAAAGACGGCAAGCTCTGGGTCTGGGAATTGGACGCGCTGAAAATCGACGGCCAAGAGCAGCAGTTCCAGATGAAGCTGCCCTACGAGCTGAAGATCCAGCACTTTGACCAGACGGCGATCGAGAGCCAGAGCGGACCCAGCAAGGTGGAACTGCGGGTCCGCAACCGCTATTCGGTGCCCGTCAAGTAGCCGCCGCGGCCGCTACTCGCCGATGTGCACAGCGTAGGCGGCGGCGTCCATCAGCGCTGCGTACTCGCCCGAAGCCTCGGCCTGGATCCGCACCATCCAGCCCATACCGTACGGATCGTCGTTGACCGCCTCGGGGGCGGCGTCCAGGCCTTCGTTCTTGGCCACGACCACGCCGCTGATCGGCGCGTACAACTCGCTGACACTCTTGGTACTCTCAACGGTGCCGAAGCGGCCGCCCGCCGTGACGCGCGTGCCTTCGGCCGGGAGCTCCACGTAGACGATGCCGCCCAGGGCCTCTTGGGCGTGATGGGTCACCCCGACCGTGAAGGTGCCATCGCCTTCGTCGCGGGCCCACTCGTGGTCGTTGGTGTAGCGGAGATTGGCGGGAACGCTCATGATTTCCTCACTGAAGTTCAGGTTGAAGCTACGCCTTGGCCGAGCCGGGCGTCACAAACGGATACGGGACGACCACGGCCTTCTTGGCCTGACCGCGGATGTCGATGGCCAGCTCGGTACCCGGCTGGGTCAAATCGGGGCGGACAAACGCCAGCGCAATCGGCTTCTTGGCTGTGGGCGAGTGGGTACCGCTCGTCACCTTGCCCACCACCTCGCCGCCCAACAGCACCGGGTAGTCCGAGCGCGGCACCCCGCGGTCCAGCAGCTCGAGCCCGACCAGCTTCTTGGGCAAACCGGCGGCCTGGCGGCGCTTGAGGGCCTCGCTGCCAATGAACCCGGCAACTTTCTTCAGCTTCATCGCCCAACCAACGCGCGCCTCCAGACCGGTGGTCTGGTCGTCGAGCTCGTGGCCGTACAGGGGGTAACCCATCTCGAGCCGCAGCGTGTCGCGCGCGCCCAAGCCGATCGGCATCACGCCCAAGTCGCCGCCAGCCGCAAGCAATTCGTTCCAGAACGGCGTCGCCAGTTCGGGCGGGACAAAGATTTCGAAGCCAGCCTCGCCGGTGTAGCCCGTGGTCGCCACCAGCAAATTCGCACCCTTCCAGTCGTGAACGCGGATGAAGTTGCGCGGCAGACCGATCGCGTCGCCCGGCGCTACCCGCGCGAGCAGCTTGCTGGCATTGGGCCCTTGCACCGCAATCTGGGCAAAGTCTTTGCTGCGGTTGTGGATGCGCTCTGGGTGCAAGGCCACGGCTTGGATGTGCGCAAAATCCTTGTCGGCATTCGACGCGTTGACGCACAGCAAGAAGCGCTCGCGACCCAGGCGGTACACATACAGGTCGTCGACGGCGCAACCATCCTCGTGGCAAAGCACGGCATAGCAGGCATCACCGTCGGCCAACACGCTCACGTCATTGCTGACCAAGCGATTGACCTCGACCTCGGCATCCGGCCCTTCAACAATGATTTCGCCCATGTGACTAACATCGAACAGTCCAACCGCCGTGCGCGTGGCCTCGTGTTCGACAACCAGCCCCTTGCCCTGGTACTGCACCGGCATCTCCCAGCCAGCAAAGGCGACCATTTGGCCGCCCAGCGCCACGTGGGCATCAAAAAGGGGCGTCCGCTGCAAGTCCGTGTGATGGATGTCACTCATGTCCGTTCCTTGGTTGCCGTACGACGGTACCGGCAGAGGGGGGTTTGGCAGGGTTCACCGGGGTTGTCAATTCTGCTCCCAAGTGCGCGCCTTGCCTTCGGTCAGGCGTTTGTCACGCTGCGAACCCGCGGCGGGTCCGGGCGCCAACGGCGTCTAGGCCTGGGCAACGTGACCGCGGCGCTGGATGCACGCGTCCACCGTATTTCGCATCAATTGTGCGATGGTCATCGGCCCCACACCGCCGGGCACGGGCGAAATGGCCCCAGCCCGCCAGCGCGCGGCCTCGTAGTCCACGTCGCCAGTGAGCTTGCCATCGTCGCCGCGGTGAATGCCCACGTCGATCACGACGGCGCCAGGCTTGACCCAGCCGCCCTGCACCAAGTGGCGCTGGCCCACGGCCGCGATCAGCAGGTCCGCTTGGGCGACGTGGCCGGCCAAGTCCGGAGTGCGCGAGTGGCAAATGGTCACCGTGGCGTCGGCGTTGGTCAGGAGCATCGCCATCGGCTTGCCCACGGTGATGGACCGACCCAGCACCACCGCGCGTTTGCCGGCCGGCGTCCAACCGTTGGCTTTTCCATAGATGGC
Organism: Myxococcales bacterium; assembly: GCA_037441385.1. GTDB lineage: Bacteria > Myxococcota_A > UBA9042 > UBA9042 > UBA9042 > SXRM01. Next base: position 8,456 of record JBBISH010000055.1, read on the forward strand.
CAGCATCTTCATGATGCCCGCGGGCGTGCAGGCGACCAGGCCGGCGCGACCGGCCGCGAGCAGGCCCAGGTTGTGCGGATGGAAACCGTCGACGTCCTTGGCCGGGTCGATGCGGTCGATCAACGCATTGGTGCGGATCTGCTTGGGTACTGGCAGTTGCACCAAGATGCCGTCGATGGCCGGATCGGCGTTCCAGCGATCGACCAGCGCGAGAAGCTCGGCCTCGGTGGTGGTGGCGGGCAGCGTCTGCATCGTCGAGGCGATGCCCAGTTCTTCGCAAGCCCTGACCTTGTTGCGCACGTACACGGCCGAAGCAGGATCATCGCCAACCAGCGCTACCGCCAGACCGGGAGTAATCCCCTTGCTGATCAACTCTTTGGCATCCCGCTGCGCTTCCGCCCGCAGCATCGCGGCCATCGCCTTGCCGTCCAGAATGGCGGCCGACACGCGGGCGGCCCCCATGTCCATGTCGATCATCGCAGCCTCCTCTGGCCCTGCGCAGGCCAAGCACCGTTTGGGGTTTCTATCGTTCGCCACCGCGCGGCGCACTGACCAGCGCGGCTCGAGCGGGCAAGAGGATCGCACCGCCGACCATGGGGCGCAAGGGCACGGTGCGCCCCCGATCCGCCGCTTTGGGCGCAACTCGGCGTTGCTGTGTCACTACTCTCCCTGCGGCGACCTCTAGGTCGCCTCAGTCGCTCCGCTCCTTGCGCCTTGATTTGCATCCCAAATCGACGGCCGGGGCCAATTTCGCGGGTGGATTTTGGGCGCTGGGGTGACGGAACGATTATTTGACGGAAACCGTTGGCGTGTCAGTCTGTTGCCATGCTGCCGGCCGACCATCTTTCCCAGACCACCCAGCGACTGCCAACCCGCCGTAATGAGCCGGGTTCTACGCCGGGCACCTTCTTTGTCGCGCCCGACGCGCAAGCCACGTGCATGCAACTGCTGCGCTACGGCCCCGACGTGTACGAGGAACGGCAGATTGGCGACGTGGGCGAGCTCGGCACCCCGTGCGCGATTGGCTGCATCACCTGGCTGGATGTGCGCGGCCTAAAGGACGAACGAACGCTGCAGGCCGTCACGCGCTTCTTCGACATCCACCCGCTGGCCGCCGCCGACGTGGTCAATGCGCCGCAGCGGCCCAAGACCGAGAGCTATGGCAACCACCTGCTCATGATTGCGCACATGGCGCAACTCCGCACCGGTTCGGCGGGCGAGCCCGAGCTCAACATGGAGCAGGTCGGCTTGGTGCTGGGACGCGGCTGGGTCGTGACCTTCCAAGAGTCGGCGGTGGACGGCGACGTGCTCGAACCAGTGCGGCAGCGCATCCGCAATGGTCGCGGCAAGATTCGGCATTCGCCCGCGGACTACCTGGCCTATGCGCTACTTGACGCCGTCGTCGACGGCTACTATCCGGCGCTAGAAGGGCTGGGCATCTATCTAGAAGAGTTGGAGATTCAGACCCTTGAGCGCCCCGTGCCGCAGACTGGCCGGCAAATCCACGCGCTGAAGCGGACGCTGCTACTGCTCCGCCGCGGCATTTGGCCCGAGCGCGAGGCCCTGTCGGCCCTGATGCGCGACTTGGACGACGACGACGACTCCCAAGCGCTGGTAGGCCCGACCACGCGCGTGTTCCTCCGCGACGTCTACGATCACGTGGTGCAAGTTGTCGATATGATTGAGACCTATCGCGAATTCGCCGCCAGCTTGATGGACGTGTACTTGTCGTCGGTCAACAACCGGATGAACGAGGTGGTCAAGGTACTGACCATCATCTCGACCATTTTCCTGCCCCTGTCGTTCATCGCGGGCGTGTACGGCATGAACTTTGACCCGGACGCCTCGCCGTGGAACATGCCCGAGCTGAAGTGGGTCTACGGCTACCCGTTCGCCATCGGGCTGATGGTGGTCGTGGCCGCCGGCATGTTGTTGGCATTCCGTTACTTTGGCTGGATCGGCCGGCCGTCCAAATGGCCTCGCGGCGAGCGCGACGGCTAATGCAATCAGGTCCCTTTGGTTGACAGATCGGTGAAAAACGATACCGTGGCGCCCTGTTGCCGCGATCCTGGCACCACCTGACCCAGCCGATGTCCAACGAAAACCAGTCGCACCAAAGCCCCCTAGCCACCACCACCGCGCCGGTTCCGCAGCTGACCACCCTGTACCACCGCGTGCGCCAGGTGTTTGCCGACGCGACCCGCCTCGCGACGCAGCGCGGACTGCTGCCGGCGGCCGTAGAACCCGCGGAAGTGGCGCTCGATCGCCCCAAACAGGCGGCCCACGGCGACTTGGCCACCAACCTGTTCTTTGGCTTGGCCAAGACCGCTCGCAGCAACCCGCGCGCGCTCGCCGAGCAGATGCTGCCGCTGGTCCGCGAGGCCGACACGAGCGGGCTGCTGGCCAGCTTGGAAGTGGCAGGCCCGGGCTTTGTCAACTTGCGCTTGACGCCCGAGGGGTGGCGCAGCGCGGCTCGCGACGTGCTGGTGGCCGGCGAGCGCTACGGTCACAGCGACACCGGGCGCGGCGAGCGCGTCCTGCTGGAATTCGTCAGCGCCAATCCCACCGGCCCCATGCACGTCGGACACGGCCGCGGCGCGGTGCTGGGCGACGCGCTGGCGCGCATTCTGCGGGCGGCCGGATATGCCGTATCTACCGAATACTACATCAACAATGTGGGCAATCAGGTCGGTAAGCTGGGCGAGAGTGTGTGGCACTGGCTGCGCGACGACTCGCGGCGGGCGGCGGCGCTCGCGACTTGGCGCAAGGGGGAGCCGGTGCCGTTCCCAGACGGTTTTCCCCAGGGCTTCCCGGAAGATGGCTATCGCGGCGCCTACATCGCCGAGGCAGCCGAACAACTGGCGCAGAACGCCACCCTGCGGTCGGTCTGCCAGGGTCAGAGCGATTGGGCCGATGCGGCCAGCTGGGGCGCGGCCGAGGCACATAACCCCACTGGCCGCATGGACAATCGCGGCATCACCGTGGCCGCCTGGCAGCAGATGCTGCAGCGCATTCAAGACGACCTGGGCGCGCTGGACATTCGCTTCGACCGCTGGTTCAGCGAGCGCCAGCTGCACGGCCTGGATCCGAATAGCCAAAACGCCGTCGCAGACTGCGCCAAGCGCCTGGCTGCTGCCGATTGGGCCTTCGAGGACGCCGGAACCGGCGCGAGCGACGACGACGACGGGGCCGCACCCGCAGAAGTGGCTGGAAAGGCAGTCTTCTTCCGCGGTACACGCGAGGACGTGCCCAAAGGCTTCCGCGATACCAAGGATCGGGTGATCCTGCGCGGCGATGGCCGGCCCACCTATTTTGCCGCCGACATCGCGTACCACGACGACAAGCTGGCCCGCGGTTTCGATCACATGATCAACATCTTGGGTGCTGACCACCACGGCTACGTGCCGCGGCTGAAGGGCGTGATTCACGCGCTGGGCGATCTGCGCCGAAGCGAGGGCGACCCCAAGGCCGATCGCTGGAGCGGCGATCGCCTGGAAGTCCTGTTGGTTCAGATGGTCGCGCTGCTTCGCGACGGCAAGCCAGTGCCCATGGGCAAGCGTTCGGGCGAGTTCGTCACCCTGCGCGACGTCATCGACGAAGTCACCACGGCGGGCAACCCCACCAGCGGCCGCGACGCGGTGCGCTTCGTGTTTCTGACGCGCAAGGCCGACGCACAACTGGACTTTGACCTGGAAGTGGTGCGCCGCTCGTCGATGGACAACCCGGTGTACTACGTCCAGTACGGCCACGCCCGGCTAGCCTCGACGCTGGCGCGGGCGGCCGCCGAGGGCAAAGCGCTGAAGCCCGGCGCATCCCTGGACGGCTTGCAGTTGGACGACGAGCGCGATCTGTGCTTGATTCTTGCCGAATTCCCAGAAGTCGTGGCCCGCGCTGCCCGTGGCCGCGAGCCGCATCAACTCGCTTTCTACTTGCTGGAGGTGTGCCGCGCGTTCCACGCCTACTACAGCCAGCACAAGCACGACGCCCGGGTCATCAGCGACGACGAGCAGGCCACCCAGAGCCGGCTGGCGCTGGTCGCGGCGATCAAGGGCGTGATTGCGGCCGGATTGGGCCTGTTGGGCGTCGCCGCGCCCGAGCGCATGGCCGAGCTGGAGGGCTAGTTGAGCGACAAGCACCCCGGCCAGCCCACGCCCGAGCCGACCGAGCCGTCGTCGCTGTCGCGGCTGCGCGATTTCGACAAGGTGCGCGAGCGGATGGTGCTGCGTGTCGAGGTCCGGCACGTGGTGCAGGTCGCGCTGCTGGTGCTCAGCCTGGCCGCAGCGGCCTTTGTGGGCGGATGGATGGCGGGGCGCAATGGCTGGCAGCCAGCGTGGCTCGGCGCCCTGGATGGGCGGGCGGCGGCACCAGAAGCTGAGGCCGCGGCTCCCCTTGCCGCTCCCGCGGCAGTCGCGTTGGCTCCCGCACCGGCACCGGCCCAGCCCCCGACACCGTCCGCCGCAGAGGCGGCCGCACCGGGCGAGCAAATCGTCGCCGCCGCCGCAGATCCTGTGGCCATCACCGGGGCGGTCGCCGACGCCGATTTGGCCCTGGCCGCCAGCGCGGCGGTGGCACAAGTGGTCCCGCCCGTTGCCGAGCCGGTCGCTACTGCGCCGCCCAGCGAGCCCGCCGGCCCTGCGGCGCCTGCCGAGGTGGCCAAGGCGGAGCCCCCCAAGGCCGCGACTGTCAAAGCAGAATCCGGCAAGCCCGAAGGTGCGTCCGAATCCGACGACAGCCAACCCACGGCCGCTTCCAGTGCCAAGAAGGGCAGCAAGCGCGCCGCCGCCGCAAAGTCCGACAAGCCCAGCGAAGCCAAGGGCGACGCCACCGCGGACCACGCTGGTGAGAAGGCGCCGGACAAGCCTGCCGAGCCGCAACCGCCGCGCGCTGGACGGCCAGCCGCCGGAAAATACATGGTGCAGATCAAGGCCTTTCGCAACGAAGCCGAAGCCACTGCCTTTGCCGAAGCCCTGCGGCAAAAGGGATACACCGTGTCCGTCAGCACCGTGGAAGTCCCTGACAAAGGGCAGTTCTTCCGCGTGCGCCTGGGTCCGTTTGGCACCCTGGACGCCGCACGCGCTGCGCAAAAGCGGCTCGAAAGCGCGGAGGGCCACGCCACCATCATCTTGTCCGTGCCGTAGCGGCGGCGCCCCGCCAAGGTCAACGGCGACGGTGGCGGCACAGCGGCGCTTTTCGCTCGCTCGACCCCAAGCGGATGTGCTATCGTACTGCGGCCCGCGACTGCCGCCGGGCACGGACTGTCCATGCGCCTTCCGCTCCGCTCCCTTCTCCGTCCCGCGCTCGCTACTCCACTCTTTCTTGCGCTGCTGGCTGCCAGTCCCGTCCTGGCCAATTCCCCAGGCGGGGCAGCAGGTTCGCAGGCCGTGGCCGCGCTGGCCCAGGCCGCCCAGCGCGAGGCCGCCGAGCTGCAGCGCCGCTATCCCAGCGCCGACCTGAGCTGGAGCGACACGCTGCTCGGGCCCTCGGCGGTCGTGGGTCTGCAAATCGACGTCCCCGGCGACAGCCTGGAGCGCAAGGCGCTGGAATTCGCGAAACAACACGCAGCCTTGTGGGGCATCCGCGGCGACGATCTGCGCCTTTGGCACACGACCCGCAGCCGCGATCGCAGCTCGGTGCGCCTCAACCTGACCCTACCCACTAGTGCGGGCTCGTTGATCGTGCTGGATCGCGTGCTGGTCGCAACGTTTGACGGCGCCGGTCGCCTGATCACGGTCACATCGGACTTGGTGCCCTTGGCGCCCGCGCCGGTGGGCCCGATCGGCCAGGCCGAGGCCCGCCAGATCGCGACCAGAGCGGTCTTTTCCAGCCGCGACGGCGCAACCACCAGCCCAGGTTCGGCCCGCTTGGCGGTCGTCGCCAGCCTGCAAGCAACGCAGGTGGTGTGGGCGGTCGACGTGGTCGGCTCGCGGGCCATCGAGCGCTTTGCGGTGCTGGTCGACAGCCAGACTGGCGCAGTCTTGAGCAAGCGACCGGTCGCGATTCACTAGTCGTTCCGCCCACATTCCTGGTCAAGCCGGCACATCTCTGTCCCACCTCGAATATCTCTATCTCACCTCGAATATCTCTATCTCACCTCGAATTTCTCAATCTCACCTCGAGTTGCATCATGATCCACCGCACGTCGAATCCTGGGGCTGCAGCCCATCCCCTGGCCACCTGCCTGGCCGGCGCGGTCCTGGCGCTCTCCGCGGGCTGCTCGGCCAACACGACCGGCACGGGGGCCACGGCCCCTGACACGACTGGCGGCGCGGACACCGCGATCGCTCAAACCCAAGACGTGGCCGCGCCGGACGTCAAAAACCAAGCGTGGGTGTACGCCAACGACCCCGTGACCGATGGCAAGACCACCCAGGTGACGCTGGCGCCGCCCACGGATCCGTCCGGGCTACTAACCGGCGAGTTTGTGCAAGTCTCCAATTGTCTTGCCGAAGAGGGCGGGGCCGAGATGAAGCAGGGCGGCTATACGTTTGGCCACCTGTGCCACGAGGTGCAAGTCGCCGCGCCCAACGCCAACGGGGACGGCAGCTACCTGGACATCGTGCCGCCCGAAGACACCGCCGACATGAACGACCCGTTTGCCGAAGTGCAAATGTACTACCATGTCAACCAGATTCACGACTTCTTTGCCAACGGCTTTGACCTGCACGACCTGGACTACCCGATGTACGCCCTGGTCAATGTCACGTTTGCAACCTTGATGAGCGGCGGGCAGTTCCAGGGCTTCCCCAACGCCGCCTTCATGCCCAAAGAGGCGTTTGCCCAGTTTGGTCTTCCCGAGCGCGACAAAGGCGCCATCGTCTTCGGCCAGTACCAGAGCACGGATTTCTGCTACGACGCCAGCGTCATCTACCACGAATACACCCACGCGATGGTCGGTACGACGCGCCTGGTGGGCGCCACGGTCGACGTCTACGGCATGGACAACCTGCCCGCCGCCATGAACGAGGGCTTTGCCGACTACTTCTCGTGCAGCAAGCGCAACTCGCCGATCATTGGCCCTTATGCGCTGACCTTCGCCGGAGACTGGCTGGTGCGCGACCTGACCCAAAGCCGCAAGTGCCCCGACGACCTGACGACCGAAGTCCACGCCGACGGCAAGATCATCGGCTCGGCCATGTGGGAGCTCCGCTCCGCTCTGGGGCAAGAGGTCGCCGACGGCATCATCTTGAAGGCCCTGCAGCAGTTCTCGCAGCAGACCAACATGGATGCGGCCGCCAAGCTGATCCTGGCCGAAGCCAAGAAAGTGGACGCCGACACCGGCGCGACGACGCAGACGATCCTGAAAAGTCACGGCATGATCGGTTGCGTGCGCGCCAAGGAGTGGACGGCGTTCTCGGCCGAGTCGTCGCCGGACAAGATCGGCTACTCGGTGGTCTCGCCCGATGCGATGGGCGGCGGCAGTGCCTCGGCGTTCCCATCGGGCCTGCCCGGCTATGTGCAGTTCTGGTTGCAGCCGCCGGCCGCCGGCAAGGTGGCGCTGCTGGGCGTCTCGGCCCAGGCTCAGGGCGGCGGCATGTTTGGCGGTGGCGGCGACGTGATGCTCAACTTCGCGGTCCGCAAGGGTAAGCCGGTGCAGGTGAACATGGTGTCGGGCGGCGCCCCGATCAGCGACGCGGCTCTCGCGCCCAAGCTCGCGGCCAAGGGCGCGTACTCGCAGCAGTTCGCGGTGACCGGCAATTGCCTGGCGGCCGGCTCCAAGACCTACGTGATGATGCTGAACAACTCGAAAGACGAAGCGAAGATCCAGACGATGGACGTGCAGTGGGTCGACGCTGTCCCGGCCGGAATCACCGCGGTCGATTGCACCAAGTAAGCGCTGGGCCGTGCACCAAGTAGGCGCGGGCCCGGCCAACCGCTCAGAAATTGCCTGCTCTGCAAGTGTGGTGGAGACGCCGGGAGTTGAACCCGGGTCCAGAAGCCCTCCAGAACGCTGTCTACGTGCGTAGCCGAATGATTTTTACTGTTTAGGTGCCCCCCATTCGGCAGGGTGCAGCCAGGCAGTCCCGATTGATCTCACCACGCGCTGTCCGGGCGACTCGCGCAGCCAGCCCACCTGAATTTCGGCGGTGGCGCTCGGCAGGCGCAGCATCCACAACCGTCGCAGTTAAGTGTTTAAAGCTTAAGCAGCGAGAGCAAGTTCAACGTTGTCGTTGGCACTTGAAGGTTTGCCTTTTTGTACGCGGCCAAAGGCTCCGCGGCACGCAAACGCCCCTTTGTTGCCCCTGTCGAAACCGGTACGTCCCCAGGGAAGGTAGGCGAACGGCCGGGCGCACCGGCCAGGTCGCACGTTAGGGGCCGCCGGCCGCCAAGTCAAGCCGGCGACCTTGACAGAGAAACTGAACGAGTGCATATTTACCAAGTGCCAAGGCGAGCACGCCCCACAACGGAACCCGCCATGTCCGCCCGACCCAAGGCCCAAGATGCCCGCGATACCCGCCGACTGCTGGTAGAGGCTGCGCTGGAACTATTCGCCGAGCAAGGCTATTTTGCCACCAGCCTGCGGGACATCGGCCGAGCGGTGGGCATCCGCGAGTCGGCCATCTACCACCACTTTTCGGGCAAAGAGGCTCTGTTCGAAGCGGCCCTGTTCGAGCCCGAAGAAGGCGAGCGTTTTGGGCCGCCAGCGGCGCCGCCGATGCCGCCTTTGCCCTTGGATCGCGCCGCGTTGCAGGCCCTGCTCGAGCGCTGGGTGGCGGTGGCGATGGACAAGTTCGCCACGCTGCGCGAGCGCAAACGGTTCCGCATCATGCTCAGCGAGGGCATGCGTCTGGCCCAGTCGGGCAAGCTCAACTACTTTGACAAGATGGCGCCGCTGCGCCAGCCGATGATCGACTTCTTCGACCAACTGATGCAGGCGGGCGTTCTGACCCGCCGCGACCCCGAATTGACCGGCCTGATCCTGATGGCGCCGATCCTGCTGTGGCGTCAGCTGCTCGAGGTCATGCCCGAGCACGACTATGTGCAGCACCCGCACCGCTATGGCCGGCAGCTCGTAGAGCAATTCTTGGTCGGTGTGCTGGCCGACGAGCAAAGCCAGAGCCCGGACCTGCGTCCGAGCCCGCCGCCGACCCCGACCCCAACGCACCGCGCGCCCTGCCGCGACTGGATCGACTGAACCGCACGATGCCGCCTCTGGCCGGCGCCGTGAATCCCAGAAAGTGTGCACTCGTTCAATTCTGTAGCGCCCATGTGGCGTCCCAACCTGGAGGAACTCATGAAGATGTTGACCTCGATCCTTGCGGCCGCTGGCGCCCTGCTCGTGGCGCTGCCCGCCCTGGCCGACCCGACGGCGCTGGACCTGATGCGCAAGTACGACCAGATCATGGGGCCCGAGAACTTTGACGCGGTCACGCGCATGACGGCCCACCGCGACGATGGGACCGAGCGCACCTACAAGATGCAAGTGCTCAAGAAGGGCGACGACAAGTTCCGCGTTACCTTCCGCGAACCGGCGGCGGTGGTGGGCCAAGAACTGCTGCGCCAGGGCGACAACCTGTGGGTCTACATGCCCAACCTCAAGCGCGCGGTGCGGCTCGCCAACCGCGACTCGTTCCAGGGCGGCGACTTCAACAACGCCGACGTGCTCCGCGTCAAGTACGAAGCCGACTACGACGGCACCACAACCGCCGACGGCGACGCTTGGGTGCTGGAGCTCAAGGCCAAGAACAGCAACGCCAGCTACGACAAGGTCAAGATTTGGATGAAGAAGTCGGACATGCTGCCGGTCAAGGGCGAGTACTATACGGCGTCGGGCAAGCTGCTGCGCAAGGCCGAGTTCAGCGATGTCAAGAACTTTGACGGCATCGTCCGCCCCAGCAAGATCGTGATGCGCAACATGCTGGCTGTGCAGCGCTGGTCGGTGATGGTCTGGGAGGCCTTGAATACCAAAGTGAATCCGCCGGCCACCAAGTTCGTGCTCGACGACCTGGGCAAGTAGGCGCACGTTGTCGAACCAGCTGGGCGCCCCAAGGGGCGGAGGCAGCCATGCAAGTGCGGATTCTTCTTCTGATCCTTGGGGCAGGGCTGACGCTGAGCGCCCCTGCGCTGGCAGAGCCGGTCTCCGAGCCGGCGGGGCCAACCCCGGTCGCCGTCGAGGAGCCCAAGATCGAGGTCCATGAAACCACTGAAGAAGCTTCGCTACTCAGCGTGCGGAGCAGTGGCTTCTTGGACATGCGCTGGACCGGGGGCTACGCCTCTGTGGCGCATCTGATTCCGGCCAACGACACGCCGCACCTGCAAGAACTGACCGAGGGCAACGTTCAGCTAAAGCTGGGTTGGGCCGACAAGGCGCAGGCCTTGGTCGACGCGTCGCTGATTCACCAGCGCGCCTGGATGTATTGGGGTCAAGGCGCCGACGGCGAGCGGACCCGGCTGGCGGACCACGATGTGGCGAACTACCGGCCGGCGGCTCTGATTTCAGAGGCTTACGGCATCTACAACCTGGGCGAGCGGCTGAACCTGACCGTGGGCAAGAAGCGCGTGCTGTGGGGACCGGGCCTGGCGTGGAACCCTACGGATCTGCTCAATCCGCCCAAGGATCCCACGGATCCCACCCTGCAGCGCGCGGGGACCTGGCTGGCGCGGCTGGAGCTGCCGATGGACAACTGGAGCCTGAGCTTGGTGGGCGCGGCCAAGACCACGCGGCAATTTTCTGGCATTCCAAGCGGTTTGGTGTGGTATCCCGACAACCAGCCCACGGGCGAGACCCGCGACGAGCGGCCGCATTTTGCCCTGGCGGCGCGCCTGTACGCGCTGGTGGCCGAGACCGACCTGAACGCCATGTTCTACATGACCCAGATGTACAACGACGCGTTTGAGTACAAGCCGCGCCTGGGCTTATCGGCGTCGCACGTGTTTTGGAACGCCTTGGAAGTGCACGCCGAAGTGCTTGGACAGCTGGGGAGCTCGCGCACCTACGTCGACGGCGACTGTGTCAGCTCGTTGGGCAAGGCGATGGTCTGTTTCAGCTCGGGCAAGCCCGTTGCCGGCACCACCCTGCTCGACGACGACGGCATCCGCGTCAAGGCCCTGGCCGGCGCGCGCTACCAGTTTGGCGAAAACGCTGCCATTTCGGCAGAATACTTCTACAACGCAGAGGGTTACAACGCCGAGCAATTCGGCAATTTCGTAACTGCCGCTACCTACCGGCAGCAAGCGGCCAAGGCGGGCGTGCCGACCGACGTGGTCAGCAAAGCGTTTGGCAGCATGATGCCCACCGCGAGCGATCCCGGCTCGCCGCAAAAATTCGCCTTCGAGCCGCTGCGCCGCCACTACTTGTTCTTGACCTACACGCACCCGCAGTTGGCCGACGATTTCACGATCAACACGGTGGTCATCCTGGGCCTAGCCGACGGCTCGGGCCAGGTGGCGCCGCAGTTGACCTGGTCGGTGCGCTCGTGGTGCAACTTGTCGGCCGGTGCGTTCATCACACTGCCTGGGCTGGAAAGTCGGGGCGCCCAAGTGGGCGGTCAGGGCTACACGGAGTACGGGCTGCAGCCAAGTCTGGGGAAGGTCTTCGCCTCGATGCGAGTATTCTATTAGCCTTTCAAGCAGATCGCGTATAGTAATTGAACGCTCGTTCAGCGGGCGCGGTCAACCGGAGGAGCGATGTCGCTAGTCAACCTGAGCGGAGTCAAGAAGTCGTACCAGTTGGGCAAGACCGAGGTCAAGGCGCTGCTCGGGGTCGACCTGATCATCGAACGTGGCGAATTCACGGTGGTGATGGGGCCGTCGGGCTCGGGCAAGACCACCTTGCTCAACATCATCGGCTGCCTGGATCGCGCCAGCGAAGGCTCGTACCGCCTGGACGGCGACGAGATCGGCCACCGCGATTTCAACGATCTGGCTGAAGTGCGCAATCACAAGATCGGTTTCATCTTCCAGAACTTCAATCTGATCCCGGTGCTCAACGTGGTCGAGAACATCGAGTTTCCGTGCGTCATCCGTGGCGAGGGCGGCAAGTCGCTGCGCGACCGGGTGCTGGCGGTGGCCAAAGACGTGGGGCTAGAGCCCTACTTGCACCACAAGCCCGACGAGCTGTCTGGCGGTCAGCGGCAGCGCGTGGCTATTGCCCGGGCGCTCATCACCCAACCACAGTTGGTGCTGGCCGACGAGCCGACCGCCAACCTGGATAGCAAGACCAGCGAGCAGATCATTGATTTGATGCTGGATTTGAACAAGCACAAGGGGGTCACGTTCCTGTTCTCGACCCACGACCCGCGCGTCATGCAGCACGCACGGCGGGTGGTGTATATCCAGGACGGCGTGATCGTCGACGGCGCGGCCCACGCCGCCGCGGACGTGGCCAAGATGCAGGCGCAGCTCGCCGGGCACTGACCGGTGCGCTACGGCATCAGCGCCACGTAGGCCGCGCGCCCGTCGCGGTACACGAGCAGCGTTGCCGGGCGGTTGTCCTTCAGGCCCTCGGCCACGTCGCCGCCCTTGTTCACGGCTTTGCGATTGATTTCCAGGATGACGTCGCCCGGCCGCAGACCGGCGCGCGCGGCGGGGCTGTCGTCCTGCACGTCGGCGATCATGACACCGCGCAATTCTGCTGGCAGCTCGTGCTGTTGCGCCAGGGCGGGAGTCAGCGGCACAACTTCAAGACCGCGCACGCCCTGGGCCTGGGGCGCCGCCGGCTGCTGGGCGTTGGGATCCGGGGCCTCGGCCAGCACCGCCTGCAATTGCTGATTCTTGCCCTGGCGTTGCACCATCAGCGCCACCTTGCTGCCAGCGCCGGCCTGGGCAATGGCATTGCGGAAGCGTTGCGGCGAGTCGACCTGCTTGCCGCCCAGCTCGACCACGATGTCGCCGCGCTGCAGGCCGGCCTTGTCGGCCGGGGACTGCGGCTGAACTTCGGTAATCAGTACGCCGCCTTCGCCGCTGGCCCCCAAGGACTGGCGCAGGTCGGCGGTCAAGGCCTGGAGACCCACGCCCAGGAAGCCGCGCACGACCCTGCCCTTTTCGAGCAAGCTCTTCAGGATCGGCTGCACCATGTTGGCAGGAATGGCGAAACCGATGCCTTGGCTACCGCCCGAAGACGACGCGATCGCCGTATTGATGCCGACCAACTCGCCGCGCAAATTGACCAGTGCCCCGCCGGAGTTGCCGGGATTGATCGCCGCGTCGGTTTGGATGAAATCTTCGAAATCGGCGATGTGCACGTCGGCGCGGCCTTTGGCGCTCACGATGCCCATCGACACCGACTGGGCCAGCCCAAACGGGCTGCCGATCGCCAGCACCACCTCGCCCAAGCGCAGTTTGTCCGAGTCGGCCAGCGCGATCGCCTTGAGTCCCGTGGGCTTGCCTTCAAGGCGCAGCACCGCCAGATCGGCGCGCGGATCGGCCCCCACCAGTTTGGCCGCCATTTCGCGCCCGTCGGACAGCTTGACCTGAATGGTGGCGGCGCCGTCGATAACGTGGTTGTTCGTCAGCACGAGCCCGTCGGCCGACACGACCACACCCGAACCGAGCGAACTGCCGCGCGATTGGTCACTGTCGCCGCGCTGGCCAAAAAACTGGCGGAACATCCGCTCTTCCTGGCTCAGCGCCCGGCGCTGCATCTTGGTCGTGGAAATGTTGACGACCGATTGCACGGCCGACTCGGCCACATCGGACAAGACCCCAAGGTTGCCAGTCACTTGTTGCATGGCTGCGCCCGGCCGAACATTCTGCGCGGGCGCCGCCTGCAGCGCGGGCGCGTCGGCCTTGACGGGGGCAGCCGTACCCCAGGTCCAAGTCGCCACGCCGGCCAACAAAGCGGCGGTCGCGGCCAGTACCCCGGCCACCCGCGTGGCCGACGGAGCAGACGGTTGGTAGCTACGGAATTCAGGTTGCATTTCTACCTGCGCGGGGAGAGTCGCGGCACCACGCCGCTGCGCACAGGGACAACCACGCGGCGCGCGCGCCTATTCCGCGCTGCTGGCGACAGCCCATTTGAGAATTTCTGCGAAGGCCCTGGGCCAGACTTGCAGTGACCCGGCGCGATAGGTAGTCTTGGTGGTTCTCCGTGCGGGCCGGCCGAACGGCCTCCCATCGCCACGCACCACGTTCACGCACCAAGCGGAAATCTGTCGACCGTCAAAATTGATTGCGCACCCAGCGCGTTGCGAGCAGGCACCAGGGTCTGCGGCACCCGGACTCGTTTGGGCTGCGTTCAACCATTACCGAGGCGTCATGTATCGTTTCCCACTTGTCCTTGCACTCTCTGCCGCGCTGGTTGCCAGTTGTGGCGCGCCCGCTGGCACTGGCGGCTCTTCCTCTGGCACCGGGGGTCTGGAGTCCGATGCCAACTCGGGCGGGCTCTCTGGCAGCGATGGAAGTGGCGGCGACGCCTCTGGAACGACCGGCAAGGACGGTTCGGTCGGCTCTAGCGCCGACACCGCGGGCACGGCCGGTTCGGACACGAGCAATGCGACCTTGGCGTGCGAAGAAATCAAGTGTGCAAGCGAGGTTGCCGCGTGCAAGGCCGACGCCAAGTGCGCTGCGGCGTTTGCCTGCCAATCCGCCTGCGCCACGCCGGCTTGCGCGCTGACCTGCCCGCAGGCCACCGGGCCCCTGGCCACGGCTCTGAACAACTGCGCTATTTCCAACAGCTGCGCCGGCAGCAAGCCCGTGTCCGTGTGCGGCAACGGCAATTGCGAAGCCGGCGAAACCGCGTCCAACTGTGCGGCGGACTGCGGTACCGCGCCGCAACCCGCAGCCTGTACGCCGTACACTGACGTGCAAGCGATCTTCAAGAACAACTGCAACGGTTGCCACGGCCACCAGTTCGGCACGTCGTGCGCGCAGGCCGGCAACTACCAGACCATCGCCCAGTGGGTCAGTGGCGGGGCCATGCCGCCAACTGGGCCGCTGAGCGCCGCCGACAAAGCGCTGGTGGCCGCCTGGGCCAAATCTGGCGGCAAGTGCACCGTGGCAGACTGCGATTCGGCCCCTGCCAATCCGGTGTGCGGCAACGGCACCTGCGAAGCGGGCGAAACCGCCACCAATTGCGCTAAGGACTGCGCAACGGGGCCGTCGACGCCGGTCTGCGGCAACGGCAAGTGCGAAGCGGGCGAAACCGCCGCGAGCTGCGCCAAAGACTGCGCGACGGGCCCTGGGCCGGCCACGGGCAACGTCTGCGATAGCTTGTGCGGCCAGCAGGCCCCCAGCGGCTGCTACTGCGACGACCAGTGTGCGCAATACGGCGACTGCTGCTTGGCCGACGGCAGTATGCCCACCAAGAAGAACCCCAATACTGCTTGCACGGGCTCGACTTGCACGGCATGCAACGGCAGCGGCGGGGGCGGCACCACCACGCCCGTCTGCGGCAACGGCAAGTGCGAAACCGGCGAGACGGCCAGCAACTGCGCCAGCGATTGCGCAGGCGGCACCAAGACTTGCACTACCTACGCCGATGTGCAGGCCATCTTCAAGAACAACTGCAATGGTTGCCACGGGCACAAGTTCGGCAATAGCTGCTCGAGCGCGGCCAGCTATTCGATGATCAACAGCTATGTCCAGGCCGGCCAGATGCCGACCAACGGCACGCTGAGTAGCTCGGACAAGGCGAAGATCGCCGCCTGGGCTGCCGCCAAGAACGCCTGCACGACCGCGCAGTGCCCGTAATCGCCGCGCCGTGCCCGCAGCCGCTGGCGCAATGCCCCTAGCCGCCACGGCCGGGCAGGCCTGGTTTGACCCCACCGCTCCAACGGACCACGAGATCTCGTGGCGTGCCCGCGAAATTTCGTGGTTTGCGGTCCACGCTCGAAGTTCGGGCAGCGACGGCGGCGGCACAGAGTTCACACTTCACTAAGTATATCGCAGACTTCGTCGATGCTCTAGCGTGTGCTGGCGTCTGTTGCGGCGTGTGGTCGGCGGCACGGACCCGGTCTGGCCCGTCCTGCGGTGGGCACGGAGCTGCGGCGACTGGACCGGACTGTTCGGACGTTGATATCGTTTGAATAGGAGGCTCCGTCCTGGGCCGCGGCCGCGGCAATTGCGGCAAATACACGATATATTCGTCGGATGAAGTCAGCGCGGTCTGCAGCCAGTGTACCTGCCCGAATTGGGTGCTCCAACGCTAGACTGCACAGGCGAACCCGCGATGGAGCGGGCCGCACTGCGTGCACACTAGGAGCCAGAGATGGCCTACACCCTGCCCAACCTTGCCCATGTCGGCCGCGCGACCGCCCTCGCGAGTGCTGTGCTTGCCGTAGCGGGCGGCGCGCTGCTCGCGGGCTGCGAGTCCGAAACCAGCGATCCATTCCGCGCGCAAGTCGTGCCGGTGCTCGAGCGGCGCTGTGCCAACGGCGCGTGCCACGGCGTGACGGACGCCCAGGCCAAGGTCAGCCAGCTCGACCCGGCCAAATGGTTGACCTTTCGCATCGATAGCGCCGGCAAGATCACCGACGTAGCAGCCGCAGAGAAATCGGCGAAATCCAAGGTCAATTCGCGTGAGAAAGTGGCGTTCTCGTCGCTCTTGCGCAAGACGCTGCCGGTGGCGCAGGGCGGTCAATACCACTACAAGAATCAAGTGTTCGACTCGGTGAACCACCCCGACTACAAAGTGCTAGCCAGCTGGGCGGGCAGCATCACAGACGGCACAGAGGGCAGCGAGCAAGCCCCACTGAGCGCGCGCGAGGAACTTTTCCACGACAAAATCTACCCCGAACTGCTGCAAAAAGGTTGCGGAACGGCCACTTGCCACGGCAGCCTCACCTTTGGTGGCGCCGTGTTTGACCAGCCGGCGGTACCTGGGACGAATCGGCTCAGCCGCGCCGATCTGCGCAAGACAATGGAAGAAGTGCGGCGAAACGTCACGCTGTGGGGCGACCCGCTGCGCTCGCGCGTGATCGCCAAGATCCTGCCGCTGAACAAGGGCGGCGTGCCCCATAAGGGCGGCAACGACCTGTTCTTCGCGCACGAGGTCGAGGCAGGTAGCGATCCGCGCGACGCGCCGCTCATCAAGAACTTGTTGGCCTGGATCGAAGCCACGCGCCAGGAAGAGGGTGCCGCAGCGCCCAGCCAGGACCCGCCCCTGATCGCCGTGGGCGGGCCGATTCCCGCCGCCGCGGTGTTCGCCGTGCAACCGTTTACTCCGGGGACGGACTTGTACCGGTTGGACGCGCCGTACACCGGCAAGCCGGTCAACTTGACGGCGGGCATCCACAGCAAACCCGCAGACATCCGTAGCCCGGCCGTGAGTCACGACGGCAAGACCCTGGTGTTCGCCATGCGCACGGCGGACGACGATGCCCACAACCTGTACACGCTGGGCCTGGACGGCAAGGGCCTGAAGCAACTGACCTTTGACAAGTCGGCCGGGCCGGCGGGCCGCGTCATTGGCAACTTCAACCCGATTTTTGGGCCCAGCGGCGGCTATGGTCCAGAGCCGGCCAAGACTGGCGAGCGCATCTACTGGTCTTCGCACCGCGGCGACCTGAGCGACGCATTTGACACGCAAAACGCCGACTTGTATGCCATGTCTCCCGATGGGAGCGCCCAAGAGCAGCTGACCTGGACGGTCATTCCCGAGGTGGCGCCCTGGTTCCTGTCGACGGGCGAGTTCTACGGCAACATGGCCTACACGATCCGCCGGGCAGCCGAGGGCGGGTTCAAGGGCGTCTTCTTCCGCTTCCCAGTGGACCACAACCCCGAGCACCACATCCAACCCGAGGCCCACCCGCACTTTGGCATGAGCGAGCCGCAGCAACTGTTCTATCGGCTGCGCGAACTGCCCGACGGTCGGGCGGCGTGCACGCTGATGGATCAAGGAAACGTTTGGCGCGGTGGGCAGTTGGCCATCCTAGAGCGGCAGTTCGCCGTCGAGATTCCCGAAGGCCAAGAGACCAAGGCCACCCTGCCCGGCTTCCGCCACGCGTTGACGAACATCACCCCGGACGCCGCGCGCAGTGGGCAGAGCGCCGGTGGCCTGTGGCGCGACCCCACGCCGCTGACAGACAGCGCGATCGTCGTGGCCGTAGCCGCCACGCCCACCAACTTGAACGACCCGCTGACCCAGCCGCATACGGCGTTGATGCTCGTGACGCTGAAGTCGGATCCCACCAGCAACCGTCCCTCGATCGACAAGGCGACCGTGCTGCAAGACGATCCCGCGCTGGCGTGGTCCGAGCCCGTGGCGGCGCTGGTCCGGGCGCCCGAGGATCCGCCGCACCCCCGCAAGTGGACTGCGGATGGACCGACTGCGCTGCTGGTGCACTCGGGTGTGCAGGTGATCGAGGCGGTGCTGGCGCAGCTGCCCCCCATGGCGGCACGCATCTTGCGATCGGACCTTGCCTTTGTGCGGGCGGTGGTGCCGCTGAGCGTGGCGGGTGAGCTCAATCCACAGCCAGTCCCGGCGGCAGAGACGCGCCATCAACTCAAGGGCGCGACGACCCTGTCGCTGACGGGCCGGATGCCGCTCTTTGCCGCCGTGGAGATCCCGCCGGCCAGCGATGGCAGCCTGGCGGCAAACATTCCGGCCAAGGTGCCGGTGCGCGTGGTGACGCTCGATCAGGATCACGTGGCGGTGGGCGCACTTCAACACCAATGGTACGCGGCGGCGCCGGGCGAGCGCTTCCCGGTGGGTATCGCGGCGACGTCGTTTGCGGCGCGCTGTGCCGGCTGCCACGGCGCCATGGATGGCAAACCCGCGTCGGTGCTGCAGCCGCCGATCGACTTCGTCACCCAGGCGTCGGTCACGGCCGCATTGTACCAGGGCCAGGATCGGCGCCGGCCGCTCGAACCGCCTACCGTGACCAGTTCGATGTTCCAGTTCGTCGATTTCCGCAATCACGTCCAGCCGATTCTGGACTCCAAGTGCATCAGCTGCCACAGTGGCAAGGCGCCACAGGGCGGTCTGAGCCTGACCAGCCAGGCCACGGTGCACTACAACGACGCCTACGAAAGCTTGCTGAAACCTGGTCAGGGCTCGGCGGGCGGCTTTGAGTACGTGGACGCGTTGGGCTATCGCGGTCGCGACTCGTACCTGGCCGAAAAGGTGATGGGCAAGGAATATCAAGCCCCACGCGCACTGACGACCCCTTGCCCGCCGCCGGGGTCGCCGCAGTTGACCGCCGAAGAAAAGGCGACGCTGGTGCGGTGGATCGAACTGGGGTCGGCGTGGGTGGGCGTGCCGCCGGCCAAGTAGGGCGGCAAAGCGGAGTTGCAGCGGATGTGGGTCAAGCAACGACGGACATGGGCTGGCTTTTTGGCGCTCGGCGCGGCGACCGCGCAGCTCGCCGGCTGCGAGACCAGCCAGATGAACGCGACACAGCCGCTCGTCCCCAAGAAGGTAGTCGCCGACCGAACCACCTTTGCGGCCGAGGCGGCGCCACTGCTAGAGACCCGCTGCGGCGACGCGATGTGCCACGGCCGCGGCGATCGCCCCTATGCGCTGTATGCGGCGGGCGCGCGGCGGATCCAGGCCGCCGACACGTTCATGAAGACGCCGCTTACGTCCGCCGAGGTAGATGCCAACTACTGGTCAACGCTTGGATTTGTCGACGCCAGCCAGCCGCGCGCCACCACGCTGGTGCTCAAGGCCGTAGGCAAGCTTGGCCACGGTGGCGGGCCCGTCTTTGCCGCACCCAGCGACCCCGAGTGTGAAGCGGTGACCAACTGGCTCAGCGGCGAGGTGCCCCGATGAAGCGCGCGATCGCCTGGATGGTAGCCTTGGCGGTCAGCCTGCTGGCCTGCACCGACGAATTGCCGGCGGTGACGACGTTGCACGTCGATCCCAACCCGATGACCACCTTGGACAAGATGTGGTCGCCGCAGCCGCACCGCGACCGGCCGCGCGCCATCTGCACCACGGCCAATGCCACCAAGGCCTGGGTCATGCTGGCGGGCACGGACGACGACCCGGGCCAGAGCATCGCGGTGGTGGACCTGGCGGCGCGCAAGGTGCTGAAGAAGGTGGCGCTCGCGGGCACGCCCTATGGCTGCGCGCTGCACCCCAGTCAGAAGTTCCTTGTGGTTACGCAGCGCTATAGTGATCACGCGGTCGTACTCGACGCCTCGACCGACGCAGAGGTCGCGCGCATCCCCGTGCCGTTCTACACCGAGGAAGTGCTGTTCAACGCCAACGGTTCGCGGTTGTGGCTGGCCAATCGCTGGAAGGACTCGGTGCTGTGGTGGGACGTGCGAGTCCAGGACGGCGAATTCGCTGTGACGGCCACCAACTACGGCGATCGGGCTGCCGACCAGAGCATGGGCATCCCGGTCAGCGACAACCCGGGCCGGCTGGCCCTTTCGGGCGACGGCAAGCGCCTCTTTGTCGGCTCCGTGGCAGGTTGCACGATCGCCGTGGTCGACGCGCAGACGGGCACGCTTGTCGACGTGGACCAAGACCCGGCGACGACCACCGCCGGCGCGCCCCCGGGTATCAGCCACATCGACCTGCACTCGCCGGTGGGGGGCATGGTCACCCGCGGCAATTTCTTGTACGTGGCTGACATGGGCCGCGGCCTGGGCGCCCAGCCCGACCAGGGCATCGATATCGACGCCGACGGCAAGGCCGGCGACGCAACGGCCAATCAAGCTTTCCAGGATCAGCAGAACGAGATTGGGGTCGTGGACACCACCGCCCTGCACGAGGTGTTCCGCTACACGTCGGACACGATCGTGGCCCGCGACTTTCGCGATGTCGATCCTGCGCACCCCGAAAAGGGGCCGATGCTGCCGCTGGCGGATCAGTGGTCGCCTTCGGTGGTCAACTTCATGCCACCCGCCACCACGTGGACCGTGGCCGGAGCGCTGCCCGAAGCGATGCTGGTCCAGGGCGACGACCTCTTCGTGGCCTTTGCGGGCTCCAACGAAGTCCAGCGTTTCGCGGTCGCGGCCGACGGCAGCCTGAGCACGACCCAAGCCGCCGGCCAGCTTTGGCGCACGGGCTACAACCCCAAGGCGCTGGCCATCGGTCCAGGCGGCCAGGTCGTGACGGTCGACCGCTTGGGCGAAAGCCTGACCTTCATCGACCCCAAGCAAGCACCCGGCGCGGCCGAGAAACAACTGGTCATCGGCGACGTGGCCGGCGGGCCCTTCCCGGCGACCGATGCCGAGCTGGGCGAGGGCGTCAACGAGATGACCGCGGTGTTTACCATCGACGGCGACCAGACTTGCGTGCAGTGCCACCGCGACAACGGCGCCATGGCGCGGCCGTTTGTCATGCCGCTGCAATCCAGCCGAGCGTGGAGCTTGCGCAACGTGATGGCCCAGCGCGGTCTGTACGACACGCGGCCGTGGTTCTTCGAGTCGGCGATGAACGAGGACAACTTCTTCCCCGTGCTGAACGAGTTTGTCCGCCGCGAAAATTTCTGCTGCGAGCAGTTGGACATGCTGGTGTGGGGCAAGTACCCCAAGGTCGATGTGTGTCAGGCCGATCCGAACACGGCGGGCTGCAGCCACGTGCTGCACTGCGAAGAGGACCCGCCGCCTGAATGCGCCCAGCGCGCCTACGGCAGCAAGACCTTCCTCAAGCGTTCCGACTTCATGAAGGACGCCGCCAAGCACCTTTTTGGCCGCGACACCACCTTTGGCGACGCGGTGTACAAGGCGGACAGCAAGGGCCAGAAGAAAGCCCTGCCGCTGGACTTCGACGGGGTGACGCGCGTGTTGGGCCTGTTCATGATGCGCACGCCGCGGCTCTTGCCCAACCCCAACCGCTACCTGAACTTGCCGTCGGCCAAGCGCGGCGCCGCGCTCTACAAGGATCCCGGGGTCGGCTGCAACAACTGCCACCCGCTGCCCAACACCACCACAGCGACAGGTCCGGTGCCGTTTTCGCCGTTTGGCATGCCGGTGCACTTCCCGCCCGTGATCTCGCCCGAGCGCCGACCTGACGGCAGCGACGCCATGTTGGTCAACCCAACCTTTATCGCCACGTTCCCCCTGGTCGTGCAGGACGCGGCCGGATTGCACCTGGGTTCCACGCCCTTGCGGGGCATCTGGGACCGGCCGCAGACGCGTTTCTACCACGACGGGCGGGCGCGCTCGCTGCGCGAGGCCCTGGCCACGCCGGGCCACACCGTGCTCTTGCCGGGCGAGACCGGCTACAACGAGCGCGGCGGCAGCTTTGACACCCACGGCGGCACCAGCCAGCTGTCCAAGTATCAGATGCAGGACCTGATCCACTACCTGCTGACGCTCTGAGGCAACCTTGATGCGACGCGCTAAGACGACAAAAGGCGCACTGGTGCTGCTGATTCTGGCGGCACCGTTGGGGGGCTGCGCCCCGGTGCCAGCCTGGTCGCGCGGCACCCTGGCCGACCGGCGCATGCAGCCAAGCCAAACGCCAGAACGCGATGGATTGCGCCACCACGTATTCAGTGTGCGCGAAGGAGCCGCCGGGGGCGACGGCGCGGCAGGTGGTGGCTGTGGCTGCGACTAGTCCACTTCAACGGCGAATTCTGCTGGCCTTGCTGGCCGTTCTGGCCCATGTCCCGCTGGCGGACGCGGCGGAACGCGCCGGCTCGGCCGTGCTCCTGTACCGCGACAACGACCATGTCACCGTGTGGAAGCCCGTCGCCAGCGTGTCGACCGATCAAGGCGACCTGTCGGCCCAGGCGCGCTGGAGCACGGACTTCGTCAGCGCCGCATCGGTCGACCTGGTCACCGCCGCCTCGCCGCGCGGCTACACCGAACAACGCCAAGAGTCCGAGCTGGGCACCGGCTGGGCCCTGGGCGAGGGCCGCCGCATCGACTTGAGTGGCACGGTGTCGCGCGAACCGGATTTCCGCAGCGATGCTCTGGATCTCGCGACGGTCTGGGAGTGGCTGGACCGCCGCGTGGTGACGACCGCGGGCGTGGGCGTGGCGCAGGCCTCTACGGGGCGCACCGGCGATGCCACCGCTTGGCGGGACCGCGTCAGCCGCGACGGCCATGTGCAGGTGTCGCTGGTCGCATCGCCCACCTCGGTCGTCGACTTGGCGTGGACGCTGCAGGACCTGCAGGGCTATCAGGCCAGCATGTACCGCTATGTGCGGCTCTATCGGCCCGGCGAGGCGCAGCACCTGACCGCCGTGGCCGAGCAAGTGCCCGACGAACGTTGGCGGCACGCCGTGTTGCTGCGCCTGCGCCAACGCGTGAGCAAGGCCTGGTTCGCGCAGGGCGACTACCGGTTCTACAGCGACACCTGGGGGATGATCGCGCACACGGTGTCGGCCCGGGCCATTTGGACGCTGCCGGGAGGAGCCTGGACCTTGCGCGGCGAGGGCCGGGGCCACAGCCAAAATGGCGCCAGCTTCTACAGCAGCCGCTACCAGACGCAAGCCGACATGCCGCAGTGGCGCACGGCCGACAAAGAACTGGGGCCGATGTGGACTGCCGCCGGCGGCCTGCACCTGGAGTGGACGACGCACCCCACCGCGAGCCAAACTGTGCGTGTGGGCGTGGGCGGCGACGTGCTGCACATGCGCCTGCTCGACCACCCGTACCTGCGCGAGCGCACAGCGCTGCTGGCGACCGTGGACTTGAGCTGGGAGAGATAGATGCCCCCAAACCTAGTTGGCGCGCGCCACCTTGCGACCATGGCGTTGGTTGCAGCCTGCAGCTCGCCCGTGTCGCCCGCCGACCCGATGGACGCCACCCAGAAGGTCGACTCGACGCTGCCGTTGTGCAGCGAGACCGCCCAGGTCTTCGCCATCGACAAGGGCGAGAAACGCGTGGTGCTGTCGGCCGGCGGCGATCTGGCCGTGACGCAAGGCTTTCAGGGCTTCTTGTTCGTCCGTGTGGGCTTGCACACCGCAGCCGCGTTGGCCAAGGCCGTGCCGATGAGCGTGGTCATTCAGCTGGACAATGGCGACGAAGAGTACCTGCCGCAGCGTATCGTCAAGACCCAGGCCTCGGCGAACGCCTTCGAAACCGTGGAAACACCGGTCTTCTTCAACGACGCCACCATCACCGAGCTCGTTTCGCGCAAGGCCGCCGTCGACATCGAAGTCGAGATGCCGACTTGCGTGCTGCGCGCCCACGTCGACACCGTCCTCACCTACGGCGGCTACATGGACGCCGACGCCAGCTTCTGGGGCACGGTAGCCGACTGATCCTTGCGTATCAGACGGGTTCCGTAGGACTCGAACGCTGCAAAAACGAACCGGGCCGCCTGCGTGAGCAAGCGGCCCAGTCCAGCTCCGCAACTATACATGCTGACGGAAATCGAACATCATCGTTGTTTCGTCGCCGCGCGTCGGCCGAATAGGACGCGCGCTTGGCGACCCACCCAGCACGCAGCCAAACCGATGACGTTAGACATCGGTCAGGCTGCATAGCTTACT
Organism: Myxococcales bacterium; assembly: GCA_037441385.1. Taxonomy (GTDB): domain Bacteria; phylum Myxococcota_A; class UBA9042; order UBA9042; family UBA9042; genus SXRM01. Next base: position 32,731 of record JBBISH010000055.1, read on the forward strand.
CGCCTAGTAGACGCAGCAAGCGTAGCCGTACTGCGAGCTCGGCGGGTGGTCGTCGCCCGCGTTGCCCACGCCCGGCGCGGCATTGCCACCGTCGTTGTCCGAGTAGGACGCGGTCCAGTTGGCCGAAGCCGTCAGCTTGCCGGCAGCGCGCAGCACCGCGCTTTGCGAGATCGAGCAGAGGCGCGAGTTCAGGTTGGCACAAGCGGCCGAAGCCGTCGGCCAGTCGACCAGCGTCGAATTCTCGATCTTGGTCGTGCACACGCCACTGATCTCGGTCATGCCGGGGCCGTTGCACTCGAAGGTCTTGCGCTGGCTGGCGCAGCAGATGAAACCATAGTGCTGGCCCATGTTGGTGTCGTCCGAGACGGGACCGACGCCCTTCTCGTAGCCGGTGTTGTCGTTGTCCGAGTGATCCGAGGCCCAGTAGCCCCAGCCCGCGTTGGGCAGCTTACCGTTGCTGCGCAATACCTGGTACTCGGCCTTGCTGCACAGGTCGGCCTTCAGGCCGGCGCAGTAGACGGCGGCCTGGCGGAAGTACACGCTGGGGTTGTCGTGCATGTAGACCACGCGCACGCCGTTGATGTACTGGTCGGTTGGGCTGGGCGGCGTGAAGTTGTAGCAGCACTGCGCGGTCCAGCCGTTGCCGTTGCTGTGGTCGTCGCCGGTGCCGTTGTTGACTTCGCTCCACTGGCCCGCGTCGTTGTCCGAGAACGAGTTGGTCCACAGGGCGTTCGAGACGAGCATGCGGGTGTAGTTCAGCACGAACGACTGGCTGTCCGAGCAAATGTCGGCCTTCTTGCTGGCGCAGTAGTTGGCCGAGTTCTGGAAGTTGCAGTTGCCGCAGCCGGTGGGCGCCGTGCAGATGCCCTGGATTTCGGGACCGGGGCAGACGTCGGTCTGCAGGCCAACCCAGCTGCCGTTCTGGCAGATCTGCGGGACCGAGCCGCTGTAGCGGACGGTGCCTTCCTTGGTGCTGTCGCAGGCCGCCGAGTCGTCGCCGAGCTTGACGCTGCTGTCGACAATCAGGTTGCCCTTGATCTGGATCTTCTTGTTCGACAGGGTCTGGATGTTCATCGACCACTTGAAGTCGCCGTCGAAGCCGCCCGAACCGCCGCCGCTCTTGAGGTCCTTGACCGTGATCGACCAAGCGCCCTTGATGTTCTTGTTCACCCAGTCGCCAGTCATGTCGCCCGAGACCAGCGGCGTGTCGGTGTTGAAGTTGGTGGTCAGGGTGGTGCCGGTCTTGCCGCCGCTGTACAGCACGTAGGGGTTGGGGATGCCGGGGCCGTACAGTTCGACCTTGACGCCGCTCAGATCCGAGTTGTTGATGGTCATGTTGACCCACAACTTCTGGGCCTGGCCGATGTCTGGGAACGTCAACGTGTCGGTGACGCCGGCGCCCAGTCCGTCCGGAATCTTGATGGTGCCCGTGCCGGCGGTGGAGTCGACGAACTGGTTCCAGATCAGGCCGTTGCTGATCTCGTCGATCATGTCGGCGGCGATGGCCGAAGCGATGCACGCGTACGAGCCGTCGGCGTTGATGCCGTTCATCACCAGGCCCGTGCCGCACTTCTTGCCCAGGTCGGGGATGACCGGCTTGTTGGCCAGGTCGGCGTAGCTGCCCGAGCCGGCCACGGTGGCCAGCGAGGCCGCCTTGACGTAGGCGCTGAGGTCCGTGGCCTTGGCGTAGACGCTGTGGTCCGGAATGTTGGCCAGATCGGCGTACGAGCCCGTGCCGGCGACCTTGGCCAACGACGCGGTCTTGGCGTAGGCCGACAGGTCGGTGGTCTTGGCGTAGCCGGTCAGGTCCGGGCCGCCGGTCAAGTCGGCAAAGGCGCCCGAGGTGGCGACCTTGGCCAGCGAGGCGGTCTTGGCATAGGCGCTCAGGTCAGCCGTTTTGGCATACGCTGCCAGGGCTTGCGGGTCCAGAGCGCTGGCGCCCACGCAGCCCGAGCACTCGATGCCTTCGGCCACAGCGGCGCGCAGCGCATACACGACCGAAGTCATGGCCACGCGCGGCAGCTCGGGGTCCGACTCGACCTTCATGCTGAGGTACGCAGACGGCAGGCCGGACAAAGCCGCGGCGGTCAAGGGCACTTTGCTACCCAGCGTGTACTGGAAGACGCCGCCCTTGACCGAGACCGAAACCGGCCCTTCGATCCATACCGGGTTGCCGCCCACGGCGTCTTTCAAGACGGCGAAGGTCATGTTGTAGAAACCATCGGCTGCCGGACCACCGCCCGCAGAGAGCAACGTGCCTTCGATGGCCGTATTGGTGGGAATCGCGGCCTGCGCCGACGCCGCCCACAGCGAAGCCGTTGCGGCGAGCGTGCTAAGTAACACTTTGGAACGTTTGCTGAACATCATTCTGCTCCCTGAGACCGCACAGGTGGGGTGGTGGCGTGGCCTGCGTTCGTCTCGTTGCCCGACGCATTAGGGTAGCTTGTGCAGTGCGGATCGTCAAATGCCTGAACAGCGCACCACTTTCTGGCGAAGGTCGCGGCGGCCGGCGCGGTGCCGAGCCCAAAAATGCGGCGGCCCGCACCGGGAGGTACCGATGCGGGCCGCGCCAATGGGGTCGACTGGACCTAGCTCGGGGCTATTGTTCCCAACCGCCCGTTGCGGTGTCGAGGTCGTCGACGAATTCAAGTCCGGCTGGGAGCTTCAGCGAGCCCTTCGTGAACGCCAGCAACAGCAGGCGATGGTAGAAGCCGGCCGGCGCCCAACCGACTGACGAGGAAATCGCGAACATCACGGAGCTCGTACGGTTGCCCGGCACCGCGAAGGTCGGGTTGGCGGTGCCGCAGTTGCCGGCATAGCAGGCGCCGCTCGTGCTCCAAGTGTTGGCGCCGTTGATGGTCGCCGAAGAGTAGTCGCTCCAGTTGCCGCCACACGAGTACCAGAAGGTGGGTGCCCAGTTGATGGTGTTCGCGGTCGAATTCTTGATGCGGAACAGGAAGAGCATGTGCTGCGACATGTTGCTGTCGCTGTATTGGGGGATCATCTGGTTGATCAGGGCACCGCCGACTGTTGCGCGGCCGCCGTTGACAAACGTCATCCGCCACAGGTCTTTGTCGGCGCTGGCGCTGGCAATGATCGCACCGTTGGACCAACTGGACGGCGCGATACCCAGCGAGTAGTCGCCGCTGTTGCCCATCGGCCAACCGTAGTTGTTGTCGTACCCTTCTACGCGACCCCAACGATAGGTGGGCCGGAGGTTGCCGTTGTTGATGTTGCCCGTCACGGACAGGTTGCCGGCGATGCTGACGTCCTTGTCGACAATCAGGTTGCCCTTGATCTGGATCTTCTGGTTCGACAGGGTCTGGATGTTCATCGACCACTTGAAGTCGCCGTCGAAGCCGCCCGAGCCGCCGCCGGCCTTGGTGTCTTTGACCGTAATCGACCAGGCGCCCTTGATGTTCTTGTTGGTCCAGTCGCCATTCATGTCGCCGCTGACGATCGGGGTATCGGTGTTGAAGTTGGTCGTGAGCGTGGTGCCGGTCTTGCCGCCGGCGTAGATGATGTAGGGGTTGAGGGTGCCGGGGCCGTACAGCTCGACCTTGACGCCGCTCATGTCCGAGTTGTTGATGGTCATGTTCACCCAGATCTTCTGGGCTTGGCCGATGTCCGGGAAGGTCAGCGTGTCGGTCACGCCCGCGCCCAGGCCGTCGGGGATCTTGATGGTGCCGGTGCCGGCGGTCGAGTCGACGAACTGATTGTAGATTAGGCCGTTGCTGATCTCGTCGATCATGTCCGGAGCGATCGCCGAGGCGATGCAGGCGTACGAACCGTCGGCGTTGATGCCGTTCATCACCAAGCCCGAGCCGCAGGTCTTGCCCAGCGACACGGGGGTGGGCGTGCCGCTCAGGTCGGCATAAGCGCCGGAGCCGGCGACCTTGGCCAGCGACGCGGCCTTGACGTAGGCGGCCAGGTCGGTGGTCTTGGCGTAGCCGCTCAGGTCGGGGCCGCCGCTCAGGTCGGCAAAAGCGCCGGTGGTGGCGACCTTGGCCAGGCCGGCGCTCTTGGCGTAGGCCGACAGATCGCTGGTCTTGGCGTAGCCGGTCAGGTCGGGGCCGCCGGTCAGGTCGGCGAAGGCGCCGGTGGTGGCGACCTTGGCGAGCGACGCCGTCTTGGCATAGGCGTTGAGATCCGTGGTCTTGACGTAGGCAGAGAGCACCTGCGGGTCAAGTGCGCTGGCGCCCACGCAACCCGAGCACTCGATGCCTTCGGCCACCGCGGCGCGCAATGCATAGACCACCGCCGTCATCGGCTGGCGTGGCAACTCGGGGTCCGACTCGACCTTCATGCTGAGATAGGCGCTGGGCAGGCCGCTGAACACCGACGCCTGGATGGGCGTCTTGCTGCCCAAGATGTACTGGAAGGCGCTACCTTTGACCGAGATCGACACAGGCCCTTCGATCCACAGAGGGTTGCCGGCCGTCGCGTCCTTGAACACCGCAAAGGTGACGTTGTAGTAGCCGTCGGCCGCAGGAGCGCCGCCGGCAGCGGTCAAGGCGCCTTCGATGGCCACCTGACTCGGGATCGCGGCGTGGGCAATCGAGGCCGTCCCGATCGAGCCCGCCAGCGTCGCCAAGCCGGTAAGCAACAGCGTGCAGAGTCGGCGCGCCCAGTGCGCACGCGGTTGAACTTCCATGGGAATTGCAGACATGATAACTCCTCAAGTGGATGCGTGCGAGACCGCCGGTGAGGTCTGCGCCGGTGCAGGCGCGGCAGGGCCGAATACCTCGCAGCGGCAGCGTATCGGATCGGCAGGTACAATTCCAGGCGGATCGAAACTTCTTTGCCCAGAAGGCACGGCGTGAATGTTTGGAAATACAAGCCGTAGCCACAGGTTCGCCAGCCGCCCGTCGACCTGCAGGCAAGACGGTGCAGGCAAGACGGTGGCCCTGCGCTGAACTTGATTCCCCTGGCGCAGTGGGCAACAGGAGCAGGGCCAAGATCCAGTCTGGACGGGCAAGCCCGTGTCGGCGGCGCTGAGAAGCACCGTTGACGCTGTCAATTGCCCGGCGTAGTCTCGCCTTAAGGTAGAAGCCGTTTGTGTTGGGTGGCTGTCGGCACTCGGCTGTCCGCGGTCGGCCACGCCGCTGAGGCGCGATCTCGGTCGCCGCCACGGTTTGACCCGCCACCCGCATGGGTAGACGCCGACTGCAAGGGCAACAGGGAGCGTGCAACCGCGCCCGCGGGTGCAGGATCATGGCAAGCACCGACTTGGACTACCAATTGCTGCTCCGCGAGCTGGCCGAAGCGCGCCAGCAGCTGGCCGAGTCCCAGCAACTGGCGCACGTCGGGCACTGGCGCTTCCAACCGCACAGCCGGCTGCTCACCTTTTCGCCGGAAATGTGCCGTATCCTGGACTTGCCCCCTGAGCGCGCCCACCCAAAGTTCGCGGAATACCGGGATCGCATCCACCCCGACGATCGTCAGCGCGTGCTGAACTTGCTTGCCCGATCGGCGCTGGAGGGCGGGACCCACGCGATCTTCTACCGGGTCAAGCACGGCGACGGCACGATCCGCCACCTGTACGGCGTGGGGAGCGTGACGCTGGACATCGCGGGCGAGGTCGTGGAAATCCGCGGAACGACCCAGGATGTGACCGAACTCATCGCCGCGCGCGGTGAGTTGGCGCGCAACGAAGCGCTCTTGCAGGAAGCGCAGAACTTGGCGCAGGTCGGCTCGTTCGTGCTGGAGCAGGCGCCCGATGGATTGCGGTTGCTCGCTTCGCAAAAATGGTTCGAGATCCACGGACTGGCTGACGTGCGGGCGGCCATCGCCACGGCGGCGGCCTTGGCGTCTGTGCACCCCGACGACCGCGATCGCGTGCGGACGGCGATCGGCGAGGCGCTCAGGGGCGCGATGGTGCGCTTCGACTACCGATCCGTGCACAGCGGCGGCGAAATCCGCTACCTGGCCGCTTCGGTGCGCCCGCACAGCGGCGAGAGTTCGGTGCGCTTGGTCGGATCGGTCCAGGACATGACCGAGCGCAAGCTTGAGGAGCTGGAACTGGTCAAGGCGCGCGAGTTGGCGCTGCAGGCTTCGAAGGTAAAGTCGCAATTCCTGGCCAATATGAGTCACGAGATTCGGACGCCGGTGGCGGGCATCTTGGGTATGGCGGGCTTGGCGGCCGAGACCGCGTTGAGCGCGGAGCAACGCGACTATGTCGACGGGATTCTACTGTCGGCGCGCAACCTGCTGCGCATCGTGAGCGATGTCTTGGATCTGGCGAAGATCGAGTCGGGCAAGCTGACGGTGGAGCAGATTCCCTTTGCTTGTCACGACTTGCTGGACGAGACGGTGGCGGGATTGCGGCGACACGCGATCGCCAAAGGGCTGGAGCTCGACCTGCACGTGCACAGCGAGGTTCCGTTGTGGGTACGCGGCGATCCAACCCGACTGGGGCAGGTGCTGGTCAACCTGGTCGACAACGCCCTCAAGTTCACCGCGCACGGGCGCGTCGGCGTGGACTGCCAGTGGCACGCGGGCGAGCTGACCGTTGCGGTGAGCGACACCGGCATCGGCATCGGTGCCGAACGGTTGGAGCAAGTGTTTGCGCCCTTTGAGCAGGCCGACAGCTCGACCACGCGCCGATTTGGCGGCACCGGTCTGGGTTTGACGATCGTGCGACAACTGCTCGCCATCATGAGTGGGACCGTGGCGGTCACGAGCGAGCTGGGGGTGGGCACGCGATTCGTGGTGACGCTTCCGGCCGCCGCAGCGGAGCCGACGACGACGACATGGCCGCGAGCGGCCGAGAGCCAGCACCTCCGCGCCCTGCGGCCGGTACAGCGCCTCTTGGTGGCCGAAGACAACCCGGTCAACGCCAAAGTGCTGACCACATGGCTGAAAAAGCGCGGCTATCATGTCGATCTGGTCGGCGACGGTGCGGCGGCCGTCGCGGCGGTGACCCAGGGGGACTACGACTTGGTGCTGATGGACGTGCAGATGCCCGGCATGGACGGGCTAGAAGCCACGCGCACGATTCGCGCGCGCCAGGCGCCGTCTGGGCAAAGGCTGCCGATCGTGGCCCTGACGGCCAACGCGATGAAAGGGGACGACCAGCGCTGCCGCGAGGCCGGCATGGACGGCTACTTGGCAAAGCCCGTGGCGTTTGCGGAGCTGGCGGCGGCACTCCGCGGGCTGGGCCGCAGCGCGGCCGACGCCGACGAAGCCAGCGACGAACCCGCCGCGTTTTAGACTGATCTTCCACCGCCGGAATCCAAAATCCCAAAAGGATCCAATCTCCTATCGTGAACTTTCCGTGACAATGTAGGCACTAAATTACTGATTTTCCTCTGGAACTCTCCATTGTGCCAGCGTACAATCCACG
>JBBISH010000056.1:0-40008 GCA_037441385.1 Myxococcales bacterium
AGGGGTCCCCGCGGTGAGCGAAGCGAGCGAGCCGTGACTCAATTTCACGGCGAGAGCGGGGTCGGCCGAAGGCCGGGGGTGAGGGCTATTCGCGCCATCCGACAGCAAATCCATGGCAAGGCGCAGACCAATTCTCAGGAGGATCCCATGGCCGCCACTCAAAACCTGCAGCGCATCGCCCGCGATGGGCTCTCGTACCAGCAGCTGTTGCCCTTGATCGAGGCCGCGTTGCGCGCCGACGCGCCGGTGCTGCTGCGCGGTCACCCCGGCGTGGGCAAGTCCGCCCTGGCTGCCGAGCTCGCCGAGCGCTTGCACCTGCCTCTGCTGGATCTACGCCTCGCCCAGAAGGATCCTGCCGAGCTGGCCGGCATCTACGCGCCCAACGCCGCCCGCACCGGGCTGGAGCTGCTGCCGCCCGACTGGGCCCTGCAGCTGGCCGAGCGGCCGATGCTGTTGTTCTTGGACGAGATCAACGCCGCCGTGACCAAGCTGCACCAGGCCGCGGCCTACCAGCTGGTGCTGGAGCGGCGGGTGGGGCCGGTGCGCTTCCACCCCCAGACGCGGGTGCTGGCGGCGGGCAACCTGGACGAGGACCGCGCGCTGGCGACGCCGCTGTCCACGGCGCTCCTCAACCGCTTCGTGCACTTTCGCCTGCGGGTCGACGCCGCGGACTGGCTGCAGTGGGCACGGGATCAGGGGCTGCACCTGGGCATTTGCGACTACATCGAGGCCCACGGCCGCCGCGGTGCCCAGCTGCTGTACCAGAACAGCGGTCAAGACGCGTTTGCGACGCCGCGTTCGTGGGCCCAGGCGGCGCGGCTGTTGGCCACGGTGGGCAAGCGCGACGGGCTGCTGTTGTTGGCGGCGAGCGTGGGGCCTACCGCAGCGGAGCAGTACCAGCGCTGGCAGCAGCTGGCGGGCAAGGTGTCGCCGCGGGCCATCGTCGTGGACGGCAAGCTGCCCGACCTGGGCGCCGCGCCGCTGAACGACCCGTCGCTGCGCTTGAACCTGCTGTACGGCGTGGCCGACTACCTGGCCGGCGAGGCCGAGACCGACAGTGAGCCGCGGCCCGAGCGCTGGCTGCAGCACGTCGCGCAGTTTCTGGCGCTGCCTGACCTGGACGTGGAGCACGCCGTGCTGTTCCTGCGGCGGTTGCCGGTGGGCGTGCGGCGCCAGCTGGAGGTGAGCCCGCACTTTGCCAGCCTGGCGGCGCGGTTGGTCGACGTGCAGCTGGCCAACTTGGAGGGCGAGCATGCCCGCGCCGCCTAGCCAACCTCTGCCAACCGCAGCGCTCCGCGACCGCCTGAGCCAACTGCGGATGCAGCTGCTCAGCGCCTACCCGTTCTGGGGCACGCTGCTGTGCGAGGTCGACCTGCTGTGGTCGGCGTCCCTGCCGACGTTCGCCGCCACCAACGGCGTCGACCGCATCTGGCTGCACCCCGAGCTGTGCGCGCTCTTGGCGCCGCGCCAGCTGGGGTTCGTGGTGCTGCACGAGCTGTATCACATCGTGTACGAGACCCTGGGGCGCGAGCAGAACCGGCAGCGCGGCCTGTGGAACCGCGCCAGCGACTACGCCATCAACCGGCAGGTGGCGGCGCTGGGTCGGCGCGATGGCTACCGCTGGGTGGCCGACTGGCAGGCGCCCGAGATCGAGTTGCCCGGCCTGGGCAGGGTGCAGATCCTCCGCGATGGGCGCTTCGACTCCCTGCCGGCCGAGGCGATCTACGTCGTCCTGGGGCGGCAGCCGCAGCAGGCCGTCGCCCAGGGTCCGGCCGTCGAGCTGCCCGACTGCCAAGGCGGCACGGCCCTTTCGGACCCCGACCACCGCGGCGGTGTCGACGTGCATGTCCCCCTTGTCGGGTCGGCCGAGGCCCAGCAGGCGCGGCGCGATGCGGCCACCGAGCGGCTGGCCCGCGTGGCGCAGGCGGCCAAAGACCTGGTGCCCGGGCCCTTGCCCCTGGACCTCGACCGTTGGCTCGGCGAGCTGCGGCCCGGTCAGCAGGACTGGCAGGCCCTCTTGCGGCGCTACTTGTCCGAGGTGGGCGCGGCCGTCGAACGGAGCTGGCAGCGCCCGCACCGCCGCTGGCTGACCCAGGCACCGGCCGGCGAGACCTGGCTGGTGCCTGGGCCGCTGCCCGAGGCCGACGGCTGCGTGGTGCTGGCCATCGACACCTCGGGCTCGATGCGCGACGGGCACCTGCAGGCCATCGCCAGCGAGCTGGCCGCGCTGGACGATCGGGTGAGCGAGCTGTGGCTGGTCTGCGCCGACGCCAAGGTGCAGGCGGTGCTGCCGCCCGGCCAGCTGCGCGGGTTTCTGGCCCAGCGGAAGCTGCCGGGTGGAGGGGGAACGGACCACCGGCCGCTGTTCGAGTGGCTGGCCCGCCAGCCGTTTCGGCCGGAGGTGGTGCTGTGCTACACGGACCTGCAGACGACGTTGCCCGAGCGCGGGCCCGGATGCCCGGTGCTGTGGCTGGTGCCGAAGGGGGCGCAAGTGTTGGCGAGGCCTGGGTTTGGCGTGGTGGTGAGGGTGTAGGCGGGCAGGGTGGTGGTCTTAGTTGTGGTGGGGGAACTACCAGCGTAGAGGATGGCGAGTAGCGCTGAACCTGTGAGGGAAACCTGGGCGATGCTGGGCACTTGGCCCTCACCCCGCCGCTACGCGGCACCCCTCTCCCAAAGCATTGGGCGAGGGGTATGGCAATGTTCCCATTGCAGTTTTTGGATCGCAAGGTCATCGCGATTGCGGAGGATTGGTCCAGGGGCTGGCGGCCATAGTTGTGGCGGGGGAACTATGCCAGCCGCCGCAGTCCTGGGGTGAGGGTCAGCCTCCAAGAAGATTCAACAAGTAAGGAGAGGATCAAGGAATGCGCGACGAAAGCAACCAAAACCTCAGCTGGTTCCAGCATCTCGCCGGCTTCGCCGAGGCGGACTACCCCAGCACCCAGGCGTGCCTGGCCATGGACGGGCACGTTTTGCTGGCGGGCGGGCGGCGCTGGCAGGTAGGGCCCTTTGCCACACCCAGCCTGGCCGAGCTGCGGCAGCAAGTGGCCCAGGTTCAGCAGACGGGCCCGCTGCGACCGCCGATCCGCTGGGCCGACGCGGTGGTGGGCGATGTGCGGGCCATGCACCGCGACCCGGCCTGGAACGGTGCGGTGTTTCAGGTCGCGTCGCAGTTCAACATGCTGGAGATGACCAGACCGGAGGTGACGCCCGAGGCCGGCGTGACCCGCTATGCCTCGGACCATACTCAAGGGCCAGCGTGCGCCATTGCCTGTGGGGCCGCGACCTTGTACCGCAACTACCTGGTGCCAGTAGCGAACGGCGGTGGCATGGGCGGCCAGGGTGACCCGCTCGGCCAGACCCGCGACCGCCAGCTGGACGGGGCCGCGGACCTGCGCGCCGAGCTGGCCTTCCGGGTGGGGTGCGCGGCCAAGGACCTGTGGCAGATGCGCAACGGCTACCTGTGGCCCAGCCGCGACGGGTTGACGCGGGTGGCCGAGTATCTGCGCGGGCTTGCCGAGCCGGAGCGCGACCAGCTGCGGCAGCTGCTGCGGGTCGGCTGGCACGCGGACACGCAGGTGACGGACCGCGGCGCTGCGCCGGACCAGCGGGTGGGGCAGGTGTTTTGCTCGGCGCTGCCGGTGGGGTATGTGCGCGGGTTGGCGACGAGTCTGTGGGAGCCGCTGGCGACCCTGGTGCTGGAGGCCTGCTACGAGGCGACCTTGCTGTGTGCGGTGTTGCGGGCCGAGGGGCAGGGCGCTGGCCTGGGCGCCGGACTGGGCGGGAGTGCGGCCAAGCCGACGACGCTGCTGTACACGCATGTTGGCGGCGGGGTGTTTGGCAACGAGGAGCGGTGGATTTTGGCGGCGGTCGAGCGGTTGCGCGGGCTCAAGGTTGCCGGGGCGGTGGCGGTTCGGCGGGTGAGGTTTGGGTGAGCCCGCGTGACAGCCGGAAAGACGGGCAACGGCGTCACTTGCCCATCGCGCCCAGCAGCCGATGACCCTGAAAAACCGTCAGCACTTCGACACTTTCCTTCTGGATGCGGTACACAACACGATACTTGCCGTGGATCAACTCGCGAATCTCCTCCCGGCCAAACTCGGGCACCTTGCGGCCAAGGCGAGGCTAGTGCGGCAGCCGATCTGCTGCGGCCACCAACTGCTCGACCCACTGCACCGCCGCAACCGGGTCGTCCGCAGCGATGAAGTCCGCAATGGCCTCCAGGTCGCGCCCCGCCTGGTCGGTTCAGACCAGAGCAAGAGGTGTCTGTCGTTTGGCTGCCTTCAAGCCGCACCCCTTCCGTGCCGCTGGCGGATCCGGGTCAGCACGGCCTCAGACGGCTGGACGCGTCCGGCATCCGCATCGGCCAGGCCGGCCTCGACGGCCGCGACAAAGCGGGCCTGCTCCGTCAAGGCGTCGTACGCGGCAGGCGAGAGGACGACGCCAGCCGCCTTACCGTTTTGGGTGACGACGACAGGCGAGCCGGTCGCGGCGACCTTGCGGAGCCACTCGGCGATTTGCGACTTGAATTCGCTGACAGGGACGATGTCTTCGGCGGTGTTGATCGTTGGCACGGCGACTCCGAGGGATGCGGATGGACCCGAATCCGGGTCTAAGTTTAGACCTGGTCGGGGGGCGAGGCAAGCCACGCGTGGCCAACCTAGACCGCTCGACCTTGACGTGTGAAGTCAGTTCACGTACAGTCGTCACGGAGGCGCCGTGAAGGCCAAGAAACCCCATTGGGAACTCGATCGCGTCAAGGCCCTGGCCGCCCAGGGCAAGCTGTTCCTGACCAAGACCAAGGCCCAGCGGTTCTTCCCGGATGCTGCAAGCGCCGTTGCGACCGCCAAGGCGACGATCGCCGACCTGTCCGAGCGCCAGTTTGCCGAGACGTTGCACCAAGGTGACGTTTGCGATGTGTACGGCGTCCGTATTGGCGGAGCTGGCTGGTATCTGAAGATTACGATTGACGATTTGCGGGTCGTAGTTTCCCTACACCCGCTGCAGCGACCGCTGCGGACTAACGCCGGCATGATTGGCGGCGCTTCGGGTGGTGCCAGTTCTGCCGACAAACCTGCCCAGGGGGCTGGAGGCGATAGCGATGAAATGCCATAGCTGCCATCAAGGTACCGTGGTGCCGCTGGCCAAACCGGGGCGGACGGCGCCGTACAAGACGATTCCCAACCTGCCCGTACCCGCCGATCTGGTCATCCCGACGTGCGACCACTGCGGCGAGGAGTGGATGACCCCCGAAGACGCCGCTCGCATCGACGCCGCCATGGAGGCCGTGTATCGAGAGGAGCTGCTGGCCAGGCTGCGGGCGGTGCTTCCTGAGCCAAGGGATGCTGGCCGGGTCGAGCGCGACTTGGGGTTGTCGCGGGGCTATCTCTCGCGGTTGCGGAAGGGTGGCCGGCCGCCCAGCGAGGTGTTGTTGGCGGTGTTGGCTTTGGTGCGGGAGGACCAGGGGAATCTGAGGAAAGTTGAGAGATTCTGGCAGATGGGAATTCCCTACCCTGACAACGAGATCGGTGCCGAGTAGCCCCGCCGGGGCTCGTACCTCTTGCCTGTCTGGGGTACAAATCCTTTCGGTTCACCCAGCGCCGACCGCGTCATCCGACACGAACTCGTTGCGGTCGACGACAACGGGCGGCAATCCGGGGCCGACGATGGGCACGCCCTGGCGTTCAGCGGCCACAAGGCGAAGGTTCAGCGCAAGCAGTCCGGATAGGATGTCTTCTTTCTTCGTCCAACCGTAGGCCTTGCGCACAGCGTCGTCGAGCTTGAGCTGCAATTCGCTTACCGGATTCGCCGGCGTGGTCTCGACGAGCCGATACAGCTCCCGTAGCGAGAGCCCATCACGCGCCATGATTTCACGGCGCTTCAGTCGCAGTGATCGGGCCGCTTCCGCCACCGCGCGAATTTGCGCCAGGCTTGGGGTCTGCGGCCAAGGAAAGGAATCGAAGACGGTGTCGGAGGTGTAGCGCCAATCACCTTTGAGAGTTGAGCACTTCGCTCTGAACCACTCGCAGTGAATGACGGACTGAAGAACGCCGAATGAGTAGTCATCGTCGATGGGAAAGACCTGGAGGGCGTCATTGGGGTGGACACGGGCGGCGACGAACTCGAATATAGGGCGCTTCGTCACCCTCGAACATGCGATGTAGCGACAAGTCGAATCCAACTTGGCCATAAGCTCCGCACGCTCGTACGTGAGCCGCCACCAACTCCGGAGGAAGTTCGCGTGATGGTGATTCACGCGTGCATTCGGCTGGGCCGCCAGGGTTGCTTCGTTCTTTTCCGCTTCTGCTCGGGCCTTTGCATCGCGGTCGGGAAAAACCGTCGATTTGACGACGCGGAATACCTCGTCATAGCGCGCGGCCTCGAACACATCCCGGTTGCGGAAGTCAATTACGTATCGCGTCGGCAGCGAGTCCTTCTGGCCCAGCAACTCGTCGCCGGTCAGGAATGGGAACACAACCTGAGCGTAGCGCGGGTCTTTCGCCAGCAGCGCCTCGGCGGGCGCCCGGTCGAGAAGGAACCCCGTGTGACCATGGGTCTGCCCCTGATAGCAGCACCCCGAATCGCGGTTGGCGGCCAGGCTCGCGGCAGGGGTCACGTCCACGAACCGACTCAAGGCCGGTCCGATGGTCTGCACTTCGTGATACTCAAACGGAGAGTTCGTGCTGTCGCCGTTTTGAAACACCAGCCGCTTGAGCCCAGGCTCCTCGCCCTTCACCCAATTCACAATCGACACGTGGACCGCCGCCTCACCGGACCACACTTGGGTGGACACGGCGTCAACAATCGTCCCGCCGTTGTTGACGATGTAGTCCAGGCCTCCAACCCGACTATCGTTTTGGCGAATTGTGTTGGTTCCCACCAGCCCGGCGCGCTGGCCGGCCGCCATGAGCTCGTGCGCCTTGCGGTACCAGTAAACGCAGTAGTCCGCGCGACCAGGCACGTCGGGATATCGCTCGCGCAGGCGCGAGAGGTACGCGTTGTCCATCTCGCGCTTCATCTTGTTTTTCGACTGATACGGCGGATTGCCCACCACCACGTCGAATGCCGGCCATTCCGTCAGCAACGCGTCCTGACACAAGATGTTGTCGTCCAGGTTGTCGAGTGGCAGGCCTTGGTCGTAGTCGAGGCCTAGCGCGTTCCACCTCTTGCCGATTCGCTCGTTCCAGGCGTCTGCCGCCAGTTCTTTGGCCAGCATCATGGTCATCTTGGCAATTTCCACCGCGGTTGGAAGGACGTCCATACCGAAGAACTGCCGCGTCGTCACAACCGATATCCCCAGCGTCTTGTATCCTGCTCGACTGAAGTTTTCAGCGATTTTCTCAATGATCTGCATCTCCAAATCCTTGAGAACTCGGAACGCTACAAACAAGAAGTTGCCGCACCCGCAAGCCGGGTCGAGCACCTTGAATGATCCGATTGCGCTGAGCAGCCCGAGAAGTTCCGTGTAGGTCTTGGCCTTGTTGATCCGAGCTTGCCACGGGACAATTATCGACGGGCCAATGACCTTCAAGATGTCGGCCTCGCTGGTGAAGTGTGCACCGAAGGTGTGACGCTCTTGCGCGTCCATCGTTCCTTCAAAAAGTGCACCAAAAATACCAGGGTTGACGGATCTCCAGTTGCGCGCGCCGGCGCGAGCCAATAGACCAAGGGCGTGTGAATCGAGTTCAATCGGATCGACCGCGTTGAACAACCCGCCATTAAAGTACCTGACGTCTTTGAACCGCCCGGCCTTGGCACGCTCGGGTGATGCCATCTGTCGGAATAGCGCTCCGAGCAGATCGTAGGAACTGACTCCCGATTGGCACTCGCGGACGAGTTCTGAGAACAGGCCATTCGGCAGCAGTCCAAAATCCTCGGAAAACAGGGCCAGGACACACTGGAGAAGGAAGTGTCGTGTGCGGGTTGGATCTTCTTTCCGTTCAAATACCAAGTACTTGAATAGGTCGCCCAAAGTTCCGGCGACATCGCGAGAGATGGCCTCCACGTTGTGATGGAAGATCGGAGCGCGGGGTTGTGGCAGAAGGAAGTTCAGGGCGGCAACTCGGTCCGGCAGTTCGCTGAGTGCAACATCGTCCACTTGGGTCAACTGCCGATAGATCAGTATCCGGTCGAAGTTGCACAGCACGATGTATTCTGGTTTCTGCGCGCCCGGGCCGATCACGACCTCCGGGTTCATCTGAATCCAGTAGTCGCGCGCCTGTGGAAAGTGCTTCTTCAGATCCTTCTCAGACCGCTTTTTCATCTCGATGAGCACGCCTGGCCGACCTGGGGCAACCCACAGGCAGTCGGCGAATTTCGTGCCGCCTTCCGAAAACTTGATGCGAGCTTCCAGTGTTCCGTTCGCCTCGATGATCCCGCCGTGGCCAAAGGCGCGGAACAGCCGGTCGCAGAACAGCTGCGCCTCGCCCTTCTCGTCACCCTTGAGCTTGGCTGCAAAATCCAGGAAATTCTGAAGTGCTTCGTTGTCCATTCTTGGCGACTCCATGTTGGCATGGCTGGTTTTGTAGGCGCAGTGGGAGCCACGCAGGTTGCTGCCGAGCAACCTTTGTCAAGCTTGGTGGCCGGACACGGTGCAGTTCCTGTAGCAAGTAGGGCCGCGACACTCTTTGAACCAATTTTGAATCCGGATCCTCCGGCCTCAAGAAGTCACGGTGTTCCGTACGGCAGTCTCCAGGGCACCCGCCACGACCATAGCAGCCTGCCGCCGAAGCGTCTAGCCGCGCACCAATGGCCCAGACGTAGCGGCAAACGGGGCTTGCCTGCCTGTTGACCCCGGCTGAGTGCGTGAAGGTAGAACCGTGCAGCTCTCTTTTGGCCATGGCTGCCGTCGACTATGCTTCGCGGGACGGCCAGGTCCCACCGACCGGCAACCGAAACTGACAAGCAGACCCTAGGCTGAGGACACCATGTCACACTTGGTCACACCCCCGAAATCTCCGATACCGCGTGCCGACCTGCACGCCGAACTTGAGCTTGCGCACAACTACCTGGCAGAATGCGCAAAGCGAACGCTGCAGTCCCTCCCCGAAATACCCGTGAGGTCATGGGGCAGCCAGATGAAGCGCACGTACGTCCAACTGACCGCGGACCGCCCAAAGCACGTCGTCCAGGATCGGCATGAGCACAGCCTGACCGAGATCATGAACCAGTGCGCCACGCTCGAGCGCCTCATCGACGCCCTGACGTGGGCCAGCATCCGTGCCAGCGGCCTTGACCACTACTACGTGACGGCCTGCAATCCAACTACCAGCAGCACGGGCCACGACCTGGAGTTGCGGGACGAAGCTGGAAACGTCGCGCTGTTCGAGGTCTCGGACGTTGCGAGCACTAGCGACGGCAACCAAAAGGAGCGAAAGGACCTGCAATCGCTCGGCTGCATCAACAAGGACGGCACTCTCAACGGGGATTGGCCGACCGGTCGCCGCTTTCTTGTTGTTTCATCCGAGTTCGCCGAGCGCCTGGAGGGACTTGGGCGGGCCGTGTGCAAATACGTTAGGTATACCGAGGTCTTCAGGGGCGCCGGGGCCCAGGGTGGAACCGTAGTTCTGGAGGTGAAGCCGCGAGAACCGCCGCGCCCATAGTTCCCCCGCCACAACTAACGCACCGTGCCCGCGAATCACCCGGGCCGGACCTCAATCGTCATCCTCGCTGTACGTGGCAGCCGCGCGGTCCCGACGGCGCTTGGCGACCGACGAGCTCCCTTCGAGCCACCGCCGCTCGAACCAGCGAACGAGCAGCATGACGTCGCCACCGTACCACGCGCGATACTCGTGGCGTTCGCTGCCGGAACCCGACCCGTCCGTGCCTCGCTCGAACATGAACTCGCCGACCGCGCGAAACTCGCACGCCGAGCCCAACATCGGCGCCTGCCGCACCTGGAGCAGGTTGCCGGCACCAAGGTCGAACACGTAGTCCGGTTTCGCCGAGTCGCGCGGACCGATAAGGACCGGCGCATCGTGCGCCATCTGCAAGGCGCGCAGCAGCTCGATGCCCAGCTCCGTGGCACGTGCGCCATGGGTGAGCAACTGCCGGAGTTCGCTGCGACACTGGGCCTCTTGGTCGTCGTTCATGCGGTACACGCTGGGGCATGGCGCTACCAGCGCGTGGCGGGTTGGCTCGAAGGCGGAGCAGAATTCGTTCAGGCGATACCCGCGATTTACAGCGTTGACGCCTGACTCCCGGCAGGTCTTGGCGTGCCCCTTCAGCCAGGCCTTTGCCGTTGCGGGATCGAGGGCACTTGTTGACCCCGAATTCCACCCTCGGTGATTGCCGTCACCGTCGAAGGTAACGGCCTCGGTAAGGGCGCGCATGTCAGGGTGGTGGTCGTCGGCCAGGATCTTTTCGAGGCACCACGGGTCGGCGAGTTGCGGCGCCAGTCTCGCGAGCACAGCCAGCCACGGTGCCTGATGTGCGACGTGGTAGGGGGCAACGAAGCTGCGAAATTCGGCCGCCAGTTCCCCCCAAGCGTAAAGTCTGCCATTCCGGTCCCAAATCCAAGTGCACTTGGGCTTGTCGGGAAGCTCGCTGTAGTCAATCCTCCCTTGGCTGACAATGGAGTACAGCGACCTTGTTTCGTAACGGTTCCCGTCCCAGTAGCCGAGGTACATCGCTACTTCGTACAGCGACAAGTCCGGCACCTCGCCTTGCTCGATTTGGTGCTCGACTCGGGCTCTCGTGTCTCCCGACAGTAAAGCCAACTTCGCGCTGTCTGGTTTCTCGATCGGAATGCGCACCCGGCCGGCCTCGTCAAAGAGCCGGGGCGGTGGCGGCGGCGGCAGCGGGTACAAGTCCTCATGACCGACCACCTGCCAACCGCGGGGTACCTTGACAAGAGTCGTTGCGGCGACTTTGGCGCCCTTGAAAAACGCAAGGTCCGCTGGACTCGCGAGCACGACCACTGCGCTCTTGTGCTCTTGGGCGTGGTCGCGCAACGCGTCCAGCACGTCTGGCGTTGCCTTGACGACCACGCACGTGAATAGCCGCTGGGCATGCTTGGCACGCCCATCCAGGAACGCGATCGCATCCGCACCGAGCGCTGGGTCCAAGACGAGCACCGTTTGCTCGGCCAGCCGCGACAGGTCATCGACCTCGACCCCCAGCGCCGCGGCGAGTGCCTGCTTGCGGCACGCGTGGTGGCTGTCGAAGAAGAAGTCGCGGCCCTCCCGCTTGCCGTTGAGTAGCTTGCTCACCTTGGCCGTCAGCGTGCTGAATTCGACGGCACTGTCGGCATCGCGCAGGGACTTGTCCAGCACTACAGCAAGCTCCTTCTGTGCGCCTTGGTTCTTCTTGACCTTCGCCTTGATGAAATCGTGCAGTAGCATCGGTACCTCCATGGACGCAATTTGCCATCCCTGCGCTTGCTGGCAATAGCATAGGAGGCGAAAAAAGTTGCCAGCAATTTTAGACAGCGCGGTCAGGCGACGCTGGACCCCAAGCCAATTGTTCCCCCGCCACAACTATTCTCCATCGGTCCACAACGATGCAGGCAAGCGACGGCTGCCCCTCCTCGACGACAGCGTCGACGTGTATCGGGAAGCCGACCTCGACCGCCTGCGCAATGTGTCGGACGAGGTTGGCTTCTTGGACCCGCAGTCCGCGGCGGACGTGCTGGCGCCTTGAAACCTATTGCCGCATCATCAAAAAGTCTCAGCAATGTTCACGAAGAAGGCTGGCGCCAGTGACCCACCCTTCCGCACCCTGCCCAAGACTGCTACCCTGTGCGTGGGCAGGCCGGTGCCTGCGCAACACCTGTAGCCATGGGAAACGCCCTCAAAGCCGAAGACCTCCTACCACTGGCTGCCCGCCTGTCCGCGCGCGAGCGGCGGCGCCTGGCTACTCGCCTGTTGGCGTTGCCTACGCCGGCGACGCCCAATTCGGATGCGGAACGCTACCGTGACCACCCGCCAACCAGCGACGAGTCTATGGCGACCGATGCAGGTGTCGCGTTTGACCCCCTCGGCTGGGATGAGTTCTATGCGACGCGGTGAAATTCGCCTCTGTCGGTTCGCACTGCCGGACAAACGGCGCCCCGTGCTACTGCTGACCCGGCAGGACGTGATAGGGCAATTGCGCGAGGTCATCGTGGCGCCCATCACGCGGACCGTGCGCGGCTTGGCGAGCGAGGTCGTTCTCACGGGCGCGGACGGAATGCCCACGACCTGCGCCATCAACTTCGACCACCTCGGCGTGGTGCGCAAGGAAGACTTGGGAGCCGTGGTCGCTGCACTGCCTCACGACCGCTGGCGCGAGGTCGAGCAGGCCTTGCTGATTGCGTGCGGTTTCTAGCCCCAACCCCAGGGTAGTGCATAGAAGTCTGGCCGATTCCTAGTGGCTGTACTGGGGGCCAGGGACACCGGCCGGGCCTGAACTGGGTGGGCTGCCGGGCGACGTCCTGCGCCCATAGTTCCCCCGCCACAACTATGACCTAGCCGCAACAGGCACCGTTGACGCCCTGTCTTGACAGCCCCTGGCCGACAGGCAAACTCCGACCTATCGGCCTTCCATCGCCGACCGGAGCCACCGCCACATGCACGACCTCGCCCCGCAAGTCACCCTGCACCGCACCCTCGACGACCGCTGCCAGGCCTTCCTGGACCGCGCCGAGCAGATCCGCAAGAACCACACCATCGCCGCAGTGCTAGAGCTGGGCGAAGCGGCGGTGCGCGAGTTCTACGACGGCGACGTCAGCCGCTCGTACCTGCGCGGTCAGGCCGTCGAGGAGCCCCTGGCGGCCCTGGTCGAGCGCCACGCCCAGCGCATGGCGTACGTGGGCCTGACGATCGACCAAGTCAGGTCGGCGATTCGAGCTTGGGACGTCAACCGCCAGCTGCCGCCCACTTCGCAGGGCCAGCTGGGATCGAGCCAGCTGCGGGCGCTGGCCGCGATTCCGTCGTCGGCCGACCGCGCGGCGCTGGCCAACCAGGCGGTGGACGAGCGCTGGACCAGCCACGAGACCGAGGCGCAGGTCGCGACTTTCCGCCAAACCAGCGGGCTCGCCGGCAAGGGCGGCCGCAAACCCACCGCCGCCGAGGTCAAGGCCAGCAGCGCCGCTGTGCGCGAGCTGGGCCGGTTGGGCGAGCCAAAGGGCGTAGATGGGATGAGCCTGGCGACGCGGGTGCAGCTGCGCCAAGACCTGCAGAAGCTGGTGCATCAGGCGCAGGCGTGGCTGCGCGAGCTGGCGTAGCCTGTACGTCGCACCCAAGGTTCGATTTTCAGGTTGCTGGGGCAGGGTGCGGCCCTTGTTCTAGTCCACCACCCCGACCCAGTCCCACGCGCCGACGAACAGCAGCCCCACCGCCTCGACTTGCCGGCCGGTGGCCTCGACAGCCTGGCGGTAGGCCTGCAGTTGGGCGGCGTACTTCTCTAGATGCGCGGACTTGACCAAGTGCTCGGCAGAGCTGGCGTCCACCTGGTTGCCGCCCTTCCAATCCACGATCCACCACTTGCCATTGGGCCGCTCGACCAGAAGGTCTACCCGGCCAGGCAGCACCGCCGCGCCGGCTACGCCCAGGACCGGCAGCTCGGCGTAGCGGCGGGCGCCGGGCTCGGTCAGCACGTGGTAAATCCCGGGCTGGGCGGTGGCCAGGTTCTGGCCCAACTCGAGCAGGTACTTCTCGGTCTCCGCGCCAGCCACGGTGGGCCACGCGGTCAGGAAGGCGGTAGCGTCGGCTGGATTGGGGCTCCGCTCCAGCCCGTGGCTGGCCATCCAGGCGTGCACCAGGTTGCCGCGGGCGTTGTCGGGCATGTCCCGGACGGCCTTGGGTACGTCCAGGCGCTCGCCTCCCCGGCGGACCTGCGGCAGGGCGCGCTGGGCAAAGGCTAGGGCGAGCTCCTTGCGCTGCTCGGCGGGGAACAACACCTCGGCCGACGACGGTGACTGGATCTGCCAAGCCGGTATCGCCTCGGGCGGCGCGGGCAAGGGCGCGGCCACCTCTACCCAGGCGTTGGCCAATGGGTTCAAGGGCTCGGGCGGCTCTAGGGCCAGGACCTTGACGCCGGGCAGCTCGTGGTCGGCCCCAGCCCACAACCGCCGCAGCTCCTGGTGGATGCCGCGGCCGTCGCCCAGCGCCAGCGTCACGCTGCGCCTGGCCCGAGTCACGCCCACGTAGGCGGTGCGCAGCCGCTCTTCCTGCCGGCGCGCTTCGCCAACCGCCTTGGCCAATTGCTTGATGGGATCGCCCTTGGGGTTCAAGGTCTCGGCCGGGTCCAGCTCCACGCCCTGCAGGATGCGCTCTTGGCCCCCGACGAACACCCGCTCGGCCTCGCCCTTCGCCTCGGGGGTCATGCCCGCGTCGACCAGGCACACATGGTCCCACTCCAGACCCTTGGCTTGGAAGATGGTGGTGCAGCTGACCGTGCCCTGGCCGCGCCCGACCTTGACCCGCGGGCCGTCGTCGGCGTTCCCGTTCTCGTCAAGAACCTGGACGACCGCGTTGGGATCCACGCCCTCGCGCTCGGCGCTGCGGACCCAGTCCAGCGCCACTTCCAGGTGCGCAACGGCGTCCTGGCCGTCAGGCGACACCGCCAGCAGCGTGCGCCAGTGCAGCGCCGTGGCAAGGGATTCCACGATGTCGGCGGTGGGCTCGCGACCGATTCGCCCCACTGCCTCGCGCAGCAGGGGTTGGCAGCGGTCGAACACGCCGCGGTCGCGGTCGTCCAGGGCGCCGTCGGCCAACCGCTCGGCGAGCAGGCTGTACTCCAACCCCTTGCGGCGAGTGTCGCGAACCCACAGGCAGTCGGTGCCGTTCAGGGTGGCCAGGCCCCCGTCGCTCAGCCCCACCAGCGGCGTCTTCCATAGCGCGGCCACTGCTTGGCGGTCGCGCGGGTCCCAAAGCGCCTGCACCAGCAGCCGCAGGTCGCGCACGGTGGTGGTCTTGGCCAGCTCGGTCGAGCCGTCCAAAAAGGCCTTGTCGCGCCCGCCCAGCAGCACCCGCAGGCGATCGCGGGCCGCCTGGGCATTGCGCCAAGTGGCCGCCAGCACCACCGCGCTGTCGTGGCGCGTGCCTCCGGCGGACTCGTGCGCCCAGGCGTCCTGCATCCGCTGGGCAAACAGGTCCACCGCCGCCGCCCGCACTTCGCCCGCGGCGAGTTCGTTGTCCTTTGGCTTGTCGCTGTCCGGGTTCGGCGTGCGCACGGCGATGACGATGGGCGCGGTGCCCAGGCGGTGCGCTTCGCTGAGCTCATACTTGGCGGTGTCGGGCGAGCTCTGCACCTGATCGACCGGCTGCAAGCCGGGCAGCTGCGGCGCCATGCTGCCGTCGGCCGTGCCCGAGGTAGCCAGAAACAACGCCTTCTGCGCCGCCGCCAGCGCCGGTGTGGGCCGGCGCGCCGTCAGCAGCTCGCGAAGCTGGCCGCCGGCCTGGCGCTGCAGGTCGGCGAACACCTCGGGCTCGGCGCCGCGGAACAGGTAGATGCTCTGCCGCACGTCGCCCACGTAGGTGGTCGGCAGCGCCCGGCCGCCGCCCGGCAGCTGGCTCAGGGCCCGATACAGCCGCGCCTGCCGCGGGTTGGCGTCTTGGGCCTCGTCGACCAGCAGGGCGCCAAAGCGGGTCCGCAGGTGCGGCGGCGGCGACTCGCACAGGGCGATGGCCGCGTCCAGCAGCAGCTCGTAGTCCAGGGTGTTGCTGCTGGCGCACAGGGCGCGGGCGCGGGCACGGCAGGCGTCGGCCAGCTCAGCGATGGCGCGGCGCAGGGCATCGGCGCGGGCGATGGCCTCGGGGCTGGTCCACTCGGCAAAGCCGCGGATGGCTTGGGCGACGGGCAGCTGTACGGTGCCCAGGTCGAGTGCCGGTGACTCCGCCAGCTTGGCCAGGATCAAGTCGGTCAGCTTCGTTGGCTTGCCCTTTGGAAAGGCTTGGTTGGCGACATAGGCAAGCAGCAGGTGCGGGCCCGGCGCTGCGGCACCCGCGTCCAGCCAGGCCTGCACGGCGGCAAACCTCGCTTTGTCCTTCAGCCTGGCGAGGTTCTCGCGGACCGACGCGACCAGTTCCCTCACCACCGATTCGGCCACCGGCAGCAGCCGTTCGGCCACCTCCGCCGCCATCCACAGTTCTTCGCCCGCATCGCGGCGCGCCCACTTCGCTACCTGTTCAGTCAGCTCGGCCAAGGTCAGGTCGCGCAAGGCCAACTCGGCGGCCGGGGGCAGGCCGCCCGTCGCCGGTTCGATGACCTCGCGGGCCGCCGTGGCATAGGCTTCGGCCGTGGCGCCAAGACCAATCGGCTGATCCAGCGCCGCGGTGGTCCCGTCGCCCAGCGGCAGCACGGCGTGCACGGCGAACTCGCCCAGCAGCGCCTGCACGAACGAGTCGGTGGTGCCCACCGGCGCGTCGAACAGCCCGCGCAGCGCCCGGCGGCACCGGTCGGCATCGGGCGCCGCCGCGGCATACTTGCCCCAGGCGGAACCAAGCTCTGCCTTGCAGTCCGGGTCGCCCAACACTGCGCGCAGCACCTTGGCCACCCGCTCGATCAGCTCAGCGCCGGCCGCGCGGGTAAATGTGATGGCGATGATCGACCGCGGCTCGCAGGTCTTGAGCAGCTGCAGGTACTCGCAGACCAGCTGGGTGGTCTTGCCCGAGCCGGCGGCGGCGGCATACACGATGGGTGTGTTCGACATGGCTCAGCCCTCCCGCTCGGCGGCGTCTTGGTCGGCCGCGTCGCCCTGGTCTTCGTCGTCGCTCGGTTGCCGGACGCCCGCGGTGGCGGGCAGGGCGCGCAACCGGCACAGGCTGGCAAAGGCGCAGTAGTCGCCTGGCGGATTCACTACCGGGCAGACGTCGGCGTGGGGCACCAAGGCGAAGTCGCCGTGGCGCGCCCGCTCGAGCAGCTGCGACCACAGCGCCTGCAGTCCTGGCAGATCGAGCTCGGACTCGCGGCGCAGGCACAGGCCTGCGTCCTTTGGCTCGCGCAGGAAGTCGAAGCCGGCGCGGATTGCCGTGTCCTTGGTGGCGCCAACGCCAAAACTGCCGCGGTCGATCGCCGCCTTGGCAACCAGCGTGTAGAGCGCGACTTGTGGCAGCGTGCGGCGCGCCAGGCCGTCCTTGACCCGTTTGGGCCCGCCCTTCCAGGTCTTGAAGTCGATGATGTCGAGGTTGGTGCCGTCGGAGCCGCCGGTGAGGCGAATGGCGTCCATCGCGCCGTTGACGGTGAGCTTGGTGCCGTCGGCGAGCGTCAGAACGAACGGCTCCGCTTCCTTGTCACCACGGAACTGGCCGAATTTCCACTCAGCCCCCGTTTCTTGGACGCCGCCCAGTTCGGCAAATGTCCAAGCGAGTTCAGTCGCCATCTTCGCAGCCAACCGTTCGATTGCCGTCGTGGCGACAGGCTCGTCGCAAAGGGCCAAGTATTTGTTGACGCCGACGGCAGATTCGATCGATTTCGCAGCCAACTCTGGGTCGCACGGGTCGCCGCCCGCCAAGGTCGCCGCTGCCGACCTCACCAGAGCTTTGGCAAGCGGCTTGGCGCGGTCCTTGGCCGTCCAGCCTGGCTTGGCACGAGGGATCATGGCGTCCAATTCGGCTGCTGCAGCAACCGCGATTTCTGAATCGAAGTTGGCATTGTTGACCTTGCCGGCCGCCTCCTCGGCCGTCCCCACCGCCCGAACCCGCCCAGCTAGCCACCGCCGCACCTGCCGCTGCCACCGCTCGCCCTGCAATGTGTTCGACCGCCGCTGCGCCGCGCTGCCGCCAGTCGGTATGTCCGCAAACCGCTCCCCGACCAGTTGCCCAAGCGCCGTGGCCAAGCCATCGATCGCCCCCAGGACATCGTCTTGGGTGGCCGGTCGCCACAGTGGGTTGGCGTGCAGCTTCTCCAGCGCCAGGTGCAGGGCATTGCCCACTTCGGCCGCGTCGGGCTCCTCGCCGGCCGCCTCGTCCTCTCTCAGCCGCAGGGTCTGCTTGGCAAACGCCTGGTACAGGCAGTGGGTCAGGGGCTCGAGGCCGCTGGTGGCCGACAGGTTCTTGTCCTCCGGCCAGCGCGCCGCCGGGGTGTCGCCGGTCTGCCCCAGCCACGGGCCCGCCCACTCGGGCCGCGCCGGCAGAATTACCTGCAAATAGCCGGCAAGGTCAGCTCCGTCCGGCAGCTTCGCCGGTTGCCGGTCTGCCACCTCGGCGCCACAGCGCAGCCACTCCAAAGTGGCTTGGCGCGCCAGGTCCGCTTCGTGCGCGCCGCCCTGCTGGCTCAGCTCGCGCGGCACAGGCTCGTCCACCCGCCGCAGCACCGCCCGCAGCCCGGCCTCGCGACCGCCCACTTCCATGCCGTAGGAGCCCAGGGTGGCGAGCCCCAAAGCCGCGAGTGCCCGCTGGGCCGTGCCGAAACGGACCTCCGCGCCGGGCACGTTCGCCGTCGCACAGGCCAAGAAGCCGTAGGGCGCGGTGCTGCGCCCCGTGGCGTCGCGGGCGGCTTGGATGGCCACGGCGCGCTGAGCCCGCCGCACCGCCGCGCACAGCCGGGTCTCCATGGCGTCCAGCCAGGCCTCGCCCTGCAAAATCCCCAACGTCGCCAAGGGTTCAGTCGCCAAGAAGGGGCTGGGGGCCGGTGTTTTCCCAAGACCCTTGGCGTGCAGGCCGCTCAGGATCAGCAGCTCGGCCGGGCGACCGTCGTAGCTGGCATACGGCAGGATCGCCACGCCGCGGTGCAGTTCGCCGCTGGTCGCCGCGCCGGCCAGGGCGTCGTCGAGGTTCTGCCAAGTGGCGGGCAGGCTTGCCGACTCGTTCAGGGCGGCGAGGATCGCCATCGCTGGGCCGTCGGGTCGCTTGCCGTTCAAGGTCCGCACGCCAAAACCGTTTAAGAAATCTAGGATTTGTCCCAGGTTGCCTGGCGCCTGCGTCCGGCACGCCGCCAGCCAGCGCACGCGGGCCAGGGCGACCAACGCGGCCCGCTTGTCGTAATCGCCCTCCGCTCCGTTGGCCACGCCCTGCAGCTGCGCGAGCCACCGCCCCAGCGGCGCACGGCCGATGCGGCACGCGTGGACCGCCTGGCCTAGACGCTGGCCCGGCACCCAGGGGCCCAGCGGCGCCTTGCCCTCGGCCACCGGCTCGGCGCGCGGTTCGTCGCCTTGGACTGGCGCCACCGTCGCCATTTGGTCAAGGAGTTCGATCCCTTTCTCGGTCCAGCCGTGGACCAGCATCCGATGTTGCATCAGCTTAGCCAAGTCGGCGGCGCTGAGCGTCGGCTCGCTCGCCTCGGCAAACCATGGCAACACCAGGCGCAGCAGGGACGTTAGGGCGTGGCTCCGCAAGGGCTGGCCCTCGTCGTCATTGGCGGGCACGTCGGCGCGGTAACAGGCGGCTCGGATGCGCGCGGCGTCGTCGGCCTGGGTCACCAGCACCACGCATCGCGCCAGATCGCCGCCTTGGCGCCGATGCTCGGCCAACATGGCGGCGCTGGCGCGGGCCTCGGCCACCACATCCGCGGCCGCCAGCATGTCGATCTCCACGCGTCCGGTGTGGACTGGCGGTGCGGCCAGGTGAGCTGCCCCCAGGGCGTTCAGGAGCCGCCACTCGGGGTGCGCGGTCAGATGCCCCGGCAGCGGCGTCTGGCCGCCATCCAACGAAAAGCCGACGGCGTACACGTGCACGTAGCGGTGCTCGGGCCCCAGGTCCTTGCCGGCCGACTCGGCCAATTCGCACAAGCGGAGCAGATTGCTGCTGGCAGCCCCCAACGGACCGTCGGCGACCAGGTGGGCCAGCTCCGGCCGGTGTCCCTGTCCCAGCAGCGCGATGCGGTCGGCGAGCTCGCTCCACTGCTGGGCCAGGCTCGGGCGTTCATGGAGCTGCGCGGCCAGCACCGGGTCGCGCGGCACCACCGGCGTCGCGACGAGCGCGGCGCCCTGGTTGGCCAGGACCCGCGCCGCTAGACCCAGAGGTGTCGCCACCTCCAGGCCCAAGGCGCCACCCGCTGCGGCCACTTGCCTGCGGACCTCGGCCACGCTGGCCCCAGACGCGCACAGCACCAACGTAGGGGTCGCGGGGTGGGCGTGCTCCAAGACTGGGAGCAACCAGTTCGCGGTTGGCATGGCGATTCTCCTCGTTGCATCTGTGCGACTGCAGGAGGGTGCGCCGTCGCCGTTTGCACGGTCAAGCGCTGTTGCGTTGGCTGTGTCACAGCTTGATTGGGTAGCAACTGCGGCGCTACTGCCGGCAGCCTACAACTGCGCTTGGCCCAGCACTCGCCAACCGCTCCCAGGTCCGCCCGGCCCAACTCACCGCCCTTAAGAACAAAAGCCCCTCTCTCCAGTGCGTTGGAGAAGGGGACCCCGCGGTGGCGCCAAAAGCGCCACGCCCGAAGTCCAGCGGACTCCGGGCGAGCGGGGAGGCAGCCGGCTGGGCCGGCGGGGAGAGAGGCGGCGTTATCTCAGTACGCCGACAGCTTGTACCCAGTCCGTTCGACAGCCTCCGCCGCCACCTTGCGCCGCAGCGGCAACAAGGCGATCGGCAGGTCCGCCTGGATCTTGGCAATCTTCTGCAGCCACGGCTCGGCCGCCTCGCCAGCAAAGCAGTTGTGGATCATGCGCTTGGCGATCGGGCCGGCGCGGTCCAGCGCTTCCACCGCGGCGATGCAGCTCACCGCTTCGGCGATCTCGTCGCCCTTCTTGCTCTGCAGCGTGCGCGCCACCGCCGAGTCGACCGCATAGCAGTCGATGAGCAGGTTCGACAGCTGCATCAGAGTCTCTTGCTCGCCGTCCAGCGCCATGCCAAACCGCGTCGAGGTCGCCTGCGCCATCAGCATGGTCAGCCACTTCAGGCGCTGCAGGGCAGCCTGGGCGTTGCCCATCACGTCGCCATCGGCCGGGGTAGCGGCCAAGTCACCGCCCGCCAGACGCTTCTCCAGTTCGGCCAGCGCGCCGAACAGGCCCAAGCGCTTCTGCATCGTGCGCTTGAACAGCGTGCCGGGGACAAGCATGCGGTTGATCTCGTTGGTGCCCTCGAAGATGCGGTTGACGCGGGCGTCGCGCACGAACTTCTCGACGTTGTAGTCCTCGACAAAGCCGTAGCCGCCGTGCCACTGCAGCGCGCGGTCCAGCAGGCGGTCCAGGGCTTCGGAGCCGTAGACCTTGGCGATCGACGCCTCGATGGCGTACTCCTCGATCGCCGCCATGGTTTTCTCAACGTAGTCCGGCGAGTTGACGTCCAACCCGGCCAGACGCGCGTCGATGTAACCCGCCACGCGATACACCAGCGACTCGCCCAGGTACAGACCCACCATCGAGTCCGCGACTTGCTCGCGGATGCCGCCAAAGTCCGCGACCCGCGTGTTGAATTGCTTGCGGTCCTTGGCGTATTGCAGGGCCTCGGCAAAGGCGCGCTTGCCGAGCGACAGCACGCCGCCGGCCAGCTTGTAGCGGCCCAAATTCAGCGTGTTGAACGCCACCTTGTGGCCCTTGCCCACCTCGCCCAGCACGTTCTCCACCGGGATCGGCGAGTCGGTGAAGATCAGCTGGCAGGTCGACGAGCCGCGGAGGCCCAACTTGTGCTCCTCGGTGCCGTGCGTGAAGCCGGGGGTGCCGCGCTCGACGATGAACGCGGTGAATTTGTCGCCGTCGACCTTGGCGAACACGATGCCCACGTCGGCCCACGCCGCATTGGTGATCCACTGCTTGGTGCCGTTCAGGATGTAGTGGGTGCCCTCGTCGTTCAGCTTGGCGACGGTGCGGGCGGCCAGCGCGTCCGAGCCCGAGCCCGGCTCGCTCAGCGCGTAGCACGAGATGACCTCGCCCGCGGCGATGCGGCTGGCAAACTTGTGCTTCTGCTCGTCGTTGCCAAAGTAGAGGATGGGCGCCATGCCGATGCCCGAGTGAGCGCCCCAAGTGACGCAGAAATCGCCGGAATTGCCCAGCTTGTCGGCGATGAGCAGGCTGGTGACCTTGTCGGCGCCCAGGCCGCCGAATTTCTCGGGCACTTCCACCAGCGCGAAGCCCTGCTCGCAGGCCTTCTTGACCAGCTTGACCATGTCTTTGCTGGCCTTGCCGTCCTTGCTCTCGAGCCAGCGCTCTTTGGGCAGGACGTTCTTTTCCATGAAGCGGCTTGCCTCCAGGGCCATCGCGCGCTGCTCTTCGCTCAGGTCCTCGACCGAGAAAATCCGATGAGCGCCAGCGGGTTCAATCAAGAAGCTGCCGCCAGCGGGGGCGGCCGAAAGGGCGTTTGCGGTGTCGGTCATGGCGTGGCTCCAAGGTGGGCATGTGGTGAAAGAGTGGGTCCAGGGGCGGTTGCGGCTACGCGCGAGCACAGCGCGTGCCATACTACGACCGGCGCGGGGCGAAACTCAATCGCTTCGCCGCACCGCGTTAGTGCGTCATTCTATTGGAGAATCCATGGTTGCTGTGGATCAGCTGGCTCCGGCTTCGTCAGAAATTTGTAACGACCGCGAGCCTGCAGAGGGGTGGCGGCGCTGGGTGGTCGTGTGGCTGACCCTTGGCGTGGCGGCCTGTGCGACGCCGCAAGTCATCGCAGTGCCCGAGATGCCCAGGCAAACTGCGGCGTTCCATGTGCAACCCGGCGACACCGGCCGTCACTTCGCGGTGGCGACGGCGCACCCGTTGGCTACCCAGGCGGCGGCTCAGGCCTTGCAGCGCGGTGGCACGGCCGCGGATGCCCTGGTGGCGGCTAGTTTGGTGCTCACCGTGGTGACGCCGCAGTCCACGGGGATTGGGGGAGGCGGATTCGCGGTGGTGGTGCCGGCGGGTGCTCCGGCGCAGGCCGTCGACTTTCGCGAGACCGCGCCGGCAGCTACGCGGCGCGAAGACTATTTGGACACGGAAGGCCGACCCATCGCCGCGCGCAGCCAAAACCACGGGCTGGCCGTGGCCGTGCCGGGCTACGTGGCAGGCTTGGTCGAGATCCATCGCCGATGGGGACGCCTGGCTTGGACAGAGTTGGCGGAACCGGCGATCGCGGCTGCGGAAAACGGCGTGTCTGTTACGCCTCAGTTGGCCCAGGCGATCGCGCTGCGCTGGCCAACACTGAGCCCGGCCGCCCGCTTGGTGTTTGGGCAAGGCGACCGGCCCTTGGCGGTGGGCGCGCAGCTTCGGCAGCCGGCGTTGGCCGCAACGCTGCGCCAGCTCGCCGAGGATCCGCTGTCGTTCTATAGGGGTAGCATTGCCCAAGACGTGACGTCCGCCGTGCGGTCCGCGGGTGGGCGCCTGACCACCGCCGATCTGCAGGGCTACCGCGTCCGCGTGGAACCGGCTCTGACTGGCGAGGTTTTTGGCCACTTGGCCTACACGATGCCGCCGCCGTCGGCGGGGGGGGCGCAGTTGCTCGCGGCCGCGCCGTGGCTGGACGAGTGGTTGGCCCACGGCCCCAGCAGCGCCGCCCTCGACGACCACGCGCTCGTTGAGTCGATGCGCCGCTCGTTCTGGTTGCGCCTGGCCTTTTCCAAGGACGAGCCCGTGTTCCGACTGGGCGAGGTCTACCCAGAGGCGGCGCGGGCCCGGCTGGCCGCGGATTTTGACCCGGAGCACGCCCGGCCCACTGCCGCGCTGCCCAAGCTGGCCCAGGGCGATGACAAGCTAGAGAAGCATGAAAATACTAGCCATATCTCGATCCTCGACGCCGATGGCATGGCCGTCGCCTCCACGCACACGGTCAATCTGCTGCTTGGCGCCGGGCTTGTCGCTCCCCGCACGGGTATCGTGCTCAACAACGAGATGGACGACTTCAGCTTTGCGGTGGGTGCGCAAAACTACTTTGGTTTGGCTGGGTCTGTGGCCAATCTGGTGCGGCCAGGGGCGCGGCCGGTGTCGTCCATGGCGCCGTTGGTGCTCATGGAGGGGCCGCCGGCTCAACCTGGCGCGGCCTGGCTGGTCGTGGGTGCGCCCGGAGGGACGCGGATCACCACGACCGTCTTGCAGGTGGTCTTTCGCGTGGCGCGTCGGGGTGCGGACTTGGCGCAGGCGGTCGCCTCGCCGCGGGTCCATCACCAAGCGCTGCCGGACCAGGCCGAGGTGGAGGAGGGGCTTCAAGCGGCTGCCCGCACACAGCAATTGCAGGGACGCGGGCACACGGTCGTCGTCAAGCCGCCGTGGTGCAATGTACAGGCGGTGCTCCGTCGCGCCGGGCCGGGCCAGACGGTCGATTGGTTTGCCGCGGCCGACCCACGCGGCGAGGGGACGGCCGTCGCCAGGTAGTGCAGGGCGGCAGCGACACTGGCTGCAACAAAACGAAACAATATCCAAAGATTTTGGATTTGCGGCGGCGGCAAATCGAACTTGCGAGTCCGGTGCCGCTGCTGCTAGGCTGTGATGCTCGTCTGGCGACACTCGCCGCCACGGTCAGCTTGGGGGTGCCTTTCCATGTTCCGATTCTCTGCAGCGTTCTTGGCCGTTTTGACCCTATCCGCCTGCGGCAGCTCGCCGTCGTCGTCGGGAGGCTCCGCCGCTACTGGGGACACCGTCTCGGATAGCGGCGCGGGCACAGGCGACATCAGCAAAACGGATACGGGCACGGGCGACACCAGCAAGGCCGACAGCAGCAGCAGCGGAGCCGACGTGGCCAACCAGGACACTGGCCAGTCCAGCGACGAAATTGCCAAGCAACTGGCCGCCGCCAAGAAGGCTGAGTCCGATCTGCTCCAGGCCTTCTGCAAAGAGAACTTGGTCTGCGACACGGGGCTGTTCTGGTCCAACACGGCCGCGTGCCAAGACTACCTCAAGGTCGAAGGCGGCCTGGTGTTCTTCACCGACGGGCTGAGCGCCATCGCCGCGGGCCGGGCCACCTTCGACAGCGCCTCGCTCGCCGCCTGCATCGCCACCTTTGACGCCAAGTGCACCTTCTTCAACGCTCCAGACGTGCCCGCCCCCTGCCTGGCTCTGTTCAAGGGTTTGGTCGACAACAACTTTGCCTGCGACCGCGACCTGGACTGCAAGTCGAGCTACTGCTACCACAGCGCGGCGAACGACCCGGCCTGCGTCGGCACATGCAAGCCCAAGGTGGCCACCGGGGCTGTTTGCGAGAGCAACGCCCAGTGCCCCGCGGGCAATATCTGCAACGCCGACGGCAAGTGCGCCGCCATCAAAGCCGCGGTCAAGGGCGAGAGCTGCCTCGACTTCGCCTGTGCCGAAGGCCTGTTGTGCCTGGCTGTGGGCGATACGTCGCCGGTCTGCGTCGAGCCGGGCGCTGCCGGTGCGACGTGCACGCCCTACGACTACTCGTGCGCGGCCGGTTTGTACTGCAAGGCCCCCGACTCGGACAGCGACGGTGTCTGCACGGCGGCCATCAAGTCCGGCGACGGCTGCGACAAAGACGCCTGGTACAACGGCGGCACGGAGAATCCCTGCGAAAAAGGCTATGTGTGCGTCGACCAGCCCGCGGGCGTCACGCCCACCGGCGCCACCTGCAAGGCCATGGTCAAAGTGGGCGAGAACTGCCTGAGCACGGACCAGTGCGATGGTCTGGACCAGGAATGCTGGGAGTACCAAGACGGCTCGATGAAGTGCGACTACATGCCCGGTAAGGGCGAAGACTGCACGCCCCTGTCGCAAGATGACTTGGATGCCGGCTACTTGGACTGCCTGCCGCCCTTGGTTTGCGACGGCACTACCAGCAAGTGCGTGGACCGGCCCGCCGCCGGCAAGGCCTGCATCGAGGCCAAGTGCGCCAGCGGTCTGGTCTGCAACGACACAGAAAAGTGCAGCGAGCCCGGCAAGGTGGGGGCCAGCTGCACCACCTACACCGACGGCAGCAGCGACTGTGCCGCGGGCCTTGTCTGCGGCGCTGGCGATAAGTGCCAGACGCCCATCTGCAAATAGGTCCTCTCCAGCAACTCGGCCACGCGGCCGCGCAAGCGAGCATCATGAAGAAGCTTTTTGTCTTGGGCCTGGCGGCGCAGCTGCTCGGCGCCTGTGGCTCCACTACCGCCACGCCCAGCACTTCTACCGCCAAAGACGCAGCTACCGCGGGCGATACCTCTACCGATTCGGGCGGTTTGGGCGATAGCCAAGATGGTGGCGCCGGCGACGTGGGCGGCGACGTGCCCGCCAAACCCGATTGGCCGCCGGCCGACTGCGACGACTTGATGCCCAGTCACTGCGCGCTGCCGTGGCCCTCCAACCTGTACCTGCAGCCGGACAGCAAGCGCAAGACCGGATTTGCGCTGCGTTTTGGCGCAAAGACGCTCCCCGTCAACAGCGAGGGCAAGGCGATGGACCCGGCGGGGTACGCCATGCTCGACGGCTACTCGGTGGGCACGCAACTGCTCATGCACTGGCCGGATCTGGACCCGACCGGTCTGCCGACCGAGGCGAGCATCGACAAGAGTCTGGCGGCCGACGCGGCGGTGGTGCTCCTGCAGGTCGACGGCAGCGGCGCCGTAGAGAAGATTCCCTATTTCACAGAGGTAGACAGCACCGAGCCCGATCCAGCGCAGCGCATGCTGATTGTGCGGCCAGCGCAGATTCTCCGCCCCGGTACGCGCTATGTGGTGGCGGTGCGCGGTCTCAAGAACAAGCAAGGTGCGCCGTTGACGCCCTCGCCCACGTTTGCAGCCCTGGTCAAGGGCAATGCCACTGGCGTGGCGGCCTCGCGGCAGGCGCGCTTCGACGACCTGTTCGGCGTGCTGGCCAAGCAGGGAATCGCCAAGGAATCGCTTTTGCTGGCATGGGACTTTGTGACCAATAGTGATGAATCGCTGCACGCTCGCGTACTCAGCATTCGGGAACAAGGCTACAAAGCGGTGGGCGACAAGGGTCCGCAGCTGAAGGTGACCGCGGTCACGCCCACGGACGCCAGCGACCCGGACGTGGCTTTTGTGGTGGACGGAACCTTCAAGGTGCCAAATTTCTTGTACAAATACACTGATCAGTACCAGCGCCTGAAGCTGGGGGCAGATGGACTGCCCGTGCAAGACGGCTGGATCGAACGGCCCTTCCAGGCGCGGATTCCGCGGTCGGCGGTGGCGGGCAAGCCGGTGGGGCTGTTGCAGTATGGCCATGGCCTGAACGGTTCGTACGACGAGATCGGCGGCGGCTACCTGGGCGTCGAGGCGAACAAATACGACGTGGTGGTCTTTGGTTGCCTGATGACGGGGATGTCGCAGTACGACGTGGGCTCGATCCTGTTGATGCTGGCCGACCTTAGCGACTTCGTTACGCTCGCGGACAAGCTGCAGACCGGCGTGGTCGAGAGCATTTTGCTACAGCGCGCCATGCGCGAGCAGTTCGGCGACCTGCCCGAGATCAAGAAACTGGGCGTAACGGTGGATAAAAGCCGACTGTTCTACTCGGGCAATTCGCAGGGCGGCATCTTTGGCGGCACCGTGATGGCGCTGTCGGCCGACGTCACGCGCGGTCACCTGGGCGTGCCGGGCAACAACTACTCGCTCTTGCTGCAGCGCTCGAGCGATTTCACCGAGTTCTTTGAAATCATCAAGATGCACTACCTCAGTTCGCGCGACCGGCTGTTGCTGCTGGGCGCGATTCAGCTGCTGTGGGACCAGACCGACCCGGTGACGTGGTACCGGCACCTGAGCGTGGAGCCGCTGCCTGGCAATGCGGCCCATCACGTGGTGCTTGTGCCGGCCAAGGGCGACTATCAGGTGGCGGTGGTGGCCAACGAGATCGCCGCGCGCAGTGGCGTTGGCTTCAAGATCATGAAGAATTACGGCAAGCCGGTGTTTGGCGTGACCGAGCAGGACTACCCCTACAGCGGCAGCGGCATTGTACTGGTCGACGCGGGCAACCCCTGGCCGGGCCTGGGCAATCTACCGCCCAAGGACGACAAGGGCGACCCGCACGGCAAGCCGCGCAAGATGGCCTGGATCCAGGAGCAAATGTTCCACTTCTTCAAGACGGGCGAGATCATCGACGTCTGCGGCGGCGACGGCTGCACACCGGATTAGCCGGATCTTCGCTACTTGCACTCCGTCTCGCCAGCGGGCCCGTAGCGCTCCAACCAGGCTCGGTCGCCGTGCGAACCGCCAATGAATACGGCGCCAT
This sequence comes from Myxococcales bacterium, assembly GCA_037441385.1. GTDB lineage: Bacteria > Myxococcota_A > UBA9042 > UBA9042 > UBA9042 > SXRM01. Next base: position 27,944 of record JBBISH010000056.1, read on the forward strand.
TCCCGCGAACCGCCGTGGATAGGGCATTGGCAGACGAGCCGAAGCTTTGGCCGTACAACTTGGCACCGCTGGTACGCATGGCCCACGGGGCGGTGGTCGAGCCGCTGCGGCCGCCCACCAACAGCCAGGTGTTGTCGTACCAGGCCGCGCCCCCGGTGAACCACCCCAGGTCGCCGCTCTTGGCGTCGCCCGGATTGATCGGCGCAGACCACAGTACTTTGCCCGCGGCATCCAAGCCCAAGGCCAGGGCGATCTGTGTGCTGGTGGCCGTCTTGGCCGAGCCCCAGGCCATCAGCTCGCCACTCGCGTTGGCGGTGACGCCCGTCAAGTGGACGGAACTGACGTCGGGCACCGTCAACAGGTTCGAGGCGACGGCGACGGGCATCCCGGTGTCGTCGTTGACGCGGATGTACCACGGCGCGCCGTTGCCGGCGACGACGCAGCTGCCGACCGCGATGAAGCCGGCGCTGCTGGCAGCGATGCCATTCAGCTCGCAGGGTCCGGGCTGCGGGTGTAGGACAGTGGGGTTGACCTGCGGGGTGGTGGCCAGGCCGCCGCCGCTGCGGGTCAGTCGCACCAGCAGGGGCTCGCTCGCGCCGGTTTGGCCTACCGCCAGCACCGACTGCGTCGAAGCGGCTACGGCGCGCAAGATCGAATCGCCGGCCACGGGTTGCATGGGTTGCTGGCCCGCCAGGCTGCCTTTGGCCAGGGTGTCGGCCAGGGGCAGCAGGGCGGCTTTGCCGGCCACCTGACCTACGGCGACCAAGGCCTCGGCGTCCACGCCGTTCCACTGCGAGTTGCCCGTCGAGAGCACGCTGGTCGCCAGGTTCTGAGCGGCGCTGTTGACGACCGCGAGCCAAGCCGTCCACTGGGGATCGGTCGCGCTGGCCTTGGCCACACCCACCAACACGGCCTTGCCCGCAAGCGGTGCAATTCCGCGGATTTGGGTCAGTCCCTTGGGCACCGCGGTGGTGGTGCCGCCGCCGATGGCGACCTCGTCGTAGGGGCCAATGGGATTGCCTTGCCAGGCTGCGCACTTGCAGCCGCCGCTGAGCAGCGACCCGTCGGCACAGACCTTGACGCTGCTCCCGCCGCAGGTCTGGCCCACGTTCTTGGCTTTGGCGTCGCAGCCCTGGGTCGGTTGGCAGTAGAACTCTTGGCATTCGGTGGCGGCGCCACAGTTCTTCTTGTCGGGGCCGGCCTTGCAGATGTTCATGCCGACCACGTCGCCCAGGGTGCACGGGTCGCCGTCGTCGCACGGGGCGCCGGTGGGCAGGCAGTGGCTCTCGACGCAGATGCCGGTGCCGCAGCCGGCATTGCTGGTGCACGAAGCGGTGCAGTGGCCGTTGTAGCAGACACTGGACTCACAATCATCGTCTTCGCTGCACGTGTCGAAGTAGCGGCGTTTGGTTTCGTCGCACGCAGTCAAAGCCGAGCAGGCCGCGCCCAAGGGCACCGCGAGTGCAAGTACCTGAATCCACTTGCGGGATGTGCTGCGATGCTGCGCCATGTTCGCCTCCAAGGGCAGCATAGCGCAGCTTGGTTATTGCTGGTAGTCGCTGATGGGTGGGCAGGCGCACTGCAGGTTGCGGTCGCCCCAGGCGTTGTCGACGCGGCCCACGAACGGCCAGAACTTGCCCTCGCGCAGCCAGGGCGCGGGGAAGGCTGCGGTCTCGCGCGAGTACGGGTGGGTCCACTCGCTGGCGGTCACGGCCTCTACGGTGTGCGGCGCGTTCTTGAGTGGGTTGTCGTGGGCATCGACCGTGCCGGCCACCACTTGCCGGGCCTCCTCGGCGATGGACTGCATGGCGGTGACAAAGCGGTCGAGCTCGGCCTTGGACTCGGACTCGGTGGGCTCGATCATCAGCGTACCCGGCACCGGGAAGCTCATGGTGGGGGCGTGGAAGCCAAAGTCCATCAAACGCTTGGCGATGTCGTCGACCTCGACCTGCGGCTTGACGGTGCGCGTGTCCAGGATGAGCTCGTGCGCCACCAAGCCGCCCTGGCCGGTGTAGAGCACCGGGAAGTCGCCTTTGAGCTTGTGGGCCAGGTAGTTGGCGTTGAGGATCGCCGCCTGGGTCGCCTTCTTCAGGCCGTCGGGGCCCATCATGGCGATGTACATCCACGAGATGGGGAGGACCGAAGCGCTGCCCCACGGCGCCGCCGACACCGGGCCGATCGCGTGCGTCCCGCCCGTGGCGACCAGCGGGTGGCCGGGCAGCAGGTCGGCCAAGTGCGGCGCGACGCAAATCGGCGCCATGCCGGGGCCGCCACCGCCGTGGGGAATCGCAAAGGTTTTGTGCAGGTTGATGTGGCACACGTCGGCGCCGATGTCGCCGGGGCGGCACAGACCCACCTGGGCGTTCAGGTTGGCGCCGTCCATGTACACCTGGCCGCCGGCCTTGTGGACGATGTCGCAGATGTCGTGGATGGCCGCCTCGAACACGCCGTGGGTCGACGGGTAGGTCACCATCAACGCTGCCAGTTTGTCCTTGTGTTGCTCTGCCTTGGCGCGCAGATCGTCAACCGAAATGTTACCATGGTCATCGCAAGCGACCACCACAACTTGCATTCCGTTCATTGCCGCCGTGGCCGGATTGGTGCCGTGGGCCGACTGCGGGATCAGGCAGACGTTGCGGTGGCCTTGGCCGGTGCGGCGCAGGTGGGCGTGGATGACTTGCAGGCCGGTGTACTCGCCTTGGCTGCCGGCGTTGGGCTGCAGCGAACTGGCGGCAAAGCCCGTGATCTCGGCCAGCCAGGCCTCCAAGTCGGCAAAGAGCTTGGCGTAGCCCTTGGCCTGGTCGGCGGGCGCAAACGGGTGCAGCTTGCCAAAGCCTGGGTAGGTGATCGGCAGCATTTCGGCGGCCGCGTTCAGTTTCATCGTGCAGGAACCGAGGGAAATCATGCTATTGGTCAGCGAAAGATCGCGGGCCTGCAGGCGGTGCAGGTAGCGCATCATCTCGGTCTCGCTGTGCCACGTGTTGAAGACCGGGTGCTGCAAGTACGCCGACGTGCGGGCGAATTCGCCCAAGTCTCGCGCGGGCGCTTCGTGGATCAGCGCTTCGACCTCGCTGACGCCCACGGGTTGGCCGGCAAAGGCGCTCAGCAACTTGGCGACTTCGCTTACGTCGCTCACTTCGTCTAGGGCGATGCCCAAACTGCCGTCGCCAAAGTCGCGCAGGTTGATGTGCTCGATCCGCGCGTTGCTCAGGATGTTCTGGGCGCGGTCGCCGCACTGCACGCGAAGCATGTCGAAGTACATGGCGTTGTGCAGCTGGAACCCGCGCCGGTGCAGTCCCTCGGCCAGCAGGGTGGTCAGCCGGTGGATGCGCAGGGCGATGGCCTTCAGTCCGTCGGGGCCGTGGTAGCAGGCGTACAGACTGGCCAAAATCGCCAGCAATACCTGGGCAGTGCAGATGTTCGAGGTGGCCTTGTCGCGGCGGATGTGCTGTTCGCGCGTTTGCAGGGCCAGGCGCAGCGCTGGCTTGCCGCGGCTGTCGACCGAGACGCCGACCAACCGGCCCGGCAGGGCGCGCTTGAAGGCGTCGCGGGTGGCCATGAACGCGGCGTGCGGCCCGCCGTAGCCCAGAGGCACGCCAAAGCGCTGCGAGTTGCCCACGGCGATGTCGGCGCCCAGCTCGCCGGGCGGCACCAGCAGGGTCAGGGCCAGCAGATCGCAGGCCATGGTCACTACGGCGCCGCTGGCTTTGACTCGCTCGATCAGGGGCTTGTACTGGATCAGGCCGCCGTCTGTGGCGGGGTATTGCAGCAGCAACCCAAACACGGGCTGGGCGGAGAAGTCGTGGGTCAGGGCGTCGCTGGCCAGGACCTCGATGCCCAAGACGTGGGCGCGGGTGCGGACCACCGCCAGGTTTTGCGGGTGGCAGCGCTGGTCGACCAAGAACACGTTGCGCTTGGGGTTGTTGCGCTGCTGACCGTAGGCGAGGCTCATCGCCTCGGCGCAGGCGGTTGCTTCGTCCAGCAGCGAGGCGTTGGCGATGTCCAGGCCCGTCATGTCCTTGATCATCGTCTGGTAGTTCAGCAGACACTCTAGGCGACCCTGGCTGATCTCGGGCTGGTAGGGCGTGTATTGCGTGTACCAGCCTGGGTTTTCCAGCAGGTTGCGCACCAGTACGGCCGGCGTCACGGTGTCGGCAAAGCCCAGCCCGACCAGGGTGCGGTAGATGTCGTTCTCGGCGGCGTAGGCAGCGATGTCGGCCAGGGCCTGTCCTTCCGAGCGGGCGGCCGGCAGCTTCAGGGGGCTGCGCAAGCGAATCGCCGCGGGCACGGCGGCATCCGCCAGTTCGTCCAGCGACGAAAATCCAAGCTCGGCAAGCATTTGCGCGATGTCGGCCGTGCGGGGGCCAATGTGACGGTCGGCAAAGCGGTCAGGATGCGAGAGGGGAGACATGGGGCCTCTAAGTGGCAGCGGCGCTGTGCAGTGCCCGCGACAAGGCCAAGGCAGCTTGAGCGCACAAGAAACAAGGAATACCGGTTCCGTTCGAAGCGGATCGAAAACTCGGGCAATTCTTCGGGCCCGAACCGGGGTCCCCGCCTGATTCTCGCCAGTTGCTGATCGGGTCCGAAAGGCCGTACCGGTGCGAATCAGGTGGGGTGGGTGTGACGGGCGAGCCCGCTCGCGGGCGAGTATAGGTCAGCCGCAGTCCGTGGCCAGCGCGTCTGGCGACCCTACGACACGGCTGTGACAGCGCGGTGGCGAGGCACCCGGCGTCAGGCGGCGTTGGCCGGTTTCTGCGCCGAGTGGCGACCGGTGGTGCCGCGGATGGCGGCCTGCTGGGCCAAGAGTTCGCTGGCCTTGACCAGGGCTTGCTCCAGGTCGGGCGCGATGTGCACGTTCTTGATGCGCTCGTCGATCCTGGCTTTTTCCCAAATCTTGTAGGGTTGTGGCAGGGGGCCGACCAGCACGACGCCGCGGTTGGCGTTCGAGATGCCGCTGACGGCCGTCTCTAGCGCTGCATAGCCGGTGGCGTCGATGACGGGCACATGGCCCATGTCCAGTACCAGGACGCGGAACGAGTCGTTGCTGCTGGCGTGGAGCGCGGCCATGGCGTTGTGGACGGCGCCAAAGAACAGGGGGCCGTTGATCTGGTACAGCACCACGCCCTTGGGCATGGGGCTGCGCACGCGGGTGGCCATGTCGCGGGTCAGCCACTTGGCGTCGGTCAACACGGCCATGCGCCGCATGAAGAGCACCGCGGCCAGGGTAAAGCCGACCGAGATGGCGATGACCATGTCGAAGATGACGGTGAGCGAGAAGCAGATGAGCAGCACCGACACGTCGCTTTTGGGCGCGATTTTGATGGTTTTGACGAAGTGCTTCAGCTCGGACATGTTCCAGGCCACCAGGAGCAGCAGCGCCGCCAGTGAGGCCATGGGCACGTAGGCGACGGCCGGGGCCAGGGCCAAGATGGCCAGGAGCACGACTACGGAGTGGGTGGCGCTGGCGATGGGCGACTTGGCGCCGGCGCGGATGTTGGTGGCGGTGCGGGCCAGGGCGCCCGTGGCGGCGATACCGCCAAACAAGGGCGCGATGATGTTGGCAAAACCCTGGCCGACTAGCTCGGAGTCGGGATCGTGGCGGTCGCCGGTCATGCCGTCGGCGATGACGGCCGAGAGCAGCGACTCGATGGCGCCCAGCACGGCGATCGCCAGGGCCGGCATGAGCAGGTCGCGGAACTGGCTGAAACTGGGCAGGCTGGGCCCCCACGGCATGGCCGGCGCGGGCAGGATGGGCGGAATCCCGGCGTAGTCCACGCCGCCCACGGTGGTGTGGAAGCGCGAACCGATGGTGGCGACCTGGAAGGTGGCGTCGAACTGCTGCACCAGCAGCACGAGCAGCGACACCGAGCCGATGGCGAGCAGCGGCGCCGGAATCTTACGAATCACCTTGGGAATCGTCAGTAGCAGCGTCAGCGTGAGCGCCGCCACGACCAGTTCTTGCCACTGGAACGTGTCCATGGCGTTCCACAGTGTCGCCAGTTTCTCGTGGTAGTGCTCGGGCATGGGCCCCGTTTTCAGGCCCAGTACGTCCTTGATTTGTAACGTGGCAATCACCGTGGCGATGCCCGTGGTGAAACCGGTGGTGACCGGGGCCGGGATGTAGCGCATCAGCCCGCCCAGGCGCAGCCAGCCCAGGGCGACCAGGAGCAGACCGGCCATGAACCCGGCGGTCAGCAGGCCGGACAGCCCGTATTTACTTACGATCGGCGCAAGAATGACGACGAACGCCGCGGTGGGGCCGGTGACCTGGAACGCCGAGCCGCCGGTGAGCGCCGCCACCAGACCCGCGACAATCGCGGTGTACAGGCCGTGTTGCGGGGGCGCGCCCACGGCAATCGCCAGCGCCATCGACAAGGGGAGGGCGACGATGCCGACGACTGCGCCGGCCATCAGATCGGCCCGCAACAACTTGGAATCGTAACCGTTGTTGAATGCCGTCCGCAGGGCGAAGCCCACTGGCAGGCCGCGTTTCAGTACGGCGATGGCCGACTCCGAGACGCTGCTGCTCGGAGCCGCCACGGGGGTCGGCTTGGGGGCGGCCGGCGAAACAGGTTCCGGGGCCGATGGTTCTGGATTAGCTTGAGAGCTCATGGCGTTGTAGACGCGACCGCGCAGGCCGCCGCCCCCAAAATACGCCGGGGGCGCAGGCGCATGGTGCGCTTCCCTGGGGCGGTTGGCAAAATCTGCGGCCGTTTATTTTGCGGCTACGGCGCCGACCAGACCGGCCGGCAGCTCCAAAGTGTGGATGCGGCAAATGGATTCTGTGGCCAGGGTCGCCGTGGTGGGCTGGCGTGGGTCGTCCAGGCACACCTGGCTCAGCTGGTCCAGCCCGCGGCCCCAGGCCTTCAGGGCGGCCTCTTTTGCGGTCCACATGCGATAAAACATCTCATGTTGCCCTGGATTGGACGCTTGATTCCAAAGTGTCACCTCGCGTTCTTGCAGACAATACCCTGCTAGTTCGGTCAATTGGCCTCGTGGACGGGCCACTTCAAGGTCCACTCCAAGGCCCATCGGCGGCCCCAGCGCCAGCAACGCCCAGTCGCCGCTGTGCGAGGTGTTGAAGGCCAGCCCCGCCAGCTCTGGCTTGCCCTTGGCGGTCGGCCTGGGGGCGATTTGTTGGGGCAGCAGGCCCAGTTGCTCGGCCAGCAGGTGGTGCATGAGCGCTCGGGTCTGCAGGCGGCGCAGGTGCGCGATCGGGCGGAGCGGTTCGGGCCGCGGGGCCGGATCGGGCGGCAGCAGGGCGCGGCATTGCTCCAGGTCCCAGGGCAGGGCCGCAAGGTCACAAAGATACACAGAAATGCCGGCCGGCAGGTCGCGATTGCGTGCCTGAACGGGCTGGAGGTGGGCGGCGGGCAGGCGCATGGCTGGGACTGTGCGCGGATTGCGCCGAGCGTGCAAGCCTGCCTTACCGGATGGCTACTAGTGCCGTAAGTGCAGTGGAAACCTGTGCGATCCTTCGCACTTGGCCATCACCCCGCCGCCGTCGGCGTCTGCCCCGCTCTCCCGGCGCCGCTGGCGTCACTCGCTCGCTTCGCTCACCGCGGAGACCCCTCCTTTCCCAACGCTTTGGGCGAGGGGCAATGCAATTTCCCGTTACCACTCGCCCACTTCAGTGGGAGAGGGGTCGGCCGCAGGCCGGGGGTGAGGGCTTTCGGCGCTGCGTCACAAGGGAGTGTCAGGTATTGACACGTGACACCTTTTTGCCGGAGCCTGGGTTGGTCCCTGAACCTGAACCTGAACCTGAACCTGAACCTGATCCCGATTCCGTCTCTTGACTACTGAACGCATGTTCAGTACTGTACGGGTATGAGCGCGCTCCCCACCCGCAATCTTGCTCCGCTTTTGCAGCCGGCTGCGGATCCCGCCGACCGTTCGCCACCGCTGACCCGGCTCGAGCAGTTGCGCCTGCAGTTGGCGGCCTCGCCCCACGCGCAAGTGCTCAAGAACGGTGCGCTGTTGCAGCGCTCGACCCCCGAGCAGGGCGACGCGCCGTTTGCTTTCGAGCGTCTGGCGGGCCGGCTGGTCGAGTTGCTGGACGCACAGCCGGCGGCGCGGGCCAAGCCGCATTTTGCCGACGATGTGCACGCGCGGGCCAGTACGTCGGCGCGCGATGCCCGGACCTCGTGGGTGGCGGCGCGGCTGGCCGAGGCTCAGGCCCTGGGCGAGACGGTGGCCTGGATCATCTGGGAGCCGCGCGGTATCCCCTATCCCCCTGACTTGGCTGGGGTTGGCCTGGATCTCCGGGCACTGCCGCTGGTGGTGGTGCAGAGCGGCGCCCAGGTGCTGCGTGCGGCTGATTTGCTTTTGCGGTCCGGGGCATTTGGCCTGGTCGCCGCCGATTGGCCAACTGGGGAGCCGCCGCCGGGCGACGGCGCGCTGGGGCGCCTGCTGGGGCTGTGCCAGAAGCACGACGCAGCACTGCTGTTTCTCAGTCAACCGATGGATATCCAAGACGAGTCTATGGGCAGCGACGGTTCGGTGCTGCGGGCGCTGGCCTCGCTGCGGCTGCGGGTGGCGCGGGTCGACTTGCCGGGCGGCTCTTTCGAGCTGACCACCACTGTGCTCAAGGACAAGCGCCGCGGGGTTGCGCCGCCGGTTCGCGAGCCGCGGCAAGCGCCCGAAGGGTTGGGCGCTGGGGCCAAAAGGCTTTGAATTCGTACGTGCCCTTGTGGGTGAAGTCCAACTTCTCGTTTCTGGAAGGTGCGTCGCATCCCGAGGAATTGGTGGCGGAAGCGCGGACGTTGGGCTTGCCGGCGCTGGCCTTGACGGACCGCGACGGCGTGCCGGGGGTGGTGCGGGCCCACGTGGCCGCGCGCGAGCACGGTCTGCCGCTAATCATCGGCAGTGAACTTACGGTGGCGCTTACGGTTCCTCCGCCGCGCCTGGCCACCAGCGACGGGCTGCTGACCGCCGATGACCTGGCGCGTCACCCGCGCGAGTCGCTGCTGCTGCTGGCCGAAAACCGTACGGGCTATGCCAATTTGTGTCAGCTGGTCACCCTGGGGCGGCGGCGCTGCGTCAAGGGCAGCAGCCTGCTGACCTTCGACGACCTGCTGGGCCGCAGCGACGGGTTGTTCCTGCTCGTGCACCAGGCGTCCAGCGCCGAGCCGCCACTGCATCTGCGCAAGTTGGCAAGTGAATTTGGCGAGCGGGCCGGGGCGCTGCTGACCCGCCACCGCCTGCCGCGCGATGCCGACGCCAACCTGCGCCTGACGCAGTTGGCCAAAACCTTGCGTTGGCCCCTGGTCGCCGGCACCGAGGTTCTGTACCACGGCCCGGCGCGGCGGCCTTTGCAAGACGTGTTGACCTGCATCCGCCACGGTACGCTGCTCCGGGGCGCTGGCAACCGCCTCAAGGCCAACGCCGAGCACGATCTGAAGTCGCCCTGGGCGATGCAGCAGTTGTTCAGCGACATGCCCGAAGCTTTGGCGCAGACAATAAAAATTACAGAACGTTGTAAGTTCAATCTTCAACAACTACGTTACGTTTACCCGGCCGAGCAGCTGCCCGACGGCACCACCCTGGACGACTACCTGCGCCAGCTGACCGAGCAGGGCGCTTGTCTTCGCTATAAGACCAGTGAATTCAGTCTTGTACCGGCCGAAGTTCGCGCCCAGATCGACCGCGAGCTGGCCCTGATTCGCCAGTTGGACTACGGCGGCTACTTCCTGACGATGTGGGAGATCGTCCAGTTTTGCAAAAGTGCCAATATCTTGTGCCAAGGAAGAGGATCTGCTGCCAACAGTACTGTCTGTTATTGCCTTGAAATTACGTCGATTGATCCTGTTCGAATGGGGCTGCTGTTCGAGCGGTTCCTGTCGCTGGAGCGCGCCGAGCCGCCCGATATCGACTTGGACATCGAGCACGACCGCCGCGAAGAGGTGATCCAGCACGTCTATGGTCGCTACGACCCGCTGCACCGGTCGTCAAAAAAGGCTGACGATATGGCCACTTGTGTGGTCGACCGCGATCGCTCGCACGCGGCGATGGTGGCGGTGGTGATCCGCTACCGCGGCAAGTCGGCGGTGCGCGACGTGGGCAAGGTGCTGGGGCTGCCCGAGACGGCGCTGGACCGCCTGTCCAAGCTGGTGGCGCGTTACAGCGACGGCATCGGCGCCGAGGAACTGCAGTTGGCCGGGCTGGACGCCGAGTCGCTTACCAGTCGGCTGCTCTGTCAGCTGACCCAAGAGATTCAGGATTTTCCGCGGCACCTGTCGATCCATCCCGGCGGTTTCGTGCTGGGCCACCAGCCGGTCGACACACTGGTGCCCATCGAAAACGCGGCGATGCAAGACCGCACCGTCATCCAGTGGGACAAAGACGACGTCGAGGCACTGGGCCTGTTCAAGGTCGACCTGCTGGGCCTGGGGATGCTCAGCCAGGTGCACCGCTGCTTTGACCTGTTGCGCGAGACCAAGCAGCTGGACCTGAGCATGGCCACGGTTCCGGCTGAAGATTCGCAGACCTACGCGATGATCCAGAAGGGCGACACGGTGGGCGTGTTCCAGATCGAGAGCCGCGCACAGATGTCGATGCTGCCGCGGCTCAAGCCGCGCACCTTCTACGATCTGGTGGTCGAGGTGGCGATCATCCGCCCGGGGCCCATTACCGGCGGCATGGTCCACCCGTACTTGCGCCGGCGCCACGGCGAAGAGCCGGTGACCTACCCGCACCCGTGCCTGGAGCCGGTTTTGGCTAAAACCCTTGGTGTACCGCTCTTTCAAGAGCAAGTCATGAAGTTAGCAATGGTGGCTGCCGACTATACCCCTGGCGAAGCAGACCAATTGCGTCGCGATATGGCCGCCTGGCGCCGCTCGGGGCGCATCGAGCAGCACCGCGACAAGCTGGTCACACGCATGGAGGACAAGGGGATCGCTAAGGAATTTGCCGAGCGGGTCTTCGAGCAGATCAAGGGCTTTGGCGAGTACGGTTTTCCCGAGTCGCACGCCGCGTCGTTTGCCCTCATCTCGTACGTGACGGCCTGGTGCAAGTGCCATCATCCCGCAGAGTTCGTGTGTGCGTTGCTCAACGCCTGGCCGATGGGCTTCTACACGCCGGCGACCCTCATCGAAGACGCCAAGCGGCACCAAGTAGAGATTCGTCCAGTTGATGTTTGTCATAGTTCCTGGGAGTGCAGCATGGAGCCCACCGATCGGCCCGGTCCGGCGGGTGCTTTCGCAGTGCGGATGGGCCTGAGCTATGTCAAAGGTCTTGGGGTGTTGCAGTTGGGGCGCCTGCAGAACGCGCCGCCGCCGTACCCCTCGCTCGACGATTTTGTGCGGCGCACCTACCTGGACCGCGGCGCCTTGGACCAGCTGGCCGAAGCGGGTGCCTTTGATTCCTTTGGGCTTTCTCGGCGCGAGGCGCTGTGGCAGGTGCGGGCCCTGCTGCGCCGCCGCGACGACGCCCTGGCCTTGGAGCAGTTCGACGACTTGCCACTGCTGGCACCCCTGTCGCAACACTCTACAATTGTGTGGGATTATCGCACCTCGCAGCACTCGACTCGCGGCCACCCGCTGGCGCCTCTGCGGGCCGAATTGCGTCGGGAGCGCCTGCCGACCGCGGCGGAGGTGCAGGCCCTGGCCGACGGCAAGAAAGTCCGCTACGTGGGCCTGGTCATCTGCCGGCAGCGGCCGGGCACAGCCAAGGGCGTGACCTTCTTTACCCTTGAAGACGAAACAGGTTTTGTGAACCTAGTGCTCTGGCGCGACACCTACGAGCGTTTCCGCATCCTGGCCAAGACGGCGGCGGTGGTGGGGGTCGATGGCCGGGTGCAGGCCAAAGACGGCGTGGTGCATGTGGTGGTCGAGGACATGTGGGAACCTTCGCTTGGGGCCAAGGTGACTGCGGCAGCCAGTCGGGATTTCCATTGATACGAACTCCACATCGAACCCGAGGAATAGCCAGAGTCATACCAGTTCCGTCCGAATCGGATCGAAAACTCGGGCAATTCTTTGGGCCCGAACCGGGGTCCCCGCCTGATTCTCGCCGGTTGCAGACCGGGTCAGAGAAGCCGTACAGGCGTGAATCAGACGGGGTTCGTA
>JBBISH010000057.1:0-39698 GCA_037441385.1 Myxococcales bacterium
AGCCGTCCTGCAGCTTGCCGCCCAGCACCATCCCGCAGCCGACGCCGTGGCCGATGTGGCATTCGACTCCGTCGCCGATGCGCCCGCCGACCTCGGCAGCGACGCCGCAGCCGATCTCCAGATCGACTCGGCCAGCGACGTCGCCACAGATGCTTCGAATCTGCCATATGATCCAACGATCTACACGCCGGTCGACGATTTTGCCAAGCCCGGCTGGACCCCGCCGGACGGCATCCAAAGCAGTCCATTGATCCCCTGCGACCCGGCTGCGCCCGCGACCCCAGGGGTCTACGTCAACGTCGCGGTGCCGGCAGGCATCGACCTGGAGCGCGAGGCCATCTGGCCGCCCGGTACCCTGTACGATGGGGCCGAGGTACGCGAGGGCGGCGGCCACGCCGTGGGGGATTTCAACGGCGACGGCCGGCTCGACTTCTACTTTGCCGTGGTCACGGGCCCCGACGCGCTCTACCTTGCTCAGCCCGATGGGCCGTGGAAGTTCAAGAAATTCATACATGACAACCCGTCGCCGCACGACATCAGCGCCGTGGCTGCCGACCTGGACAACGACGGGGACCTGGACCTGATCGTGGGGGGCATCGGCCCGCGCCTGTATCGCAACGACGGTCCCAGCCCCTATACCGGCGTCCAATTCGTCGATGTGACCAAGCAAGCGGGCCTAGAGGCGTTCAGCGACATGCCGTACTACGCCAGCGCCGTCGCCGATTTGGACCGCGACGGCACTCTGGACTTGCTGCTCTCGCCGCTGAAGGTCGAGGCGCCAACCCTCTCGGCCGGCGGCTTCAAGTTCTTCATGCCGGTCTTGCTGCGCGGCCTGGGTGGTCTGAACTACTCGGATGTTTCAGGCACTTTGCCTCTTTCGAGTACCGCCCCGGTCTACATCACCTCACTGGTCGACTTCGACAACGACGGCGACCAGGACCTGTACTTTGGCCGCGACTTTGGCGGCATGGTCGGCCCCAACCAACTGCTGCGCAACGACTTGGTAGCCCCAGGAGCGCCGCTGAAATTCAGCAACATTTCGGTGCTGTCCGGGCTGGACATCGCGGGCAACGCCATGGGCATTGCGGTGGGCGACTACGACCGCGACGGCCTGGTCGACATGTACGTCTCGGGCTGGCAGGGCGGCGTGCACATGCTCAAGAACACCACACAACCCGGCAAGAAGATTACCTTCATCGAGACGACGGCGATCACGGGCACCGGCGCCACCGGCCCCAAATACGCCACTTGGGGAGTGCAGTTCGTCGATGTGGACAACGACGGCTGGCTAGACCTCCTCGTCCCCAACGGCCACTTGACCTTGGCCACCCCCGAAGGCGGCGGGTTTGGTGGTGGTGGCGGCGGTGGCGGTGGCGGAGGAGGAGGCAGCGGCGGAGGCGGCAGCGGCGGCGGCATGGCCGCGGGCGGTGATCTGCCCGACAACCCTGCGATCCAATACGATTTGCTCTACCGCGCCAAGGGCGACGGCACGTTCGTCGACGCGAGCGTTGCCAGCGGCTTCCACAGTCCGGACCAAAGCCGCGCGCTGGCGGTGGCCGACGTGGATCGCGACGGCTTCTCTGACCTGCTGCTGGGTTCCGTTCAGGGCCAACCCCACCTACTGCGCAACGGCTGCAGCGCCGACCAGGCCTGGCTGCATATCCGCCTGAAGGGGACCGCCAGCAACCGCTACGGCGTGGGTGCGCGCATCACGGTGCAAGCCGACGGTGTCACGTATGTGCGCGACATCGAAGCCGGTTCGACCAGCGTTTGGTGCAGCAGCGAGCCGGCTGCCCACTTTGGCTTGGGCAAGGCCAACCAAGCTGCGCTCCTGATGGTCAACTGGCCGTCGGGCAAGGCGCAGGTGTTCAACAACGTGCCCCTGCGACGGCGACTGCTGATCACCGAGCCGTAGCGCTTGCCGCCGCCGGCAACGATTTGGTCGCAGGCACGGCGGCCGCCAGCTGCCCGCACGCCGCGGCGATGGCGCTGCCTTTGCAACGCCGGAACAATACTCGCAAACCTCGTGCCCGCAGCCGGTCGGCAAACGCCTGGATCGCCGCCTCGCTAGGCGCGTCCAACCCTGGCGTGGGCCCGGCATTGGCCGGAATCAGGTTGACTCGCGCCGGCAACCCGTGCAGCCAGTCGGCCAGCAAGTCGGCGTCGGCGGGCTGCTCATTGAACTTGGCGATGAGCACGTACGCCACCAGCAGCGTCCGCCCGGCCGGCAGGTGGTCCAAGAGCGTCTGGCGCAGCTCGGCAAGGCCGGCGTGGGCGTTGACCGGCATCAGGATGCGCCGGCGCGCGTCGTCCGGGGCGTTGAACGATACGGCCAGCTGAGCACGCACCTCGTCGAAAAATCTAGGTAAACGCCACGACACGCCCGAGGTACTCACGGTGATGCGCCGCCACGGCACCCCAGCGGCCCAGGGGTGGCTGAGCACCTGCGTCGCCGGCCCCACCGCTCCCAGGTTGTCCAGCGGCTCGCCCATGCCCATAAAGGCGATGCGCGTCGGCCGCGGCCCGTCGGCCTCCGTCCATTCCCGCAGCGCGGTTCGCCACTGCGCCACGATCTCGCCTGCGCTCAGGCTGCGCACCAAGCCCATGCGACCGGTCTGACAAAAAGCGCAACGCCGACCACAACCGACTTGGCTCGACACACACACCGTGGCGCGCCGGCCCGTGCTGGAACGATACACCGCTGTCTCGAACAAGTGGCCGTCGGCCGCCCGCAGCCGCAGCTTCAGGGCCCCATCGTCCGAGCGCAGCGCCGCGTCTACCTGCAATTCCACAGGCGGCGTGCACAGCTCGGCCAGAAGGGGGCGGGCGCGCTTGGGCAGGCTGGCCAGCAGCTCGGGCCACGGGCGATCCTCGCGGTACAGCCCCTGCAACAGCAAACGCGTCGCCAGCCGCGCCTGGCCGGGCCGCAGACCCCTTGTGATCAACGACTGTTGCAGGGCCTCGGGCGGCCACGCGTCGGCCGGTTGCGGCAGCAGTGGCGCGGCCTCGGCCACCTACTCGCCGTCCTTTTGCACAAAGTGGTCCAGCGCCCGCGGCGTGGCCCAGCGCTTGAGCAGCGCCTTCTCGAACTCGTCGCCCTGCAGCCAGCGCTCAAAGAAGAAATCGAACAGGCCCATGTGCTTTTGGCACCAGGTCGAGTCCTGCATCCGCCCGTGCAAGCTGCCTTGCTCGCAGTAGTTGTGCACCGGGCACACGCCGCAGAACGGCTTGTAAGCGCATAGCGCGCAGTCCGGGTGGCTGTCCAGGGTCGAGGCCAGCGCCATGGCGCGCACGATCTCGCCGCCCACGGCAGTCGAAAGCGGCGTCTCGCCGGCCTTGCCGATGCAGAAGCAGTCGTCGCCGGACCGGTCGACCATTCGGCCTTCGTCGCAAGTAAACAGCCGCCCGTCGTGGTTGTAGGCGATCTGGCCGATGCCGGCGCCGCACGGATTGCGCAGATCCAGGAAGTTCGGCTCCCAGTGGCCGATGATCTTGGCGGCGAACAGCGCGGCGGTGCGCTCGACAAAGTCGATGCCGCGGCGGTTCAGGTCCACCACATGGAAGTACGCTTCCTTGTAGAACTTCAAGAAGTCGGCCATTTCGTAGCCCAGCCGCTCCTTGGTGGTCGCCGCCCAGCCAAACGGGTCCAGGTGGCGCAAGAAGATGCTGCGGCAGCCCACTTCTACATAGTGATCCAGGATCTCCTTGGCGTGCGGCAGCGACAGCCGGGTGATGGTCGGCAGCGCTTCCACCCGGTACTGGCGCGGATCCAGGCCCAAATCGACAAAGCGCTGGTTGATCTTGGCCATCCACTTGACCGTGGTGTCGTGCGACGGACCGCCGCGCCACTTGCGCACCTCGTCGTGCAGGAACGCCGGCCCGTCCAGCGACGTGCACATCTGCACCTTGCGCTCGATCAGGTAGTCCAGCTTCTCGTCGTCCATCAGGCTCAGGTTGCTGACCAGCGAGAACATCAGCGAGCGCCCGGCCAGCGCGTTCTTCTGCAGCCCGTACTCGATGATGTGCTCGACCACCGGCCAATTCGCCAGCGGTTCGCCGCCCTGGAACTCGATGGTCAGCGCCGGCGACGGGCTCTCGAACGCCGTGTCCACGCAGCGCTCGGCCGTGGCGATGTCCATGTCCATGCCCTGAGCGTCCATCGGCGCGCGCGAGGCGTGGCAGTACTGGCAGGTGTGGTTGCAGCGCAGCGTGACCACAAAGATGTGCAGGTTCGGACCCGAGCGGACAAAGCGCAGGCGCTCGCGCATCTGCTGCGTCACGGTCGCGCGGTCCAGCGTGGCCGCCACGAATTGGTTTTCCTGCAGCGTAGTCCACAGGGGATCGCCCTCGGGCAGCTTGTCGCTCATCAGACGGCCCAGGTCCGCGCCCGATACAGCGACGTGGTGGCCAAAATCATTGGTCAGCAGCCACTGATCGGCCACCTGGCGCAGCCGCACCGGCACCAACCGGGTCTGGGTCGCACGGGCCAGCGCCGACAGGTTAGAGGGACGGGACGAGTCAGAAGGACGGGACATGTGCACGCTCGCTTGGGGGAGTTTGCCGCGACGCCGCCGCGGACACCCTCAGAGTGTGCCACAGCCCTGCGCGGATTCGCGCCGAGTGCCGCGCAATTGCGCGGTTGGCCGTCACGGCTTCGTCAGCCGAAAAAGCACCAGCACCGCCGCGAAGGTTGCGCCGGAGATCGGTTTGTTGGGGAAAAGGAGAAAGCCTGTCGCGCCCGGGGGCAGTCGCTGGGGTGGGCGGGTGGGGCCGACTGGCCCCGGGCGGACAGGACCGCTGCGTACCGGTATGTCGCCAGTTGTTCACCGGCACGCGCGTTTGGGGATTCCGGTTGTCGCCAGCGCGGCTCCAACGAGCGGGCTGGTGTGTGGCGCGGCGCCTGACCGACCACCGCAGCGGGAGTGGGCTGCGTGTGTGCAGTATGTTCAAAACCCGCCAGGCATTGTCACGATATAATCACCACTTGACCTGGGTCAATTCCAAGTTTGCGCCCACTTGGAGCGCGGCCGGCCGCCGATTCGCAGCCGCCCCTGGCGCGACGGCGACGGCCTGGATAACCTACGGCCATGTCTACGCATGTCCAGCCCGCTGTCCTGTCGCTCTCGGCCACCGAATTGGCTGCGCGTTTGCGGACGCGCGAACTCCGCTCGGTCGATGTCGTGGGTGCGCACGTTCGCCGCGCTCAGTCCGTCAACGGCCGCCTGAATGCCCTGGTCGTGAAACGGTTTTCTGACGCGATGGCCGAGGCGGAGCGTGCTGACGCCGAGCTCGATCGGGGAGCCGACGCAGTGCTGCGGCCCATGCTGGGTGTGCCGTGTACGGTCAAGGAATCATTTGGATTTCAGGGCATGCCCAACGCGGCTGGCCTGGTCTCGCGCGGCGACTACCGGGCCACGTCGGACTGCGTCACGGTGGCGCGGCTGCGCCAAGCAGGGGCGATTCCGCTGGGCGTGACCAACACGAGCGAGCTGTGCATGTGGCTCGAGTCGTCCAATCGCCTCTACGGGCGCACCAGCAACCCCTACGATGACCGACACATGGTCGGCGGATCCTCGGGCGGCGAGGGGGCCATCGTGGGCGCTGGCGCATCGCCGTTCGGCCTGGGCTCCGACATCGGCGGTTCGATTCGCTTGCCTGCGTTTTTCAATGGGATTTTTGGCCACAAGGCCTCGTCTGGGCTGGTGCCGTCTACGGGCCAATACCCGCCGTGCGACGGCGACGCGCGCAAGATGCTGAGTACGGGACCGCTGTGCCGACGTGCCGAAGACCTGATGCCGTTGCTGCGGATCTTGGCCGGCCCCGATGGGGTGGACGACACGGTTGTGGGCGCCACGCTTGGTGATCCTGCCCAGGTGTCGTTGGCCGGATTGCGGGTGCGGGTGGTGCTGCAAGCCGGATTTGGCACGGTAGCGCCCGAGCTGCGGTCGGCCATCCAGCGGGCGGCGCGGGCCTTGGCGGCGGCCGGCGCGCAGGTCGAGCACGGCGAAATGCCAGAGCTCAAGCAGAGTTTTGTGCTGTGGTCGCAGAAGCTGGCGGTCGCGTCGCCCCACAGCTTCCATGCGTTGTTGGGGCAGGGCGAGGGCCCCCCCTTGGGGCGCGAGTTGGTCCGTTGGGCGCTGCGCCGCTCGCCGCACACCCTGCCGGCCTTGGGCCTCGCGCTGCTCGAAAAACTGCCCGGCATGGGCACGCCGGATCCCGTGCGTGTGCAGTCCGATTTGGACCGGATCCGCGGCGCCATCGCCCGGGCCATCGAACCCGGTGGCGTGCTGCTTTGTCCCACCTTTCCTCGGGTTGCGCCGCGTCACGGGGTGCCGTTGCTGCGGCCGTTCGACTCGGGCTATACCGGCATCTTCAACGCGCTGGAGTTGCCGGCCACGCAGGTGCCGGCCGGGCTGAGCCGGCAAGGCCTGCCGCTGGGGTTCCAGGTGGTGGGCCTCCACGGCCAAGACCACGTGACCATCGCGGTCGCCATGGCGCTCGAAAAGGCTCTGGGCGGCTGGGTCCCGCCCTGGCAGTCGGGCCGCGTGCGTGCTGTTTGATCCACGGGCCGATCCTCTGCGGCGCACAGGTCGCAACCAAGGAATCATGAAAGACAAACACCTTCGTATCCGCTTGGAGCAGTGTCTGGCGCTGGCCAAGGCTTCGAATTGCCCGCGCCGCAAGTTTGGCGCGCTGCTGCTAGACCCCGTCCGCAACGTCATCCTGATGGACGGCTACAACGGCGGACCGCGCGGGGGCGGCGACTTGTGTGGCGGCGACACCTGCCTGCGCGAGACCATGGGCATCGTCAGCGGCGAGCGGACCGAAATCGGCTGCCATCACGCCGAGATGAATGTGATCTGCAACGCCGCCGCCTCGGGAGTGGCCACGGCCGGCGCTTGGCTCATCGTCACCGGCGAACCGTGCATGATGTGCGCCAAGCTGCTCCACCACGCCGGGATCGCGCGCGTCATCGTCGTCGACGGTGGCTACGGCGGCGCCAATGGTTGCGAGTACTTGCAGGGGCATGGCGTCGAGGTCCAAAAGCTGGACGGACCCCGCGATCCCCGCCTGCACACGTAGCGAAAAACCTATTCATACGAACCCCGTCTGATTCGCGCCTGTACGGCTTCTCTGACCCGGTCTGCAACCGGCGAGAATCAGGCGGGGACCCCGGTTCGGGCCCGAAGAATTGCCCGAGTTTTCGATCCGATTCGGACGGAACTGGTATCACAATCAGAGAGCTCGGTCGTGTCGGCGGTTTTCTGGCGCCGCGCCGGTTGACGGATATTCTGCGCAGGGGAGCCCTTGCTGCCCAGGATCGCCATGTCGACCGCCGACGTCAGTCAACCCGGTAGAACTAAAGCCTTTACTCGCGCCTGGGTCTCTACGACCTATTTTGCGCAGGGCTTGCCGTTCATGCTGATCAACTTCCTGTTTGCCGCCTACCTCACGGACATCGGCGTCAAGGAAGCCTGGATTGGCTACCTGAACTACTTCACCCTGGCGTGGAGCCTGAAATTCTTGTGGGCGCCGGCGGTGGATACGTGGGGCACCAAGCGGCGCTGGCTCATCTTGGTCGAGGCGGCGCTGGTGGTCACCTTTGCCGTGCTGACCCTGCTGATGGTCGGCGGGCCGCGCACGGTGCAAGAGGCGGAACACAGTCTGCTTTTGCGCGCGTCGATTTGGACGCTGGCGCTGGGCGCTGTGCTCGCCGCCACCCACGACATCGCCATCGACGGCTACTACATGGAAGCCATCGCCGATCCTGGCGAGCAAGCGGCGTATACAGGCCTGCGCAGCCTGGCGTTCCAAGTGGCCAAGCTGTTCGTGCGCAGCGTGCTCCTGGCGCTGGCGGGTTGGGTCGGCTGGCATTGGGGCTTTGGCCTGGGCGCGGTGGCGCTGGCGGCCGTGTGGTTGTTCCACGCGATGATGCTGCCGCGGGTCGAAGTGGTCCGCAGCCACCGCACACCCGTTCCGGTGGCGTTGCGCGGATTTGGCAAGGCCTTTCTCTCGTACTTGAAGCAGCCCGGCGTGGGCCTGGTTCTGGCACTCTTGTTGACCTACAAGCTGGGCGATCAGCTCATGTTCGCCTTGAACACCACGTTTGTCATGCGCGAAGTCGGTGTCAGCAAAGCGAATCTTGCCTGGATCGGCGGCATCCTGGGCAGCGCGGCACTGACTGCCGGTTCGCTGCTCGCGGCCTGGGCCATCCAAAAGTGGGGCTGGCGCAAGACGGTTTGGCCGCTGACCTTGGGGATGAACCTGAACATTTGGCTCTACGTGTGGCTCGCGTGGTCAGTTGACCAGTGCAAGCTGCCGCTGCCGCTGTCGGGACCGCCGATGGTGGGCGGCCCATCGCTGACCGCCGTGGCCGCGGTGTACTGCGTGGAGCAATTCGCAGGTGGGTTGGGCGCTTCCGCGCTCATCGTGTTCTCATTGCGCACCTGCAGTTCGGACTTCAAGGCGGCGCACTACGCCATCGCCACGGCCTTGGCGAGCTTGGGCGGCGCGGCACTGGGCGGGCACGCCGGCGAGATCGTCGCCCAGGTCGGCTATACCAAGCTTTTCTTGATGTCGTTTGGCGTGGCCGTGCCGGCGATGCTGATCCTGCCGTTTGCGCTGCGTTTGCCGCAGTTGCAGGACCCGGTCTCGGCTCAGAACTCGTAGCCCAAGAACCAGACCTGCGTGTTGGGCATGTGCTGCGCGAGCCGGTCGTAGCCGCCGAACAGAAACATCCCGCGCAGATACAAGCCGTTGTCAAACTTGCGCTGCAGGCCTACGTCCAGGTGGCGGAAGTTGAAGGTCGACTTGGTCTCTAGCTTGCCCGACTTGCCGTACAGGTAAGTGCCCACCTGCCACACCGTAGACCACTTGTCCGTCACGGCATACTGGTGATTCAGCAGGATGTACGCGTCGTTCGGATTCGTCCACGGCGAGTTGGTCAGCATGTACTCCACCAGCAGGCTGATCTCGCCCAGTTCGTGGCCGCGCAGACTGGGCTTGGACTCGACCTGGGCATAGACCTCGGGCACGTTGTTCTCGGTGGCGTGGATGAAGTACATGTATTGGCCGCCCAGCTTCAGCGTCGTCTCGCCCACGGCCACGGTCCATAGCAGCGTCAGGTCGTTTTCAAAGGCGTGCCGCGGATTGCTGAGCGAGACGGCATTCAACGCGCCCTTGGCGTCGTAGCTGTGGCTCAGTTCGCCGGCGGGGTAATCGCAGCTGGCGCCCCAGTAGTCGAACACAAAGCCCCACGGCAGCTGAACGGTCACGCCGGGTTGGATCGACATGCCCTCGTTGTCGGCCCGGTCGGTCATGCCGCGCTGGACGTACTTGCTGGCCAGTTCTACCGAACCCGTGACCAGGGCCTCGTCGGCTTTGTCTTTGGCCGCGGCGGGTTCCTTGGTCGCGGCGTCTGGCTCGGCCCATGCTGCGGGCGCGTCCAGGCTTGCCCCAATGCCAGCTACCACGCCAAGAACCGCTTGGTGGCGCGCGAACCTTTGGAGTAGCTGGGCCGCAGCGTTCATCGTGGCTCCTTGGTACTTGGGCGCGACTCGCCTGGACCGGGCGCCGGGACGGCCTGGTCCGCTTGCCACCAAAGGCGCTCGATCAAGCCGCCTCGGGCATCGTAGCGACGCTCTTCGCCGTGCTTGCGACCTTCGCGCCAGGTGACTTCGGCCGACTTGACGCCGGACTCGCTGTACAACGTGGCGATGCCGTCGCGCTTGCCGAACTTGAGCGGCACGAACAGGCGCACCCCGCCGCTGCGGAAGTACTGCACTTCGGTGCCGCTGGGCAGGTTCGGGTCGGCGTGGCGTTCGCTCTGCAAGCCGCCGCCCGGGAACCAGGTGCGGTTGACGCCGACCGGGCGGCCGCGCTGCCAGTGGCGACTGCCCACTTTTTCGCCGTCTGGGCCGAACTCCACCTCTTCGCCGTCGCGCGTGCCGTCCACGTAATTGACCTGCGAAGTCAGCCGACCGGATCGGTCGAAGGTCCGCGCCAGGCCTTGCCGCACGCCTTGGTCCACCGCGGCAACCACCGCCACTTCGCCGTTGTCGTGGAACTGCACCTCGGTGCCCTTGCCGCGCTTGGGAAGGGCGCTTCGCAACTCGCCGCCTGGCCAGTAACTGCGCGCCACATCGGAATTGTCGTCGCGCTCGCGCCGGACCTTGTGGGCCGCGCGGCGCACCTTGCGCGCCTCGCTGGTGCTGTCGCTGGCGCCGGGCGCTGCTCCGCCTTTGGGCTTGTTCGCGGCCTCGTCTGGGCCTTCTTCAGCGGCGGCCACGTCGCTGGGCTTGGGACCGCTGACCAGTTCGCCGTTGTGCCACTGCCAGGTGCCCAGGGGTTTACCTTTGTGGTAGCGCACTTCGGGACCGTCCAGCACATCTTCGCGCCAGGTCTGCGTGGCACGCAGTTTGCCACGTTGGTCGTACAGCCGCGCCACGCCGTGCTTTTTGCCTTGCACGAGCGGCACGTCCATGCGCAGGATGCCGTCCTCGTCCCAGCGCTGCTCCAGCCCCGTGCCCGCGCCGTCGTCGGCCGGGTAGCGGCTTTGCAGCCTGCCGCTGGGCCAGTAGGTGCTGGCAAGGCCGGTCAAGCGGTCCGAGCGCCACTGGAATTCCCCCTGCTTCTGTCCGCTGGGGTAGTAGCGCACCTCAGGGCCTTCGCGGCGGTCGTCGACGAAATCCAGCTCGCTCCAGCGGCGACCCTGGCGGTCGTAGACCTGGGCGCGACCGGCCTTTTTTCCTTGCACAAGCGCGACGCGCAGCTCTACGCGGTGGTCCGTGCCCGCCTCGGCGTCGCGGTCGAAGTAGTCGGTCTCGGTCCCATCTTGCGCCAGGTTCACGTAGACCCGCTCCGAGCGGAGTGCGCCCGAGGGCCAAAAGCCGCGCTCGCCACAACAGGGTTCGCCTTCGCGCCACTCCACTTCGGCCAGCAGCCGGCCAAAACTGTCCCAGCGCCGGTCCCAGCCGTGCTCCTTGCCGGCCACGTAGGGTTGCTCGGCCAAGCGGATCCCCGCCTCGTCAAACCGCTCGGCCAGGCCTTGGCGCTGTCCGTCGGGCCGCAGGGGCACCACCATGGCGCGCTGGCCGTTGCGGTGGTACTGCACCTCGGGGCTCTGCGCCTGTCCTTTGTGGTATACGATTTCGCCGCGCCGCCAACCCTCTTTGCCAAAGAACTGCACCTTGCCGTCCAGGACACCGTGCCAGTAGGGCATCTCGGCGTATTTCCAGCCTTCGCGGTCGTAGATGATCTCCACGCCGTGGCGCACGCCATCCAGAAGGGGCGACACCGAGCGGCGCTCGCCGGTGGGGTAGTAGCCCACCTGGGGCCCCACGGCCGCGTCGTCGGCGTACGGTACCTCGGATTGCAGGTGCCCCTGCGCGTCAAATTCTCGAATCAGACCATGGCGTTTTCCGTTGCGCCAGGGCACCGAACGCACCAGCCGCCCTTGCGGGTCCAGCCACTGCTCCTCGCCCTCGCGGCGGCCCGCCGCCGTCTGCCACTGTGCCTGTACGCTGCCGTCGTCGCGAAACTGCTGCCAGCGCACCACGGCGCCGTCGTAACGGGCCTCTTGGCGCTTGTGACCGTCTTGGTCGCGGTGCTCGTCGCGCAGGTGAACGCCGTTGTCCCAGAACTGCACGACTTGCGGCTTGCCGTTGGGCCAGGTCAGGACCACCTTGGCCTGCTCGGCGGCCTGGGCCGCAGGGGCACTACACAGCAGGGCGGCCAACAGCCAGCCCGCAAGAGCAGGGCGCCTCCCGCGCTTCGTCAAGATCGGATCGTGCATGGCGCTGGCCATCCCCCTGCCGTCGGTCGAGCACCGGCTCGTCCAAGGTTCCCGAGTTTGGCGCAGCTAGCAGGCGTACCGCAAGCCGTTTACGCGCGTCGCCCAAGGCTGGTGGCCTCGGCGCGCGTGGTTGTGCGCGGACCGGTAGTCAGCCAGGTATGCGGCGAAACGAACAATTCCATCGTCATTTGCTCAAATTGCCGCATGAGGTAGGCGTTGAGCACCGACATCGGATCGCGAAGGCTGCACGCGTCAGTCCGCTGGCAGTCCGTGGCCGGGCTGTGGCAGCTGACCACCGCGATCTGCTCTTCAAAAGGCCGTACCACGTCCAGGAACCGGATCTCGCCTGCCGGTCGGGCCAGCCGATAGCCGCCGCCAGCGCCCTTGGACGCCACGAGCAGGCCGGCCTTCTTCAGGCCCTGCAGAACTTTTGCCAGCAAATCCGGCGGAATACCTTCCTGTGCCGCCAAGTCCGCCACGGACACGACCGCATCGGGCTCCAGGCGCGCCATGTGCTGGATCGCCATCAGGGCGTACTCAGACTTTCGGCTCACTTTGAACATCTGCTGCGCGAACGGCGGTGGATGCCGACGGCGTCACACTAGGGTCTCAGGCTGCCGAAACGCAAGAGTGCGCCGACAATATCATGAAAATAAACGTGTTTCGTGGACGCCGCTGCAACTCGACCTCGACGCGGACGAAGCGCTCTGGATCGGCGTCGCCACAGAATTTGTGGGCGTTCACAGAAAATTCCCCGATTGGGAATGTCCTGCTCTTGACGTTGTTGTGACAGTACGTTATTCCTAGTTTCGGACCGGATGAGTCCGATATGAACCGAGGTCGCCAAATGACGCTGATGGAACTGCAAGTCATTCGCAAAGAACGCGCCGCCCGCCTCAGCCTGGGCACCGAGTTCTACTGTCGGCCGCGCCGGCGGCGGCTGGCCGTGTCCACGTGCTTGGACGACTACATGAACGCCAATGCCTTTGGCGACAAGCGCAGCGCGTGCTGGCGGTGCCCGCAGGGCTGCGGCAATCGCGGCAAGTATTCCGAAGGCGCCTAGCCCGGTTGCTGCCGCGCCCGCGTAGCGTTGTCGGCGGCGCCCGTTCGCTGACCTTGGTTCAAAGGCCACAGCCGCTCGTCGCGTGGCGCGAACCAGGATCGTCCCCAAGCATTTACAGTTGCGCACCGCGAGACCGCTCATACGCACCCCACCCGATTCGCGCCTGTACGGCTTTTCTGACCCGTTCTGCAACTGGCGAGAATCAGGCGGGGACCCCGGTTCGGGCCCGAAAGATTGCCCGTGTCTCCGATCCGATTCGGACGGAACGGGTATCAGGTCCTGCAACATGCTGGTTGCGGGATTCTTGCGCTTGGATGTCCAGAGGTGCGCGAAGCAGGCGCAACTGCTCAGCCAACCCTTGGCGGCGCGCCGACCAAGTCGTGCGACGGCGCGGCCGACCAAGGAAGACTTGTCGCTGCTACTTCGAGTAGGTCAGGGACTTGCGGCTCAGCCAGAACCCGATGGCCGCCACCACCAGGAGGGCGCCAGCAATCGGCCCCGCCAGATCCAGCAGGCCCGGAACGAACTTGTCGACCCACACCTCTTTGGCCACACTGTCGCCGAACTCGTCGACCACGGTCTGAGTGGTCAACACCTTCTGCAGGGTGAACCATGCGGCACCCGAGGCGGCCCACCACAGCAGGGTGGTCAGTGCGCCGGCGACCGCCAGCAGCGAAGTCAGAATCAAGATCGTGCTTCGTTTCATGCTTCCTCGTGCGGGGGCGAAGGGGTGCGGCGGCTTGGGCTACTTGCCGGTGCCGTACAGGGTCGCTTCGATGTCGATGACTTCGCCGACCTTGCTGCCGGCGGCGCCCGCCTTGCCCTTGATGTCGTGGTCCTTGAGCGAGACGCGGAAGCGGGCGGTGACCTTGATGGCGTTGCGGTCCGCGGCGTAGGCGACGTCGATCGACATGTCTTTGGCCACGGTCTTGCCGTTGAGCGTGAACTTGCCGTGGGCCTTGCCGCTGGCGCGGTTGCCCTCGATCTTGCTCAGGTCAGCCTTGTCGATCTCGAACGTGATGTTGGGGTTGGCGGCGCCGTTGAGCCAGTCGGGGCCCTTCATGTGGGTGTCGCGCAGGTCGTTGCCGGTCTTCATCTTGGCGACCGGGACCAGGATCTTGCCCGTCACACCGCCCGCGTTGGCGGCGTCGGCCACCTTGAACTCGCCGGTGATGCCTTCGGCCGTGCCCTTGAACTTTTCCATTGGCGCGTCGGACAGGAACGAGATCTGCGACTTGCCCGAGTCCACAGCAAACGAAAGCGCGCCGGTCTTGCCGGCAAAAGGCGTATCGGCCATGGCGGGCAGGGCGATGGCAGTGGTGGCCAAGATGGCGGCGGTCAACAGGTGGCGCATGGAGAACTCCTTAGAACGAAAGGAAAGCACACGGCACGGCAACCACGCCGTGCAACACGGGAACAGAACGCAATGGGTAGACCCGCGATTCACCTAGAACCACGCATGCACCTGCAGCGTGTACTGGGCGAGCAGGTAAGAACTCGTCTTCAGGTAGCGGTATTCCGGACGCAGTTCGATATTTGGCACCGGAATGAACTGAATTCCGGCCACGTAGCTCTGCACATCGGCTTCGGCCAGGCCGGGCGAGTGGCCGTTGCCGGTCTCCCACCGGCCGGTCAGCACCAGCCATTCTTTGAGCGGGTGGTCCACTTGCAGCAGGGTCGAAAACGTCTCGCGACCAAACGCGATTTGCGACCATACCGCCTCGCCCATGATCGAGCCCCAATAGCTCTTGCCGATACCGACGTGGCCGCCGTACATCGTCAGCTTGTCGGACTGCAGCACGGACGCGCCCAGCCACGAGTTCAGGCCCCAGTCCTGCATCTGCGGGTACACCGTGGCGCGCGCCGACAGAGCGAGCTGGCCTTGGCCCACGCCGTCTGGGTTGGCCAGGTGTAGGTTGTTGGCCCACACGGCCGAGACGTCGAGCGACAGCCAGTGCAGCCCTTCGTACGACAGCTCTGCGCCCAGGTCATTGTAGAAGGGCGGCAGGATCGGCGTGCCCAGCGAGAACGGGTTGCGGCGAATGACCAGGGTGTGGTCGTCGTAGCGGACGCCAAAACCCGGCTGAATCATGCCCACCCGCAGGCGCGGCAGGTCCATCGACGGCTGGATCTGGATCCAACCGTCGTACAAGCTTTGGCCCGCGTAGGACTTCAAGAAGCCAATCGGGTTGAAGCTGGCTGCCACGCTCAGCCACGGCAGGGCCTTGAAGTTGAAGCCCACCTGATCCTGCATCGGGATGAACATGCGATCGGGCTCGACCAGCTTGCCGTTGTTGTCCCAGCGCGGCGATCCGAGCTTGGCCATTTGCAGGCGCAAGTCGCCGCCGACCTCCAGCTTTTCGCCAAAGAAGGTGTTGTCGCTCAACTCGTGGAACTTCTGCCAGCCCAGCTTGTCCCAGGTCACCGCGCCGTTGGCGGCCGTGGCATAAAAGCCCATGGCGTTGCGTGGCCCGGATCCCTGTGGGTTGATGTGGCAATTCGAGCAGCGGCTGCTGGTGGTCAGCGTCATGCGCGGCAGTGCCTGCGCGGGCAGAGCCACGGTGGCTAGCGCCAGGACCGCCAGCGCACTACGAACGAGCTGTTTCATCATGTTTGCACCGTGCCTTTGCCGGTGGCGGCGTCGAAGGTTACCGCCCAGGTCGGCAGCATGGTCGTCAGCTTGTCGCCGTTGTTCGGCTGCCCGGTCACGGCGCCGTTGTTGGCGAACTTGGCCTGGTGCGTGGTGCACACCAAGGTAGCGCCTGCCTTGTCCCACTTGATGTTGCCTTGTTGGTGCGGGCAAATGCGCGTCACTCCGATGATCTGCGCGTCGCTCACCCGTACCAGCAAGCCGTCTACGTTGCCAAACGTAACGTCGACCGCGGCGCCCACGGTCTTGAGCGCGGTGTAGGGCGACTGGGCCAAATCAAAGGACTCTTTGACGTGGAGCGGCGGCAACGTGTAGAGCTCTGCGGACTCGCAGCCGTGGATGAGCGGCACCAGCGCGCCACAGCCAGCCGCCGCGCCAATGCGCAAGAGGAACTGGCGGCGTTCTGCTTGGTGGGGATTTTGCGGCATCAGTACCTCCGGTCGGCGGACCCGACGCGACAAGATGGCAAACCATCGCCGGCAAAGTCAACCGTGCTCACACAAGTTTACCCTTGGCTAATCTAAGAAACCTATTAGAAAAACCTTGGACAAGGTGCCTGCGCCAAGGCCATCAGGGCGCGACCGGGGCGTAGACTTCGCGGCCCACGGCGCCAGCCACCACGTCATCTACCTCGAAACGCAGCGGCCAGGCCTGGTTGCCCAACCACAGGCGCACTTGGTCGTCAAAGAACGGACTGTCGGTCAGGCCCGACTGGCCGCCAGGGATGACGTTGACGCCCGTTGTCTTGTCTTTGCCCATCGCGATGACCATGCGGAACACCGGGCCCGAGCCGTAGCCATCCGAGTTCATGCCGCCGGCCGCGTCCACGGCAAACGCATCGCCGCCCCTGGGGAATTGCGTCAACGCGCTGCGCGGGTCGCTGGCGGGCAGGTTGGGCATCAGCGGGATCTTCTGCGGCGAAATGGAGAACATCTTGGTGAGCGCGGCGTAGTTGCTGCTGCCGTCGAAGAAGCTGGACAGGATCGAATCGAAGTGGACGCCGTGCTTCATGCCCCAGATCCACTTGGTGAAATCGCTGCTTCCGTAGCGCGTGCTGCCGTCGGTCAGGCCTTTCTGCAGCGCAAGCAGGGCGATCTCGTCGCTGCGTTCGATGGCCGGCGTGTCCAAAATGTCCCAAAATGCCGACTCTTGCGTGGCCGGATTC
Source organism: Myxococcales bacterium (assembly GCA_037441385.1). Lineage (GTDB taxonomy): Bacteria > Myxococcota_A > UBA9042 > UBA9042 > UBA9042 > SXRM01. The sequence continues at coordinate 16,673 of JBBISH010000057.1, forward strand.
CAAGACACCTGCTTCTTGGGGTTGTCCGCGCCGCGCCCGTCGCGCATCCACGACAGCGCCCGTGTGCGCGCATCGGCGCCCCAGGGCTCCCAAACGTCGATGCCCTCGTCGTCGACCGCCAAGTTGACCATGCGGCTGATCCACACGTTGAAAATCGCTGTGGCAATCGCATGTTCCGTCTCGCCCGCCGCGGGCTCGTGGTAGAAGGTCTGCACGCCCGACAGCGCCGGCGCCCCGGCTTTGTGCCACGCCGTCAGGCGCGCCATCACATCGTCGCGCACGGTGGGCGTGATGCCGTTGTACAGGTCGACCAGACGCTGTTCGTCGGGTGTCAGCATCTTGTCGGAATTGTTCAACTTGGCAGCGTGGTCCAGCGCGGATTGCAGGAACGGCACCCACTCTTGGCCCAGGCGACTCTGGTTGTTGGCTTGCACCTTGGCCATGCGCTCCACGTCTGCCTTTTGGTCGGCGATGGCGGCTTGCAGGCCCTTGGCGATCGTACCGGCGCGGTAGCCGTTGGCCCACGGGCCGCCGATGTAGTACTTGTCATTCATCAAGTTGTCATCTGTCGAGAGATTGCCGGGGTCGTTGTTGGCCGTGACGATGAAGCCCTGAGGCGGGTCCACGCTTTGCGGATAGGCGTCAAAAGGCACGACGCACTGAGCCGGGTCCGAGGCCTTGGACTCGTCGACCGCGCCGTCGGCCAGCGTCGGAATGGTGAACCCGGTGTATTGCGTCCCGTCGATGAGCTGCTTGGGGTTGGCGCCGGCCTTCCACATGCCGTCCGTGTCGCGCGGCAGGTGTGTGCGGCACGGTACCGCTTGGTAACCCGTATACAGTACATGCCCTTGCGAGTCAGCCACTGCCAAGTTCTGCGAATAGGCCACCAGTTTGCGGGTATGATCGCGGAACTGCCACACGTCGTCGCTGTGGCCAAAGCCGTCTAGGGCGGCGAGCAGGGCTGGCTGGTCCAAACCCGTAAAGTCAAACGAGATTGCCGTGACGACGCCGTCGCCGTTGGTGTCCTTGGGAATGACGAACTTGCCGCTGAGGGCCAGGACCGTCTCGCCCGCGCCTGGGGTGGCCTTGGCCGGGTCCACGCTCGGCCCCTCGATGTCGACGATCCAACGGCCGTCGTAAGTCATGTAGCGCGGCCACTTTTCGGTGCGCCCCTTGCTACCCAGCACGGGCACGTCGGCGATGACGTACTCTTCGATCTTGGCAGAAACGGGCATGTCGACCAGCGCTCCACCCTTGTTGAATTTAGTGGCCTTGGGTACACCTTTATCATCCAATACTAGCTGATCGGTGTACCAATCCGTGATATCGCCTACCAATTGCGTCTGCGACCATCCCACTTTGCCGTTGGTGCCGACCGCCATCAGCGGCAGGCCAGGGATCATCATGCCGCGCTGATGCGTAGTTCCGTTGCCAAATACGCTGTCGTCGATGCCGATCTGATAGAAAAGCGAAGGAACTGAAAGGGGAAGATGCCCGTCACCCGCCACGATGCCGGCGCCGCCCGCGGTACCCGTGCCGGCCACCGCCCATGCATTGGAGCCAAAACCGTGGGTGCGGTCGTGGCCATTGCGCTTTTGCAGCACCTGGTCGCGCCACTGGGCCCGCTCGGCCAGCTCGCTCGGCAGCGGCTTGGGCAGGCGCGCTAGCCAGCGGGCGACTTTATCCTTTCCTTCTGGAACCTTGCCCGGCGTGGTCGCGGCGATGGCCTTGCCCTTGTAGTCCAGGCCCAGGCCAGCCGCCGACGACACCGGGTCGATCGGCGCGACGTGGTTTTCCAGATCGGCCAGCGCGCCCGCGGTGCGCAAGTCTGCCAGCGCCTTGTCTTTGTAGTGGCCGGGAATCTGCGCCAAGTGGGCGGTGCGCCCCACGTCGTCCGTCTCGTAACCCAGGTTGTAGATCATCGCCGCCGCCGCGCCGGCCACACTTCGCCGATCCCACGGCTTCATCAGGGTCTTGGCGGTGCCACCCAGCAGGCCCTTGGCGACCTTGATCTCAGACGGCTCGGGCGCCTTGCCCGCCACCACGTCGTCGATGTAGGCGTTGATGCCCTGGGCAAACGCGTCGAACACCACCTTCTGCTCGTCGGTCAGGCGCACCAGCACGGCCTCGGCCACGTTGCTGCTGCCCGACATCCGCGCCTGAATGTCTTGGCCCAGCGCGGCGTCGCCCAGCAGGCCGCTGATTTCGCCCAGGCCCAGGCGCCGCGTCAGCTCCATCTGGAAGTAACGATCGCGGGCCATCGTATAACCAAGCACAAGCACAGAATCTTTGCGGTTGGCGGCATAGACGTGCGCCACGTTGCCTTCGGTCCGCACCACCTGGACGGGCCCGCTGAGGCCGGGCAGGGCGAAATCGGCAGTCTTGGCCACGCCCAAGATGGCTTGCTGCTTGGGTGTCCACGCCGCGGCCGTGGTGTCGGCGCTCGCGTCGGCCGCGGGGCCCGAGTCACCCGTTTGGGAATCTGTTCCGGGCGTGTCGCTGACCTTCGCGTCGGCCGCGCTCGTCGGTGCCGGATCGCTGCCACAGGCTGCAAGGGCCGCGGCGCAGGTCAACGCGGCAAATCGCGAAGCAAAACCATGAATCTGAACGGTTCCGAAGTGGACGGGCATGGCGGCCTCCCAGCGTGATGCAGTGCGCGGTTGTAGCAGAAGCCCACCGGCCGGCATAGCCCGCAGCGACGGCTTGGGGCATAGACCGAACCCGGCAATTCGCCTACGCTTGGCTGCAGACCGTCACAGAGAGCGCGATGGCCGGCGAAGAACTGCTGATTTCCGAGCGTGAACGTCAGTTTGCCGAGCGGCGCCGTCTGGCGGGTCTGGTGTTGGCGCCGCTTTTGCTCTTTGGCACGCTGGCCTTGCATCCCGCGAACATGGCGCCGCAGGCGGCCGCGCTCCTGGCGATCGTGGCGATGACCTTGGCGATGTGGCTGACTCAGGCGCTGCCCGTGGCGGTGACGGCGCTGGTGGGCCCTGCGTTGGTGGTGGCACTGGGCGTGGCGCCGGCGGCCGAGGTGTTCGCGGCCTTTGGTCAGCCGATTTTGTTTGTGTTTCTGGGCGCGCGTTGGCTGGCGGCCGCGGCCGAGCGCACCCGTCTGGACCGGATGGTGGCGGCGCGGTTGTTTGCCAACGAGCGCCAGTCGCCGGAAAGGACGCTGTGGCGCACGGCGTTGGCCACTTCGCTGTTGTCTAGTCTGTTTTCCAGCACCTCTAGCACCGCCATGATGGTGCCGGTGGTGCGGACGGCCGTGATGCGGCTGGGACCGCCCGCCCAGGCCGTGGGCCTGCTCAATGCCGCGTTTGCCGCGTCGCTGGGCGGGATTCTGATCCCCATCGCCAACCCAGCCAACCTGATCGCCCTGGCCAGCTTGGGACAGTTTGGCCACCGGCCGCTGCCGTTCTTCTACTGGACGCTGCTCGCGGCCCCGGTGGCGGCGGTGCTGCTGACGGTGTGGCTGGCGCAGGTGGCCTGGGTGATCGGCCGCGAGCGCAGGATGTCGCGCCTGATTGCTGTGCCCGAGCCCGGGGTTGCGCCCTTGGCCATCGACGCGCTGCATGTCCAGCCCGGTCGCGGTCCGTTGGGACTTGGGCGCGGTCCATGGGCAGTGGTGGGCGTCTTGGGCCTGGCGTTTGCGGGCTGGATGGCGCCTGGCCTCATCGACGTGACCATCGACGAGCCCCGGCCGGCCCTGGCGGAGTGGTGCCGCATGTTGCCCGAAGGTGTGGTGGCAATCCTGGCCTCGGCGCTGCTTTTTGTCGTTCCGGCGACTCCGCGGCTGGTGGCCGGCAAGCAGCACAGGCGGCCCGTGCTGCAGTGGAGCGAGGCCGCACAAGTCGAGTGGGGCACGATGCTTTTGCTGGGCAGTGGCCTGGCCCTGGGCGATCAGGTGTGGAAGACGGGGCTGGCGTCGTGGATGGGCGACTTGCTGGTCCACGTGACCCACGTGCGCGGCGAGACCGACTTGACGGTCCTGCTGTCCGCGGCGGCGCTGGTGATGAGCGAGCTTGGCAGCAGCATCGCCACGGCGGCGATTCTTTGCCCGTTGGGGGTGATGGCCGCGCAGCAGTTGGGGATTTCGCCGGTGGCGCCGGTGGCTGCAGCGGGGGTGATGGCCTCGCTCAGCTTTCTGTCGCCCTTGGCTAGCCCGCCCAACGCGATCGCCTATGCCAGCGGTTGTGTACCCTTGTCGGCGATGGTGCAGCGGGGATTGCCCTTGACCATTGCGGCTTTGCTCGCTACGCCGCCGCTTGTGCTGGTAGTGGTGGACTGGTTCGCCATGCGCTGAAGGCCCGCCCCTGGTCTTGCCTTCGCGCGCCGACTTCAGTCCATCTCGACGCGAATTCGGCTCGCGACGATCGCCCCGGCCCACAAGCCGACCAACCCGCCCACCGGGCCAAAGGCGAACCAGCCGACGCATACGCCCAACATGGCGCCGGCCAGCGAGCGTTCTTCGACGAGGTCGAGTTGGCGGCGTTCGCGGCGGGTGGCCTGCGACCGCGCATGGGCGCGGCTGTAGCGGGCTTCCAGGTCGATGCCGCCGGGCAGGGGCAAGTCGGAGGAACGGGAAGAAGTGCTGGTGATGCCGAACGAATCCTGGCGCGCGTTGCGAGTGGTCAAAGGGGTGTGCATCTCGGCTCCGATGGGGCGCTGCGTGGCCCACATCTGCATACTAAACATTTGTTCAGTACGTGCAAGTTTTCTTGCACGCTGCCCTGGAAATCCGCGGCGGTAAAGGTGATTATCGCGCGGCGGCGGGCAGCTCGCCGGCAGAGGACACGATGCACAAGACGATGTTTTGGGCCGCGGTGGTCGGCAGTGCGACCGCGATGGCCACGTTGACTGCGGGATGTGGCAGCGACGCCACCACCGCTGCGGCCGCCGACGCCGCGGTCAGTGACTCCAAGGTGGCCGACAGCACCAGCAAAGACGGTGTGGCGACCGACACTGTCGCGGGCGACGTGGCCAAGGCCGACAGCAAGACCGACACGTTTACCCCAAGCTGCGCCCAAGCGGCCGGCGCCTGGGCGGTTACCGGCACTTGCAGCAATGGCGCCAGCTCGATCCCCTTTGCTTGCATGAAGGCCAAGGGCTGCACCCTGACGTGGGAGGCCGACTTTCGCGAGTGGACCGGCACACTTGCGGGCGCCGACTACCACCTGACCAACGCCGCCGGCAGCGAGAACATCGATGGCCACTTCAAAAGCGCCGACATGGGCAGCTACACGTTTTCGACCAAGGGCTTGACGTGCGACGCCACCATGGACCGGTTCAGCTCGGATCTGAGCGACCAGCTTTGCTGCGACGTGGTCGCGCAAGATTGCCAAGGGGCAGGCAAGGTGTGCGTGCCCATGCTCGACACCGGCAGCGGCGCCGAGATCGTCACCACGGGCTGCCTGGATGTCGCTGGCGACGCCACCACCACGGCGGGCGCCACCTGCAATGGCAACGGCTTGCCCTTGACCTGCGGCAAGGGGCTGCTCTGCGTCAAGCCCACCGGGGCCGGCGGCAGCGGGCAGGGCGCCTGCGCCAAACTCTGCGCCAATGCAGGGGATTGCGGCACGTCGCAAAGCTGTGTCATCGCCAGCGGCGCGCCCAAGTCGGGGGTCTGCGAGGCGGGCTGCACGCCGCTCGCGAGCAAGGATGGCTGCGGCGACGGCCAGTTCTGCGGTCCCGCCGCGCTCTCGGACAGCAGCGGTCAGCGCGTCATGGGCGGTGCGTGCGCCGTGGGCGGCACCGTCAAGGCGGGCGAGAAGTGCAGCGGCAGCGGCCAGTGTCAGGTTGGCGCCATTTGTGCGTCCGGGGCCTGCGCCGCTCTGTGCGACAACGCTCATCCTTGCCCAACGGGGACTTGCACGGGCTTTGGTCTGACCCTGGCCGGGTCGGCGCCGGCTGGTTTTGGCTACTGCGCGCCGTGATCGCGCCAAGATCGTGGCGGTAGAAAGACAGTTGCGCGCCCGCCAAAAGGACAGTAACCTGACAGTGAGTGACAGGAACGTCACTTTGCGATTGCCTCCGCACCGCGCCGCCCCCCTCCGCGTCGAGTTCGGAATTCGCCGCCTCAGGAGTCTGCCTTGCGTACTTTCGCATCTTCCTTTGCGGTTCTTGCCGCGGCCTTGACCGTTGGCACCCTTGGCTCAAGCGCCGCCCAGGCCGGAGAGGCCGCCGAAGCTTCGGCCACTCCGGGGATTTCTCGCGGCGACGAGACCGAGAGCTCGGAATGGCTCAACTGGACCGAGGGCAACTTGGCGCGGCGTGCGGGCGTGCCGGGGCGCTGGCAGGGCGAGGTGTCCTTGTCCACCAACTCCGCAACGCCAGGAGGTTTTGGCGCCACGCCCGACGCGGTGGTGACCGGCCGCCTTGGCCTGGGCTACGGCCTCTCGGCCGAGCTAGCCGCCAGCCGCAGCGCCAAAGGGGACTACCGGCCCGGCGTGGGCTTGAAGTGGCAAGCGCTGAGCCGCGGACCCTACAAGCTGGCGATCATGGGCCTGTTTCGCCCCGAAGGCTTCAACGAGCCAGAGGGAGAGGTCGAGCTACACGTGATCGGCTCGGCCAAGTTCGGCCGCACCGAAGTCAACCTCAACGCGGTGGCCGGCGGCGATCCGGATGGCAAAGACCGCGATCTGGAAGGCGTCTTGGGTGCCGGCTACCGCTTGACCAAGAGCTTGCTGGTGGGCGCCGAGGGACGCTCGCGGTTTGGCCTGGGCACCAAGCAAGAGGCCTGGGGCCGCCAAGAGCACGTGGGCGGCGCCGTGGTTCAGTGGGACATCAGTGGCTTTACCATCAGCGGCCTGGCTGGCGGCGGCATGTTCCAACCCACCGCGGCCTCGGACCTGCAGACCGGCCTGTACGGCCTGGGTCGCATTGGCTACCGGTTCTAAACCCGCTAAATTCAGCCGACTTCTACCCGAACCACCTCGACGATCCGCTTGAGGGCCTGCTCCACCGCCCGCGTCTCGGGGTGGCGCACCAGCACAAAGCCATCGCCTTCGTACGACGAGCTGGGCAGGGCCCCCAGCCGTGGCACCTGAATTTGCGCAATCATCGGCCCCAGCTCGCGCTGCACTTGTTCCAGGCCATACACCGCGCGAATTCGCCCGCGCACCGGGCCGCCCGCCAAGTTCTGGCCGCGCAGGAAGGCGGCGCCAGCGGCGTACTTGCGCTCGGGTGCGGTGAATTCGCCCGTGCACATGAGCCGCGCCCAGGCATGGAACAGGTCAAAGTCGTGAGCCAAGCTGTTCAGGACCACGATCTGCGCTCCCGGTGGCCGCGCGGCGATCTCGCTGACCGCCACTGATCCGTCGGTGCGTCGGAACCACTCCATGTGGGTCATGCCGGTCGTCTGACCCAGGGCCTTCAGCGTCGCGAAGTTGGCAGCGCGTACATCATCGTAGCCCGTATCGATCTCGCGCGGCAGCAAGACACACCACTGGATCCACGGGTTGCGCACGACATCCAGTGGGTTTGGCAGGTAACGCGTCAGCGACCACCACATCGGCTTGCCCTCGATGCAGATCGTTTCAAAGCTGTACTCGTCGCCTTGGACGAACTCTTCGATGATGGCGGGGTGGTGCTGCGAAGGCCGCACCTGCAGCAGTGCGTCGGCCAGTTGGCGATCGCTGTCGGCGCGGAACGTGGCCTTGCTGCCCGCGCCGGCCAGGGGCTTGAGCACGACTGGATAGCCAATTTTTCCAGCAAAATTCCACGCATCCGAGCTTGACTGCACTTCGCTGTGGCGCGCACACGGCACCTTGGCCTTGCGCAGGCAGTCCTTCATGCGCGCCTTGTCGCGGAAATTCTTGGCCGCCTCGGACGGAAGACCAGGGATGTTCAGCTGTTCACGGGCCTCGGCCAGCTGCACTTGGATGTGCTCCAGCGCGCCAAAGAGCTTGTCGACTTTGCCGTGCTTTTGCGCCAAGGCCTGCACGCCGCGCACGACGTGGCGGGTATCCAGGGCATCGTCGATCTGGCAGAACCCACCGAGCTTGCTGCGCAAATCCTCGGGCAGCTTGTAGACCGGCTCCTGAGTCAGCAGCGAACATGACACACCGGGTTGGTTGGCCACCGCTCGCACAAACCGCAGCGTGATGTCCATGAAGAAGGGCGCACAAAAAACGACGTGCATGGAATGCATCCCCTTGCTATTTCGTGATTTCTCTTGCTTCTCGACCGGCACTTGTGCGCGGCCGGCGCTCGGCTACTCGGGCCGGGTCAGCAACTCGTCCACGTACTTGGGCAACATGGCCCGCCAAGTGGCCCAGTCGTGGTGGAACTCCTTGCCCCACATATCCACCCGATTTGGCACGATTTTCTTGCCAAGCAGCGTCGCGAGCTGCCACGACTCCCACGGCGACTCCCACTTGCCCTCGCCGGTGGCTAGGATCACGAACCGCTTGCGGAGTTGGTCCAGGTGGGCGCCCTCGCTCATGTAGGCCAAGAAGTGCATGGGCGAAATCAGGTGGAAATCCTGGTTGTGGAAGTTGGGAAAGAACCGGGTCAGGTCAAACGTGCCGCTCATGCAGATGGCGCCGCGGAAAAGAGCCGGGTAGCTGGCCAAGGCGACCAACGCGTGGTAGGCGCCAATTGACGCGCCCGCGCTGATGAGGGGCAGCTCGGCGCCGCCGCAGTCTTCGCGCACCTTGGGTACGACTTCCTCGGCCAACGCGGTCAAAAAGCGCCTTTGGATCGCCGCCTTGTCGGCCGGCTTCAGGGCTGGATCGATCAGCGCTTTGGATTCAGGTGCGTCAAAGGCGTAGACCTTGACCTTGCCCGCTTCCAGCTGTGGCGCCAGGCTGGCGATGAGCCCAAACCGCTCCTGATCCTCAGCGTCTGTCCCCGAGGTGGGGAACAGCAGCAGCGGCACGCCCACTTCCCCCCAGCGCAGCAGGCGCACGTTGTCGTCTAGACCTGGCGACTTCCAAGCAATTTCCGTCTTCATTGCTCACTCCGCGGCCAAAGACCACATCTACGCCTTCTTGGCTGGGGCTTTTTTCTTCTTGGGGGCGGCGACTTCCGCGCTCTGGGCCGGGGCAGCGGCGGCCGTTGCAGCGACACTTGCGGTCCCGTCGCGGGCAGCGTTGCGGGCCTCGCGACCCGCCTTGGCTTCCTTCATGCGCTCGACTTCGGTGCGGCGCCAGAACTGCACCAGCCCGTAGAAGTGATCGGTGAACTGGTCGACCTCGTGGGCCGGGAACAGCGCCGCGGTCTTTTGGCGGACCAGCTCCTTGGCGCGGTCGCTGCCCAGGAATTCCCACACTACCTTGTCCAGGTGGCCCAGGTGGCGGTCGCAGAATTCCACAAAGCGGTCGGTCTCGAAGCGCTGGTGGGCGATCTTGGCGTATTCCTTCAGGCGATCTTCAAACGGCAGGTCCTTCTTGACCACGTCGTAGTACGGCGTCCAGTCCAGGTTCATCCGGAACGGTCGCTTGGTCGCCGCGCAGAAGATGGTCCACTTCAGCATGTTCTTGACCAGCACCGGCCAGTGGAAGTGCAGCGACGTGACTTGGAAGTCTGGGCACGCGTTGGCGAAATCGATGGGGTAGAACGTGCCGTCTTTGCGCAGCGACTCGCACGAGTTGAACTCCCAGCCAAAGAAGCTGTTGATAGTCAGGCACATATCGGTCAGCGTCTGCCACTCTTTGGCGTCGACGTAGTTGAAGGCCACCTCGTAGCGGGCGTGCAGCGGCGCGTCGGGGTTGTACTTCACGCACCACACCTGTGGGCCGATGCCGATGGCGCGCACGAACAAATCGAAAGGCGCCACCGCCTTTTGCACGTGCATCAAACGCGTACCGCTGTTTTCGTACGCGCCAAGCAACTGCTTGTCGTCGTCGATCTTGGTCACCCCCACCCAGGCGCCGCCGTCGTAGGGCTTCATGAACACGGGGTAACCCAGGTCCTGCCCCACCTTCTTCAGGTCGAACAGGCGGGCATAGCGCTGCAGCGTGGGCTTGATGTCCGCGAGATCGCTGGCGTAGTCCTTGGGCGGCACCATCCACGTCTCGGGCACCGGCAGGCCCAGCTTCATCATCGCCGCGTACGAGGTGTGCTTCTCCATGGACTGTAAAGCCCAAGGATTGTTCAACACATACAGGCCGTCCATGATCACGGCCTTCTTGATCCACTCGCGCGTGGTCTGGTACCAGTGCGTCAGGCGGTCAATGACCAGGTCGTACTTGACGGGCTGCTTCAGGTTGAAGGGTTCGATGGTCACGCGATCGACTTCGAAGCGCACCGTGTCGCCGTCGACGGGGATCGAGAGGTCAAGGCGCTTCAGGATCTCTTCGTAGGCGCCGGGCCAGCAGATATCGGCACCCAGCGACAGGCCGATTTTGCGCGTGACGTTGGCCATTTTCCCTCCCAGACTGCAGCAAAAAGTGTTGAAAAACGTGGGTATGCCGCCTGGACCGGGCGACCGCAGCGGCGCGACCTGGGCCGTGCTGCTTGCGGCGGTGTGACCCCTTGGGCTCCGCGGCGGCGTAAGTGTACGGGCAGGCGCGGAAATTGACCAGCCCAAACCGACTGCGTCGGCTGAATTATCGAGTGGGGGCGGGCAGGGTGCGGACGCAGCGGAAGCCGATGAACGGCACCTGATTGGGCGGGCCAAAGGCGCTGCGGCTCCAGACGTCGGCGTCCGACGCGCCGTAGTGGAAGCTGCCGCCGCGGAAGACGCGGTTGTCGCCGGTGGCCGGTCCGTGCGGATCCACTGCAGTATTGAGGGGATAGTCGGCGTGCCAGTCCCACACCCACTCGGCTACGTTGCCAATCATGTCGTACAGGCCGTAGGCGTTGGCGCGCTTTTGCTTGACCGGGTGGGCGCGCAGGCCGGCGTTTTCGTCGTACCAACCGCTGGCATCCAGGTCGTCGGGCCGGGCCGCGGCCACACCGCCGCGCGCAGCGAACTCCCACTCGGCCTCTGTGGGCAAGCGATAGCCTGCGCACGCGGGATCGGCCCAGGTGATGGTCAGGCCAGACACCGAGTAGCACTGTGGCACGCGCTTGCGCCGCGACAGTTCGTTGCAGTAGCTGGCGGCTTGGAACCACGACACGTGCGCCACCGGGCAGTCGTCGCAGCTCTGGCGCTGTTCGGTCGAGGTCGCCATCAGGTCGCGGTACTGCACCAAGGTCACTTCCGTGGCATGCATCTCGAACGGCCGCGTCAGCACCACCTGGTGTTGCACTGCCTCGTTGAAACCCTGTGCCAGGTTGTCGGGCCTGCCCATCGTGAACGTACCGGCGGGAATGGCCACAAAACCCGGTGTAATCTGGCCGGAAGCTGCCAGCTTGGCGGCAGCGGCCTTTTGCTCGTGCACGGCGGCTGCCGCGGCTGCCTTGCCGTCGTCGGTGGCGGTCGCGGCTTCTGGCAGTTGCGTAGCTGTGCGGCCCGCGTCTTCTGCAGGCGGCGCCTTGGACTTGCCGCACGCTGTGCCGAGCAGGGCCAAGATCACCAGCGCCTTACGCATTTCGCCTCCTTGCCCGGCATAGGATTCCCGCCAGAGCCAGCGCTGCGAGCGCCCAGGGCGAGCCCGCCGCACGACCGGCGTGGCACGAGGAACCGCTGGGACCGCCGCGGGCCGCCGCGGTCGGAGCGTCCGGCAAGGCGGCATCTGCCCGGACTTGCAAGTCGCTGAGGGCATCCGAAGACGGTTGCGCACCCAAGTCGCTGACGGTGTCGGATTGCAGCTCTGGTCCCGGTTCAGGGGCCGGTTCCAGTGCCGGCTCAGGAGTCGCCTCGGGCGCCGGTTCGGGGCCGGGCTCCGGCTCAAGCTCGGTGGCCGGCTCCGCGCTGGCGTCAGCTTCTGCATCACCCGACGCGGCTTGCAGGCACCCTTGCAGGTCGTCGCCAGCGGCCTCGCCCAGCCAGGTCAGCAAGCTGGCACCGGCACCAAAGCCCATCATCGGGATCGCGCCCGCAAATTGGCCGGCCTGAGCGCCCGCGACGCCGATGAGCTCCGGCAATTGACCGCCGCCGGCCGTCGCGATGGCGTCGACCCGGTCGCTCAGGGCCTGGCGCACGTCGGCCAAGGGAGCCCCGGCCGCAATGGCGCGGTCCAGCCAACGCAGCACGCGCAAGTCGATGAAAAGCCACTCTTGGCTGTCGTACTCGCCGCCGTCATCGTTGCGGAAAAAGCCAGGGCCGCCGCCCGCGGCCAGATTTTGCCAAGCCTGCCAAGACTTTTGCGCCACCTCGCCCCAAGGCGGCAGCTGCCCGTCGGTCAAAGCTTCCACAGCTGCAAGATCCAGGTTCTTGCCTGCCGGCTCCTCGGCATTGCCCACCAGAATGCCCGACTTGTCGACCAGTTGCTTGATCACTGCGCCGCGGATGCCCTGCGCCGCCAACCGGTATTGGGCCGCCAGCTTGCCCTCGCCCGCCAGGGTCGCCAGTTTGGCGGCCGCACACAATCCGCGCACGGCCTGCAACGACGTGTACGCAAAGTGCTTCTGCTTGCCGTTCCAGTGCACCTCCCAGATCGACGAGTCCGCCTTGACCAGGCCGGTGCCGTCCACGGCCTGTAGCAACGGAGCCGCGATCTCGTCGCGAATGACGGGCCAGCGCGCCGTCAACCAGGCAAAATCCTGAGAGGTGGTCATGTAGTGGCCGATCTGCCACAGCACCAGACCAAAGCCATCCAACTCGATGTTGGGGCCGTCTTGATTGGTGTCGCTTTCTTCCTGCCCGCCGCCCCAATAGCGCGTAGCCGAAACGCGATACGGCGCCCCCACTTCCGCTACGAACTTGCCCGGCGCACCGTGAAGCACAAAGTCTGCAGCGTCGCGGGCTTCGGCCACATGACCACTGCGCGCCAGCGCCACTGCGGCATAGCTTTGGTCGCGCGGCCACGTGATGTTCCAAATTCCGGGCGGCAGGCTGGCCACGATTTGCCCATACGGCGACTGCCCTTGACCCGTAGGGCCCAGGTTGCCCTGGCGCGCCTGCGCCATCTTCAGTAGCGTCAGGGCCCGCTGCGCGTGCTGCAGTTGGGTCGCCGTGAGCTGCGCCGGCAACAGATCCGCCGCGTGCCATTGCTGCCACCAGGTCTGCTCGTCGGCCAAGACCTCTTGGGCAGTGCGCGGGCCGAGCCAGTCCGCAACACCTGGAACCGCGGTTCCTTTTTCGGCGTAGCCCAGCACGGCGCCCACCACTGTGCTGCCTTTGGCGGGCACCGTCACCTGCCACTGCAGCGAACCCGCGCGATCCTGGCCTGCCGGCAGGGCGGTTGTGTCGCAAGTCAGCCCAGAGCCAGACAGCGCGGCGTACGGGTTGTTGGTACAGGCCTTCGCCGTGCTCCCCGCCATCGGCAGAGTCAGGTCCTGCTGGTCAGGTCCTGTTTCCAGTAGGCCGCTGGTCAAGGTGCTCAGCGCCTCGCCGTCGCTGCCCGGCTGCGGCGAGCCGCTTCCCAGGTGTAGGTTTGGCAAGAGCGCGACCGTCACCACCGCCGGGGTGTCGCCGCCGTTGACCACCTTGCCGATCAGAGCCAGGCATCGATCCCCGCAAGTCTGTGGAGCAAAGGCAAATGTCTCGACTTGCAGCGGTGCCGTGCCGGTCCATTGCCTCCGCTCGCGCACGATGCCCGCCGTGCCCAAGTAGCCAAAGACCGCGTCGTCGGCACCTTGGGCGGCCGTCCAAGACTTGCCATCGGCAAAGGTTAGTGGCAACGAAGTCGCCCACTTACCGCCTTGCCCCGGTACCTGCAGGCCAAAATACGCGTCGAACAGCACGTCGCGGGTCGGCTGCCCGGGGGCAAACGCCTGGTAGGGCCGTACCCACCAATCTGTCAGCTTTCCCGCGGCGTGATCGAACACGGCGAGCCCATGGCCATTGCCAAAGGACCGCAGCATCCAGGGTTGCGGCGAAGGCAGAGCGGCCAACGCGACACTGGGCACTGCCCAGGCCAAGCCCAAACAAGCCAACGACCGCGCGATCGCGCGCAAAGTGGAGGGCAGCAGGGGCATCGCGCGCTTCCAGGGCCGCGGCCCAAGGTGCCAGGCCGCGCCGATACGGTGCCGCAACCGCCGGGGCACTGCAACCGCCGTCTGCGGATGGCGCGCAACCGTAGGGATATGCACACGATTGCCAACGGGCACCGCCGCCACCGCTGCCCATACGTCAACCTGCCCGCGCGACTGCTTGGGGGCCAAGGGCCGCTGCCAGTGGAGTTGGTGTCGCTTGCGTGGTGCAGGTCGGCTATCCTGCTGGGCAATCGCCGTGGTCGGTGACCGCGTGAAGGTGTGCCGATGGGTTTACGGACCGGCCTCATGTTGGACCCCGAGTGCCTCTTGCACGACCCTGGGCCGCAGCACCCCGAGTCGCCGCAGCGGCTCAGTACGCTGATCGAGATGGTGCAGAGTCCGGGCATGCGCTCAATGCCCCTGACGCGCCTAGAACATCGCACCGCCACTGAGGCCGAGGTGTTGCGCGCCCACACGCCACAGCTGCTGGCGCGCCTCAAGTCGACCCAGGGCCACACGGTCCACCTGGACCAAGACACCGTGGCGAGCCCCAAAAGCTACGATTGCGCTCTGCGTGCAGCCGGCGCAACCATCGCCGCGGTCGACGCCGTGCACAGCGGCCAGGTCGACAACGCCATGGTGCTGGTGCGACCGCCGGGCCATCATGCCGAGGCCGACCGCTCGATGGGCTTCTGTCTGCTGAACAACGTTGCGATTGCCGCCCATCACGCCCGGACTGTGTTGGGCCTGGCCCGGGTCGCCATCGTGGACTTTGACGTGCACCACGGCAACGGTACCCAGGCGATCTTCGAGCGCGATCCCACGGTTCTCTATGTTTCGACGCACCAATGGCCCCTCTATCCGGGCACGGGAGCGGCCGATTCGCTCGGCTCGGGCGCAGGGCTGGGGCGGACCATCAACATCCCGCTGGGACCCGAACACGGCGACGCCGAGTACGATGCCATCTACGGCGGGCTAATCGCCCGTATTCTAGAGCAGTTTCGGCCTGAACTGATTCTCTTGTCGGCCGGTTACGACATCTCGGAGCACGATCCGCTGGGCGGCATGTCGGTGACCTACGACGGCTTTGCCCGCATTGCCGGACACATGGTCAACGCGTCGGAATTGCTCTGCAAGAATCGGCTGGTCGCTGTCTTGGAGGGCGGCTACAGCGCCGCTGGTTTGACGACCGGTGTTCACGCCACGCTGGAAGCCTTTACCGGCATGCTGCGCGTCGACGATCCGCGCGGCCCGCTGGTGCGGCTGCCCTTGGGCGATGCCGGCCGGCACCTGCATCTGTATCGTGAATTCTTTGCGATTTAGCCAATCTAGCCGTGGTCTGGGCCGGCGCCAGCTGCACCAAAGCACCAATCATTATTCTCAAAGCTCCAGAGCAACGGGACAACTCGCTGGCAAAAACGCGTTGTTGCTCAGTGGGTTGCAAGCGGGCCCCAAGATGCCCAGCACGGCCGCGACCCGCCGCGACGCTTGGCCGCAGGTTCGGGTTTCTGATTGGTGCCCTAAGGGCTCGTCATGAAACAACTTGGGCATTTCGGCCGCTGGGTGGGCCGCAAGCTCACGGCCTTGGGGCCGATTCGCCGCGGCGGTGGTCCGAAGTGATCGAGTTGTTCGAAGGCAGTCCCTAAGGTTCGTCCAGCTGGCGATCCAGCCCGGATTGAACCCAGCTGGGCAGCAGCTTGCCGTCGACCAGCCACTCGATAAGGGTGCGGCCAAGCTCCGCTGCCGCAATCAGCGCCCGCACTCGCCGCAATCGCACCGCATTCCCAGGCGAATCCTGAGTGCGCTCCAACTCTTCGCGCGCCGACTGCAGCACGCGCGCCAAGCGCCGCACTTGATCGAGCTCGCGCTCGCGAAACACGCGCGCCACCATCTTGAAAAGATTGGTTTCGGCCAAGAACACCGTCCGCCGCTGCCCAGCCTGTCGCTCGGCATGGATCACGCCCCAGTGCTCTAGATCGCGCAGGGACATGGACACCTGGCCAGCTGACAAGTCCAGAATTTCAGCGACTTCGCCGGCATGCAGCGGCCGCTCGGCCAAGAAGACCAGGGCCCAGATGCGGCCGTGCGACCTCTGGAACCCCCAAAAGGCCATCAGGTCGCCGATCGTATCCAAGACGGCCTTGGTCTGCTCGCCAAGCGGCGCCAATGGCGGGTCGCTGGGCCCGTGGTCGCGAATGGTCATGACGAACCCCTTGTGGCGGTCCGCACGCCGCGGAGCGGCCAGACCTGCCCCAACATTGTGACCTGCGCTGCGCGGCACGCCAATTGCTGGTCCGCAGCACCGCGGCAAAATCGCCGGCCGGCTTGCGCTGGGCGGCGCGAACGTGCATGGTACTGCCCCATGTTGGCCGGCCCCATCCACCACTGCCCCCTTCGCCCCCTGCAACCGCTGCCGCGCCTGACCGAAGGGCTTCCCGGCACTGGTGGTCAGATCCGCACGCAAGTCGAAGACTTTCAGGTCGAGGAACTGCCGCTCTACCTCCCCGCGGGCGAGGGCGATCACCTCTACTTGTGGATCGAGAAGACCGACGTGGCGGCCGACGCATTGCGCCGCACGGTGGCTCGCTGCCTGGACGTGGGCCCTGGCGAGGTGGGCATGGCCGGCCTGAAGGATCGCCGCGCGATCACTCGCCAGTGGGTCAGCGTCCCGCGCCGCGCCGAACCCCTACTCAGCAAGGTGGATGGCCCGCGTATCCGCGTGCTGGATGTCAAGGCGCACCGCAATAAGCTGCGCACGGGCCACCTGGCCGGCAATCGTTTCCGCATTTTGCTGCGTGGAGTGAGCGCGGATGCCGCTCAGCGGGCTGCCGACAAAGTGGCGCTGCTGCAAGCGACCGGTATGCCCAACTTCTACGGCACCCAGCGCATGGGTCACGGCGGGGCCACGTTGGCGGCCGGTTGGGCGTTGGGGCAGGGCCTGCACGGCCTGGTTCAGGTGCGTTTGCCCGACGACACCGAGCATGCGCTCCACCTGCGCGACCGGTCTCTGCAGCGACTGGCGGCGTCGGCATTGCAGAGCGAAGTCTTCAACCGCACGCTGGCCGAGCGGATGCGGCGCGGCTTGCATGATCGCGTCTTGGCGGGAGATCTCTGCCGAAAGACCGACACGGGCGGCCAGTTCGCCACCGACGACGTCGAGCGCGAGACTCAGCGTCTGCTGGCCGGGCAGATCGAGCTGACGGGGCCGATGTGGGGCCCCAAGATGCCGCGGCCCAACGCGGACGCCCTGCAATTCGAACTCGACGTTCTGCAGGCGTGCGAGTTGGACGCGAGCATTTTTGCCCGGCTGGGTGCCTTGGCCGAGGGGACGCGCCGAGCGTTGCTAGTCAGGCCGGCCGAGCTCAACGCCACCCTGACCGACCAAGGCCTGTGGCTTGAATTCACCTTACCTGCCGGTGCGTTTGCTACCGTGCTCGTCCACGAAGTGGCCGGTCCGCTGCTGGGTGCCGAAGCTGTGAATTTCGAAGCGGGCGACGACGAGGACCCCGCGGTCCGCAACCTGGCGTACGCCGAGGCGCAACAACCATGCGCTTGAACCTCAGCCTGTTGGAAAGCAGCATCGGCAACCGCGAGCGGCTGGCCGGTGCCGAGGCGTGGCGTGCCGGCAAAGTGCAACGCATCGTTCGGCTTTCGGCCGACGAGCACCGCTACAACGCCTTGGTGGGCGAAGACCGCGAGCACCTCCAGACCGTGACTCTGGTGGTCGACGTGGGGGTCGAGGGCGCGGTCCTCGACTCGTGGGATTGCCCCTGCGTGGACGGCGACACGACCTGTGCCCACGCCATGGCGGCGGGCCTGGCCCTGCAGCACCACCTAGAGACGATCGGCCGCAGTGAAGGGCGGTTGAACGGTCGGAGCGGCTGGCGGCAGGTACTGGGCGGGCCGGTTGCGGTCGAGAGTGCGGTTGGCACGCGAACCTCTTGGATTTGCTACGACTTGAGCCTGCATGCCAACGCCTCCGGCGAAGTGGCCGTGGGCGTAGTGCGTCGCAAGCGCTCGGTGACCGACCGCGGCAATCGCTCGATCGGTGCCACGTGTGGTTGGACGCCGGCGGCGGTGGGGCACTTTGGCTACCGCACCAAAGAAGACCCGGCCGAGAACCGCGACGACCTCATCCCCGTGCTGTGCTTGGTGAACCGCCACGATCTGCGGGTGCGGACGATCCAGGCGGGCTTTATCGACACGTTCTTGCGCTTGTTCGTCGACGCCGAGCCCCAGACCCTGCGGGTCGATGGCGAAGACGCCACGGTCGACGGCGTGCACCGCCCCGTGACGGTGCTCATCCAAGACACGTCGGGCGGCGGCATCGAAGTGCGCGCCCAGGTCCAGTCGTCGGCGCATGGCCGCTCGGGCGACGATTTTGTCTTGCTGCCGGGTCCGGTGCCGTGGCTCTACCTGCGTGGCGAACGGTGCTTTGTGCGGCCCGACACGCGCGCTTTGCCCGTGCTCAGCCTGTTGCGCTCGGGACCGGTGCAGCTGCCTCCGTCCGAAATCTCGGATTTCACGCGCGAAGTTCTGCCGATGCTGCGCAGTGAAGTGACGCTGATCGAGCGGACGACGGCGCTGCCGCAGGCCCGCATCGCCTCGGCCGTACCGGTCATCCGCGTGGGCGAGGTCGACGAGCAGTTGGTCGTGTCGCTGGTGTTCCACTACCGCGGCGACGACGCGGACTTGGCCCATCGCCGGCCGGGCGACATCGCGCACGAAACCATCGAATTCACGGCTGGCATCGGCGCCAAGGTGTTTGCCCGCGGCCACCACGGCGGCCATCCGCTTTTGTGGCAGCGCGACCACTCGTTGGAGCAGCGTTGGGCGACGCGTGTGGCGCGGGCCGTGGGGGCGGCGCTGCCGGCCAGCCTGCCTGTCGACGAAGCGCTTGATTTTCTTGTCGATCACCTGCCAGCGCTCGAGCGCGATGGCGCCGAGATCGTCGGTCACGAGGCCCTGACCCGGATTCGTCCCAGCCGCCACACCGTGGTGGCCCAGGCCAAAATCCGCAGCGGCGTGGATTGGTTTGGTGTGCGCGTCGACCTGCAGGCGGGCGACGTCCAGCTGGATCTGGGCGAGGTGATCAAAGCCTGGCGCACGGGTGCGCGCTATGTGCGGCTGACCGACGGCGAGATGGCCCGCTTGCCGGCAGCTTGGTTGCGGCGCCACGCGGCGGTATTGACTGACCTTCAAGAGCTTGCGCTGCCTGCCGGCGAAAATGGTGAGCTTCGAGTCGACAAGTTCCTGGCGCCCTCCCTCCTCGACTTGGCGCGCGAACACGGCGCGGGCGACGAGGGCTGGTTCGAATTCGCCACCCGCATCGAGGCCTTTGAAGGCATCGCCGAAGTGCCGTTGCCCAAGGCCTTTGTTGGCACACTCCGCGCCTACCAGCAGCGCGGCTACGAGTGGCTGTGCGCCTTGCGCTCGCTGGGCCTGCACGGCTGCCTGGCCGACGACATGGGCTTGGGCAAGACCATCCAGACCCTGGCGCTGCTCTTGGGCGAGATCGAGGCGGGCAGGGCGACCGGCCCTTCGCTTGTGGTTGCGCCAACTTCCGTAGTGCAGAACTGGGCCGACGAGGCCGCCAAATTCGCGCCCACGCTGCGAGTGGCGGTGCTGCGCGGCGGACTGCGCGAAGATCGGGTCGAAAAGATTCGCCGCATTGGCGAAGTCGACCTGGTCATTACCTCGTACGCGTTGTTGCGGCTAGACACCGAGCTGCTGTCACCCATCGAGTTCTATTACTGCATCTTGGACGAGGCGCAGGCGATCAAAAACGCCGGATCGCAGACGGCCCAAGCGGCGCGCGCGATCGTCGCCCACCATCGCCTGACCCTGACCGGCACGCCGCTGGAAAACAACTTGATGGAGTTGTGGAGCCAGTACACGTTCTTGATGCCTGGCTTCTTTGGCACGCGCGCCCGCTTCCTGCGCCGCTACGGCGTGGAGAAAGCCGGCGAATTGCAGCCCGAATTGCTCGACCAGCTGCGCCAACGTTTGCGGCCGTTCCTGCTGCGGCGCCTCAAGACCGACGTGCTGACCGAGCTGCCGCCGGTAACCGAGGTGACGCTGCGATGCACGCTGGGTTCGGCGCAGCGGCAGCTGTACGAAAAAGTGCGCAATACCTACCGCGCTCAGGTGCTGCAGCTGGTGGCGCAGTCGGGGATCGAGAAGAACGCCCTGACCGTTCTCGAAGCGCTGCTGCGCCTGCGCCAGGCCTGTTGCCACCCGGACTTGCTGCCCTTTGACGAGTCGCGCGCCGTCCACGAGTCGGCCAAGACCCAGCTGTTCCTGCAGACCGTGGACGAACTGCTGGCCGAGGGCCGGCGCGTGCTGGTGTTCTCGCAGTGGACGTCGATGCTGAAGATCCTGCGCAAGTCGTTGACCGAGATGGGCATCGACACGGCGTACCTGGACGGATCGACCCGCGATCGCGCCGCCGTGGTGGCCCGCGCTCAGGCCGAAGACGGTCCGCCGGTGTTCCTGGTGTCGCTCAAGGCCGGCGGCGTGGGTTTGAACCTGACCGCGGCCGACGTGGTCATCCACTACGATCCTTGGTGGAACCCCGCCGTGGAGCAGCAAGCCAGCGACCGTGTCCACCGCATCGGCCAGACCAAGCCCGTATTGGTGATTCGCCTCGCGGTCGAAGATTCGGTCGAGGACCACATCCTGGTGCTGCAAGAGCGCAAGCGCCGCCTGGCCAGTTCGGCGATCGAGGCCGAAGGCGACGGCGTCAAGCAGCTGAGCCGCGCCGACCTGGAAGCGATTTTTGGCCAGGAAGGCGGCGCCACCCTGCGCGGCAATCCGGGCCTGCTGGGCATCGATCCAGAGGAAGAATAGCCGGTATTCCTTTGGATTGTCAGGTGGTTATGCTGCCTGCCGCTGCCTTTCCAGCGCGAGCATCGCTGTCCCCAAGTGGAAGCGGATCTGCCGGCGCCACCACACCCATTCGTGCGACACGTCGTGGCCCCACAGGTCCAGCCAGTGCGGCACACCCACCTTGGCGAGTCCCTGCGCCAGATGCTTGGTTTCGGCCAGGCAGCGGCCCTCGTGCGCCCCTTGCCCGCACACCAGCGTCAAGTGGGTGTTCTGTTGGATGGCCCGCAGCGGGCGGCCATGCAAGTTCCAGACATAGCTCGACGGATCGGCGTAGTACAGGTCGTCGTTGTACTGGCCGTCGGCGAAATAGCCCGCTTGATAGCGGCCCGACAGGCACACCGCCCGCTGGACGGCTTCGGGATGCTTCAGCGCCAAGCTTGCCGTGTACAGCGCGCCCACGCTGCAGCCCATGGCCGCCATGTGCGGACGGCCGGTCTCTTGACGGGCGCGGGGCACCAGCTCATTCACGATGAATTGCTCGTAGTTGCGCAGCTGTTGCATCCGATCCGCCAGCGAGGACGTGGGGTGAATCCACACGGCCGCCGCATTCGACTCCGGGCAATACAGCCGCACCTTGCCTTGCAGCAGCCAGTCGCCCAGCGCGTCGATCACGCCGTGGTGATCCCATTCGTGGGCATAGCCGCCCGCGGTCGGAAAGGCGATCACGGGCTGGCCGCCGTGGCCGTAGGTCCACATATGGACGTTGTGACCCATGGCGGGGCTGTAGCGGAACTCGTGGCGAGCGTTGATGCGTGCAGAGAGCTGGGCACTGGGCATGCTGGTTCTTGGCTCCGTGGCAATGGGCGGCGGGCCGCGCTCGTTCAGCGTAACCGAGCCTGCGCCAAGACGCACCGCACCTTTTGCGCTGTGCTGCAATTTTTTTCGGTCTGCCGCAGATCGCGCGCGCCAGCGGTGCGTCGCAGTCGTGGGAGACAGCCCGCAGCCGGGCGGCTCCGCGGAGGCTGCTATGTTGAAGTCCTTGGTCTTTGCAAGTCTTTTGGCTGCAGCCGCCTGCGCTGCGCCGCAATCCGTGCAGGCGGGTGAGCGCGCCTCGGATGGCACGTACTCGGTCGAGTTGATTGGCGAATACGGTCAAACCCTGCGCTCGTTCGATTTCCGCGGGCGCACCTGGGTGATGGGGCGCGAGGGCGAGCGTTACCGCATCCGCGTCACCAATCACACCGGCCGCCGGATCGAGGCCGTAGTCTCGGTCGACGGGCGCGACGCCATCGACGGCCGCCCCGGCCGCATCGAAAAGCCCGGCTACTTGGTCCAGCCTTGGGGCAGTGTCACGATCGACGGGTTCCGCGTGTCGATGCAAGATGTTGCGACCTTCCGCTTCTCGAGCGTACCCGATTCGTATGCCGCCCAGATGGGCAGCGCGCGCGACGTCGGCGTGGTTGGCGTGGCCGTGTTCCAAGAGCGCTATGTGCCGCCGCCGCCTGCCGAATACCGCCGGCGCGACTACGAGGACCGCTACGGTGCTCGCGACGAGGCTCAAAAGTCGGGTCCAGCCAAATCGGCAGGCGCCGGGGCCCCTTCCGCCGCGCCGCGCAGCGAGGCCAGCGGGGATCGCCGCGCACCCGAGCGTGCGGGGCTGGGCACGCAGTTTGGCGAACGCCGCAACGCGCCGGCCGTGCAGGTGGCCTTCGAACGCGCGCACCAAGGCCGTCCGGACGCCGTGCTGGCGCTGCGTTACAACGACCGCCAAGGCCTGGTTGCGATGGGCATCCAGGTCGATCCGCCGCGGCCGCAGCACCCCTGGCGCGACGAGCAGTATCGGCGCGAGACCGCCCGCCCGTTCCGCGACCTGCCGCGCAGCTTTGCCGAGCCGCCGCCCAACTGGGACGAGTGCCGGCCTTGCGACGAGTAGGGTGCTGATTTTGCCCGATTATGCCCGATAGTTCGGCGCGGCCTTCACGCCCACCAGGTCGTGTACATGGCTCCAGCCACGCCAACCCCACACCCCGGCGCTGCCGCGCCACCCCTCTCCCCGACGAGCCGGTGAGAGGGGTATCTAGTTCAGATTCTCGGCGATTATGCCCGATAGTTCGGCGCGGCCTTCACGCCCACCAAGTCGTGTACATGGCTCCAGCCACGCCAACCCCACACCCCGGCGCTGCCGCGCCACCCCTCTCCCCGACGAGCCGGTGAGAGGGGTATCTAGTCAGAT
>JBBISH010000058.1:0-38496 GCA_037441385.1 Myxococcales bacterium
ATGCGCTCGGTCTTGCGCTGGTCCAGCTTGCGCAGCAGATCTTCGCCAAAGGTGCCCAGCTGGCTCAGGTTGGCGCGGATGATCTTGTCTTCCTTGTCGATCTGCTTGATGGTGTTGTAAAGGTTGTAGAATTCCACGTTCTGCAGCACCGGCGACTGCAGCTGGCGCGGCAGACCCCCGCCGGCCTTGGGGTTGTTCACGGCGGCGATGAAGCTCTTGTAGAACTCCTCGGGCTTGCGCGAGCGCTTGAGGAAGTCGCGCAGGGCGGGCGCCAGCACCAGCACGCGATCTTCGAACATCTTCATCGCGGCTTCGGCCGGCTCGATGCGGCACAGGTTCACGTAGGCGGTTGCCTCCAAGATCCACAGCTCGGGGTAGAAGTGGTGGGCGAAATACGGGCTGTGCAGGGCGTGGAAGGTGCCCAGCGCGCGCGACACGTCGCCCTTGAGGAAGTACGTCCAGCCCGACTCGTAGAACGCCGAGGCAAGCTTGGGTGAATTCTTGCTGATCTTCTTGTAGTAGAAGATCGCGGCGTCGAACTGCTGGATGTCGTAGGCCAGACGAGCCAGAGCCAGGTAGCCCAAATCGACCAATGGCCGGCCGTTGGGCAGCTTCTCGGCCGCCACCACCGCGCGCTGGAACGCTTCCGAGGCCGCTTTCACCTGCGCACCCGATAGCGACTCGACCTTGCCTTCGTTGTCCGGCGGCGTGTCGGGGATCTCCATCAGGCCCAGCAGGTACTGCGCCTTGGGGTAGTCGGGCGAGGCGGCAGTGACGCGCTCTAGGAACGGACGCGCCTCGTCCTTGACGCCAAAGTCGTTCAGCGACTCGCCCACCATGTAGAAGTACGAGTCCTGGAAGCTCTGATCAAAGGTGGCCACGGCCAGCTTGGTCAGCTCCTCCATCTCGGGCGGACGGTAGATGATCTGCCGGCGCAGGTCGCGCAGCTGGGTGACCGCGGGCACAAAGAACATCTTGTCGGATCCCGACTTGACCACGTCGAGCAGCGTGTCGGCCGCGGACTGGATCAGGCCGGCGCGGGCCAAGGCGTTGGCCATGCCGTAGCGGGCGATGTAGGCCTCGTTGCTGTCGGGCGCGTACGGAATACCGCCGACGCCTTCTTCGACGAACTTGTTGAAGATCTTGATCGCCTTAACGAATTCGCCGTCGTTGGCGTAGGCCTGACCCTGGGCCAGCACCTTGCCAGCAAAAGCGCGCCGTTGCGCCTCTTCGCGCTTGCGCTGTTCTTCGGCCAGGCGCAGCGACTCTTCCTTCAGGCGGGCCTCTTCGGCGGCCTTCTCGGCGTCGCTCATCTCCTTTTCGGCCTTCTTCTCTTTGTCGGGGCCCTTCTCGACGGGCTGCGGCTTGGTCGAGCTGGTCGACAGCATGAAGCGGATCAGCTTGTCGGTGGCGCCGCGCTTCTTCAACTCCATGATCTCTTTGGGCGTCAGCGTGAATTTGCTGCCATCCTTCTGGATCTTCTTGATGATCTGATCGTCGGTCGCCTCCGCTTCCAGCAGGACGAACACCTGCTCCAGCGTGAGCGCCCAAGCCTGGGCTGCGTGGCCGACGCCGACCAGCAGCGCTGCGGCCAACAGGGGCCCGCGGGCGTGGCGTTGCAACCGTTCGAGCATGCTCACTTTCTTCATCTCGGGCTCCGTCAGGGCGCCAGCGCGGCCGGGCCTGCTAGGACTTGGAACTCACCACCCCATCTTGCTTTTTTGGGCGGCGTCGTGGGTAGGGCGGCGGCTCGCTATTGCGGCGGCGCCGTGAAGTAGGTCAGCGCGATGGTGGTCGCCAGCGGGTGCGACAGACCGCCGGTGGGCGTGTCCTTCTTGTCGTCGTACGCCGGATAAAACAACTGGTGGAAATCGATGCGGAACGCCAGGCGCTCGGTCAGGTAGAACTGCGCGTAGCCGCCCACGTTGCCGCCCGGATCGATGCGCGTCTTGGCCTCAGCGGCGTTTTGCACGGTCACCTTAGTGGCGATGGCGCCGATGCCGACGCAGAGCGCCAGGTCGAATTCGAACAACCGCGTAGAGAAGAAGCGGATCTTGCCGTGCATCAGGTTCCAGTCCGCGCCGGCCGAGGCGTAGCCCAGCAACGTCTGCGGCAAACGCACCTTCAGCTCGTAGCCACCGTCGTCGCGCTTGCCCTGCAGCTTGGCGGGCAGCGACGAGGCGATGTCGAAGGTGTAGGCCCCGTGAACGGCCAGCGCCAAGTCCTCAGAGATGTAGTAGTTGTAGCCAAGCCCGCCGACCACGTAGGTCCAGAAATCGTCGTTGGGCACCACGCCGGTAATGAGCGAGAAGCCGTGGCGACCCTCTTTGATCACCGCGCGCTTCTGCACCACGCGGATGTCGCGGCGGACCGCCCATTCCATGCGGCTGCCCGGGGGCACGACGTCGTCGCCAATCCCATACAGGTCTTGGTCAACGCCGCCCGCGCTGCCCAGGTCAGGCATGTCCTCGCCTTTCTTGGCTTTGCCCGGCTTGGCCTCGGGCTTGGGCTCGGGTTTGGCTTCGGGAGCCGGCTCGGCCTTGGGCTCTTCGGCCTTGGCAGGCTCGGCCGCCGGTGCATCGACCTTGGGCGTGTCGGCCGGTGCCGCTTCGTCGGCATGGGCGGCCCCAGCATAGGCCGCCGCGGCAAGCAGTGCTACGGCAAGCGGTGCGGCAGCCAGCGGCAGCGAGCGGAGAAGGGAGAGAGTGCGCATGCGAACCTCGCAAAGGGTCTCGGCCGGGGAGCGGCAGGGGATCGTCAGGCGGAACACGAGTGGGCCAGCCCACCACTACTTGCTTAGCAGCGCCACGCCGAGCGTGAATTCCGCCGGAGCCAAGAACGACACCGACGACTGCGGCACGTACAGGTACTGCTTGTAGTCGAGGTGGAGATTCAGGAACCGGGTCAGGTAAAAGCGGAAGCCTGCACCCCAGTGGCCGGCCACCTTCGTCATTGCCACCGCCGCCTTGTTGCCCACCGACTCGTCGATATCGACGTTGACCATGCCGACGCCCAGCGACAACGACAGGTCGAAGCTGGTCAGCTTCTTGTCAAAGATGCCGAACTTGCCGTGGAACGGGCTGTAGCTCACGTCCAGGGCGCCCAGCCAGTTCAGCTTGGGAACCTTTTGCGCACCGTGGGTCAAGTCGATGCAGTTGGCCTGATCGCCATTGACGCAAGTGAGGTACGAGCCGATCTTGGACGGACTCGACATCAGGTACGAGAAGTCGCCTTCGATCGCCACGGTGTCGGTGATGAAGTAGCCCACCCGACCGCCGACCGACGTGAACAGGTAGAAATTGTCGTTGGGGACCGTGCCGAACTTGACCATGCCCTCGAAGCCGCCTTTGCGCTCGTAGAGCGGGTTGTTCAGCGACAGCACGGCCTGGTCGGTGTCCCAGTATTTGGCCAGTTCCTTATCGATCGGCTCCTTTTGCTCGGCTTGCGCCAAGGTAGGCAGAGCCAGCGACGCCAGAGCGAGCAAGCCTGCGCACAGGCGGGCAACCAGCGGGCGCGGTTGGAACAGGGTGTTCAGCGTGGTCATGGTTCTAGGTCCTTTGGTCCGCCGCTCCGCCTGGAGCGACCGTCCAGCGGGTTACGCTACTTGGAGCACGAGGCGCAGGTGGCCGAGCAAGTTCCGCCGCAGCAGAATTGCCCGTCGCTGGCGCCGCAGCGCAGCAGATCTGGGGCATTGGCCGACTTGCAGGTGCCGCCCATGGCGCAGTGGTTGGGGGCGCAGGCCTCGCCGCCGCCGCACTCGCTCGACGCGCTGCAAGCGACGTTGAACATCAAGCGGCGATCGCGCAGTGCGTTGCCGCCCGACTGCTGGAACTGGAAGTCGGGGCTCCAGTCACCGCTGCCCGTGGGCGGGGTGAAGGTGCCCGCCAAGCTGGCAAACAGCGGATTGGTGAAGCGGAGTTCGCCGCGCATCGCCATGGTGGTGCCGACCGGCATCGGCGAGCTGGGGTCGCCAATCGCGATGCGGTTGTCCAGGACGCCGACGCGCCAAGAACCACCCAGGGCGTGGCGCACGCCGCTGACAGCGGTACCAATGGCCTTGTAGAACTCGTCTGGATCCTCTTGCACGAATTCGACCTGGTTCAAGAACTGGAACGTGCCGTCCGAGCGGCAGGCCAGTTCCATCAGCATCGGGTCGGGATCCGTGTTGCCCTTGCTCTGCAGTTGGATGACGTGGACGTGGACTGGGAAACCGGCCTTGGCCATGTCGGCGAGCAGTTCTTTGTAGTGCGTGGTCGCCGTGGTGCACTCCGACCGGCATTGGCCGACCTTGCCGTCGAATTCGGCCTTGGGATCGCTAAAGTGGAAATTCTCGCTCTTGGTGCAGGTGTCCGGGCCGTCGGTGATCAGCACGATGTGCTTGGCGTTGCCGCCCTTTTGCGAATCGGGCGCCGACACCATGGTCCGGAGGAACTTGTAGGCGGTGTCCACAGCTTCGATCATCGGAGCGCGGCCGACACCGTTGTAGCGAGCGCGAGCGTCGATGCCAAAGCGGTTGTGCGACTTCTTTTCCGCGCTGGAACCGAAGCACTTCTTCATCGCGTCTTGCGGGTTCATCAGGTCGTAAGTGTCGTTGGTCGACAGCGAGGCGTCGCAGCGGTACTCGTTCTTGGTGTCGCAGTTGTCGTCGCTAGTGCAGACGAACTGTTCTTTGCCGGGCTGAATCTGCACGGCACCGGTGCCGTCGTCGCGGCGGCAGCGAGCCGAGTCGGTGCAGCCGACCTTGACGCCATCGGCCTCGTCGAAAAGCATTGTCATCACGCGGTCTTGCGAGTTGAGCTGATCGATGAGCAACTGCGCCGCCTGCACGCGAATGAAGTACTTGTCCGAGCTGCACTTGCCGAACTGCTCCGGCGCCTTGGTGTTGGCCGGCAGATCTTCGGCGAACTTGGTGGCATCGATGCACGACTGCGTGTTGATCACCACCTGGCCGCTGGTCGAGCCCGAGTGATCGACCAGAATCACCACGTTCTGCCAAGTCTCGGTGGCACTGGGGCTGCAGCGCCGCGAGTTCTGTCTGAACGCTACCGCCGATGCCGTGCTGGTCACCTGGTTCATCGACGTCTTGCAGGTGGTCGGATCATCTTTGCCCGCGCGGGGTTCGATGCACTGGGCCTGCAACTTGAACATCTGCGGCGCCACCGTGGAGCCGAACTCGGCGCTGGTGGTCACCAGTTGCTGCTCCACGCGCTCGCCGTCGCGGATCTGCAGATCCTTGTCGCCCTTGCAGGCCGGGTTGACCCCGCTCAGATCGTTGGACACCAGGTTGACGTTGAACTCGAAGCCGTTGGGGACCACGGACGCCTGGCCGGCGTAGGGCTGACCCGAGTCGGGATCGACGATGGGCGCGCCGCAAGCGCGGGTGATCTTGCCCGAGGTCTTGTCGACCTTGGCCGGGAAGGCCGAGACCACGTGGACGCGGTCGAACTTGATGTCCACCAAGCTGAAACGCGCGGTAGAGTCGCACGACGTCAGACCACCGGTGACGGCCCAGCCAAGACCGAGGGTGCTCAGTACCAACGTGGCGGGGATCGCCAGGCGAGCCGACCCGCGCCAAGTGCGGAGCAGGGCGCGGATCGAGCGATCGTCGCTGCTGGTCGCGCGGGAGTGTTCGCTCAACCCCGCATGCGGCTGTGCCAAATTCGATCGTACCGGCGTTTGGTTCGATCCCGCGTGGGCTGGCTGGGTGGGGTTCGGAGTGGGCATGGTGCCTCGTGTGGCGCAGATTTGCGGGCGGTGCGGCGATCGGCTCGCTGCCGCCAAGCCATCGGCAAGGTGGAGTAGTCCGCCCTGCCGCGAAGTTGGCGCTGCAGCGTGTCGCCAAACTTCGCTGAATCATTTGCTTCTTTTCGAGACACACCTGGGGCGGCCTCGGCAGAAGCAAGCAATGTTTCCCTTGCTTGCTCGCCAAGTCAAGCGCATTGCGGAACTGTCTGCCTTTGAGGCTGCGGGCGAGGCGGGGGCGCCCCGCCCAGCGCGGCCGGATTGGCCGGGCCGGCCTGCGCAAGCTGGGCGTGTTGGCCCCGGCAGAGGTCGCCAGCGTGAATCGATCGTTGACGGGCGGCACCGCAGCCAGTAAATTTTGAGGTTTCGACGCATGGTCGCCCGCGTCGGTCACGCCCAAGGGGAGCCGCCGACCGAAACCGGTAAGGAACCCATGCTCTTGAGCAAGTTGCGTACTGTGAGCCACCCTGAGTGAGTTCCGCCAAGAGAACGTGCAGTGCGCCAAGAGAACGTGCAGTGCGCCAAGAGAACCTGCACTGCGCCAAGAGAACGTGCAGTGCGCCAAGAGAACCTGCAATGCGCCAAGAGAGTTGCGCTAGATTGAGTCGAGCAGGCCAAATCCGGCCGCCCCACGCCGCCCCGACGCGGACAACCGGCCGCACCAGCTTTGCTTCACTACTTGGTCCAGGAGAGTCGCGATGACCCACCTTCCCTCGTTTCTTTCGGCCCGACTGGCTCCCCCGACGGCGGTTCAAGCCACCTTGCGCACGGTCGCGCTGGCGCTGGGCATGCTCGGTGCCCTGTCGGGCTGTGGTTCGGACCAGACCAACACCCAGAACGGCCCGACGCAGAGCATCGCGGACTTTGCCTGCGTCAACACCGCCAGCAGCGGCCAGGTGGACTGCAAGGCCTCGCCCGAGCTGACCAATATCGTCACGGCCAAGAAGACCTACGCCAACTCGACCGACTCGTTGGCCGTGGGCTCGGTGAACAAGGGTGACCACCAGAGCTACGACTACGAGGTCAAGAACATCGCCTCGATCACCACGGCGGCGGCCCTGCAGATCGCCTCGGTGCGCTTTGACTACACCACGGTGTCGCCCAGCGAGACGGCCGAGGACAAGGCGCTGGTCTGCCAGAACGCCGATGGTATCGACTGTGCCCAGCTGGACGGCAAGTGGCGCAAGATCGTGCCGATCGGCAGCACGCTGGGCGCCGGCCAGACGACTTCGGAGAAGATTCGCATCACGTTCAAGCGCTTTGACGACAAGGAGCGCTCGGCTAAGCTGCTCATTACCTTCAAGGGTGTCGATCCGGCCAACCCCACGTTCCAGTTCACCGTCAAGGCCAAGATCGGCTCGCCCTCGGCCAGCTTCCAGTCCGCCAAGACCGAGGATCCCAAAGGCGGCATGAATTTCCCGTACGTGGCGCCGGGCTCGTGCGAGAGCCGCGAAGTCAGCCTGCTGAACACGGGCGAGGCGATGCTGCAGGTGCACGCGTTCGACGTGGGCGCTCTGGATCCGTCGTTCGCGCTCAAGCTCATCAAGCCCGCCGACGTGGACACCAATGCGCACGCTGGCGGCACGCCGTGGGTGTTGCCCAAGGACTTGGAAGTGGCGCCGGGGAGCTCGGCCACGCTGCTGGTCACGTTCTGCCCCAAGGACGACAAGAAGAAGTCGGGCACCGTGTCGATCAAGAAGTCGAGCAATGACGGCAACGCCCAAGACCTGGTGCTGCAAGCCAACAGTGCCGTGCCGTGCATCAAGACGAGCGTCACGACCTACAATTTTGGCGGCACGATTCCCGGCCAAGAGCCCGCCAAGCTGTCTGTGGACATCTGCAACTGCGGCCCCGTCGAGTTGGACGTCAACAGCATGGATTTTGTGGCGGCAGAGACCAACAGCACCGAGTTCGGCATCGACATGGACGCCTTGTACGCCGCGCAGAAGATCGCCAGCCCGCCGCCCGTTTCGAGCAGCAACCCGCTGAAGATCGCCGTGGGCAAGTGCGAGCAGATCGTGGTCTCGTACTCGCCGGCAGACTTGACGCCCGACGAGAACAACCCCGACAAGGCGACGATCGCCTTTGGCTCCAATGCCTATGTGACGCCCAAGCTGGCGGTCAAGGGCATTGGCGTGGACCAGACCTGCCCGCTCGCCAAAGTGACCGTGCAAGAAGGCGAAGAGACCGTGCCGCAGACGCTGCTGCACTTGGTCGGCAGCAAGTCGGTGGCGCCCGGCGGCGGCTCGATCAAGAAGTACAAGTGGACGGTCAAGCAGCCGGCCGGGTCGAACCAGCCGCTGCTGCCCAACGCCACCTTTGCCAATCCGACCTTGCTGGCCAACGCTGCGGGCGAGTACTCGTTCTGCCTGGACGTGTGGGACCAGAACGATCAGCAGAGCTGCACGCCCACTTGCGTGACCGTGCTCGTGATCCCCAACGACGCCATCCACGTGGAATTGCTGTGGGATACCCCGGCCGATCCGGATCAGACCGACACGGGACCGGCCGCGGGCGCGGACATGGACTTGCACTTTGGCCACCCGCTGGCGGCCGAGTTGGACCTGGACTGCGACGGCACGGCCGACCCGTGGTTCGCCAACCCCTGGGATACCTTCTGGTTCAACGCCCAGCCCGAGTGGGGCAGCCCGTCGGCGGCCGTCAAGGACAACCCGTCGCTGGACCTGGACGACACGGACGGCGCCGGTCCCGAAAACTTGAACCTGATCCAGCCCGAAGGCGACCAAGATGCAGAAGTCGCCTACTCGGTGGGCGTGCACTACTGGAATGACCACGGCTACGGCACTTCGTACGCCACCGTGTCGATCTACATCCAGGGCGGTCTGGCGCTGCAGTTCACCAAGGTCAAGATGGACCCGCTGGACATGTGGTATGTGGGCAAGATCTGGTGGCCCAACACCGCGTCGGGCGGCACCAAGAAGGTGTTCGAGACGTGCTACCAGAGCGGCTTCTCGTGCACCGAGAAGAAGAACCTGATGTGGCAGCCCAAGGGCGATTGGTGCATCACCAAGTGCTACAACAACGCGACCTTTGTGGGCGCAGTGGGCGGCGGCGCGGCGGCGAGTAGCTGCAAGCCGTAGCCCAGCGGGCGGTCGCCTGGCGTGCCGCACCGGAGTGGCCATGTTCTTGAAACGACGTGTAGGTGCCCTGGTGATCGCCGTGGTGGCGATGACCACGGCCGCCGCTTGCAGCAGTGATCCTTCGGGCGCAAACGGCGACGCGACGACCAGCGGCGGCGACGGCGATACCGGCAAGGCCAGCGGCAAGTGCGGCTTTGACCCGAATTCCGGCAACCTGGACCGGGCGGCCAAGTTGGCGGTGTACGCCGGCTCCAAGGTCATCAACAGCGGCGACACCATCCAGGTCGACACCGGTGGCCTAAAGCTGGGCGACCCGCTCAGCCTGAGCTACGCCATCAAGAATGGCGCGGCCAAAGACGTGGCGCTCGAACTCATCGTCGACAAGGTGATGCTCAAGTACACGGGCCCCGGCGGCAGCGACGACGGCGCCTTTGTGTGTGTGTACAACGACGCTGACGGCAAGGAACGTCCGTGCGAGGGCGCCACCTTCCCCAGCGTGATTCCGCCCGGCTTTGACCCCGCTTGCGCTACCCGCGCGGCCACCGAGTCGCTGAGCTACAAGATCCGCTTTACCAAGCTGGACAACGTGCCGCGCGACTGCACCGTGACGGTGTTCGCCCAGAGCGCCGGCAACACGCTGCAGGTGCAATACAAGATCGCCACCAAGGCGGGCAAGCCGGCGATTTCCGTGCAGCCACCCGAAGTCAACTTTGGCGTGGTCGGTACCGGGCAGACCAAGACGGAAAAGCTGGGCGTGCTGAACACGGGCGACGCCAACTTGCAGGTCAAGGGCGTGACCTGGACGGCCTCGGACCCGCAGTTCTCGCTGGACATCGGCGGCAAGCACGCCGAAAGCGGCAAGCCCTTGGCGTTTGACCCGCCGCTGGAAGTCACGCCGGGCAGCGCGCTGCCCGTTTGGGCGAACTTTACGGCCGGCGACGACAAGGGCCACGTTGCCACCATCGAATTTCAGCACAATGCCAGCGGTGGCTCCGCGCAGGCCATCTTGAAAGGCAACTACGAGGTGCCGTGCATCCTGATCACGCCGCCCAAGAAGCTGGACATGGGCTTGGCGTATGTGGGCAGCACCATCACCAAGCAGGTGCTGCTGCAGAATTGCGGCGCCGCAGACGTGGTGGTCAGCAAGGCCGAGCTGAGCGACGACCAGCAGGGCGTGTACGCCACGACGACCAAGGCCCCCAGCGCCGTCGAGCCCATCACCATCCCCAAGAACGGCAAGAGCCAGGTGGCGATCACCTGCACGCCACCATCGGAAAATAAAGACGCCAAGGGCACTTCGCAGCCCTTTACCGCCAAGCTGAACCTCCAGGACAACACGACCGCGCCCAACAAGGTGGTCGAGATCGCCTGCATGGGCACCGCCGCGGCCTGCCCCACGCCCGTCATCGACACCGCCGAGCAGATCGAGCCCCAGACGCCCTTGAAGCTGGACGCGAGCAAGAGCTTTGCCAAGCCCGGGCAGACCGTGAAGAAGTACAAGTGGACCGCGACGAAGATGCCGGCAGGCGCGACGTCGGCCCAGTTCTACCCGAG
This sequence comes from Myxococcales bacterium, assembly GCA_037441385.1. GTDB lineage: Bacteria > Myxococcota_A > UBA9042 > UBA9042 > UBA9042 > SXRM01. Next base: position 10,398 of record JBBISH010000058.1, read on the forward strand.
CGACACCTCGCCGTCGCCCACCTTTGGCGTGCAGGACAAAGACCCCAAGACCGGCAAAGACATCGTTTGGGTCACCGTGGCGGGCGAGTACTGCTTCTCGCTGGACATCGAGGACTCGTCGGGCACCAAGGGCTGCGAGCCGGCGACCGCGTGCGTGGCGGTCATCCCCAGCGTGGCGCTGCACGTCGAGCTGTTGTGGGACACGCCGGCCGACACCAACAAGAACGACACGGGCGAAAACGCCGGCACGGACTTGGACTTGCACTTCGTCCACCCCAAGGCCTACGACGGCAAGCTGTGCACGGGCACGAGCACCGGGGCTTGCCAGCCCGACCTGGACAAAGACGGCCTGACCGACCCGTGGTTCAACGGCGTATACGATGCCTACTGGTACAACACCTGGCCAAGCTGGGGCAACCCTGCAGATGGTCAAGACAATCCCAGTCTGGACCGCGACGACGTGGACGGTTGGGGCCCCGAGAACTTGAACCTGGTCGCCCCGGAAGACAACACGTTGTATGGCGTGGGCGTGCACTACTGGTCCAACAACGGCTTCTTCCCCGACACCAGCACCGCGACCGTCAACCTCTTTGTCAGCGGTACGCTGAAGGGCTCGTATTCGCAGCAGATGACCGAGTGCGACCTGTGGTGGGTGATGCAGGTCAAGTGGTCGTCGGGCGACCTGGTGCCCTTTGGCGGGGCCAACCTGTCGGCGCCGTCGGCGGGCAAGATCACGCCGGGCTACTGGAGCAACTTGGGCTCGCAGCTCAACGGCAAGTGCAAGAAGAAGTAGCCGGGCGCGGCGGCGCGCTTTATGCGCACCCCACCTGATTCACGCCGGTACGGTTTCTTTGACCCGTTCTGCAACTGCCGAGAATCAGGCGGAGACCCTGGGTTCAGGCCCGAAGAATTGCGCGAGTTTTCGATCCGATTCGGACGGAACCGGATTTACATTTCCTCGCAGTCGCCGGTCTGGCCAAAGCGGCCCCAAAATGCCAACGTGAAGAGACGTGCGTGCGTGTCCGCCCCTGGCGTGCGCCGGCAAGGAGTTTCATGGATCGGCGAAGCAAGTTGGGTCGTTGGGCGGCGTTGGGGCTGACTGCCGCGACTACGTTGGCTGGATGCAGCAGCGACGGCGCCACCGCCGCGAGCGCATGCGGCAACGCCGGGAACTTGGACAAGACGGCGACGATCTCGGTGCAAGACGGCTCTGCCGGCACGCCCGCCAAGTCCCTGTACGAGTGGGATATCTCGACACTGTCCAGCGGTTCCAGCAAGCAGTTGACCCTGGCGATCCGCAACAACGCGCCCGCGGTCAGCGCACGCCCCCTGGCGGTCAAGTCCGTGACTGTCAGCGAGACCACGGGCACCGGCGGCGAGGTGAGCACGCCCAACTTTGCCTGCAGCGGTCCTGGCGACAAACCGTGCGACTCGGCCAACTGGCCGCAGGTGGTGCCGGCGGGCTACGATGCCGCCTGCAAGCCGGCCGGTGCAGCGGAAAGCGTTCAATTTACCATCAAGTACACGCGTACGGGCGCGTTGTCGCTGCGGCGCTACAAGGTGGCGATCGTCTTTGACGGCGATGTGCAGCAGGGGAGCAAGCCCTACGTCATCGAAGTCGCGACGCGGTTGGGTACCCCCAGCATCTCGTGTTCACCCAACCCCGCTGATTTCGGCAAGATCGGGCTCGCCGAGGCCGCGTCGACCACCGTGGTCTGCATCAACCAGGGCAAGGCGGACCTGCAGATGAGCGACATCAAGCTGCTGGGATCGCTGCCGGTGACCATCGGCATGGCCGGGCTGACTTTGGACGCGGCCACCCCGTTGCCGGCGAGCGCAACCGTGACGATCGCCGCGGACGACAGCCTGACCATCACCGGCACCATCGCCAAGCTCACCTCGGAACAGAAGATGGCGGCGATCCTGCGGTTTGCCACCAACGACCCCAGCAAGCCGCAGATCGATCTGACGTGGCAGGCCAATGCCAGCGGGCCGTGCGTGTCGCTGTCCAAGACGTCGTTCGATTTTGGCCTGAGCCAGGTGGGTGTGTCGCAAGTCCAAGAGCTGCAAATTAAAAGCTGTGGCGCCGATGACCTGGTGATCACCGGCGCCGAGATCACGCAGGGGGCCGAGCAGGGCTTCGCCGTGGGCTTTGCCACTTCGTGCTTCTCGGGCCAGGCTCCCACCGCCGCCGCGCCGGTGTCGGTCCCGCAAGGCCTGACGTGCTCGCTGCAAGTCATCTACACGGCCCCGCAATTGGGTGCGATCAGCGCGGGCAAGCTGACCGTCCACACTTCGGCGGGCGAGCGCACGGTGCTGCTGTCGGGCAAAGGCGAGTCGCAGGTGTCTTGCCCCAAGGCATGTATGACGCTGAAAAACCTGGCAGATAGTTCGCCCGTCATCGGCCAGGCGGTCATCCCGCAGACCAAGCTGGTGCTGGACGCCAGCTGCTCGACGCCAGGCAGCTCGGGCCAGGCCATCACCAAGTACAAGTGGAGCCTGACCCAGCCGCCGGACAGCTATGCGGTGCTCACGCCTTCGGATGCGGTAAAAATCCCGCAAATTCAACCAAATTCGGCGGGTGCCTATACCATCAGCTTGGATGTGATCGACGCGGCGGACGTGCACGCCTGCGCGCCGGCCGTCTACAAGCTGAATGTCACGCCCGACGACAAGCTGCACATCGAACTGACCTGGGACACGCCCGGCGATCCCGACAAGACCGACGTGGGCATCGATGCCAAGGGCAAAAAGGCCGACGGCACCTATGCCGGCACCGACCTGGACCTGCACCTGGCCAGCGCACTGGCCGAAGATCAGGCCGGCCAGAAAGACTACGACAAGAATGGTGTGCCGGATCCGTGGTTTGCGGTCTGCTACGACTGCTCGGTGTTCAACGGCTACCCCGACTGGGATGAGTTCGGCAACTACCTCGACAACCCCAAGCTCGATCGCGACGACAAGGACGGCTGGGGCCCCGAGATCATCTACGTCAAGGAGCCGCCGGCCGGCGAGGTCTACACGATCGGCGTGCTGTATAACGCCGCGCACGCATTTGGAAAGTCGATTCCCACGGTGCGTGTGTTCCTGGACGGGCAGCTGCAAGCGACGGTCAACAAGGTGGGACCCGAGATGGTCGAAGGCGACCTGTGGTGCGCGGGACAAGTCAGTTGGCAGCCCAACAACTTCAAGCCCTGCAAGGGCGCCGACGCGCAGGGCAACCTTCTTACGCACAAATACCCTGTTATCATCCAGGGTAGCCTGCTGTGCCCGTAGCGGCCCTGCGCCGACCGGAATGGCCGAACCAGAGCAATTCTGCCGCAGCGATGGGCGCTTTTTGGCCAACAGGCGATTTTGTTCAATCGTTGCGCAGGGTGGGACTTGCATCGCCGGGCGCGCGCGTGTAAGCTCGCAAGCCTTCCGGGCAGTTGGGCGTGCGCCGCCCGTCCCAGTCCAGAAGACGCAGACGCACGCCCCGGCAGGCACTGGTCGCCGACCAGGATCGTGGTCGCCGACCAGGATCTTGATCACCGATCAGAATCAGGTGCCGAGACCGTGGCAGTTCGTGAAGTCATTTGTTCGTCAACCTGCGCCGTACCTTGCACGGTCGCCGTCATTGCTGCCACGTAGCAGCGCCTAGGAATCGTCATGACCAAGTCCGATCTGATCGAAGTCGTTGCCGGCAAGTCCAACCTCACCAAGGACAAGGCGGGTACCGTCGTCAACGCCATCTTCGAGCTGATGGTGGATGCGATGAAGGAAGGCCAGCGCATCGAGATCCGCAACTTCGGCAACTTCACCGTCCGCAACTACCCCGCTTACACCGGTCGCAACCCCAAGACGGGCAACCCGGTCAAGGTCGGCCCCAAGCGCATGCCCTTCTTCAAGGTCGGTCTCGAGCTGAAGAATCGGGTTGACGGCAAGTAGTCAAAGCCCCGGCAACTACAGTCAAGCCGCCAGACCGCGCGGCCGATGTCCGGGGGCGACCCTGGCGCGGCCGGGCGGTCTTGTGGTTTTTGCGGTAGCGCGGCCTGATGGCGGGTCGCACCGCAGCCTGGGGGCCGGCCCAATCTAGCGAACGTCGATTTCAAGCCTTTGCGGAGTGTTGTGATGAGTTCTGTGACCCTGCCGATCAAGCTGCCGGACCTGCCGGTGGCGCTGGTGGCCGACGTGGCCCGTTTTGAAGGTCAGCGCGTGCAAATTCGTGGCTGGCTGTACAACCGCCGCAGCAAGGGCAAGCTGCACTTTCTGCAGGTGCGCGACGGCTCGGGACTGATTCAAGCCGTGATGTTCAAAGGCGATGTAGACGAGGCGACCTTTGCGGCCGCCGACCGGCTGACCCAAGAGACCTCGATCATCGTCAGCGGCACGGTGCGCAAAGACGAGCGGTCGGCGATCGGCTTCGAGCTGGCTTGCGATGGTCTGGTGGTGGTCGCGGCGGCCCAGGCCGACTACCCGATCTCGCCCAAAGAGCACGGCGTGGCCTTCTTGATGGACCACCGGCACCTGTGGCTGCGGTCGCGGCGGCAGGCGGCGATCCTGCGGGTGCGTGCGCGCATCATCAAGTCGATCCGCGACTTCTTGGACGGGCAGGGCTACCTGCTGGTGGACACGCCGATCTTTACGCCGGCGGCCTGCGAAGGCACGTCGACGCTGTTCGAGACCGACTACCACGGCCAAAAAGCCTACCTGAGCCAGTCGGGCCAGCTGTACAACGAGGCGACGGCGGCGGCACTGGGGCGAGTCTACACCTTTGGTCCCACGTTCCGCGCGGAGAAGAGCAAGACTCGCCGGCACTTGACCGAGTTCTGGATGGTCGAGCCCGAAGCTGCGTACCTGGACCTGGACGGCGTGATGGATCTGGCCGAGAACATGGTCTGGACGATCGTGCAGGACGTGCTCCGCGACTGCGGTGCCGAGCTGGACACCATCGACAGCATCCGCAGCGAGGCCGAGGAAGACCGCCAGCTCAAGCCGCGCCGCGAAGCCCTGTCTGGTCTGCAGCGGCCGTTCGTGCGCCTGCATCACGCGGACGCGGTCAAGCAGCTGCGCGCGCTGGGTTCGGACATCACCGACGGCGACGACTTGGGCGGCGACGACGAGACCATTCTGACCCAGCAGTACGATCGGCCCATCTTTGTGATGAAGTACCCGGCTGAGGTCAAGGCGTTCTACATGAAGCGCGATCCGCTGGACGTGCTGCGGACGCTGTCGTGCGATCTGCTGGCGCCCGAGGGGTATGGCGAGATCATTGGCGGCGGCCAGCGCGAAGACGACCACGAGACGCTGCTGGCGGCGATCCACAAGCACGAACTGCCGGAGTCGGCCTTTGACTGGTACCTGGATCTGCGCAAGTACGGTTCGGTGCCCCACGGTGGCTTTGGCTTGGGTGTGGAGCGCACGGTGGCGTGGATTTGCGGTCTGCCACATGTGCGCGAGACGATTCCGTTTGCTCGTTTGATGGACCGGCTCAAACCGTAGCGGTACGCAGGCCACAAGGCGGGTCGGCCGCGGACCGCCGCCAACGCTAGCCAGAGTTTGACAGGGTTCGCGGTACAGGCTACGTTCGCCGTGGTGCCCGCTGCCCGACCGCCTGGCAAGCCGCAAAGGTCTGCGGCCGTCACCGCCGCACAGCAGGCAAACTGGAAGAGGCGCATGGCTACTCGCAAGGCCACCAGCACAGCCACCAGCAAGGCCACCAGCAGGGCCGTTCCCCCCGCAGCGACCGCGGACGGCGTGCCATCCAGCGCCGAGGCCCCGGCCAAGCCGGCCCGCTCGCAGTCCTACACGCTGGAGACCTGTGCCACGACCGATGTAGGGTTGGTCCGCGAAGGCAACGAAGATGCGTTCCTGGTCAGCGAAGAGGAACAGTTGTACGTGGTGGCCGACGGGATGGGCGGGCACTCGGCGGGCGAGGTGGCTTCGGCCTTTACCATCGAAGCGTTGCGAGCCTTTTATGGCAACGACGACCTGACGCGACGCGTGCAGGCCGCCTACCGACGCATGCGGCGCGCGGGCCACCCGATTCCGGAGGGCGAGGCCAGCCACCACGCGCTGCGCCTGCGCAAAGCGGTAGAGAGCGCGAACATCACGGTGTTTCGCCTGGCTCAGCAGCACGAACAGTTGCGCGACATGGGCACCACCGTGGTGGCAGCGGTGTTTGCCGGCCGCAACGTGCACATCGCCAACGTGGGCGACAGCCGGCTCTACCGGTTGCGCAACCGCAAGCTGACCCAGCTGACCGAAGACCACTCGTTGCTCAACGAATACCTGCGCATGAACCTGCTGCAGCCCGACGAGGTCGAGGCGTTCCCCTACAAGAACGTCATCGTGCGGGCGCTGGGGCTGCAGGAAGCGGTAGCTGTTGACATCTTTGGCTTTACTGTGCGGCGCGGCGATACCTACGTGCTGTGCAGCGACGGCCTGACCGACCTGGTGCGCGACCCCGAAATCGGCGCCGTGCTCCATCAAGCGCCCAGCGCCATGGCCGCTTGCCTGCGCTTGACCGACATGGCCAAGGCCCGCGGTGGCCACGACAACATCACCGTTCTGGTGGTCAAGGTCCACGCGCCAGGCTGGCAACCGGCCGCGCCCACGATTCCGCCGCCGCCACCTGGACAGGCTCCAGGGGCCATTCCGCCGCCCCCGGCTGGCGCCGCGCCGGTGCACATCCCGCCGCCGCCCAGCGGCCCCGCACCGGTCGAGTAGCGGCAACCCGCTCGAACCGCAGCCCGCAACCGGCCCAGATCGTGGCCCGACGCTTTGGGCCGCCGGTGCTTGCCCTGATCCCGCGGAGCGCGACTCCGCACGCAGCGAGAGAATTCATGCAGAACAAGACGTACCGTGTGGCCGTGCTGGGCGCGACCGGCGCTGTGGGCCGCGAGATGTTGTCCGTGTTGGACGAGCAGCGCTTTCCAGCCAGCGAGGTGATCGCCCTGGCGTCGCCGCGATCGGTGGGCGAAGAGGTGGACTACGGCAACCGCACGCTGAAGGTGCGCGCCGCGACGCCCGAGGCCTTTGACGGCGTGGATCTGGTGCTGGCGTCGGCGGGATCGGCAGTGTCCAAGCAACTGCTGCCCGAGGCGGCGCGGCGCGGGGCGATGTGCATCGACAACTCGAGCGCTTTTCGCATGGTCGACGGTGTGCCGCTGGTGGTGCCCGAGGTGAACGCCGCGGCGATGGCCAAGCACAACGGCATCATCGCCAACCCGAATTGCTCGACGATCCAGATGGTGGTGGCGCTGGGGCCGCTGCACGAGCGCGCTGGGTTGAAGCGGGTGGTGGTGTCGACCTACCAGTCCGTGTCGGGCGCGGGCAAGAAGGGCATGGACGAGCTGAGCAGCCAGACCATCGCGCTGCTGAACCAGAAACCCTTTGATGTGGCCGTGCACCACGCGCGGATCGCCTTCAACGTGGTGCCGCACATTGGCAGTGCCAGCGAAGGCGGCTACACCGACGAAGAGTGGAAGCTGGTGTACGAAAGCCGCAAGATCATGGGCCTGCCCGACCTGGAAGTGGTGCCGACCTGCGTGCGGGTGCCGGTGTTCTGCGGCCACAGCGAGACGGTGTACTGCGAATTCGAGCGGCCGATCAGCGTGGCCGAGGCGCGCGAAATCTTTGGCACGGCCCACGGCGTCAAGCTGGTGGACGATCTGGCGAACAAGCTCTACCCGATGCCGCTGGACTGTGCCGAGACCGATCCGGTGTACGTGGGGCGCATCCGTCAAGACCCCAGCCGCAACAACGCCCTGAACCTGTGGGTGGTCGCCGACAACCTGCGCAAGGGCGCCGCCACCAACGCCGTGCAGATCGCCTGGCTCGCGGCCAAGACGGGCTTGGTTCACGGTGCCAAATAGCCGCTTGTGCCAAATTGGCACGGGAAGCCGGTGCAGCAATGGTTGGCGTGACGCAGCAGGCTTCCGTTCTTGGTCGTGGTCGGCCAAAATTCCCGTCGCTGTGCGCCCTTGGCCGTTGCGGCATTTGGCACGACCCATGCAGCAAGGGCGTGATGGGCGCGTCCAGGCGGCTTGGCTGCCGGAGTCGCCCCAAGAACGCAGGACTACGCCGAAGTTGGAAACCGTGCATAACAAAATTCTGAACGCCCGCGCCGGCTTGTGGCGCCTGTCCACGCTGATGTTGGCCGCCGCGAGCGTCCTGCTGCCGGCCAGCGCCTGGGCCATTCCCTACGTGCAGATCCAGAGCATAGCCAAGTCGTCGGCCGGCGACTGGGATCCGCCCACGCGGCTGGGCCTGGGCACCAACACGCCGGGCAGCGCGACCGACCTCCACGTGGTCAACCGCGCGGACTGCTACGCGGTGATGGCGGCGAAGAACCCCAAGGTGACCATCACCTGGACGTGGTCGCCCAGTTCGGTGCTGACCACCACCTCGTATTCGGCAGTGACCAAGGTGGCGCCAGCCGGCAAGAGCTGCCTGGAGTCGTCGCTGCAAGAGACCGACACGACCTCGGCCTGCATCGTCAACGCCCAGGTGGACTACAAAGTGGGCGCCTCGTACACCTTTGACGTGGACGTGCGCGACCTGATCGGTCGCACCGCCACTTGCGAAGAGGGCACGGAGCAGGACGCCACGGTCTACATCCTGGTCAACGACACCGCGACGACCGTTGGCGCCACGACCCAAGTGGTGGCGTTCAAGCTGCGCTTCCGCATCGACTTGGTCGGGCCTGCGGTGCCGACGATCAGCTCGATCACCGCCGGCAACAATAACCTGCGTGTTAGCTGGAGCCACGCCGACGAGACCACCGTGGCCGCGAGCTACGTGTACTGGGCCGACCTGCCGTTTGACGCTACGTCGGTCCGCGACGGCACGGTCACGGTGTCGAAGTCGAGCAAGCTGACGGCCAAAGAGTATCAAATCAAAGGCTTGACCAACGGCAAGAAGTACTACGTCGCCGTGACGGCCGCGGACGCCAACGAGAACGAGTCGAACCTGTCGCCGCTGAAAACGGCTTCGCCCATCCCGGTCTACGACGCCTGGCAGTACTACAAGAATGCGGGTGGCGAGGAAGAAGGCGGCTTTGCCCCGTGTTCGGCCCAGCCCGTGGCGGCTGGCCCCGGTTGGCTGTGGCTGCTGCTGGCGAGCGTGGCGGCGGTGTGGGCGCTGCGGCGGCGCAACACGGGGCTGGTGCTGGCGGTGTTGGCGATCGGGCTGCTGACGCAGGCGGGGCAAGCCCAGGCGGCCTCGCCGCAGACCGGGTCGTTGGATTTTCGCTTTTCGCGCTATCTGCCGCAGATCGACGAAGGCTTGACCGGCAAGGCCAAGCCCTACGCCGACATCTTTGGCGGCGCCGCCTGGCAGGTCTCGCTGGCGACCGACTCGCGGGTGTGGGACCGCTTTGGCACGCTCTCGCTGGGGCTGTCGGCCGGCTACTGGAGCCAGGACGGCTACGGCCGCGAGCAGGCCACCAACAACTCGAGCTCGGACAAGACCTCCCTGTCGATCGTGCCGATCACCTTTGATGTTGTGTACCGCATGGACGAGCTGGAGCGCGCTTGGGGCGTGCCGTTCATTCCGTACGCCAAGCTGGGCTTGGTCTACGGCATTTGGTGGATGCGCGATGGCGTGGACAACCTGGCGCGCTGGACCGACGCCAATGGCAGCACCAAGGAGGCCATGGGCGGCACGGGCGGTTACCACGCCACCTTGGGCATGCGCTTCTTGCTGGACGTGCTGGAGCCGATGGCCGCGCGCAGCTTTGACATCGAGATGGGCGTGAACCACAGCTACCTGTTCGCCGAGTATCAGATGCTGCGGCTGAACGACTTTGGCAGTAAGAAAAGCCTGAATTTGTCGGACGATCTATTCACGTTCGGCATCGCCTTTGACTACTGAGCGACCGCCGATGTCCGCCGAGCCCCTTGTGCTGACCGAGGGTGGCGCCTACCCGCCGCGATCCGTGCTGTTGCGGGTGATGTTCGATGGCGCCGCCTTTGCTGGATTCCAAAAGCAGCAAGACGGCATTCGCAGCGTGGCCGGCGTGGTCGAAGAGGCCTGGCTGGCCATGCTGGGCGAGGTCGTCATCGCCCGCGCCACCAGCCGCACCGATGCTGGGGTGCACGCGCGGCGGCTGCCCATCCTCATCCGCACCCACAAAAACGTGGGCGCGCGCGGCCTGATGCTGGGCCTGAACGTGATCCTGCCCGAGGACTGCAAGATCGTCAGCGCCGAGGAGCTGCCGGTCGAGGCCGACGTGCGCTCGGACGCGGTGGGCAAGCGCTACGTGTACTACGTGCAGACGGGCCCGGCGCGCCTACCGCTGTGGCGAACGCGGGCGTGGTACATCAAGGCGCAGCTGGATCCGCAAAAGCTTTTGGCAGCGTGCCAGATGCTGGAAGGCATTCACGACTTTGCTGCCTTTCGCTCGGTGAACTGTTCGGCGCAGTCGACCTCGCGCAACATCTTGCAGGTGCGGCCGCAGGTCATCGACGAGTGCGGCGCGCAGAAGGTCTGGGCGATCACCGTGGAAGGCAACGCCTTCTTGCACAACATGGTGCGGATCATGGCCGGTACGGTGGTGGACATCGCCCGCGGCCGCAAGACCCTGGACCAGCTGGCGCACGCGCTGAAGTCGGGTGAGCGCACCAGCGCCGGCCAGACCGCGCCGCCGCACGCGCTGGTGCTGGATGACGTATTCTTTGGCCCTTGGGGAGCGCGGCAGGGGCAGAACTACAAGGATCTGCTGAAGAACATGGCAGAAATCCGCGACGGAGTGCCCGAGTCCGCTCAATAGATGCACTCGAATTGCGGTTTGGGCGTGGCATTTGCATTCCAGCCGCACTTGTTGGCGCCGGCCTCGATGACGCAGTCGACGGTCTTGATCTTGCCCGTGTTGCAGTAGATCCAGGTGTCGCCTTGGCATTTGGCCTGGAAGCTGGCGTCGCTGCAGCTGCCGCCGGCGACGGGGTCGCACGAGGTGACGTTGCACTTCCAGCCGCCGGGGCAGCCGCCGCACGGGTTGCCGCACTGGTTGTTGCCGCAGACGATCGCGGCGCCCGTGTCAGTTTTGCACGAGTTGTCGCAGACTTTCTTGATGCAGCCGTAGGCGTTGGCGATCGGATCCCAGCCACAGGTCAGGCCGCCCAGGTTGGGGGGCGCGGCGCAGTCTTTGGTGATCTTTTGCGCGCTGGCGCCGCTGCCCTGGCAGGTGACCAGGAAGTCGCCGTCGCACTGGCCTTTGGCCGTGTCGATGCCCTTGCATGCGCCCGCCTTGCAGGTGCCGCTGCTGCAGTAGTCGCCCGCGGCGCACTCGCCGCAGGGTTTGCCACAGCCGTCGTCGCCGCAGTTCTTGCCGCTGCACGACCCGACGCAGCTGTCTTTGTAGCAAACGCCGTCGCTGGTGCCGCAGTGGAAGTCTTTTTCGCAGGTGCCGCACTGGCCGCCGCAGCCGTCGGGGCCGCAAACTTTGCCGGTGCACTTGGGCTTGCAGTACTCGCTGCACTTGCTGCCGCCCGGCTCGCAGAATTCGCCGGACTTGCAGAAGCCGCACACCGACCCGCAGCCGTTGGGCCCGCAGACCTTGCCCTTGCAGTCCGGGGTGCAACCGTCGGTATTGCCTGGGGTGCTGGCCTCGACGGTGATGTCGACCTGCGGGGGCGCACTGTCGGCGGCGCTGTCGATCGGCGGCGCGGTCTGGTCCAGGGGATCTTGAGTGTCTGCGGCGGGCGAGGTGCTGTCCACGGACGCATCGGCGGCGGCCTGCGTGTCGGCCTTGACGGCGGCCGGACTCTCGCTGCCGCAGCCCCACGCAGCGAGGAAAGCGGCGGCAGCCAGGCAGAGGGCCCAAGGGCGGGCAGCGCGGCGGGATCGGGTCACGGCAAAGCCTCGCGGGCGGCACCCAACTGGCCAACCCCTGCCAAGCAGCATAGCCGAGCCGCGATCGCCGCGCAAAACTCACGCCAGCGGGCAAGGGCAGAAATGCACAGAGGTTTGCCATTTTGGCACACAGCTGCGGGATCGCCCTGGACCACCATGCCAGGCGGGCGCCACCGGATGCAGACGTGGTGCTGCAACCCTACGAAAGTACAGGACGACGCTGGCGAGGCGGGTGGCACGAGTTTTGCTTCAACCTGGGTGTAGCGGCGCTCAGGTTGGTGTCCGCAACCGTCGTGCTCGGGAGCTCTGGAATGGAAACCCTGCTGAAACGCCACTTCTGGGCGATCAACCTAGTCGGCTTGGCGGTCATCGCCTGGCTGGCGGCCGGATCGCTCAACGCGCTGATTGGCGTCCAGTTGTCCAAGGCTTCGCGCAGCGACGACAAGCCGCAAATCGCCGCAGCCGCAGGCGAATCGACGCTGACCAAGCGCCTGCGCGACGGCCGCCTGAAGGAAGAGTCGGGCGCGGTCATGTCGGGGCGGTCGATGTTCGAGATCCCCGAGCCCGAGGTGCCGCAAGAACCCGAAGAGCAAGGCGAAGGCGGCACCGATGGCGAAGGCAAGGAAGCGCCGCCGCCCGAGCCGACCCTGGAGCCCACCTCGTTGCCCATCAAATTGCTTGGGACCATGGTCGTGGCGCCCGAGGCGTGGTCCAGCGCCAGCGTGGAGATCGACAAGAACCCGCAGAAGATCGTCAACGTGGGCATGGAGCTGCTGGACGGCAAGGCGACCGTGTACGCCGTGCGCCGCAACTACTTGGTCCTGAACGAGAGTGGCAAGCTGACCGTGGCGCCGCTGTACCCCAAAGACGCCGCGGCCGGTGCCGATCCGGCCAATCCAGGTGCGCCTGGTACGCCGCCGAACCCCGGTGCCAACCTGCCTGGACCGCGCCCGGCTCCGCCGCGTACCAGCGATGCCGGCACTCCCGATGCGCCCGGCGTCAAGCGCCTGGCCGACGGCGCCTACCAGCTGGACCGCAACCACGTGAACGAAAAGCTAAAGGATGTAACCCAGCTGGGAACCCAGGTGCGGATCGTGCCGAACTACCACGGCGGCAAGTACGAGGGTTTTCGGATGATCGGCATGAGCTCGGGCAGCCTGTTTTCGGACATCGGCTTTGCCAACGGCGACGTGGTGCAGGCGGTCAACGGCGACAAGATCGACAGCCCGAACAAGGCCTTGGCCCTCTACGAGGCCCTGAAGAACAAGGCGCGGCTGACCGTGCTCATCGAGCGCGACGGGCAGCCTAAGACCTTGCGCTACACGATTCGATAGGCGCGGGAACAAACCGGCATGGGGAGCCCGCAAGGTAAGGAGTTCGCTTTGAATTTGCATGGAAAACTGCGTATGACTCGGCGCCTGGCGCCGTTGGCCGCGACCCTGGTGGTGGCGGGCCTGGTTGCCCTGGGGCCCGCCTTGGCCCAAGAGCCGCCCGCGGGTGGCCGTCCGGCTCCGGGTCGCCCCACGCCCGCCAGCCCCGAGGCCAAGCCCGACGCTGGCGGCGACCGCGAAATCCCCGCGGGAGGTGGCACGGGCCGGCTGAGCAAGGGTAAGAAAGACGGCGAGTTGAAGGCTGGTGGCGAGGGCTCGGGCGTGCTGAAGCGCAAGGGTTCGAGCAAGCTGGACCCCGAATTCGATCCCGCCGCTGGCGGCAAGAAGGGCAAGCCCGACGACGGTCCGGCCGATCCCGGCGGGTTGCCGCCGCGCGCCCCGGGCAAAGACGATGCGGCCGGTGGCGGCGGTGGTGGGTCGCTGGACGACGACCTGAAGAAGTTGGACGACGTTGTTACGATCAAGAACAATTTCAGTGATATCAAGTGCAAGCGCCTACCGCTGAACGCCAAGGTGTCGGTCGACTTCCAAGACGCACCGCTGGAGGCCGTCACCAAGCTGATGAGCTGCTGGCTGGATCGCAACTTTGTGGTCGCCACCCAGAAGCGCGGCGCCAAAGTGACGATCCTGTCGCCGCAGCGCGTGTCGGTGTACGAGGCCTATCGCGCGTTCTTGTCGTCGCTGGCCGTCAACGCCCTGACCATCACCAAGAAAGGCGCCTTTCACTACATCGTCGACTCGCCGGACGCGCGCAGTTCGGGCGCGCAAGTGCTTGGCCCCAAAGGCGCGGTTCCGGACGAGGACAACATCGTCACCCGCCTGATTCGCCTCAAGCACATCGACGTCAAAGACGCCGAGGCGCTGGCAGGCAAGTTCAAGTCGAAGTCGGGCGATGTGTTTGTGTACGGGCCGACCAACACCCTGATCGTCACGGACTCGGGCAGCAACATCCGCCAGCTCATGCGGCTTTTGGCCGAGGTCGACGTACCGCTGGGTACCGACAAGATCTTCATCCGGCCGGTGCAGCACATGGACGCGGGCGAGTTGGTCGAGAAGATTACCGCGATCTTTGGCGAAGGCGGCGGCGGCGGCGGTGGCGGTGGCGGCGGTCGTGGTCCGGCGCCAGCGGGCGGCGGCGGTGGCCAGGTCGGTGCGTCGGCGGGCTCGTCGTCGGCGGCCAAGGTCACCTTGACCAAGGTGGTGGCGGACGACCGCAGCAACCAGATCATCGTCATCTGCACCCGCAGCAACTACCTGAAAGTAGACGCTCTGATCCGCAAGCTGGACGTGCCGATCCCCGGCGAGGGCGCGATCCACATCCACCACCTGGAGAACGCCGACGCCGAGGACGTGTCGCAGACCCTGAGCTCGCTAACCGGCGGCGGCAGCGGCGGCGGCGGCGGCAGCAAGAGCAGTGGCAGCAAGAGCAGCGGCAGCAAAAGCAGCGGCAGCAAGGGCGGCGGCGGCGGTGGCGGCGGTTCGGCCAGCCTGTTCGAAGGCAGCGTGAAGATCACCGCACACAAGGCCACGAACTCGCTGGTGATCGAGTCGTCGCTGAAGGACTACGTGGCGCTGCAGAAGGTCATCGCGGAGCTGGACCGCAAGCGCAAGCAGGTCTACGTGGAAGCCGTGGTGATGGAGATCTCGACAAGCAAGAACCGCAAGACCCAGCTCGCGGGTTCGGCTGGCACCACCTTTGACATCGGCGGCGACACCGTGCCACTGCTGTTTGGCCTGGGCGGCCTGGGCATGTCGGGCGTGAGCCTGCAGCAGCTGAATTCGGGCGGTTTTGCCGCAGGTATGCAGGGTCCGCTGCTGAACGTGAACGCCGGCAATACCGGCAGTTCGTCCGTCGCCGCGGGCGTGACGCTGTCGATTCCGGCCTTTGGCTTCTTGGTGCAGGCCATCCAAGAGAACAGCGACGTCAACGTGCTGAGCACGCCGCACATCCTGACGCTGAATAACGAAGACGCTGAGATCACCGTGGGTCGCAAGATCCCGTACCGCTCGCAGTCGATGGGCGGCCTGGGCGGACTGGGCATGTTAGGCGGCATGGGCTCCATGGGCATTCCGGGCATGGCCGGCGGTCTGGGCGGTTTGGGCGCGCTGGGCGGTCTGGGCTCGATGATGGGCGGCATGATGGGCGGCATGGTCCAGTTCCTGGACGTGGACATGACCCTGAAGATCACGCCGCAGATCAACGAGTCGGACTACATCAAGCTGAAGATCGACGAGAGCCTGAACGAAGTGGAAGGCATCGATCCCAACCTGGGGCCCACCACCAGCAAGCGCAAGGTGAACAACACCGTGGTGGTGCGCGACCAGCAGCCGGTGGTGATCGGCGGCCTGGTCACCGACCGCGAGTCGACCGGTGTGGCCAAGATCCCGGTGCTGGGCGACCTGCCGCTCATCGGCATGCTGTTCCGCAAGAACAGCACGATGATCGAAAAGAAGAACCTGCTGCTGATCATCGTGCCGCACATCATCAAGGATGCCAGCGACTTGCAGCGCATGCACGAGAACAAGATGGAGCAGATCCGCCAGTTCGTCGACGAGCTGGCGACCAAGCAGAAGGAGTACCAAGGCAAGGTCGACTACCGCAAGAAGACGGGCTTTTTGGAGACGGTGTTCAAGGCGGTGGACAAGTCGGCCGAGGAGCGAAAGATGCTCGAGAAGGCCTACTTCGACAACCAGGACGTGGACAAAGTGGGCTCGCCCGACGGCCACGACCTGGAGTACGACCCCAACAAGGCCAAGAAGAGCGACAAGAGCAAGGCCGGCGACGACGACGATGAGGACGGCCCGCCGGTGGAGGTGCTGGAGCTGCCCGACGCCGACAAAGCCGACAAGGCCGACAAAGCCGGCGACAAGGCTGGAGAAAAGCCGGCAGACAAGGCCGGCGACAAGGCCGGCGAACCCAAGGCCGACGCCAAAGACGCGGGCAAGGACGCGGGCAAGGACGCTCCGGCTGGCGAGGCCAAGGCGGCCAGCGACAAGCCGGCCAAGGCCGACAAGGCTGGCAAACCGGTCAAGGGCAAGAAGGGCAAGAAGCACAAGGGGATCAAGTGAACGCGCTCTTGGCAACACCGGCCGTTGATGCGCGGCCGATCGGGCAGATCCTGGTGGCGCGCGGCCTGACGACCGGCGAGCACGTGGAGTCGGCGCTGCGGACCCAAGGCGAGCGCGGCGGTCTGCTGGGCGAGATCCTGGTGCAACAGGGCTCGGTCAGCAAGCTGCAGGTGATGGAGGCGCTGGGAGCGCAACTTGGCTTGCCCGTGGCGCAAAAGCTCGATCACGACTCGATCGATACGTCGTTGGTGGGGCCTCTGTCGATTGGCTACGCCCGCGAGGCCGAGCTGCTGCCGGTCAAGAAGGAAAGCGGGGTGCTGACGGTGGCGCTGGCCAACCCGATGCAGCTGGGCGCGCTGGACGACTTGCGGGTGCTGTTCGGCGGCGTGCGCATCGAGCCGATCCTGGTGACCCCCGAAGTGCTGGCGGCGGCGATCAATTACTCGTTCGACCGCCGCGCGCGCGCCGATCAGGTCGTCGATGACATGGAAAAGGGCGATTCCGGCGTGGCCGACATCGCCATGGAGCTGGAAGACGCCGCCAAGGACATCTTGGACGAGGACGACGAGGCGCCGATCATCCGCCTGGTCAATTCAGTGCTGAATCAGGCGGCCAAAGAGAAGGTCAGCGACGTTCACATCGAGCCGATGGAGAAGTACGTGCTGGTGCGCTTCCGCAAGGACGGCGTGCTCAAGGAAGTGGTGCGGACGTCGAAGAAATTCCAGCCGTCGATCACCTCGCGCGTCAAGATCATGGGCAACCTGAACATCGCCGAGAAGCGCCTGCCGCAAGACGGCCGCATCCGCATCAAGGTGGCCGGCCGCGACATCGACCTGCGTCTGTCGACCATCCCCACCGCCCACGGCGAGCGCATCGTGATGCGTCTGCTCGACAAGGGCAGCACCACGCTGGACCTGAAGACGCTGGGCATGCGCGAGTCGATCCGCACGGCCATCGACGCCATCTGCCATCGGCCCAACGGCATTTTGCTCTGCACCGGCCCCACCGGCTCGGGCAAGACGACCACGCTGTACTCGGCGCTGATGACGATCAACAACCCGGACATCAACATCCTGACCATCGAAGATCCGGTGGAATACCAGCTGGAAGGCATCGGTCAGATGCAGGTGAATCCGAAAATCGATTTCACCTTTGCCCGCGGTCTGCGCGCGACGCTGCGTCAAGACCCGGACGTGGTGCTCGTCGGCGAAATTCGTGACTTGGAAACCGCTGAAATTGCAGTGCAAGCCGCGCTGACTGGTCACTTGGTGCTGAGCACGGTGCACACCAACGACGCCGCCTCGACCTATACCCGTATGATCGACATGGGCGTGGAGCCGTTCCTGCTGTCGTCGTCGATCGCCGGCATCCTGGCGCAGCGCCTGATCCGCGTGCTGTGCAAGGACTGCCGCCAGCCCTACATCCCCACGGACCTGGAGCTGGAGCAGCTGGGCCTGGAGCGCAACAGCCCGCAGGTCAGGGCGGCGACGTTCTACAAGGCCAAGGGCTGCCCGCAGTGCTCGATGACGGGCTACTCGGGTCGGTCGGGCCTGCACGAGCTGCTGATTCCGACGGAAGAAATCAAGCGCCTGGTGGTGTCGCGCGCCGATGCGGGCGCCATCAAAAAGGCGGCGGTGGCGCAAGGGATGGCGACGCTGCTGATGGACGGCGCCGAGAAGTGCATGAGCGGCTTTACCACGGTGGAAGAGGTGATGCGCATCGCCAACGCCGACGAGGCGGAGTAGCAGGAGAGCTGAGGAAAGATGCCAGTTTACGAGTACATCGGCAAAGACGCCAACGGGCGCACCGTCAAGGGGACGCTCGACGTGGAAGGCGTGCGCGGGCTGAAGGCTGCGCTGCGCCGCGACAAGGTGTTTTTGACCGAGTACCGCGAGGCAGGCGCCAAGAGCGGCAAAGGCCAGAAGGTCAAGGCCGGCCAGCAGCAGAAAACCGGCTCGCGCGATGTGGATTTTGGCGAGATGCTCACGCGGATCAGCCCGCAGGACATCAGCGAATTTACTCGGCAATTGGCGACGCTGCTGAAGGCGAGCGTGCCGCTGGTCGACGCGCTGGCGGCGGTGGTCGAGCAGCTCGAGAACCCAAAGCTCAAGCGCGTGGTGGCGCAAGTCCGCACCGACGTGAACGAAGGCGCGCCGTTCTGGCGGGCGCTGAGCGTGCACGACAAGGTCTTCGAGAACACTTACTACAACATGGCGCGCGCCGGCGAGTCGTCTGGCAACCTGGACGTGGTGCTGCAGCGGCTGGCGGATTTTACCGAAAGCCAAGTTAAATTGCGGAATAAGATCATCGGTGCCCTGACTTATCCAGTGATCATGCTGTGCATCTCGTTCGCCATCGTCACGGGCATGATGGTCTTTGTGGTGCCCAACATCACGGCCATGTTCGCCGACCTGGGCGCGGAGCTGCCGCTCATCACCAAGATCCTGATCGCCATCAGCAAGCTGTTCACCACCTTCTGGTGGGCCGGGTTGTTGCTGGTGGTGGGCGTGTCGCGGGCGTTCTTGAAGTGGAAAAGCAGCGAGAAGGGCGAAGAGACGCTGGATCGCTGGCTGCTGAAGGCCCCCGTGATGGGCGACCTGATGCGCAAGATCGCCATCGCGCGGTTTTCGCGGACGCTGTCGACGCTGCTCAGCTCGGGCGTGCCGCTGCTGACGGCGCTGGAGATCGTCGAGAACGTGGTGGCGAACAAGATCTTGGCCAAGGTGGTGGCCGAAGCGCGCGGCGCGATCCGCGAGGGCGACAACATCGCCGGGCCGCTGAAGCGCTCGGGGCAATTCCCGCCGATGGTGGTGCACATGGTGGCCATTGGCGAGCGGTCGGGCGAGCTGGAAGAGATGCTCCGCAACGTGAGCGAGTCGTACGAGAATCAGGTGGATACGCGGGTGCAGGCGCTGACCAGCCTGCTGGAACCGCTGATGATCGTGTTCATGGGCCTGGTGGTGGGCTTCTTGGTGGCGGCGATCTTGCTGCCGATGATGAAGCTGACCCAGGCCGTTCAACAGGGCTAGGACGACCAGGAGGGTGCGATGAAGGTGCAAGAACTGGAGAAGATGGTGGCCGAAGTTCGCAAAGGCGAGCGTGGCATGACGCTGATCGAAATCATGGTGGTGATCGTCATCATCGGCGTGCTGGGCTCGGCGCTGGCCTACGGCGTGATGGGCGCCCTGGGCGAGGCCAAGGAAGACACCTGCAAGGCGCAGATCGCCAACGTGGGCCAGATCGTCGAGGCGCACGAAGCGCGCAACGGCGACTATCCGTCAAGCCTGCAAGAACTGGCTGAGGGCAAGAAGGCCAAGCTGAAGCCCGAGAACCTGAAGGATCCGTGGAAGAAAGAGCTGCAATACCAGGCCAGCGGCGAGGGCTTTACCCTGTGCTCGGGCGGCTCGGACAAGAAGATCGGCACCGAGGACGACATCTGCTACGGCGGCAAGGGGCACTAAGTGAGCGAAGTGGCGCCACGACCCGCCTGGGGCAAGAGGGTGGCCTGGCTTGTAGGGCTGGGGTTCCCCGTCGTGCTGGTTGCGCTCTTCCTTGGGTACGGCGTTTCCGGATGCCTGTGCGCATCCAAGGAGGAGACCGCCAAGGCCCAGGTGGCCGGCGTGGGACAGATCCTCGCGCAGTTCAAGGAGAAAACCGGCAGCTATCCCGCGAGCCTGCACGTGCTGGCGGACGGGCGCAAAGCGAAGCTCAAGCCGGAGAACCTGCGCGATCCGTGGCGGCAAGAGTTGGAGTATCGGTTGACGACAGCGGGTTTTGAGTTGTGCTCGGCCGGGCCGGATACCGACGCGGGCACGGTGGATGATGTTTGCTACGGTCGCGAGGTGCGCTAGGTGTTGAAGAGATCCCAAGGCTTTACGCTCATCGAGCTCATCGTCGTCGTGGCGGTGATGATGGCGGTGACGTTGGCGGTGGCCACGGGGATCAACAACATCCGCGGGGCGTCGGCGCAGGCCGAAGCGGGCAAGGTGGCGACGGCGGTGCGCTACCTCTACAACCTGGCCGTGGTGTCGGGGCGCAACCAGCGGCTGGTGATCGACCTGGATACGCGGACTTGGTGGGGCGAGGGCCAGACCAGCGACGATCCGTGCCAGGGCTTTTTGCTGCCGGGCGACAACCAGGACGAGGGCACCGACGAGCAGCTGAAGAAAACCGGCGGCTTCGAGGCCAGCAAGACCACGCTGCTGCAGAAGAACGAGCTGGACAAGGGCGTGAAATTCGCCGGGGTGCTGACCAGCCACGACGACCAGCCGGTGGAAAAGGGGCAGGCGTTCATCAACTTCTTCCCCAACGGCACCACCGAGCACGCGCTGATTCAGCTGAACGCGGAAGATGACTGGAACACTGTGGAAGTGTTCGCCTTGCAGGGCACCGCCAAGGTCCACGCCGGCAAGGTGGAGTTCGACGAGCTCAAGCGCGACAAAGAAGAACGGTAGTATGCAAAGGAGGAGCGGACGGGTGCAAAAACGGAGTGCCGGCTTTACGTTGCTCGAGGTGTTGGTCGCCATGGCCCTGCTGGCCTTTGCGTTGACCATCATCGCCGGTAGCGCCTCGTCGTCGGCCAACTACAGCAAGCGCGTCTATCGCTCGACCGTGGCGGCGCTGCTGCTACGTGGAACCCTGCTGGATATCGAAGAAAAGTACCGCAAAGACGGCTTCCCGACCAACGATCTGACCGGCCGCGACTGCGAGCTGCCCAAGGCCTATGCCAAGCAGTTCAAGTGCCGCTACGACCTGCTGGGCCTGAACTTGGACGAGGGCTCGATCTCGGGCATGACTGAGCAGGCGCAGTCGATGCTGACCAAGGCGCAAGAAACGCTGGCGCAGTCGGGCGCGTTGGACAAGTTATCGGGTGATAACAAAGGTGGCGGCTCCAAGCCGATGGCCAGCGATCTAGGCAAGTCGGCCGAGCAGGCGCAAAACGCCGGCATGGACCTGGGCGCGATCGCCAAGGGCACCGACCTGATGGGCCTGCTTCAGGTGATCCTGCTGTCCGGTCAACAGGGCATGAACCTGCTGGATCTGTGCGACATCAACATCGCCGTGTTGCAGATGTCGATGGGCCTGGTGATCAGCAACCTGCTGCCGATGGTGCTCAAGCGCGCCAGCGACCGGACCCGCAAGGTGGTGGTGCACCTGCAGTGGAAGGATGAGGAAGGCGAGAACCGCACTCTGGACATGGAGACGTTTACCACCGCGGTGAGTCAGGAGGAGGCCGAGGCGATCCGCAACCTGCAGAAGCAGGAGAAGGTGCAGAACGCGCTGGATCCGACGGGTGCGGGCGGCGTTCCGGGCATGCCCCCAGGCGGTCTGCTGGGCGGTATGGGCGGCATGGGCGGCGGGGTGAAGCGATGACCCCCTTCTGCCGCGCCATCGTGGGAGCCCAGCCGCTGAAGCAGCGGGCTATCATGACGCCGTCCCTCTACAGGGACGGCTTGGTATCTACTTGTGTAGACTCGGGTTTGTCGGGTCTGGTGCCGGATCGCAGGGCGCTCGGTGGGACGGAACCTGACGTCGGCGGAGGCCGACGGCGCTATGATAGCCCGCCCTTTCAAGGGCCGGGCACTCCCACGTTTGCCCAGCATGGTTGCGAACTTGGCCGAATCCGTGCTGACGTCGTGGGAGCCCAGCCGCTGAAGCGGCGGGCTAGCATGACGCCGTCCCTCTCCAGGGACGGCTTGGTATCTGCTGGTGCGGACTCGGGTTTTATCCCACGCAAACCCAACAACCAAGCCGGCTTCACCCTCATCGAGATCCTGGTGGCGGTGGGACTGCTCGCGGTTTTGGGCGTGATCCTGGCGACGTCGACGGCGTCGCTGATCGGCGCGATCCGCGACAACCGCCAGAGCCAGGAGTACTACCACGCGGCGCGGGTGGCGCTGGGGCGCATGGACAACGAGATCGCCATGGCCTACCTGAGCAAGCACCAGAGCGACCTGAAGACCACCAAGACGGTGTTCGTCGGCAAGCAGAACTCGCTCACGTTCGCGACGATCGGCCACCGGCGCATGGTCCGCGAAGCGCGCGAGAGCGACGAAGCGGTGGTGGAGTACAAGCTGGAAAAGGACAGCAAAACCGGCGACTCGATCCTGGTGCGCCGCGAGAAGCCGCTGATCGACGACCAGCCCTTCAAGGGCGGCCGCAAGCAGGTGCTGGCCTGGGGCGTCAAGAAATTGACCTTTGCCTACTGGGATATGGACAAGGAGTCCTGGCAGTCGGACTGGAAGGTCGAGATCGACAACGCCAAAGAAGAAGAGATGAAGAAGGCCCAGGCGGCGGCAGGCGTGGCGGCGGTGACCGGCAACGCGGCGCTGGGCTCGGCGCTGGCGTCGAACATGGCGAATCAAGAGCAGACCCACGGCCCGCAGGACCTGTGGCTGCCGGCGCGGGTCAAGGTCACGCTGGTGCTGGCGACCGAAGAGGGCGAGCTGACCTTTGAGACCCAGGCGCGGATTCGCCTGCAGCAGCCGTTGAACCTGGGCGGCATCCATGTGCCCAAGCCCTTTGAGAATTCGCTGAATCCGTACGCAGCCATGCCGGGCCAGACGCCGGGCAATTTCAGCGTGCCGGGCGCAGGCGGCATGGGCGGCGCTCTGCCGGGCAACCCTATGATGCCGCGGCCGAATCCGGGCATGGGCATGCCGGGAGGTGGACGATGAGCACGCCCGCGGCGACTTGGAAGCTGGGCGCGCGTCTGGCCGAGGCAGTGCGGGCGGGGCTGCGCGCGACCGGCCAGGGCTCGGCGGGACCGACCGACCGCCAGCGCGGGGTGGCGCTGCTGCTGGCGATGGCGTCGATCGCGATCCTGACGATCTTTTCGCTCGAGTTCACCTACACTTCGCGAGTGGCGGTCAAGACGTCGAGCTACGTGGAAGCCGAGGTGGAGGCGCACCTGCACGCGCGCGCGGCAGTGGAGCTGGCGGCGATGGTGATCGGCAGCAACGATCTGGTCGAGAAGATGATCGCCCAGTACTCGCAGATGCTGGCCGGCAAGAAGCCCAACATCAGCATCGGCGCCTATGCCTGCGAATTCGTCAACGCCTTCTGCAAGGGCGAGATGACGCTGATGGGCCTGCAGCTGGTGAACCTGGAAGGGCATCCTGCGGTGGGTCTGAAGCGCGGTACCTGCGGCTGCCAGTCCGGCGACGACGACGGCCGGGTCAACATCAACCGGGTCAACGACTTGAACCAGAAGCAGGCGGTGTTCGACACCCTGTACAAGCTGCTGGAACGCAACGAGGGCATGACCCGGCCGGGCGAGATCGACAAGGACATGGCGCAGTTGGCGCTCAACGTCATCGACTGGGCCGACAAGGACACGCTGAAGACGGACATCGATCCCAACAGCAAGAAGCTGGTCGAGGGTTCGGGCGCCGAGGGCTCGGGCTATGCGCGCAGCAACATGAAGGTCAAGGACGCGCCCTTTGACACCACCGAGGAAGTGCGGCTGGTGCAGGGCATGAACGACAAGCTGTGGTGCAAGCTGAAGAACCAGCTGACGGTCTACAACACCGAGAAGCTGAACGTGAACACCGCGCCGATCGAGGTGATCAAGGCGCTGATTTGCAAGAATCTGGCCAATCCGATGAACGAGCAGATCGCGTGTGCGCGCGGGATGCAGGGCAGCGGTCAAGAGATGTTCGTGCCGGTCAACGTGGCCGGGCAGTACATCGAGGTGTGCCGCACCTTGAAAAAGATGTTGTTCTCGCCGCCGTTTGCCAACCCGGGCCGGTTCGTCAATTTCTTTGACAAGCTGGGGACGGTGGTGCCGGCGGACTATGCAAAAGTCTTGGCAATCAACCAAGGCCGCATGCTCGAGGACGTGGGAACGAGCGGCAAGATCGTCCGCATCCAGGCCTACGGCACCAGCGGCAAGGTGCAGCGGCGCATCACCGCGCTGCTCGACACCACCTCGCAGCGCTACGTGTACTGGCGCGAAGACTAGCGGAAGGGGACGGAGCGAATGGCTCACAGAATCCTGGGTTTGGACATTGGGACGCGGGCGATCCGCCTGGCGATTGCCGACAAGTCGCTGCGGCAGACGGCGCTGACCGGCTGGGACGAAGAGCCGGTGGCGGCGCCCGATCCCGAGCAGGCGGCGCATCATCGGCACGCGCTGTTTTCGCCCGAGCAGGCGGCGGCCGTGCAGACCCTGCTGCTGCGCAACCAGCGACCCGACGACGTGGTGGCCGTGGCCATGCCCGCGACCTACGTGATGCACCGCGTGCTCGCGTTCCCGTTCCGCGACGACCAGGCCATCGCCGAAGCGGTGGGATTTGAACTTGAAAATCACATTCCGACGCCCATCAGCGACGTGATCGTCGACTTTGTGCGGCTGGGCGAAAAAGAGGGACAGACCGAGGTGTTGGCGCTGGCGGCGCCGCGCGACATCGTCACCAAGCACATCGACGCGTACAAAGAGCTGGGGATCGAGGCGCGGCGGCTGGGCCTGCAGTCGCTGGCGTTCGCGCACCTGGTCCGCAAGCTGCCCGACGCCAAGGACGGCGTGACGCTGCTCGTCGATGTGGGCACGCGCTCGTCGGAAGTGCTGGTGTGCCAAGATGGCAAAACCCAGATGTTGCGCAGCTTTGCCGTGGGTGGCCAGACCGTCGCCGAGCTGTTCGGCAGCCTGGTCCAAAGCGACCTGCAGCCCGCCGACCTGCTGCGCGGCCATGCGCAATTGCTGCCCGACGAAGCGCTAGAGAGCGAGCAAGAACGCGGGCTGGCGCTGGCAACCCGCCAAGCGGTGCAACCGCTGCTGCGCGAACTGCGCCTGACGCTGGCCAACTGGCAGCGGCGCTCGCACAAGAAGCCCGACCGGATCCTGCTGACGGGCTGGCTGGCCGAGCTGGGCGGCATCCACGAGTTCGTGGAGCGGGCGCTGGACGTGCCGGTGCAGGCGATTGCCTTGGGCAACATGCCCGACGTGCGCCTGGCCAGTGCCCACAGCCTGGGCGATCGCGGCGCGCTGGCCGTGGCGTTGGCTCTGGCGGCGGCGGATACCGAAGAGAGCGGCGACGTCGATTTTCGCCAGGGCGAGCTGGCTTACGAAGGCGATTTCAAGGTGCTGCGCCAGCGCCTGCCGCAGCTGGTCGCGTTCATCGTGGTGGCCCTGTGCCTGCTGGGGATCCGCGCGAGCCTGAACTACCGGGCGCTGGTCATCGAGCAGGAGCAGCAACTGGCGATTCTGCAGGCGCTTTCTAAACAGCTGACCGGCAAGGCCTCGACCGACTTTGAGACGGTGCGCAAGGAATTGGCGCGCGAGCCGGCCGTGGACATGGCGGCGTTGTATCCCGATATCAGCGCCTTCAAGGTGCTGGAAGATGTGTCCAGCATCTTGGACAAAGTGACCGAGCCGCCGGACTTCAAGCCGCCGGGCGGCCCCGAAGAAGAGGCTGCGCCCCAGCCCGACACGCCGACGCCACCGCCCGGAATGGTGGTCCCGCCTGGGGTTACGGGGATTCCGGCGCACCGCCTGCCCACCGTTGACGCGGTTCGGCGGCCGCCGCGTGGCGCGGGGCACGGTCGCGGCGGTCCCGGCGCTGGCGACGACTCGGCCAGTGAAGCCAAACCGTCGGCTGCGCTTCCGGGGGGAGCGCCGCCGGCTGGGCCCGCCAGCCCCGATGGGGCGGCCAAGGACGAGGCGAAGGGGCGCGATCCCTCAGAGCCTTTTACGGGGCACAAAGTCGAGCTGTCGGCGGTGCAGATCGAGCGCGGCCGCGGCACGTTGCGCGGCGACGCCGACACCCAGGACGCCATCCTGGCGCTGCAGCAGGCGGTAGACGCCCACAAGTGCTTTTCCAAGGTGAAGTCGAGCTCGGACCGCATCACCTTTGAACGGCACCGCGACTGGTTCAAGTTCACGCTGGAATTCGAGATTGCCTGCCCCGTCGAGGCCGAGAAGGCCAAGAAAGACAAGGCCGCCAAGGGCGACGCCGAGGCCGACAAGACCGACGCGGAAGGGGAAGAGAAATGAGCCTGATGGCCTCGAAATTGGGCAGGCTCGGCGCGGCTTTTGAGCGCATGAGCGATCGCGAGCGCAAGCTGGTGCTGGGCGGCATCGCGGTGATGACGCTGATCGGCCTGGTGCTGGTGGCCGTGCTGGTGTCGCGGCGGGTCAGCGCGCTGGAAGAAGAAGTCCAGGGCAACGAGGCGGCGCTCAAGGACATTTCGGCGGCGGCGCCGCGCTACCTGGCCCTGCGCGAAGAAGAAAAGAGCGTGGCCGACCAGCTGGATCGCGCCGCCAAAGAGCCGCTGCAGGCCACGGTCTTGGCGATCGCCAAGGAGATCAAGTACCAGGCCAAGGATGCCGAGGGCGGCGAGGCCGAGACGCGGCTGGCGGATGTGATCAAATTTGCCAATGCGTCGGACATCTTGGCCGAGCTGACCACCAAGGCGGCCAAGAAGGTCCAAAAGCCCAAGACCAAGAAGAAGAAGGGCGGCAAAGAGGTGTTCTTGTCGACCATCGACGCCGTGTTCCAGAATGTGCCGGACGACGCCGTGCTGCGCTTCTTGTCCAAACTGGAGACGCATCCCGAGCCGATGTTTGGCCTGACGGTGGAGATCACCCGCACCGGGCCGACGCGCGATCAGATGCAAGCGACGATCAAGATTGGGCAATTTCGGTACGGGCAGCTCGAGGAGTAGCGCATGCAGCGGTTCTGGCAACACCCCCGGGTGATCGCGGCCCTGCAGTACGCAGGCTACGCGCTGTTTTTCATGGTGATTCTGGTGTTTGCGCTGCCGTGGACGTTCCCGGTGCGGCAATTGCGCAGCTATGTGACCAAGCAGGCGCGGCAGCAGGGTTACCCGATGGAGATCGAGGAGATCCGTCTGCGCGGCCTGGGCGGCATCGAGCTGTCGGGGCTGAGCGTGACGCTGCCGGGCAAGCCTGGCGAGCCCACCGAAGGCGGGGGCATCGGCCCAGGGCTGCCCGAGGTGGAGCTGAAGATCGACAAGGTCTCGGCCAAGGTGGCCATTTTGCCAATGCTTTTTGGCAAGACCTTTGACGTCCGCTTTGACATCGAGGCCGGCGGCGGCACCATCAGCGACGGACGGGTGGTGCGCAAGGGCGAGGTGTTCGACTTCGAGATCGGCGCCATCGACGGGCTGTCGCTGGCCACGATGGGCATCGGCAAGCGCGCGCTGGGGCCGCAGACCAGCCTGCTGGGCGACGTGGACGGCAAGCTGGGCGGCAAGATGCAGGTCCACTACGGCGGCAGCACCGACGACATGACCGGGCAGGTGGAGTTGGAGCTGGCCGACGCGGTGCTGCGCTCGCCAGAGTTGAGCGTGCAGGGTGGCTTGCGGCTTCAGGATCTGGGCGTGGGGACGTTTACGCTCAAGGTCAAGATGAACCTGAAGCAGAACATCGCGGCCCTGCAGGCGGTGCGCGGCGCGGACAAGGCCACGGTCTTGCACATCGAGCAGATGCAGGCCGAGGGCGACCAGTTGGAGCTGGTCACCGAAGAGACGAGCCATATCCTGATTCCGCCTGGAAAAGCTGGCTTCAAGCAGGCCACGCTGCAACTGCACTTTGCCTTTGCTTTGCCCGACAAGCCCAGCGCCAAGAAGAAGCCCGCCAAGGCGGACGCAGACAAGGGCGACGGCGAAAAGGGCGATTCCGAGGCTGACAAGGCCCAGAGCGACCGCATCAAGTGGGCCTCGCTGCTGTCGCTGGTGGGCAAGAAGCTGCAGCCCTTCGAGCGCGGCGGCTACATCGGCATCGGCTGCACGGGGGCGCTGTCGCGGCCGCAGTGCAAGCCGGAATTGCCCATGGTCAATGT
>JBBISH010000059.1:0-38226 GCA_037441385.1 Myxococcales bacterium
GCGACGACGGCGACGCCTGCACCGAGGCCGACGCCTGCGCGGGCGGCAAATGCGTGCCCGGCACGGCCAAGAACTGCGACGACAGCAACGTTTGCACGGCCGACAGCTGCAACGGCGGGGTCTGCGCGCATGCCAATACGACCGCCGGCTGCGACGACGGCGACGCCTGCACCGAGGCCGACGCCTGCGCGGGCGGCAAATGCGTGCCTGGCAAGGCCAAGAACTGCGACGACAGCAACGTTTGCACGGCCGACAGCTGCAACGGCGGGGTCTGCGCGCATGACAACGTGGCCGACGGCCAAGTCTGCGGCAGTGACCCGTGCGTGGAAAGCGCCTGCCTGAAAGGTGCGTGCGCGACCTCGGCCAAGTACTGGTCCAAGAAGTTGTCGCAGGGCACAAAGGGTTCTGGTTTGAACGATGTGGCCGTGGCCAGCGACGGCAGTCTTTGGCTGGTCGGGCGCGCCGGGGTCAGCGGCAACCCTGGGTGGCTCTTGGTGCTGAAGGCCGATGGCAGTGTCGTGCTGAACAAGGCGCTCGCGACCGATGACGTGCTGGTCAGGGTCGCGCCAGTCGGCAGCGGCGCGGTCGTCTCGTCGGGGGCAGGGACGGTGTACGGCGTGGACGCGGCCGGCAACTCGCTCTGGGAGGTCGGCGTCAACGCGGCGCCCGGCTTTGCCGTGGTGGGTGCAGGAGTTGGCGGCGAGATCTATGCCGCGGGCCGCTGGCCAGCCGTCAACGCGGACTTCGCCAACATCGCCTTGACCCGGCTGTCTGCCAGCGGAAGCGTCGTGTGGAAGAAGCAGTATTCGGACCTGACGCCCGCGCTGGCCAACGGGGTGCTGGTGCTCGGCAATGGCCATGCGGTGATGGCCGGCGTGGCCAATACCAGCGTGGCCATGTTGATGCGCGTGGACACCACCGGTGCCATCCTGTGGCAGAAGACCTACGCGGCCGCAAGCTGCACGCTGCAAGGCCCCGCGCTGGCCAAAGACGGCGGACTCTTTGCCGCTGGGGCGTGCCCCAGTGCCAGCGGAACCGACATCGTGCTACTGCACACCGACGCGAGCGGCAACCCGTTGTGGTTCAAGGCCTATGACCTGGGCGGCAGCGAAGGCGCCTCGGACGTGATCGCAACGGCCGACGGCGGCGCCTGGTTGGCCGGACTGGCCGGCACACCGACCCAGGGCTGGTTGGTGCGGGCCTCTGCAAGTGGTGCTCAAGTAGACAATCCCCTGTACAAGGACCCGTCTGGCGGGGCGCAATGGAATGCCATCGCAGCCCTTCCCAGCGGTGGGTTGGTCGCGGTGGGCGAGGCCGTGGACAAGGGCTGGATCGCGCGCTTGGATGGCTGGGGCATGGCCACCTGCGCCGACGCGGGCGCCTGCGCGGCCCAAACGCTGGCCAGCTGCGACGACGGCAATGCCTGCACCGCGGACTGGTGCGCGGCGTCTCTGGGCTGCGCCCATCCGTCGCTGCCCGATGGCACCGCCTGCGGCGTGGGCAAGACTTGCTCTTTGGGAGTATGTGGACCGTGAAGCCACACGCACATCCGTGGCGACGGGCTGCCACTGGCGCGGTCTTGGCGGCCCTGCTGGTCGGCATGGCGCCCGCGGCGGGCCACGCCAAGTCGGCGCCGAGCAAGGCAGAATCCATCGCGGTGCAGGCAAGGGCGGCCTACGACGCTGCGCAGTTTGAACGATCGCTCGACCTGTACCTGGCGGCGTACCGAGCCGATTCCAAGCAGGTGGCGTGGTTGTATGCTGCTGCACGGGCGGCGCACTTGGCCAACAAGCTGGACCGCGCCGAGGAGTTGTACCTGCAGGCGCTCCGCGACCCAGGTTTGGCGACCGACTTGGCCGAAAAAGCCAGGGAACACCTGCAGTCGATTGCCACGCGCCGCGCCGAACTCCGCGCCGAAGAGGCCGAAGCTCTGCAAAAGAGCGGACTTTATCAAGAAGCCGCAGAAGTCTGGCGCTCGGCGGCCGCCCTGCAGCCTGGGCGGGCCATCTATTTGTGCCGGGCCGCCCGAGCGGCCAAACTTGCGCGCCAGCGCGATCAGGCGATTCGCGACTATCAGACCTGTCGAGACCGCGCGCCAGTTGGTTCGACGGACCGCGCGGAAGCGGAGCGGGCGCTCGCCGAACTGGAACGGGAACGGCCCAAGGACAGTGCGCCAGCAGCCGAACGCCCCGCCAAGCCCAAGAGTGAGACCGCCGACCCGCCCGACCCAGGTCAGGCCGCGAAACCCTTGGATACGCCTGGACTTGCTGCACCTGCCACGCCAACGGCGCCCGAAGCCCCGGCTGCGGAAGCGAGCACAGGCCACTGGGCCGTCTTGGGCGGCGGGGCCGCGCTGGTCCTTGCCGGCCTGGGCACGCTGGCTTGGGCTTGGGGCGACGAGCAGGACTTGAACGGCACCCTGGCGCAGCGCACCGACGGCCGCATCCTGGGGATTTCCTACTCAGAGGCGCAGCGCCAACAGGCCAGTATCAACCTGCGCTACGGTGTGGGTTGGACCGCCGCCGGCCTGGGCGGTGTGGCGCTGGGGCTGGGAACTTGGCTGGCGCTGCAGGGACCGACTGGCAGAGTGACCTTGGTCCCCACCGGGCCCGCCAGTGTGGGCGTTGCCCTTCGGTTTTGAACCGCGCGGCGCCGTTCAAGTTGGCGCGGATCAAACGAGTTCTCTGATCAGGGCGCAGCCGAACCGGCCTTGCGGAACTGTTGGAGCCGCCGCTGCAATTCCTCGCAATCCCCTGGCGCAAACTGCGGCACGATGGCCGCCGCCAATAGCTCGACGTGGTGGCCCAGCCGCTCGCGATCGGCGGCCCGGCGGCGCAGGCGCACGACGTGATTGGCCATCCGCAGCAGCCGCAGGTTTACGGCCATGTCGCTCTGGCCGTACGGCCGCAGCTGCGCAAACGCCAGGTCCACAAGGCGCACGGTGCCAGGTGGTCGGCGCATCCACTGGCCGGATGTCCCTTGACCCAGCACCCCCCACGGCTGCGGGCGCTGCACGGCCTCGCCCAGGATGCGCCCCAGCAGCGCTGCAAGTGGCCGTTCCACATCGGGCTGCGCTTCGAGCCGGGGCAGGGCCAGGGCGTGCAGGGCGGCTTGGCGCGTCATGGTCGCCGGCCGGAACAGCAAGCCGGTGCGCAAATCGTAGACCAACTAGCGGGCGCGAAACTGCAGGTCGTGGAGTGTGCTCATGGGCACGAGGATCGCGGAGGTCGCCGGTCTTGTCGACCACCGCCGCGTGCGGCGAACCAGCGGCCTTGGGCAAGGGCGCGGCCCGGGGGCCTGGCCACCCCGCCGCACCGCTCATCGGCCGGGCGTAACTTGTGGTCAGCCGACGCAACAAGTAGGCTCCGGAACGGAGGTGCCCATGCCCGATCTGCAGCCCCAGCGCCCGGCGACTCCCGCTGCGCAGACCCAAAACATCACGCGGACTAACCCTCCCGCCGCCTCGCCGGGTGCCAGTGCCACCACGGCCGCACTGCGGGGCGCGAACAGCTACGCGGAGGGACGGCAGATTGTCAGTCCCAGCGCCGGGGCCAGTCCCGGCGACGTGGTGGCGGGCTGGGTAGTCTACCCCACCGAAGCCCGCAAGGGCGGGTCGCTGGCCTGGCGCAACAACAACCCTGGTAACATCCGCCGCGGCGCCTTTGCCGAGGCCCATGGCGCCTACCCGGGCAAGGTCAACGCCGGATTTGCGATTTTCCCAACGCACGACCAGGGTTTTGCGGCCATTGCCGACCTGCTCAAAGAGCCGCTGTATGCCGACAAGTCGGTCACCGAGGCCGTCAAGACCTACGCCCCAGCCTCGGACAACAACAACCCGGCCGCGTATGCTCGTTTCATCGAGAAGGTCACGGGGCTCGACGGCACGACGGTGCTCAATACCTTGACCGACGAGCAGTTGCAGGGTGTTGCTCGCGCCATCGCCACCATGGAGGGGAGCATCGAGGGCACGACCGTCAGCCGCCAGGATCCCCAGTTGCCGCCGTCGCTGCGCTTGCCTTGATTGACCCGGGTTCAGCCCGCCGACGGCTCGGTGGCGGACTGGCGAAAAACGCATGTAAAAACAGCAAGTAGAAATTGCCCCCCAAACCGTCAGGCCAGGCCGCGTTCCAGCACTGGCTGCTGGCCGCGACCGACAGCGACCGGCCGAGTGAATCCGTCCCGGCGCACGGTGTCGCCCTTCAAGGGCCGGAAGTGGCGGAGCAATTGCGGGCAGCGATCTTGGCCGGCTGAGGCGGGGGGCTGATCCGCTACTTTTGCACTTTGGCCGAGAAAGTGAAGGTCTGCGCTGCGGTGGAGCTGCCGGATTTCAGATACTTCAGCGTCACCTTGTGGGTGCCGACCATCGACAGCGGGCCGCTCGTCGCCCAGGTGAACTGCTGCTGCCCGGCCGCCCCGACGGCGCCCGAAGTGGGCGCGACGAAGACTTCTTTGGGGTAGCCAAAGGTCTTGTCGGTGGTGGTCACCTTCCAGCTGTAGCCCGTGGTCGCGTTCGAGGTCAGCGTGAGCACCAAGTTCTGGCCGGTCTTGACCACCGCCACGGCGCCGTTGTCGTTGTCGCCCAGCTGCACGGCCTTGGACGCGGTCGACTTGACGTCGAGCGTAAACGTGAACGTCTTGACGTCTTTGGCTTCCCACGAGCGGCGGTAGCCGAGCGTGACCGTGTGCTTGCCAACCGCCGCACCGCCGCTGGGCAGCGTCCAGGTCAGCTTGGTGGTGCCACCGCCGCCGGTCGCCGTGCTGCCTTTGACGTACTTGACGGTCGGGGCCGGCAGAGACTTGTCGGTCGACGTCACCGCCCAGTCGTAGCCCGTGGTGGGGTTGCTGGCCAGAGCGACGAGCACGGCCTGCCCCTCTAGCACAGCGACCGTGCTGCCGTTGTCGGGTTCGGTCAGGGTGGTGCCCAGGGTCAGGTCTTCGTCGTTCTCGGCCACGTCTGACCCGGTGGACTCCGCGGTGCAGGCCAGCGCAGTGGCCAGCGTGAGGCACAAACCAACTCGACCAAAAATGGAACGCTGCATGGCAAAATCCTTTGGCGCGGCGCAGGTCAATGGCACCTGGCAGGTTCGGCTCGGGCGAGCCGCGGCAAAGTCTAGCACAGTTCTTCCTGAACCCCAACGCATTGTGTTGGATGGCATTCCCCTTCGCGATCCGCCGGATGGCGCCGTTCAGGCAAGAACGAGCGGGCCGCGAGTCGGCGGGCAATGCCATGAAATCCATGGGACTCTTGCCGCAACGTTCGAGCGGCGCCTGCCCAGGGCATTTTCTACCGCGCAGAATCATGGCAAGTTTGCCGAGCCGTCCGCTCGTGCTGCCCCAAGGTGGCCGCTCGGGCGCTGGCGAGCGCCTGCGCGGTGCCAGGATCCACCGTCAAAATTCGCCCCGGCCGCCGATTTGGGATGCAAATCAAGGCGCAAGGAGCGGAGCGACTGAGGCGACCTAGCGGTCGCCGCAGGGACAGTAGCGACGCAGCAACGCCGTGTTGCGCCCAAAGCGGCGAATCGGGGGGTGGCTCACCCCTTGCCGCGCCCAGGATTTGCCGTCACTATCGCTCAGTTGGCGCGCCGGCCCCTTGGGGCGCGTAGGATCGGAGCTTGGCTGAGTCCCGGCCAGCGCGCGACCGGGCACTTGCGGTTCCCGCACCAGGACCACCATGATGAAATGCAAACAGAATCTGGCCTTGCGATCGGTTCTTTGGACGCTCTGTGGTGTGGCGGCAGTGGCCTGTGCGGTGGACCCAGAGGGGCTGGCTCCCAGCCCGTCGGCGGCGGTGACGGTCAAGCTCGACTTTTTTCACCGCCCCTTGCCCGAGATTCCGTTGCCCAACGACCTGGCAACGCGCTACGACGCGACTTCGGCGACGGGTCGGCGGATCAACGCTTCGCTGGTGGCGCCCACTAGCTTTGAACACTTGACCCGCAAGAAGGCCGACGAGCTGGACGGCTGGGGTGTGTTCACGCCGATCACCATTCCATTCACGGGCTTGATTGATCTCCCCGGCGTCATCCAGGCGCATCAGGGCGACGATTACGCCCAGGCCAACGACCTGGTCTACGTCATTGACATCACGCCGGGTTCAAAAACGTATGGCCAGCCCGCGACTCTGGACGTGGGGAGCGGCAACTACCCCGCGACGCTGAAGGACTTGAACGGCTATTGGGACAACGACCCGCGCGGGCAGACCCTGTCGCTCTTGTTCGAAGAAGTGGACGAAGACAAGAACGGCAACGGCGTCCTGGACGACGGCGAAGACAGCGACCTGGACGGCATCCTGGACGTGCCCAACTACTTGCCCGGCAAAGACAAAGTTCAGCCGACCCTGGCCGCGCGATCCAATGCGCTGATGACGTTCTACGAGCGCGAGACCAATACGCTGATCGCCCGGCCGCTGCAACCGCTCCGCGAGCGCACTACCTATGCGGTGGTCGTCACGCGGCGCCTGAAGGACGCCAACGGGCAGCCCGTGGGCTCGCCGTACCCGTTTGTCAACCACGCCGGCCAGACCCAGGCGCTGCAGCCGCTGCTGGAAATCCTGGCGAAAAAGCCGAAGGAGCTGGGCGGTTTGACCCTAGACGACGTGGCGTTTGCCTGGTCGTTCACAACCGGCTCGATCTATGCCGACATCACCGCTGTGCGCGACGGCCTGTACGGCCACGGCCCGCAAGCCCACCTGGCCAAACAGTTTCCCCCGGACATGAAGGTCCTGCACGCCGTCTACGACAAGTTGGAGGACGCCGGTGGCAAGAAGGTGGGGCCCAATCTGTACGTGATCAGCGGCGAGAAGATGCTCAAGCTCCTGACGCTGATGGGGATGCAGATCAAGGAGTTGGGGATGGATCCCAGCACGGACTTTGGCCAGCGCGCGATCGAGTCGCTCAAATAGGTGGACTACCACGTGTTGGGCTCGTACGAGACGCCGATGCTGCTGCCGCGTAAGGACGCCAACGGCAACTGGCTCAGCTACAACGAGA
This sequence comes from Myxococcales bacterium, assembly GCA_037441385.1. Classification (GTDB taxonomy): domain Bacteria; phylum Myxococcota_A; class UBA9042; order UBA9042; family UBA9042; genus SXRM01. The sequence continues at coordinate 6,990 of JBBISH010000059.1, forward strand.
TGGTTTGGCCGCCCGATCTGGACCGCCAGGCGGCGCCGGCCCAGCCCGAGCTGGTCACGTTTTGGATGGCCGTACCGCGCAAAGAGGTAAGTCCTCGCAAAGACGGCAAACCGGCGGGACTCGCCATCATCGGCCACGGCTACACCGGCTCCAAGCTGACCACGGCCCAGTTTGCGGGCTACTTCGCCCGCCACGGCATGGCCTCGTTGTGCATCGACGACGTCAGCCACGGCGTCAGCATCGGCGACAAGGATGTCCAGATTGCCTCGAAGATCCTGGCCGGCATGGGCTTTCCGGGCGTGTTCAAGGCCATCACCAGCAACCGCAGCTGGGATCAGGATTTGGACGGCCAAGAGGATCCGGGCGCCGATTTTTGGACCTCGTACGCCTTCCACACCCGCGATGTGGTGCGCCAATCCGCGGTGGACTACATGCAGTTGGTGCGTATTTTCAGGGCCTTTGACGGCAAACGTACCTGGGCCTTTGACAGCAACGGCGACGGCGCGGTCGACGGCAAGGACCTGGCGGGCGACTTTGACGGCGACGGCACCGTTGATGTGGGCGGACCCGACGTGCCGATTGGCATGACCGGCTCGTCGCTGGGCGGCATGATGTCGGCCATGGTGGGCGGTCTGGAGCCGCAAGTCAGCGCGGTGCTTCCGGTTTGTGCCGGCGGTGGTCTGTCCGACGTGGGCATGCGCTCGATCCAGGGCGGCGTGCGCGAAGCCGTCATTCTGCGCGTGATGGGGCCACTTTACATCGGCTACCCCGAGGGCGGCGCGGTGACCATCAAGGCGGTGGTGCCGCGGCTCAACAGCACCGAGCGCATGCCCGTGGCCACGATGCCGCCCATGCAGCCGGGCGACAGCGTCTTGGCCGAAAACCTGGACAACGGCGAGTACGATTGCGCGGTGGTGGGTCAGGGCGGCGCGTTCCGTGTGGCGCTGGCTTCTGACGTGAACCTGGCCAAGCCGCAGCGGCACCGCCTGACTTTCTATCCGGGCCAAGCATTCCAGACCGGCGTGCGCGATCCAGACAAGGCCAAGGCGTGCAAGCTGAAGCCGGGCGCCAAGGCGACCCAGACTATCGACAAGTTCGGCATGGATGTCAGCTACCACTTCCAGTCCGGGCCGCTCAACTTCAAGAAGGGCGACCCGCTGGCGCCGATTGCCGAGGGGCTGGGCATGCACCGCGCCCGTCCGGAATTGCGCCGGTTCTTGGGGTTTGCCCAGCTGATTTTGGACCCAGGCGATCCATCGGTCATCCTGCCGCGCGGCCTGAGCGGCGAGCAGAAGTACGCGACCGGCGAAGTGGTCAACAGCCATGCCATCGTCATCTCGACGATCGGCGACATGAACGTGCCGGCGTCGACGGGCGTGAGCATCGGCCGCGCCGCGGGGCTGCTGGATTGGAGCACGCGCCGGCCCGAGTGGGGCAATCGCACCGCCAATCAAGTGCTCATCGATCACAAGGTTTTGGAGGCGGTCGACGTCATCAAACATTTTGTGACGCCTGCGGGCGACGGCGTGCTGTTCGACCCCGAGGACCTTTCGGGTTCGGCGGAGCTGGCTGATCCGGCGACTACCGTCTATCCGCTGGGTTACGATGGCTACTGGGCGCCGCGCCTGACCGTGCCCACGCACAAGTACTTGATTGGCGACGACAAGCGCGGTGGCATCTCGGGCTCGCTCTTTCCGTACGTGCGGCCCACCGGCAAGCACGACCTGGACTTCCCCGGCGAGCAGACCGACCGCATCAAGAAAATGTGCAAGGATCTTGGCGACAAGGCCCAGGCCGAGCCGCTGTGCCAGCGCGCCCAGACGGGCGACATCTTTGACCACGGCGCGCTGGTGCTAGAGGGCATGGTCAAGTTCCTGGCCAGCGGCGGCAAGGTGTGGACGCTGGACAAGTGCCAAAATACTTGGACTTGCCCAGAAGTGCCGCCGGTGCCGGCGCCGCGGGAGTAGCCGATGAGGGCGCACAACCTGGCCTGGCCGCTGTTGTTGGCCGCCCTTGTGGCCTGTAGTGACCCCGCCGTGCCCGCGCAGCCCGCAGATGCCCAGGGCGACACTGGCATGCCCAAGCCGCAACGAATCCAGGTCGGCGGGCACTTTCTGCGCGACGAACAAGGCCGGACGCTGCTTCTGCACGGCGTGAACGTGTCGTCGGCCGCCAAGTACGACAAGCTGCATGTGGGCGAGGCGAGCGCCCAAGCGTTCAAGACGATTGCCGACTTGGGCTTCGACAGTGTCCGCCTGCTGACGTTTTGGGGGGCGGTGATGACCGCGCCGGCCGGGGGCACGCTGGCGGATTTGAAGCCGGACGACGCCTACTTGCAGCGGCTGGACACGATGATTGCCCAGGCCAGTGCGGCCGGGTTGCTGGTCGTGCTGGACATGCACCAGGACTTGTTCGGCTTTGGTTTTGGCGACAACGGCGCGCCGCCGGCCGCGTGCGACCCTGCCCACTACGCCGCCTATCAGCCTGTCGATCCTTGGTATGCCAACTACTTGAATCCGCACGTGCAAGCCTGCTTCGACGGCCTGTACGCCGACGGGCCGGTGCGCAACGCCTGGGCGGCGGCCTGGGGGCTTTTGGCGCAGCGCTACAAGGGCGACACGCGCATCGTGGGCTTTGACCTGCTGAACGAGCCGCACCAAGGCTCGGCCGATGCCCAACAGTTTGTGCCCACGGGGTTGTTCCCGTTTTTCCGCACGGCGATCGACCAGATCCGCGCCGCGGATCCGCAGCGGACCGTGTTCGTGGAGCCGATCACCTCGCTGCTGTTGTCGAACAACATTCATGTGGCGGCGCTGCAGCGCGACCAGGCGGTGTGGGCGCCGCACTACTACCATGTGCTCGTTCACGACGGTGCGCCGTATGATCCTAGTACCAAAGCGATTTTGCTCGAACAGCCCATCGATCGCCTGGCTGGCGCGGCCCAGACCGTGGGGCAGGGCGACATGCCCGTGTGGTTCGGCGAGTTCGGCCTCCCCGCGGTGGCGGGCGACAGCGTGCTCTTGGCGCAGATGCTGGACCGGTTTGATCAGCAGCGGGCCTCGTGGTGCTATTGGTCCTGGGATCACGGCGGTTTTTCGATGATGAACGGCGACGGCAGCCTGCGGAAACAGGCGCTGCAGGTCCTGCTCCGGCCGCACGCGCGGCGGATTGCCGGCGAGCTGCTGACGAGCAGCTACGACAGCGAAAAGGCCAGCCTGACCATCCACTTCCGCACCCTGCCGGGCGATGCGACCGCAACTCTGCTGTGGCCGGGTTTGGCTGCGGTCGGCCTGCCGATCGGTGCATCGCCCCAAGACGTCGAGGTGACGTCGAGCGACCCCACCGGCCAGTGGAGCTGGGATCGCCAAGACCGGCTCGTGCGGGTCAAGCACGCCAGTCAAGTCGCGGAGCACACGGTGATTTTACGAGTGAAGGCGCCGTAGGAGGCGCGCCTACAGCTGCTCGATGACACAACCGGCGGCCGCCAGCTTGGCCAGGGGCGCGATGTCGACGCCCTTGGGCAATTTCAACGACTTCAGGCCTTCGAGCTTGGCCAGTGGCGCCACATCCATGACGCCCGTGCGGCTCAGGTCCAACACCCGCAGCCACTTCAGCTTCGCAATCGGCGCCACGTCTTGCAGCTTGGGCGAGCCCGCCACTACCAACCGCCCCAGCTTGGGCATCGCGGTCACAAAGGCCACGTCGGCGATGTCGGCGTCGACCAGATCGATCTCGGTGGCCTTGGTCAGCGCCTTGAGCGGTGCCGTTTCGCCCAGCTTGCCGCTGGCCACCACCATCCGCTGCAGACTGCGCAGGCGCGCGACTTCGCTCAGGATTTTCATGCCATCGCAGGTCGTGATCTTCACTTCCTCCAGCTTGGCCAGCCCAGCCAAGGGCTTGAGATCTGCCACGGCGATCCCCGACAGTTCCAGCGTCTTCAGCTTGGTCAACGACTTGAGCGGCGCCAGGTTGGTGGTCTCTTTGGTCGGAGTCGGGGCGGTGGCATCACCGGTGAGCTTGACCGCGCGGACAAAGCCGTCGTCCGTCCAATCCAAGATGACGTCGTCCAAGTTAACCGGTGCGTCCGCCGCCCTCGGCACGATCTTTAGGCCGCGCAACACCTCGCGCTGCTTGGCTTTGACCGCATCGACCGCGGGGCTGGCCGGCGCGGACGCCTGGGCCGGTGGATCGGCAGCGATCGCGGCACCCGGCAAGGCAACCAGGGCCAGAAGGGCGCCGGCGGCCACGGCACGAACAGGGCGCAACAATGTGATCTTCATGGTCAAGGTCCCCCAAGGGTGCGGCGCGGCGGCCATGGCTGTGGTGCGACTGTAGCGCGCAGGTCGCTGCGGTTCAACGGCGATCAAAGGCAAAGCCGCCAAATGCCTGGGCAACCGGCATGATCTCCAACACGTTGATGTTGACGTGCGCGGGCGCCGTGGCGGCCCAGAAGATCGACTCAGCGATGTCGGCGCCGTTGAGGGGGCGGAAGCCTTGGTAGACCGCGTCGGCGCGCGATTGGTCGCCCTCGAACCGCACCAGCGCAAATTCCGTTTCGACCGCGCCGGGTTCGATGCTGGTTACTCGGATCGGCGTGCCGATCAAGTCGGCGCGCATGCCCAGGGCGTGTTGGTGCACAAAGGCCTTGGTGCCGGCGTAGACCGCGCCGCCGGGGTACGGATAGGTGCCCGCCACCGAACCCAGCTGAATCAGGTGACCGCGGCCGCGCTGCACCATGCCCGGCAGCACCGCACGCGTGGCGTAGATCATGCCGCTGATGTTGGTGTCGATCATCTGCTGCCAGTGCGTCGGGTTGCCCGCCGGGATCCGGTCCAGGCCCAGGGCCAGGCCGGCGTTGTTGATGAGCAGGTCCACCTCGGCGAAGCCGGCGGGCAGGTGGCTCAACTCGCGCAAGGTAGCTTCCTCGTTGCGGATATCAAAGCAGAGCACCAAGCAACTGGTGGGCAACTCTTGCGCCAGCGCCTCTAGGCGATCGCGGCGGCGGCCGGTCAGGATCAGCTTGCAGCCGGCGGCGGCAAATTTGCGGGCGCAGGCCTCGCCGATACCGGCGGAAGCGCCCGTGATGAGCACGGTGCGCGGAAGATTCTGCTTCCAAGTCATAGGATTCCTCTTGATGCGGGATATGGTGCGGGATGTTCGAGTGGCCCAGGTGACGGGCGCGACGGGCCGCTACTTGGTCGCGGTGGGGTGCACGGCGATCTTGCCGGCGCCCAGATCATCCACCTGGTAGTAGGAATTACTTGTGAGTTCACCGTGTTTTCCAAGGGACCACACCTCGTAGTCCGACGGGGCTTCGCCGGTCTCGGGGTTGAAGTTGAGCAGGCCCGAGGCCCCTTCCACGTCCACGGGCTGGCCCTTCTTGAGGGCGGCGACCATGGCAGTGATATCGTTGGGTTTGAAGACGTGCGGTTCGCCGCTGGACAAGTGGCGCAGGCCCTCGGCCAAGGTCGTGCCCGTGACCCCACCGCTGCTGCCCGTGCCCGTGGCCCAGGCATGGCCCAAGGCCACCACGTACACCGCATCAAATGCATGTTGCGTATAGGCCTGCTCGCCTGGGTCGGCGCCAAAGCGTTGCTTGAAACGCTCGGCAAATACTTGATAAGTCTCTGTGGGCGGCTGACCCGGGCGGACACACCGGGCGCCCAGAAGGCTGGCATCGGCGTCAAACGGGTGGGTGGCCAAGTCCTTGTCGCACGCCCCGTCGGCCAAAAGCATAGGCAGCTTGGCCAGTTTGGCGTTCTTGGCGCGCGCGTTCGCCGCCATCGCCGCCATCGGCGAGGTGCCCACAAACACCAGCGAGCCCAGACTGCCGGCGTCCAAGTCTCCGATCGCCTTATCGATTCCGGTTCCTGCGGCCGGGAAGGTGCTGGCCGTCAGCCGCATGCCCAACTGCTTGCGCATGGCGTCGACCAGGCCGTCGCCGTATGGGCTCTGCACCGCCACCGCGCCCACCTTGGCGCCGGGGTCCACCGTCTCGGTCGCCAGCTGCGCGAGCACGGCGCCTTGGTACAGATCGCTGGGCGCCACGCGCCACACCAAGCCCTTGTCGTCCAAGAACGTCAATTCTTCGCTGGTCGCCGAGATCGCCATCAGCAGCACGCCGGCCGGCACGGTCACGGCCTGGATGGTCTGCGTGTCGGCGCTGGCGTCCGAGATGATGGCGTTGACTTTATGCTCTTTGATCAGGTAGTTGGCCAAGTCGCGGCTGATGGCGCCGCCGCCGGCGGCCCAATCCGAATGGGTGTCGCAGACCCGAATCCGCACGCGGCGACCGCTGATGTCGCGGTGGTCGTTCAGCTCGGCGACGGCCAAGTGCATGGCGCGCAGGTAAAATTCGCCGTTGGGGTCCTTTGCGCCGCCGGGTTGCGTCAGCTCCAGGATGGCGCCGATGTCCCAGGTGGGCATGCCGGCCACGCCATCGTCGATGACGGTCGCGCAGCGGGCGGCGGCAAAGTCCAAGTCCGGCGGCACCACCGAGGCGCACGCCGTCAGCACGGGCACAGCCGCCAGGGCTAGGAATCGAAACGAAAAAGGCATCATGGTGGCGGCCTTCGTGACGGGGCGCGCGCATTCGCGACGGCCCTTGCACTTTACGCGCACGGCCCGATGCTGACAACCGCCCGCCAATTCGCTGGGGAAACGCCCGCGCGCGTTGACGCTGCGGTGGGCTGGGCGTAGCCTGGCTTGCGGTGACCGCAGCCCGCAATTGCTCTGGCATTTTGGGGACGTGGCGGTTGGTCAAAGGGGGCGGGTGCGTTCGGAACGGGTCTACTGCCACTACCGCTGCAACCAGAATTGCCGCTTCTGCACGGTGCGCCGACCGCAGGACGACTTGGCCTTTGTCTCGACTTCTGCGGTGTTGCAGCGGATCGCCGCCGTGTTGGACCGCGGTGTGGGCGAGCTGGTGTTGACCGGTGGCGAGCCGACCATGCGCCGCGACCTGGACCAACTGGTGGCGGCCGCGAGCGCGCGCGGTGCCAAAGTGGTGGTCGAGACCAACGCGACCTTGCTCGATGATCCGCGCGCCACGCAATTGGCCAACGCGGGAGCCACGTTGCTGCGTGTCCACCTGCCGGGCTGGGGCGCAGTTTGCGATCGCGTGACCCAAGATCCCGGAGGTTTTTCGAAGACTTTGGTGGGCCTGCAGGCGGCATTGTCCGCCGGTCTGGCTGTGGAGGTTCACACGGTGCTGGTGCAGTCCACTCGGGCGACGTTGGCGCAACTGCCTTTGCAGCTGGATGAATTGGGGCTGGCGGCCAAGCTGTCGGTCCTGCAGGTGGCCGTGCCCAGCCAAAGCGCCGACCCGACGGAGTTGCTCGCCTACGAGGATGCGGCGCCTGTGCTGGCCCAACTGGCCGAGACCTGCCGAAAAGTTGGGCTGCGGCTCGCTCTGCCGGCCGACAGCGGTCCACCGCCGTGTTTGCTTGAAAACCCAACGCGTCTTGCGCACTTGTATGCTCTGTCGCCGGGGGGCGCCGCGAGCCCGCAGCACCAGCACCTAGCGGCGTGCGGCGACTGCCTGGTGCGCGACCGTTGCCCAGGGCTGCCGCGCGCGTACCTGGCGCGGTTTGGCGCGCCCATCTTGCGGCCCGTGGCTCACGACCGGCTGCGGCGCCGCCTCACGCGCATGGCCAGCCTGGACGAGCAGATCCGCAGGGAGTTTGTGCAGTTGAACCGCTACACCGACCGACGCAGCGGCCTGCCCATCGAAGAGCACCTGATTCGGATCAACTTCCACTGCAACCAGGCTTGCGCCTTCTGTTTTGTTTCGACCCACCTGCCCGCGGCAGGCGATGCGGCGGTGCGCGAGGCCATCGTGGCGACCGCTCAAAGCGGCCGGCAGGTGACGCTGAGCGGCGGCGAGCCCACGCTGCACCCACAACTGCTGGACTACATTGCGCTCGCCCGCGAGCACAGTCAGGCGCATCCGCGCAGGCACGCCGTGGGTTTGCAGACCAACGCGGTCAAACTCGCGGACCAGCAACTGACGCGGGCGGTGGTGGCGGCCGGGGTCGAGTGGGTGCAGGTCTCGCTGCACGGCAGCCACGCCGAGCTGGCCGAGGCGATGAGCGAAGCGCCCGGCACCTTTGAGCCACAGGTCCGCGGCATTGACCACCTGCACGCCGAGCCGGGCGTGTACCTGACGATCAACTTCGTGATTACTCGTCGCAACGTTGTGGATCTGGTGCCCTTTGTGGGGTTGTGCGGTCAGCGCTGGCCGCGGGCCTTTGTGAATATCTCGTTCGTGGGGCCGTCGAGCGACGTGGTGCCCAAGGATCAGGCGTTGGTGCCGACCTACGCGCAGGTGCTGCCCCACCTGTACGCGGCCATCGCGCGCGCCGGGGAATTGGGTTTGGACATCGGCGGGTTCGAGTCGATGTGCGGCGTGCCGTTGTGCTTGGTACCGGCCGAACAGCGACAAGCGATGCAGGCCGAGATTCCGCCCGACTACGACCAGGGCGAATTCGTGCATCCGCCGGTGTGCGACACGTGCACCCTGCGCGGCAATTGTTTTGGCGTGCGGCGCGGTTACTTTGACCTGTATGGCGCGGCCGAGCTGACGCCGGTGGCGTCGACACCGTGAAGCACGACGTGTTGCGTTGGGTCGACGGAGTGCCCGCGGGGTGGCGGTGGCAGGCCGTGGAGCGGCGGCCGCACGGCTGGTTGCTGCACATCCAGGACGACCAGGGGCGCGAGCACGCCTTTGAGCTGCAGCCGGGGCCAGATGAGCACGCTCTCTGCCGGGGCCAGCGCTGGTCGGTGAGCCACCGCGGTCGAGTCGATCAGCCTGATCTGGCGCGGACTTACGTGGCCATCGCGCGCAGCCTCCTTGGCGACGAAGCCCGCTTGGAGGCGAGTCTTGAGGATAACGCGCCGGCAGCCCCGCTCCCGCCAATCGAGCGCGTCCACTGGAGCGAGACGGAGCTGTGGTTGCGCACGCGCGGTCAGCCGGGGCAAGTCGCGGAAGTGTTGGGTAATTTGCCAGCGCACGCGTCACTGATGGCCGAGTTGTACTTGGAAACGCCTTGCCAGCAAGCCTGCGATTTCTGCCAGCAGCCTGGGCGGCGCCGGCAAATCCATCACCGCGCCGGGGTCTGGGCGCGCGACCAGGCGCGGCGGTGGCGGCGGTCTCTGCTGGGCAGCGGTGTGTTTGCCGAGCTGGCGCGCCAACTTGCGAATCGCCAACCGCCTGCCACGCTGGTCTTGACCGGCCACGACTGGGCGGCCGATCCCGAGCTGCCGGCGATGCTCGCCGTGCTGGCGAACCTGCCGACGCTGGGCGTGTCGCTGCTGGGGCCCGGCACGGCGCTGGCGGACCCGGCCCTGTTGGACGCGGTGGTCGGGTTGCCGAACCTGCACAGCGTGGCCCTTACCTTGCAGTCCGCTGACTTGCAACGGCATGACGCCCAGGTCGGGGTGCCGGGTGCGGCAGCCAAGGTCTTGCAGGCGCTTGAGCAGTTGCAACAGCGCGGTGTCCGCGTGGGGGTCAATGTGGTGCTGACCACCACGGCGCTGCCCGAGCTTTCTGGCCTGGCCAACCTGGCGGTGACTCGGGGCTTCCCGTTGAGTTTGCTTGGGTTTGTTCCCGATCGCGGGCCACTCGACTTGCGGTCGCGCATTCCGCGCTGGGACGCGTTGGCCACGGTTCTGAGTGAAGTACCGGCGGCTTCGTTCCGGGGACTGCAGAAATTGAGCCGTGTTCCGTTGTGCGCCGTGCCTGCCGAACTCCGCGACCGCTGCGACGCGGACCGAAGCCGGGCGACTCGCCATCTGCCGCTGGTTTGCCAGGGTTGCGCCGAGTCCGGACGCTGTGCCTGGGTGGCCGACGACTACCTGGCTCGCTTTGGCAGTGAGGGGCTGCGGCCCAGCTTGCCTAACGTCGCCGCCAACCTTGGCGAAGGGCCGAGCGGATCGCAGCTGGGTCCAGGCTGAAGATCAGGTCCAGCTCTTGGTACGGGCTGATGGCGCAGCCAGGGCCGGCGCTCGCGGGCGCCATCTGGCCAAACGCCTCGGCAAACCCCAGCGTTGCTGCCGAGGGCCATCTCCGCTCGTCCGCAGTCAGATGGCAGGGCACGAAGGTACCGTCGGGCAGGATGGTTACGAACTGCCGGCCCGCCCTGCAGTTCTCGCAGCGACTCGCCCCCGGTGTGCCGGCCAGGCGGCGCAGGAAGCCAGGCGAAGCGCCCACTGGTCGCCCCTGGGCCCGGGCGCGCGCCAAAATGGCGCTCACGCCCCGCAGAACGTCCGGACTCAAGCCAGGTTGCAGGCCCTTATCGCGACCAAAGCACTCTTGGTAGGCGGGCTGGAAGTAGGCAAAAAAATCGTACTCCTGGGCGAGCTGCAGCACCGGCTCGATTACGTGCAGATTCGCTGGCGTCAGCACCGTGATGCTGGTGGTGGCGACGCCCAGCTGGCGCGCTTGCTGCAGCACCTGCACCGCGCGTGCAAACGAGCCGGGCTTGCGGCGGGCGGCGTCGTGCTCGGCCTCTGGGCCATCTAGAGAGATCATGAGCAGATCCAGGCTCGTCGACAGCTCGCGCACCTGGTCGCCCGTGAGCCAGCCATTGCTGTTGAGCGAGGTGGTCAGCCCCAGCGCCTTGGCTCCCGCCACGATGGCGCTCGCGTCGGTGCGCAACAAGGCTTCGCCACCCGAGAAGCTCGCGCGCAACAGGCCGGCCCGGCGCAGCTCCCCCAACCCCGTCAGCCACTGATCAGCGGTCAACTCGTCGCCAGCGCGGTCGGGGATGTCGCAGTAGGTGCAGCGAAAATTGCAGCGATGGGTCAAGATGCAAGCGGCCGAGAGCGGTCGCCGCCGGTTGCCCGCACACGCTGCGGCCGCCAGTGCCAGTTGGCGACCTTGCCGCGCCATGGCGCGCAACGTCCTCATGGCCGCCCCGCCGTTTGGGACCACACGTCGACGGCAAAGGCGAGGCCGCCGCCCAGCAGGGCGATCGACCGCTGGCCACGCCGCCGAACTCGCGGTTCCTTGGGGCCCACCGCTGCGACGGTCGCGGTGAGCCCTGCGCCCGACAGGACCGCGGCGACCGGTCCAGCGAACCACCGCCAAGCGGCTGCGATCGCCGCCAAACCAAGTAGCGCAACCGCAAAGCGGGTGCCCGCGGGGCCCAGCCAAGCGGCGGTGGTGATGGCGCCTGCGGCTTGGTCCTCGTCCTGGTCGACCTGCTCGTGGATCAGCTGGTTCTGCAGCAGCAGCGCCGCGAACACGGCCGTCCATCCCAGCGCCCTCGCATCGGCCTCGGCCCGCGGAGCGACCAGCAAGAGGGGCGAGAAGATAAACACATTCAACAGCGTGCCGAACACGAGCCGGCGCTTGCCGCGCGGCCCAAGGCTGTAGACGGCGCCAGCCGCCAGGCTGATCAGCGCCGCCACCAAGGGCAGGGTGCCACCCAGGCCGGCCCCCAGCGCGGTCGCCAGGGCTAGCAGCGTCAGCGTCGCCATTGCGCCCGGCGCCGGCGTCTGCCCGATCCACGGGTTCTTGCGCGGGTCCACGTCGGTGTGACGCTCCGTCAAGCCATTGATACCATAGGCGAATGCCAAGCAGCCGGCCGCCACTCCGGCGCCACGGGCCAGCGCCGCCAGTGCCTCGAGTTGCAGCGGCCGCCATAGCCCCGCCGCGATCCCGCCGGCCGGAAGCACCAGGAAGTACCACCACTGCCTGGCCCGCACGCCCACCGCCAATTGCCGCAGCAGGCCGTGCTGTGCCGGGGCCGGAGGCGAATACGGGGCGTGGGGTGTGGGTTGCAGCATCCGCGTCGACCCGCTCCGCGCCACCAGATGGTCGCGCTCACCGTAGTGTGCGGGATGGGCCGGGGCGAGGCAATGGCCGGATTCGGCGGCATCCCACGGCAAAGTGGAACAAATTCGAGCAGTAGAAAATGCCCCCCTTTTTTCGCCTTGACACGGGGGCGAGCGCGCCTATTCTGACCGAGCAGTCAGTGACCGGTTGGTCATCGACTCGCTGGTCAAGAATCCCGCCGCCCGACCGAATCCGTTTCAGCACGAGGTCTTGTCGCATGGCCCGCCACGCCAATCCCAACTTGCAAGGGCAGTTGCTGGAAGCAGCCGTCACCGTGTTTGCCGAGCGCGGCTTGCTCGCGGCCAAGGTCAGCGACATCACCGACTTGGCGGGCGTCTCTAAGGGCGCGTTCTACCTGCACTTCGAGTCCAAAGAGGCCCTGTACGAGCAGATGTGCCGGCAGTTCATTGCCGACTTGACCGGTCACCTGGCCGGCCACGGCAGCTTGATGTGCGGTCCCGAGGCGCTGGGCCTGCAAATGGTCGACCAACTGGCGGCCGCCGACGATGCGCTGCTGGACTGGCTGTGGCAGCGGCGCGCGCACCTGCAGATGCTGTTGGCCGGCGCCGCCGGTACGCCGCTGGCACACTTGAGCGATGTGTTCATCGAGTCCATCGAGAACTCGATGTTGGCCAGCATCGAGCGGATGCACGTGGCTTCGTGCCAGGAACCGATGCTGTCGTCGCAGTTCCTTGCCGCGATGGCCACGGGGCTCATCGTGATGTACGCCCGCAAACTGGTGAAAAACCACGAGCGGCCAGGCCTGACGCGCGATGTGCACCACTTCCGCCGCATCATGATGCTGGGGGCGCTCTTCACGCCGGACCAGCTCGAATCGCTCTGGACGAACGCCGCTCACCAGGCGCTGTCGTCGCCATCCCCCCTGCAAACTAGTGCAAAATAAAGGTAGTACCATGAGGCAGAAGATCGTCTATGTGATGCTGGTGCTTTCGGCCGTGGCGATGGGCTTGCTGCTCTACGTCAAGGTGAACAAGCGCCTGGACACCATGGCTTCCCTTGCCAAAGAGGCCGAGGCCAAGCAAGCCACGCAAAATCAGAAGGTGGCGCCCAAGCTCGTCCACCCCGAAGCCGGGCCGGCCACCGAGCAGTTGCACCTGACGGGCACGCTGAAGCCAGAGGCCGAGGTCTCGCTGGGCTTCAAGGTGCCGGGGCGGGTGGTCGAGATCGGCGTCAAGCGCGGCGACGTGGTCAAGAAGGGCGACTTCCTGGCGCGTCTGGATGCCCGCGACCTGCAAGCTCAGGCCGAGCAGGCGCAAGCCGGCAAAAAGGCAGCGGAAGCGCAGCGGGCGATCGCGTCGGACGCGCTGCGGCGCGCCAAGCAGCTGGCCGAAGCCGGTGCGGCGACCGAGCAGCAGGTGTTCCAGGCCAGCGGTCAGACCAGCGCCATCTCGGCCAGTATCGAGCAAGCCGGCGCGGCGCAACGCTATATCGAGGTCATCCAAGGCGAAACGCGGATGGTGTCGCCCATCGACGGCGTGGTGACGAGCGCCCCGACGGCACCCGGCTTTGTGGTGCAGGTCATGTCGGCGCCGGTGGTCACGATTCAGCGCTTGAGCACTCTGAAATTCGTGGGCCACTTGACCGACAAAGACGCCGCCCGCGTGCAGACCGGCATGGCGCTGCAGCTAGAGAGCGAGGCCGGCGTCAAGGCGCAAGGCACCCTGGACACGCTGATTCCCAGCGTGGACATGCTGACGCGCCGCGTGCCGATCGAGGCCACTGTGCCCAACGCCGAAGGCAAGCTGTTTGCCGGCTCGATGGTCGACGCGCAGATCGAAGTGCCGGCCGAGCCAAGCCTGGTGGTGCCGGTGTCGTGCCTGCTGACGGGCGAAAAGCCGTCGGTGCTGGTGCTGAACGACCAACGCGTGCTCGAGCGGCGCTTTGTCACCGTGGGGCGCACGCAGAAGGACCGCCTGCTGGTGCGCGCCGGCCTCAGCGCTACGGACACCGTCCTTGCCAACCCCGGCGTGGCCTGGCGCGAAGGCGAGACGGTGCCCGCCGCCGCCAAGTAGACCCTGCCAAGTAGCCCCTGCCGCGTAGCCGTTTCGCCCCGCCAATCTCACCTCGCCCCTGGACCGCCAACCGCAGTTGGAGCGCGCCATGACGCTTTCGGATCTTGCTATCAAGCGACCAGTCTTCACCATCGTGATGCAGCTCGTGCTCATCGTGCTGGGTATGGTCAGCATCAAAGACATGGGGACGGACCTGTTCCCCGACGTCAGCTTCCCGTTCGTGATGGTCAGCACCGTGTATCCCGGCGCGGCACCTGGCGAAGTCGAGAGCGAGGTCACCAAGCCAATCGAAGACGCCGTGGCCGGTATCGCCGGTTTGGACACGGTGCGGTCGTCGTCGCGCGAGTCGTTCTCGATGGTGTTCGTCATCTTCAAGATGAGCACCAACGTGGATCAGGCGGCGCAGGACGTGCGCGACCGCATCTCGGCGATTCGCTCCAAGCTGCCCAGCGACGCCACCGATCCCACCATTCGCCGCGTCGACGTGGGCGCGACGCCGGTGCTGATGTACGTGGCCTCGCAAGACGGCGCGACGAATCAGGATGTCAAGAAGCTCGTCGAGGACAAGCTCAAGCCGCTGCTGGAGCGCGTGCCCGGCGTGGCGGCGGTGGAAGTGGCGGGCGGCGCCGATCGCGAGGTCAAGGTCGAGGTGGACAGAAAACGCCTGGACGCGCTGAACCTGCCGCTGACGCAAATCGTCGACAAGCTGAAGATGGACAACCTGGCAGTGCCGGCCGGCCACTATGCGCAAGATAAACAAGAGATTAGCGTGCGCCTGAGCGGCGATTTCCAGACGGCCGAAGACGTGGGCCAAGTGGTGGTCGCCACCACGCCGTCGGGCACGCAGATCCGCCTGAACGAAGTGGCCGAGGTCTATGACGGACAGGCCGAAGCGCGCACCGACATTCGCTCCAATGGCAAGCCGGCGGTCGCCTTCGAGGTCATCAAGCAGTCCGGCACGAACACGGTGCAGGTGGCCGACGCGGTCAAGAAGAAGATCGACGAAGTGCTGCCGATGGTCAGCAAAGACTTGCGCTTGGGTACGATCTTTGACCAATCCACCTTTGTGCGCGAGAGCACGCACGAGGTGGAGATCTCGATCGTCTACGGCGGCATCATGGCCGTGCTGGTGATCTTGTTCTTCATGCTGGACTTGCGCTCGACCTTCATCTCGGCCCTGGCGCTGCCCACTTCGGTCATCGGCACGTTCTGGGTGATGAGCCTGCTCGGCTTCACGCTGAACATGATGACGCTGCTCGCGCTATCGCTCGCGATCGGTCTGCTGATCGACGATGCGGTGGTCGTCCGCGAAAACATCTTTAGACACCTAGAGATGGGCGAAGAGCCCGCGGTGGCGGCCAGCAAGGGCACCAGCGAGATTGCCCTGGCGGTGCTGGCGACCACGCTGGCCATCGTGGCGGTGTTCGTGCCGGTGGCGTTCATGCAAGGTGTGGTGGGCCAGTTCTTCCGCTCGTTTGGCCTCACCATTTCGGCCGCGACCATGCTGTCGCTGTTCGTCGCCTTTACCCTGGACCCGATGCTGTCGAGCAAGTTGGCGGTCAAAATCGAGCACAACAAGAAGAAGAACGTGGTGGTGCGCTTCTTCGAGGCGATTCACACCGCGATGGAAGAAGCCTACATGGCCACGCTGCGGCTGTCCGTCAAGCACCGTATCCTTACGGTTCTTATCGGGATTGCCGCCTTTGCCGGCTCGCTGCAGCTGGCCAAGCTGATGGGCAACGACTTTGTACCCATGGAGGATCGCGGGCAGTTCATCATCGACGTGGAGCTGCCGCCCGGCACCAGCCTGGACGAGACCCGCCGCCGCCTGTTGCCGGCCGAGCTTGGCCTGAAGCAAATCCCCGGCATCGTCACGGTTTACAGCAAGCTGGGGCCGAACACCGAGATCAACAAGGCGCAAATTCGCATCGTCGCGGTGCCCAAGACGGAGCGCAAAGACACGGTGTGGCAGCTCCAGGACGCGTGCCGCAAAGTGCTCGAGAAGGTGGAGGGTGCCAAAATCTCGATCGTGCCGCCGGCCTTTGTCGAAGGTCTGCCGTCGGGCGCGCCGCTGCAAGTGCTGGTGCGCGGTACGGATTTGGCGCTGCTGGAGCGCGATGCGGCCGCGGTTGAAGGGATGCTCAAGGCGATCCCGGGCGTGGCCGACATCAACGTCACCTACGCGCCGGGCAAGCCCGAGCAGTCGGTGCGCATCGATCGCAAGAAGGCGTCGGACATGGGGATTCCGGTGGCCCTGGTGGCGCGGACCCTGCGCGCGGCGCTGGAAGGTGAAGAGACGGGCAAGCTGCGGGTCGAATCGGGGACCAGCAAGGAAGTCAAGATTCGCGTGCGCCTGCGGCAGAACGACCGGGGCAGCCTGGAGCAACTGGTGCGGCTGCAGATCCCGATCCCGCCCAAGACCATCATGACCCCGCAAGGGCCGATGCAGATTGGCGGTTTCATTCCGCTGGGCGACATCGCCCGCATCGAGCCCGAGTCGAGCCCGCAGGTCATCGATCGCCAGGACCGCGCGCGGCAAATCGCGGTGACGGCGGTGCCCAAGGGCCGTTCGCTGGGCGAGGTGGTGAGCGAGCTGGAGGCCAAGCTGGCCAAACACAAGATGCAAGAGGGCAACTTCTATCGGCTCGACGGCATGGTCAAGCAGATGAAGGAATCGGGCGAGTCGTTCGGCTTGGCCGGCCTGCTGGCGGTGGTGTTCATCTTCTTGATTCTGGCCAGCCAGTTCGAGTCGTTCATGCACCCGCTGACCATCATGATGTCGCTGCCGCTGGCGATGATCGGCGCGTGGATGGGCCTGTTCCTGACCGACAACTCGATGAGCATGGGCAGCAACATCGGCGTGATCCTGCTGATGGGCCTGGTGACGAAAAACGGCATCTTGCTCGTCGACGCGGCCTTGCAGTTGCAGCGCGACGGGGTCGAGACCGTGGCGGCGATCGTCGAGGCCGGGCGCAAGCGACTGCGGCCGATTCTGATGACCTCGGCGGCGATGATCCTGGGCATGTTGCCGACCGCCATCGATCAGGGGCCGGGCTCGGAATTCCGCTCGCCGATGGCGATTGTGGTGATTGGCGGCGTGATCACGTCGACTTTGCTGACGTTGCTGGTGCTGCCGTCGGTGTTCTTGTGGTCGGATTTCTTGCGCAGCTTGCCAGGCCGCCTGTTCAAGAAGAAGCCGAAGCCGCCTACCAGCGGTAGTGGTCACCAGGCGCCGGCGCCACAACTGGTGGTGGTGCTGCTGGGTTCGCTGGGCCTGCTGACCTGGCCGCACAGCGCGCAAGCCAACGAGTCGCCTGCGAAATTGCCGCTGACCACCGCCGTCCAGCGCGCCATCGAGCGCAACCCCGACCTGAAGGTAGCGCGCGCCAAGATCGAGGAGTCCGAGGCGGCGCGCAGCAAGATCGTCAACGCGTTCTACCCCGACGTGAAGGCGGTGGGGCAGTACGTGCGCAACAGCGACGAGGCCAAGTTCGACATCGGGCAGATGGCCTCTGGCATTGGCGCGGCGATGGGGCTGCCCATCAAGATCGACCCCTCCAAGGCGCCGCCCGCCACGGTCATTCAGGCCTACAACCAGTACGCCGGCATCCTGAGCGTGGATCAGACGCTTTTTGCCGCCGCGCCGCTCCTGTACGACAAGGCGAGCGAGAAGGGCATCGGCGCGCAGCGCATCGGCACCGTGGCGGCTGAGCGCGAGATCGCCTACCAGATGTCGGTGGTTTACTACAATATTGCTGGGTTGGATCGCATCATCGTGGCTGCCGGCCGGGCGGTCGAACTCGCGCAAAAGCGCATCGAGTTGCTGCAAAAGCGCAAGGCGGCGGGGACCGAGAGCGACCTGCCGATGCTGCGCGCCGAGGTGGAGCAGGCCCGCGCCGAGCAGGACGTGCTACGCGCCACCCTGGGCAAGAAGCAACTGCTTGAAGTGATTGGCATGCTCTTGAGCGACACGCCGCCCGAAGACATCGAAGTGCCGCCGCCACAGTCCCGGCCCGAGGGGTCGTACGATCAGTGGCTGCAGAAGACCCTGGCGGATCGACCGGATCTGGCGGCGCGGCGGCAAGCGGTCGAAGCCCAGCGCGCGCTGCTGATCGAGGCCCAATACCGCTGGCTGCCGATGCTGGCGGCGCAAGGCGTGTACCGCTGGAGCAACGTCAAGGGCTTTACCGACAGCAATACGCTTTGGCAAATCACCGCGAACTTGGTGGTGCCGATTTTCGACCGCGGCCAGCGCTACGCCGACGCACGCGAGCGGCGGGTGACCCTGTCGCGCCTGCAGGCCGAAGTCGAGAAGGCCGAGGCGGACTTGCGGGCGCAGCTGCGGCAGGCGGCCAACGAAGTGCAACTGGCGGAAAACGTGGTCAAGATCGCTGCCAAGCAAGCCGAGATTGCCAAGCGCGGCGCGGAGATCGCGGCCAAGAGCCAGATCGCCGGCGTGACGACCCACCTGGAGGTGGACGAGGCCGAGACCAACTTGCGGCTGGCCGATGCCAACGTGGAACGCGAAAAGGCGAACTTGGACCTGGCGTTGCTCAAGCTCCGGCACCTGGTGGGCGAGGTGCGGCCGTAGAAGGGGTGTCTCTTCCAACTCTTCCAATTATCGGCACTTGTGTCGAATCGGCTTTGCCGGGCCATCGCTGTCGGGTAGCCTGTCGCACTCCGTCATTCCCTCGCGCTGACCGCGACGACTCAGGAAGACATGCGCAACTTCAAATTCCTTGCCGCGCCGCTGGCCGTCGGGCTGCTCTGGACCGCCGCATGCGGCACCACTGGCACGGCGGGAGGGGCGACGGCCAGTCCCAGCGATGCGGCCGCAACCGGCTCCGACACGACAACCGGCTCCGACACGACAACCGGCTCCGACACTGCCGCTGCCTTGGACTCCGCCACGCCTGTCGACAGCGGCGCTAGCGACACCGCGACCCTCAGCGACGCTGGTAGCTGCCCCGAAGGAACTCCCTGCGACGACGGCCAGTTGTGTACCACCGGCGACCAGTGCAAGGGCGGCGTGTGCGTCGGCATCCCCAAGGACTGCAGCGGCGGCGTGGGCCCATGCAAGGTCGGCACGTGCGAGCCCAACAGCGGCCTGTGCCTGATCAGCGACAAACAAGGCGACTGCGACGACGGCAATCCCTGCACCCAAGCAGACTTCTGCGTCGTGGGCGTGTGCAGCGGCTACCCCATCCAGGGCTGCTGCGTTCCCAACTGCACCGGCAAGGTCTGCGGCGACGACGGCTGCGGCAAGCCCTGCGGCACCTGCCAGGCCGGCGAAGTCTGCGGCAACGGCACCTGCGTCAAGGACGCCCCGGCTGGCGAGTCCTGTGTCGATGCCAAAGAAATTCCCTCGCTCCCGTACAAGCACGTCGGCACCACCAAGGGCCGCAAGAACGACCTGAACGTCCCCGAGGCCGCCTGCTACAGCTCGCCGCTGGGCACCTACAGCCCCGACGTCGTCTACCGCTACACCGCCCCAGCCGACATGACCGTCGGCGTTGCGCTCACCGGCTACAGCAACAAGCCGGCCTTCTACGTACTCGGTGACTGTGCTGACACCAAGAACACCTGTCTGGTCGGGCAGTTGGGCTATGGTCAGCCGTCGCTCGGTCCGTCCTACGCCGCGCTGAAGAAGGGCCAGACGGCCTACCTCGTCGTGGACGCGGACGACGACGGCGGCGACTATACCCTGGACGTCACCGCGTGCACGCCCGACTGCAACGGCAAACAGTGCGGCACCGATGGCTGCGGCGGCGTGTGCGGCTACTGCCAAAAGCTCTCGTCTTACGAGTGCAGCACGGCGGGTACCTGCGTCTGTGTGCCCAATTGCTACCAGAAATCCTGCGGTTCAGACGGCTGCGGCGGCACCTGTGGCAGCGCCTGTGGGCCCGGCCTAGAGTGCGACGACGGCAGCATGCAAGGCCAATTCACCGGCAACTGCGTCAAGCCCGGCCAACTCGGCGACACGTGCAAAACCGCGATTCCCGCGACGATCTCGCCCTTCACCTACAACGGTGACACCACCGGACTGGGCAACAACCTGTACGCCTGGTCGTTCTGCCAGGGCAATGGCACCGGCGCCTACTACGGCGACGAGGCCCCCGACCAAGTCTTTGCGCTGGGCGGCAAGGCCGCTGGGACGTGGTTCGTCGAGCTCACCAAGGCCAGCACGATGCTGGAGATCTATGCGGTCACCGACTGCAGCGACCCGATCTCGTGCCAGCAGGCCGGCTACCACGGCTATTCGCTCAAGACGCAGCTCTTGGTCGAAAGCCCAACCAACGCGCCTATTTACGTGGTCGTCGACGGCTACAACACCCAGGCCGGCACCTACACGCTCAAGGCGACGAAGTGCACGACCCCCAGCGACTGCCCAGAGGCCACCGCAGGCGACTACTGCACGCTGGGCATCCCGGTGACCGCCTTGCCATTCAAAGCCAACGGAAGTTTGGGCATCGACAGCTACTACTTGCCCAAGGGTGCCTGCGGCGCGCCCAAACCCCTGGGCAAGGGCGGCGGCAACACCGCCTATCGCTTTACGGCAAGCAAGACGGGTAGTTACACGGTCAAGGTCGTCGGGACCGGCGGCATGGACCCCATCGTCTACGCTGCCAAGGACTGCACGCAGCTCGCGACCACCTGCGCAGGTTTTGCCGACAAGACGGGCCTGGCCGGCACCGAGACGCTCACCTTCAATGCGAAATCGGGCGAGGAATGGTTCGTGGTCGTGGACGGGCCGACCAGCGTCGATGGCCAGTTTTCGATCGAAATTGCAGGACCTTAAGCCTTGTAGAGCGTCCAGATCCCAACCGCCACAAAGCCGACGCCGGCCAGTCGCGTCAGCCACTGCGGGTCCACGACCCTACTTACTGCATCGCCTGCGAGCACGCCCAGCGCCGAGGTGGCGACCAGCGCCAGCGCCGAGGCGGCAAAGACGGTGAGCTTGGGATTCTCGGCCTTCGCCGCAAAGAGCAGGGTCGCCAGCTGGGTTTTGTCGCCCAACTCGGCCAAGAAGACGCTGACGAAGACGGTGAAGAAAAGCTGGCTGTTCATGGCCGCGAGCATGCCGCAAGTCTGCGGAGACGCCAAACGTCGGCTGGCAAGCGGACTGACGAATACATGACAGCTTGCGTCGATTTCTGACAGTTCTTGACAGAAACGCGGAAGATCCGGCCTGCCCCGCGGGTTATGGGGACTCTGCCCCTACGATTGGGGTCTGTCTCGAAACAAGTCGATCGCTTCTGAACGCCGCCGCGGCGAATCGGCCCAAAGGCCGTGAGCTTGCGGCCCACCCAGCAGCCGAAATGCTCAAGTTAACTCATTACAGAGCCTTAGCCGGCAGCCCAAGGAGTTTCCATGGCCACTTTCCCTTCAATCCTCAACCCTTCTCGCTTGGCCCCCGCTCGGGTCTTCCGCGTTGCCGTCCTGGCCCTGGCCTTGGGGGCGTGCAGCAGCGTGCAGCACCTAGAGCTGCGCGACACGCCCGTCTATACGCTGGACGACCTGCGCGGCAAACCCGACGAGGCCGTCAAGCGCGCCATGACCTTGGCCCAGCCGATTGCCGTCCACTTCAAGAAGGGCGACGAGCTCTCGCTCAACCTGGGCATGGATGTGCCTGGACTGACGCTGGTTCCCAGCGCGCAGCCCGCCAAGCTGCGCCTAGACCGCGACCTGTACGGCTACTTTGACGGCAAGTACTTGTGGCTCAGCCCCGACGGCGATCAGTGGGCGAAAATCGACGACCACAAGGGCCTGCGCAAGCTCTTTGGCTTGGGGCGCGGCAGCTTCCAAGTCGGTGCCGGCGTGACGGCCGGCGAAGGGGCCGTCCTCAGCGTCAAGGTGGGGATGCGCTGAGCCGCGGTTAGTACGCCAAATCTCAAGTTCGTTGGGGGTTGGAGTGGTTGGGGTACTAGGCGGCGTGAGCCGCACGCGGGGGTCGCAGGGGGCGGCGCGCCCCCTTTTGCCTACTGAAAAGGCTAGTACTACAAACCATTCGAGAGGCCCAACCCTGAACGGACTTCGGGTTTGTAGTACTAGTTACCCGACGGCGGCACGCACGCTTTGGCCTGGGTGGCCGGCTCGGCAAAAGTGATGCTGGACGAGCAGTTGGCCGCCACATCCGCGCCGCGCGAGGTGTTGCACTGGGTCTTGTCGGTGCACTGCAAGAAGCAGTAGTTGACCTTGTCCGTGTGGGTCACGCACAGCGAGCCGGCCGGGCAGTCGGCGTTCTTCTTGCAGTCCTTGACGCCGCAGTAGCCGCCCTTGAAGTTGGTCAGACAGGTCTGGCCCGCCTCAGTGCAGTCGGCCGACTTGGTGCAGGCGGCGCCCACGCCGTGTTTGACGGCCTCGGACTCGCTGCTGGTGCAGCCCGACGCGGCGATGCTGGTGAACATCAAGAACAATGCTAAACGACTCATGGTTCTCCTGGGGGGCGGATGAAAGTGCCACCAGGACTTTACCACGGCCGCTGGCAACGGACCAACGCCGGCTGACCGGCCCGTCCGCCAACTCCCGTCGCCGGCAACTTCGTGCTACCCTTGCGCGCCATGAGCACTGCCCAGCCGATCGCCCGCTTTGCCTGCCCCGCCGAGACCGAGAGCGACTGCCCCCACTGCGGCGGGCACGACAGCGTCATCGACATCGCCGGGGCGGTCATCCAGGCCAAAGTCTGCGACCACATCCTGAGTTGCCGCACCTGCCGCGGCACCGGCTACCGGCCGGCCCGCGACAAACAGGGCTACGAGGTGCAGACCCCGTGCGCGCTGCGCGACCTGCGCCGGCGCGTGCAGCTCTTCAACGCCGCGCAGTTGCCCGCCCAATTCGCCGCGGCCACGCTGGCCAGCTACCAGCCGCGCTCGCCCAGCCAGCGCGATGCCCACATGCGGGTCGGCGCGTTTCTGGCGCACTTGGACCGCAATGGCGTGCTGCCGGGGGGCAAACTTCCAAGAGGCTTGCGGGGTTTGGCACTGTCCGGCCCGCCCGGCACCGGCAAGACTCACCTGCTGGTGGCGATGGCGCGCGCCTTGACGCTCGAGTACGGCGTCGCCGTGCACTTCGCCGACTTTTCGCAGCTGCTGTGGTCGCTCAAGGCCGGGTTTCAAGACGGGCAGGGCGAGGCCCAGCTCATCGCGCCGCTGGTCGAGGTCGAGGTCCTGCTGATCGACGAGCTGGGCAAAGGCCGCGCCAGCGAATGGGAAGTCGGGGTCCTGGACGCGCTGGTCGCCGGTCGCTACAACCGCGGCGGCGTCACCTTTGTGGCCACCAACTACGCCTTTGGCGACTTGGCGCTGCCCGCCGACGGCAATGCAGCCCACAAGCTGGCGCGCACGTTGGAGAAATCGCCCGACGGCCTGGAGGTCGAGGGTTTGGCCACGCGGGTGGGGCCGCGCATTTATTCGCGACTTTCGGCCATGTGCGACCTAGTGCGGGTAGAGGGCGCCGACGCCCGCCCCGGGTCGTGGCAATCGCCCGCGGCGCGACCGGCGCGGGGCAAAGCGTGATCTGCCCGCGCTGCGAAGCCATCCAAGCCGACGCCGCCGAGTGCGCCTTTTGCGGCGTGGTCATCGCCAAGGCCAAAGTGGCCGCCAAACCAGAGGCTGCGGTCCCGGTCGCCGCGCCTGCCGCCGAACCACCGCGCGCCGCCAAGGCCGCGCCAAGCAAGCAAAATCCCGTGCTGCCGCTCACGCCGGTGGCCAGCCTTGTGCGCCTGAGTTCACGGCAGCGCGAGCAGTTGTTCATTCAAATCGAGCGTATGGCCCGCGCCGCCGTGCCGCTGCCCGAGGCGCTGATGCACGCCGGTGCGGTGCTGGGCGGGCCGGCCGAGCGGCCCCTGCAGAACCTGGCCGAGCGGTTGGCGGCGGGGGCCGAGCTACTCAGCGAAATGCAGAGGCTGCCCGGCTACTTTGATGCCATCGACCTGGCCATGATCGCCGCGGCTCAGCACACCGGCAAGCTGCCCGAGGTCGCGCAACGGCTGGCGCAGCGACACGCTCACACGGCCAGCTTGACATCGCAACTGCTTGGAAGTCTTGCCTATCCGGCCTTCTTGGTGATCTCGTCGCTGCTCTTGTCGCCGGTTCAGGCGCTGCTGACCCAAGGCGTGGTGGCCTACTTGCTGGACGTGGCGACTTCGCTGGGCACCTTGGCCGCTGTGTGCTTTGGCGCTTGGCTGGGGCTACGCAAAGTGCAACGGGCGCCCGGCCGTTGGGACGCGCTGGCGCGCCTGGAGCCGCTGCCGGGTCTGGGCTATCTGCTGCGCGCGCGGCGGTTTTCGCTGGTCTTTGACGTGCTGGCGATGGCGCTGCAAGCCGGCTTGCCCTTGAGCCGGGCCCTGGAGCTGGCGGGCGCTGCGCCGGCCGAGAGAGCCATGGCTGCGGCCATCCAGAAAAGTCTGCAAAGTTTGCGCACCTCGCCGCTTTCGGCCAGTGTGCCGTTCTGGCCAGGGGCACCGGCCAAGACCAAAGAGCGGCTCGCGGCGGCCGAGCGTAGCGGTCATCTGCCCGAAGTGTTTGCCGAATTGGCCAGCGAGGCGCGCGAACGGCTCTCGGTGGGGCTGCGGCGGGCGTTGCTGCTGGTGCGCGGCTTGATCACCGCGGCGGCCATCGCGGTGGTGGCGTGGTCGCTGATCAGCCAAGTGACCAAGCTGGCGTCGGATCCGTTTGCGGCGCTGCCTGGCGAAGAGGGCGAGCAGTTGCGCCGCGAGCTGGAGCAAGCGCTGCCGGGGCTGCTGGAGAAGCAGCTGAAATAGCTGGTGGGTTGGCTACTTCCCCGTGATGGTTCCGGTCACGTTGACATCCACCCGCAGCGTGACCGTGGCGTCGATGGTCGTGTCTTGAGCCGGCGAATGGCCGTCGACCTCGCTGGTCAGGCTCATCGCCGCAGCGGTGACGTACGGCTTGAGTTCGCCGTCGTCCAGCGTCAGGTCCACGCTGCCTTGGCCCGCCGCGAACGGTCCGCCGTGCGCCACCAAGAGCTTGGGCAAGTCCTTGGATTCAGCATAGAACTTGACCGACTTGAAGAAGGTCAGGTCCTGGCTAGTCGGCTTGCTGACCTTGAGCCGCAACAGCTTCAACTTGACCGAATCGATTTGGTTGGGCTTGACGCCCTGGTTCTTCATCTCGGCAGAACTGCTCAGGTTCATGTCGGTCCAGCCGGCAAAACCCAGCGGCTGCAGCAGTTGGCTCAAGACCGAGCCTTGGATGGTCGTCGAGGCGGTGCGCGTGATGTCGAAGTCGTCGAGCGACGTGGAGACGCTGTTGCACGACGTCACTGCGGCGGCGATGGTTAGCAATACAACGGACTTACGCATCGGAAGCTCCTGGCAAAATCAAACGATCTCGGGCTGCTTCAGGCCGCGGGCCACTCCCAGTCCGACGGCCACCAGCAGACCACCCACCCAGAACGGCACCCGCAGGCCCAGCTCCAAGAATAGCCCGGCCGCGGCGGGACCAAGCACCCGCCCCAGCGCCGACATCGACTGGCCCAAACCCAGCGCCGCGCCTTGGCGATCCGGCCCAACCGAACGCGACAGCAGCCCGGTGACGGAGGGCGTGGTGATGCCCGAGCCCACCGCCAACAGCATGTTGGCTAGGACCATCAGCGGAAACAGGCCCGTCTCGCCCAGCACCGGCAGGCTGAACATGCCCGCGATGAGCAGCGCCGAGCCGACGCTGATCAGCTTGGCCTCTCCGTACTTGCGCGCTAGCCGGCCGATCAGCCCGCCCTGCACCACCGCCATGGTCAGACCCACGCTGAGCATCGTGTAGGTGAACAACTTGGTCGCGGTCTTGTGGCCTACCGCGGCGGTGGCGGGCACCAGCGCCTCGGGCACAAACGCGCGCTCGATGTACATCGCCAGCACTTGCTCCATCAGGGCAAACCCAGTGGTGATCACAAGCGAAATGACCATCAGGCGGCGCACTTGACCCAGCGACAGGATCTCTTGCCGCACTTCGCTGTGGTGCTTGCGCTCGGCTTCGGCGCCCGGCTTGCGCGTCTCGGGCAGCATGAAGAACGCCCAGACCCAGTTCGCCGCCGCCAGGCCCGCCGCCGCCAACGCTGGAGCCGCCAAGCTGATTTGCCCCAACGTGCCGCCCACCGCGGGCCCGATGACAAAGCCCAGCCCAAAGGCCATGCCGATCATGCCCATGCCCTTGGCGCGATCCTCGGGACCGGTCGAGTCGGCGATCACCGCCTGCGCTGCGCCGATGTTGGCGTTACCAAAGCCGGCCAGCATGCGCGCCGCGAACAACATCCACAGCGAGTTGGCGTAGGCAAACAGCGTAAAGCCGGTCAAGGAAATGAAGATCGAGAACAGCATCACCGGGCGGCGGCCGATGCGATCCGACAGGCGGCCCCAAAACGGCATGAACACGAACTGCATCAGCGAGTAGGCCGCGCCGATCAGCGTGACCACCGCCGGGCGCGCGCCAAACGACTCGGCATAGTACGACTGGATGGGGATGATCAGGCCAAAGCCGAGCAAGTCCAAGAATACGGTGGCGAAAACGATGCCGAGGGTGGCGCGCGAGGGCCGCGCCGGGGCAGGGGAAGCGGTCATACGGCAAGAGCTCCGGCTGCCTGCAGACGCGCCACAGCAGCGGCAAAATCATCGTGGATCAGCAGTACGAGCAGGTCGCCCGGCCGCAGCCACGCCAAAGCATGGTCCAAAGCGGCGGATTCGTCCATGGCGACGCTGATTTGGCCTTCCGAAATACCGTGTTGCAGCAGGCGGGCCCGCATGTGCGCCGTCACGCTTCCCAACTGGCGGCCGCGCAGATAGTGCAGCGACTCTTTGAGCACGTACTGATCGGCCTGCAGCGCCACGGCCTGGTCGATCAGGTCGGCGATGGCCTGGTCGCTGCGATCCCCGGCCTGCCCCAGCGTAATCAGCCGCCGCGCCGACGGAATCGTCTGGGCGAGCGCGACCATATGGCGCACGCCGTCGGGGTTGTGGGCAAAGTCGACCACGATCTTGGCGCCGCCCAAGGTAAACACGTTGGCGCGACCGGGGTTGTCCTTTGGAGTCGAGGCAAACGTGCGCAGCCCGTCGCGGATCGCCTCCCACGGCAGGCCCAGATTGCGGCCGCCCAGGATCGCGCCAAGCGCGTTCTCGATGTTGTGCAAGGCGGCGCCGCCAAAGCAGATCGGCACCTCGTCCACGTTCGCCACCTGGATCATGTGTGATCCGCGCTGCCAGATCAGCTTGCCGGAGCGCTCGTAGGCCACTTCGCCCTGACGTTCCAGGGCTTGCTGGAGCATGTCGGGAAACGGCGACAGACCGAACCAGGCCACCTCGACGCCCGCCGGCACCGCCGCCGGATCGCGCAACACCTGCCCACTGATGGGATTGCCGGCGTTGGCCACCAGCACGCCGCCGGGCCGCACACCTTGGGCCACCACCAGCTTGGCGTGCAGCATGTCCTCGACCGTGTCGATGCCCCACTCGCCCAGGTGATCGTCGCTGGCGTTGGTAACGATCGCCACGTCGGCCATGGTGTGCGCCAGCCCGCGCCGCAACAAACCGCCGCGCGCCGCCTCGAGCACCGCCACTTCAACCCTGGGATCGCGCATCACCTTGCGCGCCGCGCCGGGGCCGGTCCAGTCGCCGCCCTCGATCGTGGCGCCGTCGATGCCCCAGCCGTCGGTGGTGGTGGTGCCGACGTGCAAACCGGCGCAGCGCGCCATCCTGGACAGGAGCCGGGCGGTCGTGGTCTTGCCGTTGGTGCCCGTCACGTAGGCCGACGGAATCCGGTCAAAACGCTCGGGCTCCAGCTCTTCGGGGTCAGGCAAGTCCGCCATCGGCCAGCACAAACAACTTGGACCCAGGCCCAGCGAGACCACGTCGCTGTCCCACAGGAACGCCACGCTGTGCAGCCGGGCCCAGTCGCGCAGCCGCACCAGCTTGGGATTGGCTTCTTGCCGGCTGCGTTCCAGCAGCGTCTGCCGCGCTTGCCGCCAGCCGCCCCACTGACCAGGATCCACAGCATATTCAGCGATATCCGTGGCCACCAGCAGCTGATCGATCGGCGCCGAGAACGCCCAACTGGCCCCGCTGGCGTGGCGCCGCAGCCGCCATTGCACCCCAAAGCCGCGCTGCGCCCAGCCCAAGGCGCGGATCATCGCCGCGACCCGCCTTTGCCACGCCGCCTTAGCCCGGCCGGGGAGGTCTCCGGGCTCGAACACGATCTCTACGGCCGCACCTTCGCAGGGCAGCAAGAAGTTCGGTCCAGTCAGGCGACGGCCGCCATCCAGGGTCTTCACTAATCGGCCTCTTCGCCCTTGGCGATGCGCACGCCGCGCTCGTCGCGCACCAGCGAGCCGGCCATCTGCAGGTCTTCTTCTTCGGCCGCCGGTTCCGTCGCGGGCGAAGCAGCCTCGGCCAAACCCGCGCGCTGCTGCTGGTAGTAGATGATCTGCTTCCACGAGCGGCTGACTTTGTCGCAGAACGCCAGCAGCAGGTCGCCGGGTTGGCACATGTCCAAGGCCAGCTGGATGGCTTCGACCTCGCCCTGAACTTGAGTGATCTTCTCGGGATCGACGCCGGCCTGCACCAGCCCGTCGCGCAGCAAGCGCGGCACCTCGTCCAAGTCGCGGCCGCGCGGATTGTCGTCGCGGCGCACGATGAACTGGTCAAAATGCGGCGCGGCGATGCGGGCCAGCGCATAAATGTCTTCGTTGCGGCGGTCGCCTGGCGCCGACAGCACCACGACGCGCTTGCCGTCGGGACCCAACTGCCCACCCTGAACCAGCCGGTCGGCCAACACGCACATCGCCTCGACCGCGGCGGCGTTGTGGCCGTAGTCCAAGATGACGCGGAAGCCCAGGCCGTCAAAGATGTTCATCCGGCCCGGCGCCTGGAAGTAGGTCGTGTCAAAGGTGCGCAGGCCGTGGCGAATGTCGTCGAACTTGACGCCCATCGCCGCCGCCATCGCCGCCGCGAACATGGCGTTCTGCACGTTGTGGATGGCCTTGCCCTCCAGCGTGGCCGGGATCAAGTGCGTCCACAGCAGCGGGATGTGCGAGCCGCGGTCGTAGATGGCGATCATCTGGCCATTGACGCCATCTTCCAGCGCCACCGCCTTGCCTCCCGAGCGAATGTGTTCGCGGACCAAGCCGTTGCGCGGGTTCGTCGTCACGTACCAGATGTGCTTGGCCTCGCTGTGATCGGCCATGGCGAGACACAGCGGGTCGTCGGCGTTCAGCACCACCGCGTCGCGCGCCACCTCGATCGGGATACGCTTGACGTAGGCCAACTGCTCGACGGTGTCGATGCCACCCAGACCCAGGTGATCCTCGGCCACATTGAGGCAGCAGGCTACGTCGGGGGCGCGATAGCCCAGCCCCGAGCGCAGCAGGCCGCCGCGCGCCGTCTCGAGCACGGCCACGCTGACGGACGGATCGCGCAGCACCATCTGCGCCGACTGCGGCCCGGTCATGTCGCCTTCGACCGTGCGCCGGCCGTCGATGTACACGCCGTCGGTGGTGGTCATGCCCACGATCTCGCCCTTGAGCTTGAAGATGTGCCCCAGCATGCGGGTGGTGGTGGTTTTGCCGTTGGTGCCGGTGATGGCGGCGATGGGGATGCGCGACGGCGCGCCGGGCGCGAACAGCATGTCGATGACCTTGCTGGCCACGTCGCGGGGCTTGCCCTCGCTGGGCGCCACGTGCATTCGGAAGCCAGGCGCGGCGTTGACTTCGCAGATGCCGCCGCCGACTTCGCGGTAGCTGTGGGTGATGTCGGGGGTCAAAAAGTCCACCCCGATCACGTCGAGGCCGATGGCCTGGGCCACCCGCACCGCCATCTCGGCGTTGTCGGGGTGGACCTGGTCGGTCAGATCGATCGCCGTGCCGCCGGTCGACAGGTTGCCGGTCGAGCGCAGGTACAGGATCTTACCGGCCGGCAGCACGCTGTCTTTGGCGTAGCCCGCCGCCTCCATCAGCCTCAGCCCCTGGTGGTCCAATTCCAAGCGCGTGAGCACCTTTTCGTGGCCCACGCCGCGCCGCGGGTCGCGGTTGGTGATCTCGACCAGCTGCTCCACGGTGTGCTCGCCGTCGCCGATCACATGGCCCGGCACGCGCTTGGCCACCGCCACCAGCTCGCCGTTCACCACCAGCATCCGGTGGTCGTCGCCCGTGATGAACGACTCGACCAGCACGGCGCGGCTGTGCTCTTTGGCCTTGTCAAAAGCGACCTCGACCTGATCCATGTTGCCCAGGTTCACGGACACGCCGCGGCCGTGGTTGGCATTCAACGGCTTGATCACCAAGGGATAGCCCACGCGACGCACGGCGCGCGCGCACTCTTCCTTGCTGTACACCATCTCTTGCTTGGGCACGGGCAGGCCCAGATCGCCCAGGATTTTGTTGGTTTCCTGCTTGTCCGACGCCAGCTCGACCGCGATGTGCCGCGTCTCGCTGGTCACCGTGGCCTGAATGCGGCGCTGGTATTTGCCATAACCGAATTGCACCAGCGAATAGTCGTTCAGGCGCAACCACGGAATATCCCGGTCTTCGGCCGCGTGGACCAGGCTGAGGGTCGACGGACCCAGCGCGCGCCGCTGCACTTCGCGGATGAGCGAGGTCAACTCGCGGGCAAAATCGAAGTCGGGCTCCGCGTCGGGAACCAGCTCGGGCCCCACCAGGTGGTGCAGCAGCTGCAGCGCCAATTCCACCGCCGCCTGGCCGGCGCGCGCGTCTTCGTACTCGAAGACCACATGGTATTCGCCGTGCTTGCCGGTGCCGCGGGTCTTGCCAAAGGTGACCTTGGCGCCGCACAGGTTCTGCAGCTCGATGACCACGTGCTCCAACACGTGCCCCATCCAGGTGCCCACGCCGTCCTCGCGCATACGAGTGATGAAGCCGCCGCGCACGCCGGGCGAGCAGGTGTGCTCTTCCAGGCTGGGCAGCGCTGCCAGCAACCGGTCGACAAAGCCTGGGATTTTGGCGCTGGGCCAGTCTTCCAGGACGCCCAGCTGCAGGGTCAGCCGCATGCAGCGGAAGTGTGCATACAGGTTCGGGCCTTGATAGACCCGTGTTTCAAGGACTTTCATGCGTGCGGACTCGTGCGGCGCGGGCTGGTGCGCACTCAGTCTGCAAGGTTACCACGGGGCCGGCGCGGCGGGTAGGCTCTCCCACGGCCTGGTGGGATCGCCTTTGGGCAAGTGCTTTTACTCGGACAAGGGCCTAGAACTGCCGCATATTCATGTGGATTACGGCAAGTGCAAGGTCTGGTTACAGCCCGTGCGTCTTGCGCGAGTTGAGAACGTGGCGGCGTTTGAAGCCTACCTTACCGGTTAGGGGCCGTGACACGAATAGTCCGTATTGTTATGATGTTGGCCGCATGAGCCCT
>JBBISH010000060.1:0-37407 GCA_037441385.1 Myxococcales bacterium
CCGCGACATCGCCCCGTAAACTGGCGCACTTACCCGTGATCTGAAAGCGGCGCAAATCGTGATCGGCAAGAAGCTTCTTCACTACGAAATCACCTCCAAGCTCGGCGAAGGTGGCATGGGCGCCGTATGGCTGTGCGAGGATCTGCTACTGCGCCGCAAAGTGGCACTCAAGACCCTTTTTGCCGACCGGGCCGAAATGGCCGACGAGGATCTGGAACGCTTCCGCCGCGAGGTGGCGATCGCGCATGCCATCAACCACCCCAACGTGGCGCGGACTTACGACCTGGGCGAAGCGGCCGGCGTGCACTACCTGACGATGGAGTTCCTGGAGGGCGAGACGCTTGTGGGGCGTATCAAGCGCTCGGAGGCGCTGCCGTCTAGCGAAGTGCGCGAGATCGCAGTCCATCTGTGCCAAGGTCTGCGCGCTGCGCACCGCGCTGGCGTGGTGCACCGCGACTTGAAGCCGGCGAACATCATGTTGGTGCCCGACGGTCGCGTCGCCGTCATCATGGATTTTGGCATTGCCGCTGCAGTGGACGAAGAACAGCCCGCGCCCGAGGACGTGGTGGAAATCAGCGCCACGGCGCCGTGGGAAGTGACCTCGGCCGGCCGTGGAACACCGACCTACATGGCCCCCGAGCAATGGGACGGCCAGCGCGGCGACGCCCGCACCGACATCTATGCCCTTGGCATCATTCTGTATGTTTGCCTGACCAAGAAGGTACCGTTCCGTGCGTCGACCAACCAAGAGCTGGCGGACCTGCACCGCTCTGCGCCGCCGCCCAGTGTCGAGTCGCTGGTGCCGGGGGTGGATCGCGACTTGGCCCGGCTGGTAGCGGCGTGCCTGGCCAAGCGGCCCGAGCAACGGCCGCAATCGGTCGACGAAGTCCTGGAGCGGCTCGATCGCGGCCGCCGACGCAAGCAGGCCGTCGCGCAGACCGCCGGAACGGCGGCGATCGTCGCGGTGCTGCTCAGCCTGGTGGGCTTTGGCCTCTGGTCGATGGCCCATTCGGCGGTGATTCGCGAGATGCAGCCCGCCCAGGCGCGCTTGGCCGAGATCATTGCCAACCAGCTGTCGGCCGACGACCTGGATCGGGTTCTGGCAGCCAAGGACATCAACATTCCGGAATTCAAGAGGATTCATAGTATCCTACAGCGGTACCAGGAGCGCGATCCCGAGATCAAGTCGCTGTACGTGATGAAGCCGGCGGCGACCGCGGGGCACTTCACCTTTGTGGTGGACCTGTATCCCAAAGACACGGACCGCGATGGCGACGGAACCATCAGCGACGACGAGAAAGGGTCGCTGCCCGGCGACGACTACTCGGGGAGCGATTCGGGGCAGATCGTAGAGGGATCCCGCTCGCTCACCCCGATGGCCGACGAGGACTTTACGCGCGATTCTTGGGGATTGTCGCTGTCTGGCTACGCACCGGTGCTGCGCGACGGCAAACATAGCGGCTACTTTGTGGGGGCCGACGAGGGCAACAGCCACCTGGAACACTTCCAGATGCGGCTGCTCATCGTGCTCCTGGCGACCTGGTTGCTCCTAAGCGCCACGTTTGGGCTATTGCGCCAGCGCTTTGTCGCCGCCAAATCGCTGCGCTAGAGTCTGCGACGAACTGCCTGGCGGCGGAACAAGGACGACCACGGATGATCAAGGCATATCGCGACGTTGCCACACTGCTGGCACTGACGGCCGCCTGGCTGTTGTGGCCGGAGACCGCGGCCGCCGAGGGGGACAACCGCGACGACGCCATCTTTGGCGAAGAGAGCCCGGCCGAGCCTGCCACCGCGACGAGCGCCCCGGCCAAGCCGGCGGCCGGCGGCGAAAGCGACTACGGGGACGCGCGCATGTCTGCGCCGGCCAAGGAAAACACCGAGCTGCTGAACCGTGACCGCACCCAGATTGGTGGCTTCTTCTATGCCCGCAACACCGGCAGCCTGAGCCAGGGGCAGAAGCTGTCGGACGCCGGGCTGGGCAACACGACGCTGTTCGAGAGCTACTTCGACTCGCGCATCAACGATCGCCTGCGCGTCTACACCCGCGGCCGCATCATCTACAACCCGCTGGCCGACGTGACGGGCACCAGCGCGGCCATCCCAGGCATGACGTCGACGGCCAGCACGGACGAGGTGCGCGCCGTCTTGACGCAGATGTGGGCAAAATTCGACCTGTACCAACGCGTCTTTGTCACCGCCGGCCGGCAGTTCGTGCGGTGGGGCGCGACGCGGTTTTGGAACCCGGTGGACGTGCTCAACAGCGCCAAGTACAACCCGCTTCTGTTCTTTGACGACCGCGTGGGCCCAACCATGGTCAAATTCCACGTGCCGGTCGAGTCGCTGGGCTGGAACTTCTACGCGCTGGTGCTGACGGAAAATGCGGTCAAGGCAGAGCAGTTGGGTCTGGCCGCGCGCGGCGAGTTCGTGGTGGGCCCAGTGGAGATCGGACTGACTGGGCTGGCGCGCAAGGGCTTTGACCCCAAGGCCGGCTTGGATGTGTCGGCCGGCGTGGGCGATTTTGACCTGACCGGTGAACTCTCTGCTTGGCAGCCAGCGAACGGCGACCCGCAATGGTACGCAAGTGCTGGCATTTCTTGGTCTTGGGCCTACCGCGAAGACGACTCGCTGACGCTGGCGGCCGAGTACTTCCACAATCCCCAAGGGCTGACCCTGGACCAGGTGGTGGCGGGCCAAAAGGCGGCGCTGATGGGCGGCACCAAGCCGCCGAGCCTGATTCCAATGTATACTGGCAAGGATTACGCGGGGTTCATGGCTGCCGTCACTTCGCCGGGCAGCTGGAACGACGCCAGCGTTTCGGCGCTGAGCCTGGTCAACCTGACCGATCGCAGCGGCACGGCCCAGCTGAGCCTGTCGAACCGCTACCTGACGGATCTGACGCTGGAGCTCTACGCCGGCCTGTCGTGGGGTGACGGCGAGTTCCGGGGCTATGTGCCGCGGCTCAAAGGCGAAATGCAGCAAATTCCCGCCTTTGCCGGCATCGCCGAGAGCCTTCATGCCCCGCTGGCGCGGGGCGGTCTGAACCTGCGCGTGGACCTCTAGAGACTCGACCTATTACTGGACATTTGTTCAGTAATCCGCTCTACCGGTCGTGTCTCCAGCCCTAAGTGGGGCGCAAGCGAGCGCCCGCGGCGACTCGCCGCGCCGAGTTCGACGGCTCGGATGCGCGGAGAAAGTCTAAATTCATCCGCTTTCTAGGGGGGACAACAAGATGCGATCTCTACAGGTACTTGCCGCCTCGGGCCTGATCCTGGTTGCAGCGTGCTCGGGCCCCAAGGCCGTGCAAGTCAACGCGCTCCATGTCGACGCCATCGAACCGGACGAGACGGCCCACGGCCTGCGCTGGAGCGGGCGCTGGCAGACCAACTGGGGCCAGCTGGAACTGTTTGCGGCCGATGGACAGATCCGTGGTGCCTTTCGCTATGTGAGCGAAGGCACCGAGCGTGTTGGACTTTTGGTCGGCAAGCCCCACGGCAACGTGCTCACGTTCACCTGGGTCGAGCAAGGTGGCAGCAACAAGGGCCGTGGCCGCTTTGTGATCGACGGCGAAAGCAGCAAGTTTTCGGGTATGTACGGCTACGACAACTCGGAAGAAGACGGCGGCGAGTGGTGCGGCGTGCGGGCCGATGGCAACTAGCCCTTTGGCAAGATCGGGGTCAGCTCGCTCAGCCCGTGGCGTTCGACGTACTCGCGCCGCAGGCCAAAGCACATTCGATTCAGCGCACATTCATTGCATATCGGTGACTTGACCCCGCCATCGCGAAGAACTGCATCATCATCAAGGGCCGGCGGCCGCAGCGTAGTGGCCTCGAGTACCGGCCACGGATCGGGCAGCGCACAGGGCACGATGCCGCACGGGTGGAGCAGGCCAACGACGGATAGACCCAGTTCCTTTGCCCGCAGAACCCCTTGCGCGACCCAAGGCCCAAGCTCGCGGTGGGTGGGCAGCACGCTGGGATCGATCGGGCCGGCGTCGATGGCGCCCGCCACGGCGATGGTGAGCGCCAGCTTGGGATGGGCGAGGTCGGTCGCGACAAAATCTACAAAATTTACAAACTCAGGTGCCAAATCACGTGTCAACACATGATTGATCGTAACAGAAATCCCTGACTGACAAAGCCACTTGATGCCCTGGACCGTCCGATCGAACGTGCCAGGCGCCGCCGTGAGGCGGTCCGATGCCGCCGCGTTGGCCGCGTGCAGCGAGACGAGCGCATGGCCCAAGCCGGCCGAAGCGAGCTGCTGGGCGTGCTCCAGGCTGCGGACGCGGCTGGCGTTGGTCTGCAGCGACACGGTCCGCGCGCCCAGCTTGTGCGCATAGGCAATGATGTCGATCACCTGCGGATGCAGAAGCGGTTCGCCGCCCGTGAGCGCCACCGTGGGGTGATGGCCGGCGGCAAAGCCCTGGTCCAAGCGGGTCGCCGCCTCGGCCACGGTCATCATGGGGGCCTCGAAGTCGACCCAGCAGAACGCACAACGCTGATTGCACTGGTGAACCACCCGCAGGACCAGCTCGTGGACCTGCCGCCCCTGGCCCTCGTCTTTGGTGACCGGCACTTCCACGTTGCGCTCGCGGCCATCGGCGCTGCGCGTGGTTCCGCCGCGGTGCAGGGGCAACCAGGCGGCCTTGTGGGGATCCACAAACGGTTCCACCAGGTTCTGGGGATGCTGGGCCGCCAGCGTCGCCTCGACCCCCGGACACGCGCCGCGGACCACGCAGGCTGCGCATTCGGGCAAGTAGCTGCGCCGCTGACCGCCCGAGGCGCGCGCCAACAACACCCGCAACTTGAAGGCGTCGTCGAAGGCGCACGCATGCCAGCCCTGGTTGGGCGGCAACGACACGCCGAGCCCGGCAAGCTGGGCGGCGGCTACGGCCGGCAGCAAGTACGCCTCGATGGTCCGCGGCGGGGCGTGCAGTTCGACGGGGGCGCCGGGAGGGTGGCTGACGTAGGGCTGCAGCCGCCACCCGGCCAGACCGGGTCGGCCGGCGTCGCGCTCGGCCTGGTGCAACGCGGCGAGCCAAGCCGCCAATTCGGGCAAGTTGGCTGCCGTCAGGCGGTGCACAGGCGTCTCGACGGCGCACTCCAGGCCCGCGCGAAGGGCGGTCAACAGACCCAAACGTTGCCAACGCCAACTGTCTTCGAGCCGCGTCAGGTCGGCGGCGTCGGCCGGGTTGGCCGCCACCATGAGCATGCGCACTCCCGTCAAACCCGCGTCCTTCCACGCATTCAGCCGGGCAGCGTCGGCCAGCGGCGCACCGTGCGTCGCGAGAACCACCTGGGCCACGCCGCCAGCGCGCGCCCGGGCAATCACCTCGGCAATGCGAGGATGCAGCGCAGGTTCACCGCCCGTCAGCAGCAAACGGCGCGGAACTTGTTGAGTCAACAACTTCTGCAGGCGGTCCAGGACGTCGGCAGTGGCCAGGTCTGGCGTGCGCCGCGGCACATGCTCGGCGCAGAATACACAGTGCGCCAAGCAGGCATCAGTGACCCGGAGCGGGACCTCGCCCTCGCCACGTTGGCCAGAGTCAGGAGCAAGCTCATGTGGTTTTGCATAGTTAGCCACTCGCGCTCGCCGTGGCCACCGGCCACGCAGCCACCGTAGCAAGACGAGGCGATGGGGGCAAGCCCGTTGACGTTCGGGCGGGCAGCAAGGAAACTTGACGCGGGCGCCCGTAGCTCAGGTGGATAGAGCAACGGCCTTCTAAGCCGTGGGTCCCTGGTTCGAATCCAGGCGGGCGCGCTACCCTTGCTGGACTGGAGCTAGAGCACCGATCAGAAACCCGGACCTGCGGGCAAACGTCGTGGCCGTCGCGGCTGTGCTTGGTTCTTTGGGCCCGCTTGCGACCCACTGAGCATCAACGAGTTTTCGTCAGCGAGTGGTCGCGTTGCTCTGAACCTCGGAGATTTGTGATTGGTGTTCTAGAAGACACTCAGACCAGCAAACCACCCCAGATCCATCGCCACGCGGGCGTCGCGGCTGGGGAAGTCCACCCGCCACATCGACTGGCGGCCCATGTTCACACCGCTGACGTGGACACTGAGATCCTGAACTTGCGCGGTCCAAGTCGGCCCCGCGATGAGCCGCACGCTGCTGAACAGACGCCAACTGGCCAAGATGCGCAGCTGGGTTTCGGTCTGCCACTCGCTGGCGTTGGGATCGTGGCGGAGCAACTGCAGGGCATCGAAGTCGACGCCAAGCCGCGAAAACGGCTGTGAGTGGATGCCCAGCCCAAGGCCAGTGTACGGTCGCCAAGCCTCTTGGCCTGCAACGGGATTCGCGCCTAGCACAAACAGGTTGTGCACGCGGTTGCTGCCGTGCTCCAGCCCCAAGCTGAACCCGCGCTCGCCGGTCGTCCAGGCTTGCACGTGGGTTCGGCCGTTCCAGTACAGCGACAACAGCCCTACGCCAACCTCGGCAGACTTGCCCAAGTTGAATAGTCCCACCTGAACGCCACTTACGTGGCCTGCAGAGAAGTTGACAAGGCCGAGCTGGACGCCCGCGACCGGACCACCCGATAGATTGGCAATGCCGATTTGCGCCCCGTGCATCGACTTGGCAACGCCATTGAAAACAGCCAGTTGCGCGCCGCGATCGACCTCTACGGCCAGGTTGGCGCCACTGGCAACCTGGGCGCCGTGCAGATGTCCAGCAACCAAGTTCACGCCGCTCGCCACCTGGACACCATGCAAGTCGCCGCCCACCAAGTGGAATCCCGATGCGATCTGCACGCCGTGCACATCGCCGCGGTGCAGTGTGCCGGCCAGCGCCCCCTCAAATCCGTCCAGGGCCGTGGAATACGTGACCACGCCAAAGGACAGCGCGCGCACCGTGCCGTCCAGGGGTTGCCTGGGCAGAGTCAGACCCGGGACCAAATCAATGCCAATCGCGACCTTGCGCAGGCTGGCTGGCGCCTCGGCGGCCGGCGTGACCACCACGGGCAGCTCCGTCGGCGTGGCGGGAGGCGGCACGGGCTCGGGCGGCGGCGGCACAGCGATCGGCGGCGGCGGGGGTGCCGGCGGCGGAGGAAGCGGGGCCGGGGCGGGCGGTGGCGGCGCGGCCTGTTCGGCCTTTTTGGCCGCCCGCAGGCTGGCCAGCAGCTCGCTGGCTTGGGCATGGACCAGATTCGCCAGGAGCAGCGTCAGGGTATCCACCGCGCGCAAAGGGTCTTTGGGCAACTGGACTTCGCGACCCACCACTGGGCGCCCGGGCATGGCAAAGGCCACCCGTGCGCGTCCTGGCCCGGCCGCCGCCACCGTGAGGAGTGCCGTTTGCTGACCCACCACGGGGAATTGGCTAACGCGGATGTCCAGCTCGGCCTCCAGCGCCGCCGCGAGCACTGGGGAACTCGGCAGTTGCGGGCTCGCGTCGACCTGCAGCACCAGCGCCGTGGCCGGGGCCACCTGCCCTTGCGCCAGCGCCGGAATGGCGACCAGGGTCAGCAACCAAGCCAAGCAACTTGGGAAATTCTTGAGCATGTTGGCCTCCAGCTACTCGGGCCGTTCGCCGGCAGCGTCCAGGGCCTGCAACAACTCGGCTGCGTCGGCCTGGTGGTAGCCACCTTCGGCCCCGGTGGCAAAGGGCTGCAAGGCCGCCCGCGCCGCCGCCATCCGACCCAACTGCGCCAGACACTGGGCGCGACTCCAGCGCGCTTCCGGCGCCAACTCACCCCGCGGGGCCACCTTGAGGTAGTGCTCCCACGCCGCCAGCGCCGCCGACCACTGGTGCTGCGCGTGCAGCCGCTGGGCCGAGCGGAAGGCCAACAGCGCCAAGTCCTCGGCAGAGTCGTCCGGCGCGGGCGCCAAGGGCGCGTGGACGTGCGCCGCCTTGGGGGCAGTGGCGATCCCCG
Source organism: Myxococcales bacterium (assembly GCA_037441385.1). Taxonomy (GTDB): domain Bacteria; phylum Myxococcota_A; class UBA9042; order UBA9042; family UBA9042; genus SXRM01. The sequence goes on from JBBISH010000060.1 coordinate 7,871, forward strand.
CCTGGCCGAGCCCAGTGGACCCGCCCGTTCTGGCCGGCGCGTGCAGGCCGTTGCCCGCGACTTCGGGCTCAGGCTGGGCTGGCGCGGGCTGGACCGGCAGTTCAGGACGGACAGCTACTTCCGTTGCGTCCGTCGCCGCAGCCGCGAGGGCCACCGCCCGACCTTTGCCCGCGCGCAGCGAAGCGGGCGCCGGCTCGGTGCGGGTCGGCAAACTCGCCGGTTCGGGCGCTCCCATCCCCACCGCCGCCTTGACCACCGCCACCGCCTGCTGCAGGTGCCCGGTCGCCGCCGCCACCGCCGTCGAGGCCAGCATCACCATGCCAAGCGCAGTCACCACGGCCATCTGCCGGGCCTCTGCCTTGCGGGCGCGCCCAGCCGCCTCGATCACTCGCAGCCGGGCGCCGGGCGGGGCTTGACCCGAGTCGTGCTCTTGTTCGCGCAACGCGCGGCTGGCGCGGTTCAGCAGGTCGTCACTCATCGGAATCCCTCCCGCTCCAGGGTCTCGCGCAGCTTCTTGCGCGCATGGAACAAGCGCGTGCGCACGGTGGCTTCGGGCGCGCCCACGATCACGGCCACTTCTACGGCGCTACGCTCTTCGATTTCGCACAGGACGAACGCGGCCCGCTGGTCCATCGGCAACCCGTCCAACGCCCGCGCCAGCGCGGCCGCCAGCTCGCGATCGCGGCAGTCGTCCTCGGGCCCCAGCGGCGGCGCCATCTCGAGCTCGCCACTGCGCTGCCAGGCCCGCTTGCGCCGCGCCAGCGCCCGCTGGTGATGCTGCGCGTGACGCACCGCGATCCCTAGTACGAACGTGCGCAGACTCGAGCGACCATCAAAGCGGCGAATCGCCTTGGGCAACGTGACAAAGACCTCTTGCACAAGGTCTTCCGCAGCGTCGGCATCGCCCAACAGCCGCCGGGCAAAGGCGCGCACGGCCGCATGGTGCCGGTCGTAGGCCTGGCCAAGCGCTAGGGAATCGCCGGCCTGCAGGCGCTGAACCAGCTCGTCGAGCGCCGGCCCCGGGCTACGCCGCCACCACATCTGAGCCTCGACTGCGAGCGCGGGCAGGATCATGCGGACACCGAACCAGGATGGCCACTGCGCCATCTGCCCCTGAGTGCCCGCTACCCGCCTGACCGTTCAAATCTGCCCCGCACTTTTTTGGGCCGACTCCCACCGGCGCAGCGCGCACCCTACCGCAACCGGGAACGCTAGGCAAACTATTGAACTCACAAGATTTTGCAGTTTCTTTCGCAGCGCATTGAACGAACTGGAGCGCAGCGGGCACCCAGACTCGAAGCAAGCAGCGTGGAGCTGCACCAACCAGGGCGTGCGCGGCCAGACATCGCGCAGGAGGCAGTGATGATGCGTAAGGCGATGTTCCAATGGATGATGGGCGCAGTGGTGATGGGCAGCGCGTTCGGCCTGGCCGGTTGCCATATCGAGACCTACAACGGCGAAGACATGTGCATGGGCGGCCCCAAGGGCGGCAGCGACGCCAAAGGCAGCAGCGCCGACACGGCCGAGGACACCTCGGACAAGCTGGTGGTCTGCACCCAGTTCTGCAACCACCTGTTCGGCTGCGGCAACGTGACGCCCACGGGCTATCCGGGCTGCCTGGACGACTGCGTCGACGCGTTTGACGCCGCCCCCAGCGTCACCCGCGCCGGCTGCAAGTGCGTGAGCAAGTCGAGCTGCAGCGCCAGCGGCACCTACGCTTGCCCCGGCGCCCCCGCCGGTACCGACAGCAGCAAGCCGACCTCGACCACCGGCGCCGACGCCGGCAGCACCGGCACTGACACCGCCGGAACCAGCACGGGTACGGGTAGCTCGGGCACCACGACCGGCACCTCGGCCTTCACCTGCAAGAAGAACCAGGACTGCGCCGCGGCCGAGGACTGCGTCGCCGGCTACTGCCTGCTGCGCTGCAAGGCATCGTGCGAGTGCCACACCAACGAAAGCTGCGTGGCCGGCTACTGCTCGCTCGCGTTGACGCCGCCGGCCAGCTGCCAAGTCGACTGCGAGTGCCCCGCGGGCCAGGCCTGCGTCAACAACGCCTGCAAGTAGCTAGAGTCCTTCAGCTACTGTGCGCGCTCTAGAGCACCGATCAGAAACCCAGTCCTGGGGGCAAACGTCGCGGCGGGTCGCGGCCGTGCTGGGCATCTTGGGGCCCGCATGCGACCCACTGAGCATCAACGAGTTTTCGTCAGCGAGTGGTCTCGTTGCTCTGGACCTCGTAGATTTGTGATTGGTGTTCTAGCGGGTGATCGGGACGCATCGGTCGATCCTTGGGCCGCGCAAAGTAAGGTCGGGCCACGCCAAACGTCTTCTCGGGCCCGTCCGCCATCCCCCACTTCAAACCGAACAGCTCGATCTCGCCCACACCTTGCGCGACGAGCAACTGCCCATAGGCCCCATAGTGGTGGGTTGGCAGCGGCTCCTTGGCGGGATTGACGTGCGGCTCTACCGCAGCACAGATGCCCAGCTTGGTGCCGCACGGCACAAAGACCTCGGCAAAGAACTCGCCGTCGCCCAAGGCTGGCGTGCGGGCCAGGATGCGGGCGTCGGGCAAGCTACAGTCGCCTTCACTCACGTAGGTTACGATGGCGCGGTTGCCAGTCACGGTCTCGCTCACCCGCCCGGCTAGTTCGACCTCGCAGACCTCCATGCCTGCGGGCGGACCGTCTGGGTACTGCGGGACTGCAGCCACCGGCGCAGGCCGCGGCGAGCGGCACGCCAACGACAAAAGCACCACGACGGCGCCACAGAAAAGCGATTTATTCACTGGGACTTACCCCGCAGCAAGGGGACCGGACGCTAGTTCTGCCAGTAGACCTTGAAGTTGTCCAAAGTCGGCCGAACGTCCACGTTGTTGGTAATCAAGTAGACCTGCACTTGCAGGTAGCGCTTCTGGCCAAAATTGCAGGCTTTCAAGTCGATCGGCGACTGTTCGGGCGGGACACACCACGTCGCGCCTTCGATGGCTTCGATCGCCGCAGAGGCGCGGAAACGCAAGCGAATACGCGTACCGCTGGGGACGTCGCTGTCGTACGTGGCCTGCTGCCACTGCGCAGTGGCGGCCGCACCGTCGAAATTCGCAGTCCAAATGCCAAACTGGCCATTGTGCGTCGTCACGTTCTTCAGCATCGCCCCCGTCCAGTCCGAGTAGGTGTATGGGTTGGTGCCGTACAGGTCGGCCACCAACTCGGTGGCGCCCGTGTCCTTGTTGATTCGCGCAACTTTGCTGGTGCAGGTGCTGGTCACCCACAACCGCCCATTGGCGTCCATCGAGATCCCCAGCGCGCCGCCGCCAAAGGGGGCCCCGATCTTGTAGAGCCCAAGGAACTTGCCGGTTGTCTTCTGGAATTTGGCCACATAGCTCTCGCCCGCGGCGCAGGCGTCGTTGTTGTAGCGCCCCACCGCGCCCCACACGTTGCCGTCGACGTCTACGGCCATACCGCGCGCGCACCACTGGTTGGCGGTGGGCAGCCCCTCGATGTTGCGGGCGGTGAGGGCCTTGGTCTTCTTGTCGATTTGCAGCACTTGCGGGGTGCACCACGAGGCGAACCACGGGTTGCTGTCGCCATCAACCACCACGCCGTAGGTGTTGTTGTTGCGCGCCACCGAGTCGACCAACTTGCCCGTCTTGGTGTTGAACGATCGCAGCGGCTCGGTGGGGCCGTTGGGGCTGCTGATCCACAAAAGGCCCGTGTTATCGATGGCAAAGCCGTACGGGCTCGCGCCAGCGGGGACGCTGTAGTCGGCCACAGTCTTGCACGCGAGCGGGTCGATCTTGTGGATGCGCGCGTCGTTCCAGGTGCCCAGCCACACATAGCCCTGATCGTCCACCGCGATGGCGCGCACGAACGGCAGCGGTGCGCCGTCGGCCGCGTTGCCCACCAGGCAGCCCAAGGTGCCGTCGCTGTTCAACTGGGCGACATTGCTGCACTTAGGGTTGGTGGGGTCGCCCGGGCAGCGGTTGCCGATCCAGAACGTGTCGTCCAACCCTACCGCGCCGCGCGACGGGTTGCTGCCGAACGACGGGAACACGCTCATCAATTTGCCGGATCCCGTGTCCAGACGGTTGATGAGGTTGCTGTCGTGCGCGGCGATCCACACCTTGGGGGTGGCGACCTCGTTCTTGCCGCCCACGTTCGACACGGTGCTGATACCCGAACCCGACGCCTCGATCTTGCTGACCGATCCGGTGGTGACGAACTTGTTGCCGCTGACCTCGGCCAGATTGCACAACTTTCCGCAATCTGGGCAGATCTTGCTACCGTCGGTGGTGTAGCAGAAGCCGCCACAGCACACCTGGCCGCTGCCGCAGACGTTGCCGCACGAACCGCAGTTGTTGGGGTCGGTTGCGTAGCTGGCGCCAATCACAGGCTTGGCTCCGCAGCAGACCTGGCCCGTGCCCACCGGTTGGTTGCAGGCGCCGCAGTGGGCCGACGAGGTGGTCAGGTCCTGCTCGCAGCCGTCGTCGGGGTTGCCGTTGCAGTCGCCCCAGCCATCTTCGCACGCCGTAACGACGCACTTGCCCTGTTGGCAAGAGGGCTTGGCCTTGAACAGCGTGCAGACCTTGTTGCAGGCGCCGCAGTGCAAACCGCTGGAGTTGAGCTCGATCTCGCAACCGTTGGCGGATTGTCCGTCGCAGTTGGCAAACCCGTCGCTGCACTTGGTGACCTCGCACTGGCCAGCGAGGCACGCGGGGGCAACGGCATTGGCCAGTTGGCACACTTGGCCGCAATCGCCGCAGTTGTTGGGATCGTGGTCGGGGTCGATACAGACGGTGCCGCAGCCGACTAGCGGCAACTTGCAGCTCGACAGGCACTTGCCCTTGACGCACAGCTCGCCGGCGCTGCACGCGGTGTCGCAGTCGCCGCAGTGGTCGTGGTCGATCTGCGGGTCCGAGCAAGCGCCGCCGCAATTGACCTGACTAGCCGGGCAGTCGGGCGTGCACTTGCTGTTGACGCAAATTTGCCCAGACGGGCACTGCTTGTCGCAGCCGCCGCAGTGCAATTCGTCGGTTTTTAGGTTGGCGCAGACGCCTGCACACTCGTCCATGCCCTGCTGGCAGGTGAGCTGGCAGCTGCCGCCCTGGCAGACGTGGCCAATCGGGCAAGGTTGGTCGCAATCCCCGCAGTTGGCGTTGTTGGTCGACACGTCGACGCAAGTGCCGTTGCAGTTGCTCAGGCCCGGTTGGCAGTCCAAGACGCACTTGCCGCTCTTGCACTGCTGGCCCGAACTGCACGCCGTCTCGCAGTCGCCGCAGTGCTGGGGATTGCTGGCAAAGTCCACGCAAGTACCCGCGCAGACTTCAAATCCGGTCTGGCACGACAGCTTGCACTTGCCCGCAAGGCATTTCTCGCCGGGCGCGCACACGGTGCTGCAGTTGCCGCAGTGAAGCGGGTCGCTCGCCAGGTCGGCGCACAAGCCGTCTTCGCAGCCCGTCATGGTGCCGGGGCACGCCAAACTGCAGGCACCGCCTACGCATACGCTGCCCGTGGCGCAGGGCTGGTAGCAGTCGCCGCAGTGGGTCAGGTCGGTCTTGGGATTGACGCACAACCCTTCGCAATCCTTAAGACCCTCTTGGCACGAGACCGTGCATTTGCCGCCGGAGCACAGCTCGCCAGCTTTGCACGCGATGGCGCAGTCGCCACAGTGGCTCGGGTCCTCTTTAGGGTCGGTGCACTTGCCGCCGCACTCGATCTGGCCGGTCGCACAGTTGCTGGTGCACTTGCCCTTGCTGCAGACCTGGCCGGGGTCGCAAACCGTGGTGCAGTCGCCGCAGTGATTCAGATCGTTGTCCAGATCGACGCACGCCGAGGCACACTCGGCCATGCCCACCTGGCAAGTCGGGGTGCACTTGGCGTTTACGCACCAATTGCCGGCCGGGCAAGGTTTGTCGCAGCCGCCGCAGTTGCTCACGTCGGTCGACAGGTCGACGCATTTTTCGCCGCACTGCTCTTGGCCGCCGGTGCACGGCAGCTTGCACTTGCCGGCGCTGCAGACTTCTTCGCCCACGCAGGCGGTGTCGCAGGTGCCGCAATGCTTGGGGTCGGCCTGCAGGTTGGTGCACGCATCGCCGCAGGGTACGTCGCCGTCGATGCAGTTCAAGACACACTTGCTGTTCTGGCACAGGCTGCCCTTGGCGCACGCGTTCGAGCAAGTGCCGCAATGGGCCGAGTCGGTGCGAAGATCCGCGCACAGCCCGCCGCAATCGATGAGCGGCTCGGCACAGAACAGCTCGCACTTGCCAGCCGAGCAGTACTGTCCGGTGGCGCAACCGTGGCTGCATTCGCCGCAGTTGATCGGGTCGGCCTTGGGGTCGATGCACAACTCGCCGCAGCGCAGCCGACCGGCCGGGCACGGCACGCCGGTGGTGGCCCACGGGTGGGTGCTGGCGCCGTCGCCGCAGGCGATGAGGAGCAGGGTGCAAGCAAGGCCAAGCAGCAGGTGGCTCCAGGCCGAGTTGGAGGTGCGGGTTGCGTTCGCCACGGCGGGTCCTCGGGCGCCGAATGAGCGCCGCCAAGTGCCATAGGATGCGACGGTTACGCGACCGGTACAACTGCGATCGGTCTTAGGGCTACCTCTCCCCCGTCGCCGGCCACAGCCCGTGCTTGTTCGCCGCTGCCAGCGCCGCGCGTTCCTCTTTGGGATCGCGAGCATCCAACGCGGCCAGCGCCCGCCGCCACGCCGTGGAGCCACCGCCATTGCGCGCCGCCTCGATCGCCGCTAACCCGGTGGCAAGTCCGCCCTGGCTCAGGCGATATTCCACCCAGGCCCACTTGGGGGCGTCAAAGCGCACGTCGACCCGCTCGGCCAGCGCGGCCTGAATGCGCCGCAAGGTGGCCTGGGTCTGCTCGGGGTCGGCAAATTCAGCGGCGGCCAGCGGCGTGTGGAGCTTGGGCACGAACGGCGACAACGTAGTCGCCGTGCGCACTTGCGTAGACAGGCGCCGGCTGAAGTCGATGAGTTCGTCCACATCCGCCGCCTCTTCGCCCGGCAAGCCGATGATGACGTACATCTTGAAGCCGTTCATGCCGACGCGGCGGGCCTGCAGGGCCGCACCCCACAAGTGTCGTTCGCGGATGCCTTTTTTCAGCTTGCCCCGCAGGCGTTGGCTCGGTGCGTCCGAGGCGACGGTCATGGTGCGATAGCCACCCTGGTACAGCAGGTCGGCGAATTCGTCGTCCTCGTCCAAGCGGTCGGCCCGCAGGCTAGAAATCCCAAAGGTCTTCCCGCGTTCGATGATGGCCCGCATAGCGCCCTTGATCGGCCCCCAGTCGCTCACGGCCGCGCCCACCAAGCCCACCCGGGGACTAGCTGCAAATTCAGGGCGATCCAAAGCCGCCACCACCCTATCCAGCTCGGGTTCGCGCATGGGCGCCAACGGCGCACGCACCACGCAGAAGGTGCAGTAGCGCGGGCAGCCGCGGCTGGCTTCCAGCAGCATCATGTCGCTGAACTCGGCATTCGGGCTACGGAATTGACCCAGGGCCGGCAGACACTCCGGGCCTACCGATCGCTGCGCCGGTACTGCATCGCCCTGCAGCAGGGGCACCCACAAGCCCGGCACCTCGGCCGCCCAGCGGCGCAGCTCGGCGCGCGACGGACGTTCGGCCAAAATGTCGGCTAGTTGTGTGACGACCTGATCCGCCTCGCCCATCACCACCACGTCGGCAAACACGCCCAGTGGCAGCACATTCGAGGTCGTAACCGGGCCGCCCACGATCAGCGGCGGCGCCGACTCGGGGCGCTCACTCGCCAGCGGCGACAGGCCACAAGCCTGTAACATCAGGGCAAGATTGGCCAGGTCCAGCTCGTAGGCCAACGAGACCAGAATCGCGTCGTACTCGTCCAGGCGCTTGCCATACTCCAGCGAGCGAATCGGCGGAAGGGGCCCGCGCCCTGGCGGCGGTTCGTAGACGGCGCGATGGCAAGCCAGGTCGTCGCGCTGGTTCAGGTCGCGGTAGATGACCTGAAACCCCAGACTCGACGCCGCCACGCGGTACGAATTGGCATAGCACAGAACGACTTCGGCCGGGGCCCGCCGCCAGAACGTACCGACTTCGCCGGCCAGCAAGGGCGAACCTGGGGTCGCTTGCGGACGGGTGGCTTTCTTTTCGGCGGGTTTGGGTGAGCGGCGGGGCATAGGGCGGTCGTCCCGCACGGGCGGGGCCACGACGATAGCATGGCTGAAGGCACCAGGGCAGCCTTTGTCGCAAAACTGTCATGGCGGCATATCGTCCGCCAGCCAGCGGGTTTACGCTTCCTGGGATTCTTCGCCAACCCTTCCGGTTCGATTCAGCGCGCGTGGCCAGCGCGCCCAGGTGGTGCCCATGGACTCCCGCAGTAGCTTCTTTCGCAGCATGTTCATCGCCGCCGGCCTGTTCTGCGCCCTGTTCGCTGCGGAATTCGCGATGGAATACATCCGCTTGGGCCAACCTAGCCTGGCCGACATGTCGTGGGCCGATGCCAACAACGCCAAGATCGTCGACATCCTGTCGCCCATGGCGCGCGCCTACAACAACATCCTGGCCATGCTCATCGCCACGATTGGCCTCGCGATCCCCCTGACCGCGAACATGCACACGCCCAAGCTGATCGACATGTTCCTGCGCGATCGCACCAACCGCTTCATGTTGTTCGCGTGCGCTTTTGGCGCCGCCAACGTGCTGTTTGCCGACTGGCTGGTGGGCCCCAAGTTCGCGACCATGTGGACTTTCCGCATCTCGGTCATCGGCGCGATCCTGGGCTGGATCGCCCTGGTACCGTACTTCTTCTACGTGGTGCGGTTTCTGGACCCGTCCAACATCCTGGCGCGCCTGAAGGATCAGACCTGCGAAGCGCTGGCCGACGTGCAGAGCGGCAAGCTCCAGCCCAACAAGGGCCAAGTCATCGTCCACGAGCGCCTGAACCAAATCGGTACGATCATCCTCAAGAGCATCGACCGCGCCGATCGCAGCGTGGTGACCGAAGGCGTGTGGACGCTCAAGCAAATCCTGGACGTCTACGGAGAAACCAAGGCCAAGATGCCGCAGGACTGGTTCCGCGTCGATCGCCAGGACTTCGTGGGTATGTCGTCAGAAGCCCTGGAATTGCTGAACGAAGACGGCACGTGGTTCGAGATGAAGGTCATGGGCCAGATGTATCTGGCCTACCAACAGGCGCTGTCCAAGTCGACCGATGCCGTGTCGTGGATCAGCGACGCTTCGCGCGTCATCGGCACGCTGGCGCATCAGCGCGGCGATCGGCGCGCCGCCGGGCTCATCGTCAAATTCTTTAACAATTACCTGCGCGAAGCCATCAAGCGCAAGGACATGCACGCGCTGTACGATCTGTACTATCAGTACCGCTGCCTGGGCCGCGACACCAGCAGCGATGCCGAGCTGGTCCGCAAAATCGGTGGATTCCTGCGGATCTACAGCCTGGCCGCGGGCAATGCCGGCTTGACGTTTGCCGCCCACATGGCCGCTTTTGACTTGGGCTGGCTGGTCCGGCGCGCCTACGACAATAGCTGCGAGGCGGCAGCGGATTTGCTTGGCGAGATGCTTCGCTTTGATCACATGGCGGGCGGCAAGCCGCAGCCGATGCTGGTCGAAGCCAAGGTGATTCTGGGCGCCGGTTTGGCCGAAGGCGGTCGCGTCGCCGAGTCCGAGCTGGTGCGCGCCAACTTGAGCAACGTGCCGGCGAGCGTGGTGGGCGATGTGGCCAAGACGCTGTTGGAAAATACCGAGCGGTCGTTCTACGAAGTAACGGATCGGCAAGTCAATTTCGAATTCGTACCGCCCGCGCGCCGGCCCCACGTCAAAGCCCTGGTCGAGCAGTTGGCGGCGGCCCGCGCCGACGAAGCCGCTCTCGCCTGAGCAACCTCCGATCCATGGCCGTTTCGTGACGCAAATCGACGTGCTCGCCACCGGTGCGATCGACTAGCGCGCGCGTCGACGCTACACTCTTGCCCCCGTGCGACCCGCAGTCGCGCCAACCTACGCTGGAGGCCTCGCCATGAAACCGCAGAAGAACATCGTGCTCGTTGCCGGCAAACGTACTCCTTTTGGGGCGTTTTGCGGCTCGCTCAAGGACCAGACTGCCACCGACCTGGCCGTGGGCGCCAGCAAGGCTACCTTGGCGTCGATTGGCTGTGATCCCGCCAAGATCGACGCTGTCGTGTTTGGCAACGTCTGCCAGACTGCGGCCGACGCCATCTACCTGGCGCGCCACATCGGCCTGCGCTCCGGCTGCCGCGTGGAAGTGCCGGCCTTGACCGTGCAGCGCCTGTGCGGCTCGGGCTTCGAGGCCATCATCCAGGCGGCACAACTGATTGAACTGGGCGAAGGCGAAGTGATCCTGTGCGGCGGCACCGAGTCGATGTCGCAAGCGCCCCACGTGGTGCGCGGCGCCCGCAACGGCGTGCCGTTTGGCAAGGGCCCGCTGCTCGAAGACTCGCTGTGGTCGTGCCTGCTGGACAGCATGACCGGCCTGATGATGGCCAACACGGCGGAGAAGCTGGCGCGCACCCACGAAATCAAGCGCGAAGACGTGGACGCGTTTGCCCTGCAAGGCCAGCAGCGCTACCAGGCCGCCCTGGCCGCCGGAATCTACAACGACGAAATCGCCCCGTACGAAGTGCAGACCCGCAAGGGCCCGCAACTCGTCAGCAAAGACGAGCACCCCAAGCCGGACACGACGCTGGAAGGCTTGGCCAAGCTGAAGGCCGCGTTCGAGAAGGACGGCGTCGTCACCGCCGGCAACGCCTCGGGCATCGTCGACGGCGCCGCGGCCCTGGTCGTGACCACCGCCGAGCGCGCCAAGGCCGAAGGGTGGCCGGTGATCGCCCGCTTCGTCGCGTCGGCCAGCGTCGGCTGCGATCCGACCGTGATGGGCATCGGCCCGGTGCCGGCCGTGCGCGCGGCCTTGGCCAAGGCCGGACTGGGCCTGGGCGACATCAGCTTCTTCGAAGTCAACGAAGCGTTTGGCGCGCAGTACTTGGCGGTCGAGAAGGACCTGGGCTTGCCCCGCGACAAGACCAACATCCATGGCGGCGCGATTGCCCTGGGCCACCCGCTGGCCGCCTCGGGCGCGCGCATTACCTTGCATCTGGCGCTGCACCTGCAGCGTACCGGCGAAAAGTACGCCGTGGGCTCGGCCTGCATTGGCGGCGGTCAGGGTACCGCCATCGTGCTGGCCAAGAACTAGCCACACGGCCTGCCCTTTCGCCAAAGGCTCCTGCTTTTGACGACCCTTTCTTTGCCTCCCAATCCACGTCCAGCGCTCGAGGTCTTGCCGATCGGCGGCGTGGCCCGCATTGGCATGAACGCCATGCTGGTCGGCTGTGGCGACGAGTGGCTGCTGCTGGACTGCGGCGTCGCCTTCCCCGAGCCCGAGCAAACCGGCGTGGAGCTGGTGCTGCCGTCGCTGGCGGTGCTCGGCTCGTACAAGAAGAAGATCAAGGCCATCGTCTTGACCCACGGCCACGAGGATCACATCGGCGCGGTGCCGTATGCCCTCAAGGTCTTGGATTGCCCGGTGTATGCCACGCGTTTCACGATGGGTCTGCTGCAGGGCAAGCTGCGCGAGCACGGCTTGACCGACAAAGCTGACCTGCACGTGATTGCCCCGGGGAAGTCGGTCAAGATCGGCGGTTTCGTGTTGGATTTCCTGCGGGTGACCCACTCGATCCCCGATTGCGTGTCGGTGCTGGTGCAGTCCGACGGCGGCACCCTGCTCTTCACGGGCGATTTCAAGATCGAAAAAGGCCTGCGCGACGGCGTGGTTTTTGACGAGGCCGGGTTCAAGGCGGCAGGCGACCGCGGCGTGGACCTGCTGATGAGCGACTCGACCAACGCCGAAGTGCCGGGTTGGTCGGGCAACGAGCACGACGTGGGCGCGCACTTGGTCGACGTGTTCGCCGAGTGCCGCGGCCGCATCATCGTCGGCCTGTTTGCCAGCAACATCTACCGGGTCCACTCCATCGTCGACGCGGCGCGCAAGACTGGCCGCTACTGCGCCCTGTTGGGCAAGTCGCTGGAACGCTTTGTCGAGTGTGCCAACAGCTTTACCAACATGCCCTTCGATCCCGAGGACTTCATCCCGGTGGGCGAGCTGGATCGCTACGACGACGACGAGTTGGTGCTGCTGTGCACGGGCTCGCAAGCGGAGCCGCGGGCGGCGCTGGCGCGGGTGGCCAACGGCACCCACCCCGATGTGCACGTGCGGCCCACCGACACCGTGGTGCTGTCGGCGCGCAATATCCCAGGCAACGAGCGGCGCATCCACGCGATGATGAACGACTTTGCCCGCCGCGGTGCGCACGTCATCTATGCGCGGACCGATCGAGGCATCCACGCCTCGGGCCACGCCTATTCGGACGAGCTACTGCACGTGCTGCAGCTGGTGCGGCCGCGCTGCTTCATCCCGGTGCACGGCGAGTACACGTTCTTGCAGCGCCATGCGGACTTGGCGCGTTCGCACGGCGTGGCGCACGTCTCGCTGATCGAAAACGGCCACCACTGCGCCATCACCGCCGCGGGCATCGAAAGCTTGGGCGTGCGCGACGTGGAGCCGTGGTACGGCGACGGATTGACCTTTGGCGATGCGCACATGGTCGAGCTGTCGGCCCGCCAACAGCTGGCCTGGAACGGTGTGATCGCGGTAGACCTGGACTTGCGGCGCGAGGGGGGCATCCTGAGCGGCAAGGCGCGGGTCAAGCACCACGGCGTCTACGCGGCCCAGGGCGAATTGGCCAAAGAGGCCGAGCAGATCCTGGCGCGCTGGGTGGGCGGGCTGGACGCGCGCACCCCGCTGGAAGGCATCGAGGGCATGGTACAAGCCCAGGTCAGGCGGGTGGCCAAGCGCTTCACGCCGCGCAAGCCGGTGGTGCTGGCGTTTGCGCGCTGGCGCGACGACGACGAAGTCGAGTAGGAAGGACCGATGGCCACCGCGCCCCACCGCAAGCCCACGCCCAAACCGGCCGACCCAAGCAAGGGGGCGCAAGTCCGTGCGCCTGCTACAAAACCGTTGCCGGCCAAGCCGGTGCCGGGCAAGTCCGAGCCCGCCAAGGCGGGGCCCACCAAAATCGGGCCAAGGGTGCTGCGGATCACCCAAGCGGAGTTCGTGGCGTCGGTCCTCAAAGCCGGCGAGGTGCCCGACGGCGGCCCCGAGATTGCCTTCGTCGGCCGCAGCAATGTGGGCAAGTCCTCGCTGATCAACGCACTTTGCGGTCGCGAGGCCTTGGCCCGCACGTCGCGCACACCCGGCCGGACGCAGCGCATCAACCTGTTCGATGCCAAATTGAGCGACGGCAAGCAGCTGCGCTTGGTCGACCTGCCCGGCTTTGGCCACGCCGAAGTCAGCAAGGCGATGATGGCCCAGTTTGCCGAGATGATTCAGTATTACTTGGTCGGCAGCGAGGCGATGCGCCTGGTGCTGATCCTGCAAGACGCGCGCCGCGACCGCGACGACGACGCCATCGGCTTTTCGCGCTGGCTGGCGGAAAACCGCGTGCCCTTCGACGTGGTGGCGACCAAGGCCGACGAGATTCCCAAGACCCGCATCGGCGCGGTCACGGCGCGGCTCAAGACCGAATTCCGCTTGGAGCAGGCGCCTTTGGCCGTGTCCTCGCGGGAAGGGACGAACATCGTCGAGCTGCTGACCCGCCTGCGCAACACCGCCTATCCTAAGCCGCCCAAGCCGGTCAAGGCCAAGCAACCCTAAGTGATGCCTGCTGTTTTGGACCAAGTACGGCCGGCTACCATCAGCGACCTGCCCGCCCTGCTGGCCCTGGAGGCCGCCTGTTTTGACGACCCGTGGAGCGCCGACGGCGTGCGCGCCGAGCTGGAGCAGAGCCACTGCCGGCCGCTCGTCCTGGAGCGCGACGGTACGGTGGTGGGGTCGCTGCTGGGCTGGCTGCTGGCCGGCGAGCTGCAGATCAACCGGGTCGCAGTGAATCCTGCCTTGCGCAATCAAGGGTTAGGGGGTGTGCTGGTGGCGGCCTCGCTGCAGGGCGCGCAGGCCGAGGGGGCGGAACGGGCCCTGCTGGAAGTCCGCGCCGACAACGCGCCGGCGATTGCCCTCTACCTGCGCTACGGCTTTGTCAAGGCCGGTCTGCGCAAGAACTATTACCACGACGGCATGGCGGCACTGGTGATGGTGCGCGATCTGTAGGCTGCGGCTGAACTACTTGAGAACGTAGACCTTTTCGCCCGGACGGACCAATCCCAGCTCGCTGCGAATCGTCTGGATGCGCACATCGCGGCGGGAGGCAAAGGCGTCCACGCGGGCTGACAATTCCTGACCGCGCATGCGGGCTTGCACCAGCTGCTCGCGAACCTGGCGAAGCTCGACCCCGCGGTCCTCGGCGTAGCCGCGCTGGGTAAAGGCGTGCATCAAGCCCGCCACGGACACCACGGCAAACACCGCGTACAACACGAGCTTGATGAAGGAACCCAGGAGTTGCCCGGCCTTACGAACAGCTTTCCACCACGACCACGCCTGCATCTCGTCCTCCGGCCTGAACCGGTCCGGAAGCTAACGCCACGGCGAATCCTGTCTAGTTTTTTGCAGGTTGCACGCGTAAGCCGCGATCGCGCCTACACAACGATCAAATCGGCGATCGCGAAGCCGCACTTGGCCAAAACCGCGCCTTCAGGGGCTGGTCGTGGGGGGCACCACCGGCGCTGTGCCTCGGCCGCCGCGGGCGTCGCGGGGCAAGCGGAGTTCGAACGTGGCGCCGCCGCCGGGCGTCTCGCGGTAGACCACACTGCCGCCGTGCAAGTCTGCGGTTTGCTTGACCATCGCCAGGCCAAGACCGGTGCCGTCGGCCTTGCCGTGCGTGGCAAAGGCCTCGAAGAGACGGTGCTGGAACTCGCGGGGCACACCGGGACCGTCGTCGCTGCAGGTGATGACCAAATCCGCGCCATCGCTGAGGATCTTGACGTCGAATCGGTGAACATTGCCGTCGGCCAGTGCGTCGCGGGCGTTGCGGGCGATGTTCTGCACGGCGCGCATGACCCGGCCCGAGTCGATGCGGGCGTAGCCGCGGTCCAAGCACTCGATACTGAAACGGATCTGCGCATCGGCGAACACCTGGCCAAACAGCCGCTCCAGCTCTTTGGCAAACTCGGGCATCACCACCTTGACGACCAACAACTCGTTGTCGCCACGGGCAAATCCCAGCACTTCGCGGGTCATCTCGGTCATGCGCCGCAGCTGTTCCAGCACGCCATCAGCCAGGCTGGCGCGCTCGCCCTGGTCGTCTTCTAGCTTCAACAACTGCACGTAGCCGCTCGCGACCGTCATCGGCGTCTTCAAGTCATGGACGATGCTGGCCAAAGCCCGGCCAATCGCCGACAGCCGCTCTTCGCGCTCTTGCTGCTGGCGGGCTTGGCGCTGGGCCAAGGCGTGGCCAATCTGGTCGGCGGTCAATTCCACCACGCGCACCTGGTCTTCCGTCATGCACGCGTGGCGGCCCGGCTTCCAGTACACGGCCAGCGCGCCGACCAGGCCGTCGTCACGCTCCAGCGGCACGCACAGCCCCGCCGCGGGCACCCACGGCAGCTGCTCTTCGGCGGCCAGCGCCTTCAGCTCTTGCCGCGGCATGTCGCAGGGGTTGTAGCGCTTGGGCTCCTCGAACACGCGCGCCACCAGCCCGCGCGCCTGCGGCAGCGGCAAGACCTCAAAGAAATCAGGGCCAAGGGCGCGGTAGAGCACTAGCCCACCACTTTCGGTCCGGACGGCCACCTGCAGCAAATCGGCGTGCAGGGTGTAGCTGACGCGCTCGACCACCGCCCGCACGGCCCCGTCAAAGGTGGTCGCGCGCGCCACCTCGCGTTCCAGGTCGTAGAGCATGTCGATTTCGCGCACCCGGTCGGCCAGGTCGCCTTGAGTCTTGAGTAACTCCTCATTCTTATTAGCCAACTGCTCAGCCAGGTGGGCGTTGACGATCGAGATCGCGGTCATCGACAGGATCGTCGACAGCAGCCGCTCGTCGTCGACGTGGAAGTAGCCGCCGCGCTTGTTCAAAACCTGGACCACGCCCACCAAGTTCTCTTCGCGGTCCAGCACGGGCTGGCACAGCAGCGAGCGAGTGGTGTAGCCGGTGATCTTGTCCCAGCTGGGGTCAAAGCGCGGGTCATCGTAGGCGTTCTTGATGTTGACGCCGCGCCGCCGCTGCGCCACCCAGCCGACCACGCCCACGCCGACCGGCACCCGGAATTGGCCCACGTCGCCGCCGCGGGTGATCTTGGACCACAGCGCGTCGCCGTCGACCAGGAACAGCGTCGAGCGGTCGGCGTCCAGCGCCCAAGTCAGGCGGTCCATCACCAAGTCCAGCAGCTCGTCGGCCGTCCAGGGGGCCGAAAGCGCGCGCGCTACCTCGGAAACCGCTGCCAGGCGAATGTCGGCCGGCCGTAAGTCGGCGGCAGGGGCGGCTGGGGCGGCAGTCGCAACAGTGAGGTCGGCGGCGGACATGCAGGTTCGGGCCGCCATTGGGGCGGCGCTGCTGGCGAGGATACGGCAACTGGGGCGGTTGTGCGAGGGGGGACGTGGAGCAGACGCGGCGACGAGCCATGGCTGCACGGACAGTTTGGAACCGTGCATATTCTGGTCAGTTTGTCGGGGCATATCCTGCGACAAGGGGGTAGCCCGGCCGCTGAAGTGATCAGCACAAATAGGCCTTCGTGGCTACCGCCGCGATTCGTCCGCCCCAAAGGCGGCGAATTTGCGGCCCACCCAGCAGGAGAGGCGAGGCGGAAACTCATTTCCGCTGACCGCCTGAAGCAGCAAGCCACTATCGCGCCGTCTTTCGAGCCGATTCATACGCACCCCACCTGATTCGCGCCTGTACGGCTTTTCTGACCCGTTCTGCAACTGGCGAGAATCAGGCGGGGACCCCGGTTCTGGCCCGAAGAATTGCCCGAGTTTTCGATCCGGTTCGGACGGAATGGGTATCAGACGGATTCCGTATCACAATTCCCTATCACAGACGTGGTGCTGACCGACACCCAGTCGGGCTGGCGCCAAGGTCCTTGGCATTGCGCAGGCGGCCTGGCCCGCAAACCGCACGTGCTGCTCAGGAATTGGCGAGCAGTTCAGGCACTCGGCGCGACTGGTCCCTACACTTCAGCTTGACCGCCTGCGCCAGCCGCTCCACCGCGACCATTGGGCGGTGGCAGCCAGGCCAACAGGGCCCCGGTCAAGATGTTGCCCAGCGTGCACACGACCGGTAGGCCCCAGATCGCCATCCAGGCAATGCTCTGCAGACCCAAGTTGTCTTGGAACAGCAGGGCCGCAAAACCGGCGGCGGTGGTGACCAGCGCGGCCCAAGCCGCCCCACCCGTCTGGGCAAGGATCTGCCGAAGTGTCACGTCTTCTTGCCGATAACGGTGGACGATCTGCAACGTGCCGTCGATGGCGATGCCCAGGATGCTCGGCAACACCGTCACCGAGAAGAGGTTCATGGCCAGCGGCACGTAGCGGATCACGGCCATGAAGATGAGGAAGGCAATCACCACCGGCACGTAGGCGTAGAGCACGGTGCGCAGGCTGCGGAAGTGCAGCAGCACCACCAGCAAAATGGCGATGGCAGCCAAAAGGACCGCGCGCGGCCCCTCCAAACGGACCATCGAATCAGCCTCGGCCAGGATGAAATAGCTAGCAGTGGTCCGGACTTCGCGGACCGTCTGGCCGTCTGGCCCTGGGATGCGCATCGTCCCCAGCTGGCCAACCACCTCGCGCACCGAGTCGGCGTCGAGCAGGTTCCCCTTGGCAAAGACCAACAAGAACCGGCCGTAGCTGCCCTTGGTGTCCAAGAAGCGCTTGCGGACGAAATCGGGCAAGTCGTTGATACCATAGGGCTTGGGCGACAGGAACTCCATCGCTCGCTTGGCCTCGGCTTGGTCGTCGGCGGGCAGCGCGTCGACCTTGGCCTCGATGCGCTTGCGAATGCGCTCGACAATTTCGGCCTTTCGCGCTTGATCTTCGGGCACGAACGAGAAGATCGAGACGAACCGCTCCATGCGGGTCAGCGCCTTGCGGTTGTGGTCGAGCTGCAGGTGCAGGGTGTGGGCATCGTCGGGCGTGTCGGCGACGATGACGATGGGCGATTCGTTGTTGCTGGTATCGGCCGAGGCGCGGTACTTGGACCCAACGCGATGACGAGCCGCGTCGGCCGGAGACTCCTTGACGGCGCCGCCAACCGTGCGCAACTTAGCCAGATTCGTCTCGAAGCGGAGGTCGGTGGCCGCGAAGGCGCCGACACTGGCCAAGGCCACCAGCAGCCACACCGTTGCCCGCGCCACTTTGGGATTGGCAAACCAGCCCATCCAGCTCGAGCCCTCGGCGTGCTCTGCGGGCACGCTGCGTTCTGGCCAGATGCGGTGGAACGCCATGATCATCGCGGGGAACATGGCAAACATGCTCACCAGGGTGAGCCCGACGCCCAAGCCGCCGATGAGGCCAAACTGTGAAAATCCGCGGAAATGCAGGACTGTCAGCGAAAACAGCCCGGCCATGGCCGTCATGGCCGCTGTGCCGAGCGACCGCCACATGTCGCCCATGGCGTTGACGATGGCTTGCAGCGGGTCGTGACCGGCGGCGCGCTCTTCGTAGTAGCGGCTGAGCGTAAACACGCCAAAATCGTCGCCAAGGCCGAACAGGATGCCAAAGATGAACGAGGTGATGAGGTTCAGGTAGCCGATGGTGCCGCGTGCGATGGCCATCGTGACGACGATGCCCGAGATGAGCGGCACGAACATCAAGATGATGGCACGCCACCGGCGAAAGTGGAGGAACTGCAGGGCAATGACCGCGGCAATGGCGATCGCCGAGGTGACGGCCAGGCCATGCTGGATGTGATCGACCTCTTCGGTCATGTCCGAATAGTCGCCGCCGGTATCGACGACCATCGCCGGGTGGTAGCTGGTCGGCTTCAGATCATCAAGAATACCATGAACTTTGGCCATGAAGGCCGCACTCTTGTCGATCTCGGCCGGCGGCACCGAGGGAAAGATCTTGACCCCCACCACCTGACCATCCGGGCTCTCGGCCCACTCGCGGACATCCTCGGCGCGGAAGCGGTCGCGCAGCTCGTCTTCGGTCGGCAGATGCAGCTTCTTGGGCTTGCCGGAGGCGGCAGGCGGGCCAGCGAGCGTCGGCGAAGCAGCGGCGGCCAATTCGGTAGCCTGGGCAGGCGCTTGCGTGGGGGTCGCTTCGCCTGCCGCTGTGGGCGTGGGCGCGTCGTCCAGGCCGGCAGTCAGCTCATCGTCGACCAGCTCCTTGGCGGCTGCGTCGCGAATGGCCACTTCGACGTCGCGATCGATTTTTTCGAGGTCGCTGATCGACATGAACAGGGTCGCGTTGCGCCGGAAGAAGCCGATGTCGCGCTTGCAGTCGACCGCCACGACCTCGGGTAGCTGTTGGGCTTTGTTGCAGAAATCCAGCGCCAGGGCCCGGTTCTTGTCGCGGCTCGGGCTGCCGAACATCACGACCAGTTGGCTCGACGACTTGAGCGTCTCGCGGGCGTGACGTGCTGCCATCACGGCCGGCGTGTCGTCCGGGAAAAGGTCTTCCATGTTCGAGCGGATCGCGATGCCCGCACCGTACCACCCTGCGGCGACGATGATGGGCAGCATCACCGCCAGAGCCAAGAATGGGTGTCGTCCGGTGAGCGCGGCATAGCGGCGCGCCCAGCGCTCCGAAACGGTGTCGGCTTGGGCCATTGGGCTAGTCCGGTGCGGCATGTAGCCGACCACGGCAGCCTAGCAAGGCTGGGGCCGGTCCGGCAAGCATGTCCAAGGGCTCGGCCAACGGCTCGGCCAAGAACGGTGCGGCAGCTCGGGAGTTGAGGTCCCGCCTGGGTCACCACCGGTCGCAGAGCCGCCCCTTGCCCGCGGAGGCGCCGCGCGCCCGAGTTCAGCGGCGTGGGCGGGCTCCAGGCGATGACCTCGAAAGAGATTCAACGACTACGGGGACGCAGCCGCCAGGGTCTGGTCGAGCAGCCGCTGGCGCAAGGTCAGGCGATCGATCTTGCCACTGGGGCTGAGCGGCACGTCGTCGAGGAAGAACAAATGGCGCGGCACCATGTAGCTCGGCAGGGTGCGGCGCAGCTCGCTTCGGATCGCCTTCTTGTTGGCCTCGGCCGGCCTGGGCAAGACGCAGTAGATCTCGTCAATGCCGTCGCGCAGCGGGGCGACACCGGTCACCGCAAACGTCGCGCCGGCCGCGAGACAAGCCGCGTGCTCGATTTCGCCCAGCTCGATGCGATAGCCCATCACCTTGACCTGGTGGTCTTCGCGGCCCCCGCAGTGGAGGTCGCCCGCGTCGCTCTGCCAGGCCAGGTCGCCCGTGCGGTACCAGACTTGGCCGTCGCGCTGGACAAACCGCTCGGCCGTGCGGTCGGGGTCCGCAAGGTAGCCGGGCGTGACCTGCTCCCCCGCCAGCCACAGCCCGCCAAGTTCGCCGGCCGCGCACGGGAGCCCGTCGTCGCGGAGCACGGCCGCCGCCACGGTAGGAAAGGGCCGGCCAATGGGAACGCCGCCTTGCCACGCATCGCCGGCCGAAAAGCCAGGCGGGACCTCGAAGTGGGTGACCGCGACGGTGGCCTCCGTCGGGCCATAGAGATTGCAGATCCTGGAGTTGGGAGCCACCTGCCGCCACACCTCGGTGGTCTGGAAGGTCAGCTTTTCGCCGGCAAACAGGCTGAGCCGCACATTGGGCAGGGCACCGGGTTGCAGCTGGCGGCTGTGCAACAGAAACGCCGCGAGGGCGGGCACCGAAAACCAGACGTTGACCTGCTGCCTGGCAGCCCAGGCCACCGGCGCGGCCATCGCCTCGTGGTCGAACAGGACCAAGCTGGCGCCCGCGGCCCAGGTCACGAACTGGTCGTGGACGCTCACGTCGAAGGTCAGGTCAAAGGTTTGGCTCAGGCGGTCACTCGGCGCGATGGGGTAGGCGCCCAAGAACGACCGAACGTATGCATCGACGTTGCGATGCAGCACCCGGACGCCTTTGGGCTCGCCGGTACTGCCCGAAGTAAAGAGCACATAGGCGAGCGGCTCGGACTGGGGAGGCTGCAGCGGCGTTTCGCGGCCGACCTCGGCGGGCACGGCGCGGATCAGCTGGCAGCGCCCGCTGTTTTCGGCGACCAGGGCCTCGACGCGGGGCGCGTGATCGAGCACCACGATGCGCAGCGGCGGCATGGGCTGGCGCAGGAGCTCGGCCAACGTGGCGGCGCACTCCTCGCCCACCACCAGCGTGGTCAGGTGGGTCTTGCTGGCAATGTGGGCGTTGCGAACCGCCGGAAAGGCAGGACTCATCGGGACATAGGCCTTGCCTTCGGCAAGGATGGCCAGGGTGGCGGCCATCGCCAGGGGCGAGCGGTGGGCCAAGATCCCCACGATGGCTGCCGGGTCGCCGTGCAGCCCCAGACGCAGACCCTCGACCTGGGCGCGCAGCTCGGCGTAGCTGTAGTGGCCGCCGCGGAAATGGAGGGCCGCCGCCGTGGGAGTCCGGCGAGCCGATTGGTAAAAGCCCGTGGCAATGTTGAGCTCGTTCATGGGGCAACCTTCCAGGCGCCGCGTGTGCCGTCGATGCGCGTCGCGATATAGGCCATGGCGGTAGGCGACTTCAAGTGGGCGCGGTCGTCCCATTGATCATCGCGGAAATGCGACAAGTCCTCTTGCGTATTGAGGTCAACCGTCGGTTCGCGGCGGTCGGCGAGCCACTGCCGCAGCCGCTGCACCAAGAGATCGCGGTTCGCCAGGGCCGCGGGCGAGGCGACGCGGGCCATCAGCTCGGGGTTGGCGAACGGCAGCACCACGGTCAAGGTGGGTACGCCGCTGCGGTGGATCGCGTCGAGCGTAGCGGCCAGTTGCAGGCTGCGCGGACGAGTCGCGAATTCGCGGTCATCGCCCAGCCGCAGTCCGGCGAGCTCGCGGCCATAGGTGGCAGCACTTTGCTCAATGGCGCGGCGACGCTCCGGGCCGGCTTGGGCCAGCGCGCGGCGCTCGTAGGGCCACTGCACCCAGGCCAACCACGCGGACCGCAGGGCATCCAGGTAACCCACCAACGGCAAGGAGGCTTGCTGCACAAGGGCGATCGTGTGCTCGCGGCGAGTCAGGTGCTCGGCAAAATCGCGGCCCGCGGCGTCGCATGGCAGCCAGCGCAAATTCGCCCCATCTTCGTCCAGGCGGTGCGGGGTCGTGGCCGGACCCTGGGGCCAAAACGAGAGCTCGCCACCGTGCACGGGCTCGGGCGCCGGCGCGGACTCGGCAAAGAGGTCGGGCGAGATCGCCAGGATGACCTGCTGGGGCGCCCCTGCCAGCCGTTGACCGCGACCGAACTGCAGGAAATAGTCGAGCGGCGTCGCGCCCGGCTCGGCCCAGTTGGTCACGGCCCAGTCGGTTCGGCGAGCCTGCAGCGCGTCGTGAAGCCCTTGACCGGGGGCCAGCCGGTAGTTGCCAATCCCTGAGTCGCCAAGCAAGAACAACTTGGGCCGTGCATCGCGGAAGGCCAGCCGGCAGGCCGCCCACAGCGCGCCATGGACGGCCACGCTGACCAGCAGCAGCCACGCGAGCGGCGAGAGCGGCACACGGCGGCGCCAGCTGGTGGCGGGCGGCGAAGTCGCCGAGGCAGGGCTGGCGGGGGTGCGCCAATTCATCTGGCCGTGCTCCTAGAACTGAAAATAGATGAAGCGCTCGCCCGGAGCGTAGCCCCGGAGCAGCAGCGCCATCAGCGCGGCATAGACCACGGCGCGCCGCCAAGGGCTGAGGTCAAAAACCCAGAAAAGGTTCGATGCTTGCCGGGCCCGCCCCTGCAACCACACCGTTCCTGCGGCGGCCGCCGCCAACAGCCAGGCGTTCGTACCCAGCGCCACCGGCAGCCAGGGTCCCGAAAAAAGCCCGCAGAGCTGCGCCCAACCGCTTTGGACGTCTGCGCTCCTAAAGAACAAGTAGCCCAGGCAGACCGTGTGGAAGGACACCAGCCCGGCAAGCAGGCGCAGCCACAGAGGATCGCCCAGTCGCTTCTTGGCCCGCTTGCGGAGGTTCTTCGACAACAGCACGGCACTGATCCCCGCCGAGTGGATGGCGCCCCACACCACGTACTGCCAGCCGGTGCCGTGCCACAGACCGCTGGTCAGGAACGTCGCCCAAGCCGCCGCCAGCACGCCCAGGGTTGGCCGCTGCCGCAGCGCGAGCGCCAAGGGGTTGAAAATGAAATCATTGAGCCAACTCGACAGGGACACGTGCCAGTGCTTCCAAAAGTCGCTGAGGTTGGTGGTCAGGTACGGCGCAAGGAAGTTCTGGGTGACGTCGAGGCCGAACAGCCGCGCGACCCCGCGTGCCATGTACGAGTAGCCGGCGAAATCACCGTAGATCTGGAGCGCATACGCCCACAGCCCCAAGAGCGTGGCCAGCCCCGACTGTTCGGGCGCGAGCCAGGCCTCGGCGCATTGGCCAACTTGATCCGCGAGGACGCATTTGTGCAGCGCGCCCAGGCTCAATAGCCAAATGCCTTGACACCAAACCGAGTAATTCCACCTTCGCGGCACCGACAGCTGCGGCAAGAACCGACTGGCCCGCTCGATCGGGCCGCTAAGGAGGGTGGGGAAGAAGGCAACAAAGGTAATGCATCTGAGCAGGTTGCGCTCTGCGGCCATCCGGCGGTAATAGACGTCGAGCGTCAGCGTCATTTTCTGGAGCGTCCAAAACGACAGTCCGACCGGCATGGCGACGGCCAGTGCCCCTGCTGGCAAGTGGGCAGCCTGGGCCCAAGTTGCCAACGTGTCGACATAGAATTGGTTGTACTTAAAGTAGATTAGTTGGGAGAGGTTGAGGCTGACGGAGACCCATAACCAGCGCTTGCGCAAGGCCGGTTCGGCACTGCGCTCCACGGCCAAGGCGATCTGCCACTCTGCAACGGTCGAGACGAGCAGCAAGGTCACAGCGGACCAGCCAAACAGCGCGACAAAAATCACCGACGCGGCGAGCAAAATCGCGTTCTGCGCCTGCTCTACCGACCAATAGAGGGCCAGCACAACCGCAAGGGCCGCCGCAAATTCAAAAGAGAGGAATTGCACGGGTTCGACGCCGGCCTAGATGCCTTTGAGTTCGGCGACGATATCGAGCAGGTCCTGGACCTTGACGACACTTTGCAGCCGAGCCGGGTCGGCAAAGCGGATGCCGAAGGTTTGCTCCATCGCCACAACAATGTGGATATGGTTCAGCGAATCCCAGTCTTCGATATCGGCAAAGGCGGTGTCGGCAGCGAAGCTCAGTTCGTCGTCATCCGTGACCGAGCGGGCGATCCGCAAGAGGGCGGGCAGCAAGTCGACGCGTTGCATAGGGATCTCCGGTTGGCGGGCACATACGCCGGGCGCACGCCGCGACGACCGCGCCGCACTAGTGTGCCTAGCTGGTTGAGTTCACGCAAGGGCGCAGTTCCCTACAGTTCTCCATATCGGCAGGTTGTCGAGCTTCGGGCGGCGGCAGGACCGCGAGGCGAGCCGGCTGGAGTACGGACGACGGTGTGGGTCGTCTTGAAAACTTGGGCAGTTCCCCGTGGGCGAAACCGCGACCGCGCCTGATTCTCGCCACTTGCAGAGTGGCTCAAGGCGGCCGTGCAGGCGGCAATTAGGTGGAGTTCGAATCCTTCGCCGGCGCTTGCCGCCAGAATCCAATCGTGCGGGTCAAGCCCCACCAACGTCGATGTGCCTACGTGGCACTCTTGACCGGTGCTCTTGACCGGTGCGAGCGCCGCACGGACTCCGGTGCCACCGCCGTCGCTCGGTGTCCCCTGCTCGGTGTCCCCTGCTCGGTGTCCCCTGCTCGGTGTCCCCGCTCGGTGTCGTCTGTGACCCAAGTGCGGTGTTGCTGGATGGTGCACCGGAAGGAAAGCTGCCGGATGGCCTGCACAGAGCCGTCGGTGCACAGAGCCGTCAGGGCCTACCTAATACCAGTTCCCTGCCTTACCGGATAGCTACTAGCACCCTAGTTCTATTGGAAACCTGTGCGAACCGCGGCACTTAGCCCTCACCCCGCCGCCTGCGGCGGCAGCCCCGCTCTCCCGGCGCCGCTGGCGCCACTCGTTCGCTTCGCTCACCGCGGGGACCCCTCCTCTCCCAACGCTTTGGGCGAGGGGCAATGCAATTTCCCTTTACTCCTCACCCACTTCAGTGGGAGAGGGGTCGGCCGTAGGCCGGGGGTGAGGGCCATTCGACGTGCCGGCAGAGTAGGCAACCGGTAAGGCAGGTACCAATTCCGTCTGAACCGGATCGAAAACTCGGGCAATTCTTCGGGCCCGAACCGGGGTCCCCGCCTGATTCTCGCCGGTTGCAGAACGGGTCAGAAACGCTGTACAGGCGCGAATCAGGTGGGGTGCGTATAACGTGTGGGCAGCAGGCAGTGGTGGCGCCCGGCGAAGAGTACCTGGGCCAAAGTTGCGCGCGCAACTTGGGGGCTAGCTCTATGAAGTTGCAGCGGCTTTTGGAAATGGAGTGCAGTTTGGCGATTTCCGTCGAGTGTACTGGAGTGTGGCTCAAGCTTGGAATCGAGGACCCGGTCCGATACCCAATCGCCCAATGGTGGGGGAGCGGCGGCCGCCCAAAGGCGGTGGGGTGAGGGTCGACCGTCAAGGATCGCACAGGTTTCCGACACATATGCGGCCCAGGTAGCTATCCGGCAAGGCAGGAATCCACCACCACTTCGGGCAAAACGGTCAGCGCGGTCTGCCCTTGCAGCAGCAGCCGCTTGGAGACGGCCTCGCAAGCGCAGCTACCACTCCTGGAGGCAGGCCTGGAACTCCGGTTCCGCCAGGCGCGGCTCCAAGTCCGCCGCCAGCTGGCGCACCAGGGCGTCCGCAGCCGCGCCGCTGCCGAACACGTAGAAGCCGCTCCAGATGTCCCAGCCCACGCTCAACTTCAGGCCCGGCCGGCCTATGGTGGCCACCACGCTGTCCAGGCCGTCGACCGGCGGGCTTGGCGCGGCAAAGCCGTGCACCGTGCGCAAGTACTCGGCAACTGGCCCGATCAGGTCGTAGGTCGCGGCGTACACTTCCCAGCACACGGCACCCGAGTGGTTGGTGGTCAGCTGGCCCTGTAGCGTTCGCTCAATCATGCCCGCAAATACTAATCCTCCGGCGGCCCCAACCGCTCGACCACCGCCGCCCAATCGACCACCACCTCGGGCAAAACCGTCACCGCCGTCTGCCCTTGCATCGGCAGCAGCTCGGGCCGGCCGTACTCGCCGCCCGTCAGCGTGTAGATGGCGACGATGCGGTCGGCCGGGTGCACCAGCCAGAACTCGCGAACCCCGCTGGCCTCGTACAGGCGGCGCTTCTTGACGTGATCGTAGCTCGACGTGGCCGGCGAAACCACCTCGACCACCAGGTCAGGGGCGCCGATCACGCCGCGGCGGTCGAGCTTGGCGGGGTCGCACACCACCAGCAGGTCGGGCTGCACCACCCGGTCGACCTGGTCGTCGGCCTGTCCCGGCGCGGCCAGGCGCACGTCCAGCGGGCTAGTCAGGGCCCGACACGGCTTGCCGCGCAAGGCCCCAGTGAACTGGCCAAGTAGCTCGCTCACGATGGTCTGGTGTTCCAGCGACGGTGCGGGCGACATGCAGATGGCCTCGCCGTCGATCAGCTCCCAGCGCTGGCCGTCGTTCCAGCTCAAGTAGTCGGCGTAGCTGAAGTGGCCGGGGCGCTGTTTGGGCAGAGGCATCGCGGACCTTGCTGGCCGGTCGCAGCCGGTTGGCTTCAGGATGGCAGGGGCCGGCGGGGCCTGCAAGGGTGCGGAGCGCGGCGAACCCAGCCGGGCAATCGCGGCTCCTACCTTCCACTTGCGGCATAGACCTGCCGCCGTCCCGGAGTCCCGATGAACGCGACCGCCCAAGGAATCCAAGACCGCTACACGACCCTGGCCGACGACAGTTGCTGTCTGTCGTGCGGCACGGCCGTTGGCCGCTGCGAGCCCAAGCCCGGCGAAGTGTGCGTCGACTTGGGCAGTGGCCGCGGCACCGACGTGCTGTGGATGGCCGAGCAGGTCGGGCCCACGGGTCACGCCTACGGCATCGACCTGACCGAGGCGATGCTGGCCACCGCCCGCCGCACCGCCGAAAAGATGGGCCTGGAGAACGCGACCTTCTTGCGCGCCGACCTGGAGGCCCTGCCGCTGCCGAGCGGGGTCGCGCACTGGGTCACCTCGAATTGCGTGCTGAACCACGCTGGCGACAAAGGCCAGGTGTGGCGCGAGATTGCGCGGGTGCTGCACGACGACGGGCGGTTCGTGGTCAGCGACATCTACGCCGCCCAGCCGATCGACGCCAAGTATCGCAACGACCCGCAGGCGGTGGCGGAGTGCTGGGGTGGCGCGGTGGTGCGCGAAGACTACCTGCGCCACATCGCGGAAGCCGGCTTGGTCGACGTGGAGATCCTGGAAGAAAGTGAGCCGTACCCCAAGGGCCATGCCCAAGTGGTCAGCTTTACCCTCGCGGGGCGCAAGCCACGCAAAAAGGGGTGCTGCTGCTGCTAGAAGGTCTAGCGGCGGGCACCCCATCGCCAAGGGAGGTACCGTGAAGTCGCTCATCAAGAAGGCGCCGGCAACGGCCGCCAAGACCGTGGCGCAGTGCTGTGCCAAGGTCAGCAAGACCGTGGCCGGCTGCCACGACTAGGCCCCTGAAGGCAAGCTCGCCCGCCACCGGCCCCGCTGTTCGGTCGGTGGCGCGGCGGGCCGGGCGGCCCGCAAAGGAAGGCCATGCAGCTCTCGCGCCACAACATCTTGACCCAAGTCCACGGTTCGCCGCAGTGGCTGCTGGCCAACTTGCTCAGCGGTCAGGCCGATTTGCTGGACCCTGAAGTCGCCGAGCCCCTGGCCCGCGGCGAGCTGCCTCCCGCCGGCGCGGCCTTGGACGAGCTGGCCGCCAAGGGCTACGCGGTGGAGCCCGCCGCCGAGCAGAAGGCGTTCCGCCAGGCCTACTTGGAGTTCTTGCGTCACCGCGAGACCGACGAGATTCAGCTGTTCTACGTGCCGACCTACGCCTGCAACTTTGCCTGCAGCTACTGCTTTCAAGACGAGTACGCGCCCAAACCTGGGCAGGACGGCGCCGCGGTGCTCGATGCGTTCTTTGCCTATGTGGACAAGCACTTTGCCGACCGCCGCAAGTACGTGACGCTGTTTGGCGGCGAGCCGCTGCTTGTTGCCCACACGGCGCGCGCGCTGGTGGAGCGCATGGTGGCGGGCACGCTGGCGCGCGGCTTGGATCTGGCCGTAGTCACCAATGGTTACCATCTGGCCGAGTACGTCCCGCTGCTGCAGACGGCGCGCATCCGCGAGATTCAGGTGACCTTGGACGGGCCGGCAGCGGTGCACGACAGCCGGCGCAGGTTGCGCGGCGGGGCCGGAACCTTTGCCCAGGTGGCGCGCGGCGTGGACGCAGCCCTGCAGGCCGGGATGGCCGTGAACCTGCGCGCCGTGCTGGATCGCAGCAATTTAGAGGCGTTTGCCGACCTGGCGCGCTTTGCCATCGACGCCGGGTGGACGAACAACCCCCTGTTCAAGACGCAGATCGGCCGCAACTACGAGCTGCATCACTGCCAAAGCGAGCGGGCGCAGCTGTATACCCGCCTGCAATTGTTCCAGGACCTGTACGAGCTGATTCAGCGACGGCCCGAGGTGCTGGAGCTGCACAAGCCGGCCTATTCGGTGGCGAAATACCTGTTCGAGCGCGGCGAGCTGCCGGAGCCGCTGTTTGACAGCTGCCCGGCGTGCAAGACCGAGTGGGCGTTTGACTACACCGGCGCCATCTACCCGTGTACGGCCAACGTGGGCAAGGCCGGCGAAGCGGTCGGGCGCTTCTGGCCACAGGCCGAGCTCAGCGAACCCGACGTGGCCGCGTGGCAGGCCCGCGACGTGCTCGAAATCGAGGCATGCGGTTCGTGCAACCTGCGGTTGGCCTGCGGGGGCGGCTGCGGCGCGGTCGCCAAGAATCAGACTGGGCAAATCGCCGCGGCCGATTGCCGGCCCGTGGCCCAGTTGTTGTCGCTGGGCACCGCGCTGTACGGCGCCAGCGACCTTGAGCCTTGCGATGGGCGATAGGTGAACCATGCACAAGATTATTGAAATCCAAGCGCGGGACTTTGACGAGCAGGTCCTGCGCAGCCCGATTCCGGTGGCCGTGGACTTCTATTCGAGCGAATGTGCCCCGTGCGAGGCGCTGGCGCCCAAGTTCGAAGCGCTGGCGGAGCTGTACGGCGACGATGTACGCTTCGTGAAGGTCTTTCGGCAAGAAAACCGGGCGCTTGCCGAGTCACTGAGCGTGCGTGCATCGCCGACAGTGCTGTTCTTTGCCAGCGGTGCCGAGGTCGGCCGTCGCCTGGGTGGCGGCATTCGACGGTCAGAGCTGCAGCACGAGCTGTACGCCCTGATTCCGGCGGCGCGACGGGCCGAGCTTGCAGCGCAGATTCGTCCCTTTACGACCCATTGCGATGTCTTGGTGCTGGGCGCCGGGCCGGCGGGTTTGACGACCGCGATCTACACTTCG
>JBBISH010000061.1:0-36582 GCA_037441385.1 Myxococcales bacterium
GCGCGGCACGCCCGAGCTCGTGTGGTCCGGTGGTCGCATAGCCATGGCTAGTTCGTGGCCGTGATGTAGGACTTGGGCACGCAGAACTTCTGTTCGGGCTTGCCGTTTTCGGCGTCGGCGTACGTCCAGCAGGTGGCCACGCCAGCGCAATCCGAATCCTGCTGACAACGGCTGGTGCAGAACGGCTTGGCGCCAAAGTACGACAGGCAAATCGACTGGTCACATTGCGGGTGCGCCGTCACGACGCAGGTGCTGGTGTCGTGCCCTGGCTCAGTCGAGCCGGTGCAGATCTTCTTTTCCAGCACTTCCTTGTCCAGCTCGCAAGGATCGTACGGCGGCTGGGTCTCGCAGCCGGCCAGCATGCTCAGCATGGCCCCGCCCGCAGCCGCCAAGCCGGCCACTACGACCAGCGCCGCGCCAAGCTCGCTCAGAATTTGGCCAATCGACCGGTTGCTCGCCGCGTTCCGCTTGTCGTTCATCCGCTACTCCGCAGTACCCTGCCCGTGCATCATAATCGTCCCAGCGCGCGCCGACAACCAACTACTTGGTCTGCGACTTCTTGAACTCTTTGCCCAGGCCCTCTTGAAACGCCTTCTTGCGCGCTTCTTCGGCCTCGCGTTCTTTGCGCTTTTTCTCTTCGGCCTCGCGGAAGGCCTGCCCCAGCTTCGAGACCGAGTCGTCCTTCTTGACCACCGGCTTGCCCGGCGCCTTCTTGTGGGGCTCGGCGGGCTTGGCCGGTTCGCCTTTGGACGAGCCGATCGACACTTCGCCACCTTGAGGCGGGGCAGCCACATCGGCCGCTGCGGCCACAGTGGTGTCCGCTGCCTCCACATCGGCCGCGGCAGCCGCAACGGCCACATCTTGGGCCGCAGCGGCATCTGCAGCTGCGACGGCCACATCGGGCTCTGCCGCCACGTCGGCCGCAGCCACCACCACGTCTGGTGCCGCCGCCGCCGCGACGTCGGGTGCCGCGGGAGCGACGTCCGCTGCCGCTGCCTCGGGAGCCGCCGGTGTGGGCGCAACGGGCGCGGGGGCCACGGCGGCGGCCTGCGGGGCCGGGGCAACCTGCTCGGCGGCTTTGTTCTCGACGTAGGCCTTGCCCACGATCAGCAAGACGCCGATGAGCAACACCCCGCCGGCCAAACCCAAGAACATGCCGCTGCGCGAGCCGCCTTGCTGCTGGGGCGTCGGCAGCGGTTGCGGACCGCTCGCGAGTGGGCTGCCGGTGGGCAATCCCGGCGAGCCCGTAGGCGCCCCGGTCTGCGCCATGGTCGGCGTGCTGCTGCCGGCGACGCGCTGGCTGTCTAGCTGGGCCCGGTCCTGCTCCAGGCGGCGCCGCTCGTCTTCCAAGCGCCGCCGCTCGGCCTGCATCTGTTCTTCCATCCGCTTGAGCCGCAGTTTTTCGGGATCCATCTCCACTTCTTCACCGTATGCGGCCGCCAGGCCGACAAAGGGGGGCAATACATCCAGCGCCGCGGCCATCTCGTCGGCGTCGCCAAAGCGCGCTTCGGGCGAAAAGGCCAGGGCCCGGCGCAAGAACGCATCGGTTTGGGCGTCGAACTCGCCGGGCTGCGCCTCGCTGAGGACATCAAAGCCAGGCGACGCCTTGCGCTGCACGATCTCATCGGTGGTGCCCGAGAAGGGCCGCCGCCCCGTGAGCAGCTCAAAGGTCATCACCCCCACTGCGTACAGGTCGGTCCACGGACCGATGCGCTGCTTCCACAGCTGTTCGGGGGCCATGTACGCCGGGGTACCCATGGCTTGGGTCGTCTCGGTGCCGTCTTCGACAAACTTGGCCAGACCGAAATCCAGCACTTTGATGTGGTACGGGTCCCCGTCATCGGCGCGTACCATGATGTTTTCTGGCTTGATGTCGCGGTGGACGATGCGGCGCGGTGGGGCGTGCGCGGTCCCCAGGGCCGACAAGACCTGCCGCAGCACATGCCAGGCCACATCGCGCTCCACCGTGCGTCCCTCGGCTTTGGCCTGCTCGATCATTCGCTTGAGCGTCTTGCCGCCCGCGACGTACTCCATCACCAGGTAGGGGCCATCCTCCCACTCGCCCGCGTGCAGCAGCCCGACGATGTTGGGGTGATCCAGGGCGGCCAGGGCCTCGGCCTCGAGCCGGAATTTCTTGAGCACCGACGAGGCTTTTTCTGCATCGTCCTCGCGCCGCGAGATGAGCTTGAGCGCCCCTTGCTGGCCTTGGTCGTTCTCGACCAAGAAGACCACGCCAAAAGCACCCGCGCCAAGCACGCCGGTGGCCAGCCAACCGTCGATGCGGCGGCCAATCAGCGGGTCCAGGCCGCGGCGGGTGCCGCGCAGTTGCGCCAAGCTGGACTCGGGAATGAAGTGGTAGCCCTTCTTCAAGCAGATCGACTGGTTGCAGGGCGCACCAATGGTGCCATGCGCCTCGCACAGCGGGCAC
Source organism: Myxococcales bacterium (assembly GCA_037441385.1). GTDB lineage: Bacteria > Myxococcota_A > UBA9042 > UBA9042 > UBA9042 > SXRM01. The sequence continues at coordinate 2,429 of JBBISH010000061.1, forward strand.
TGGCCAGTCTCGTTTGCGCCGTGCAGGGCTTGGCTCATTGCGCGACCACCTTGGGGTTCGACGCGCGATCCTAGCTCAAAGGTGGGGCCGCCGGCAATTCACAGCAACTTCGACGGCCGCGGCTCGAAGCTGTCGGGCGTAAAGGCCCGCGGCAAGAGGTCGCGCAACGGCGCATGCCACAGTCCGCCGCGCTCGCTGGCCAAGACGACCTCTAGATCCAGGCCAAATTCACACAGGTTCTGCCGGCACAGACCGCACGGGGCCGCTGGTTGCTCGGCGTCGGTTACGATCGCGATCGCCCGGAATTCGCGCTCGCCCGCGGTGACGGCCGCGCACACGGCGCTTCGCTCGGCGCAGCAGCCGACCGGGTAGCTGGCGTTCTCTACGTTGACGCCCAGCACCACTGTGCCGCTGGCCGTGCGCAGGGCCGCACCCACCTTGAACCCAGAATACGGCGCATAGGCGCGCTCGCGAACTGCCGCAGCGGCTTCCACCAGCTCCAGCAACTCGGGATGATCAGCCAGCGTCGTGCGCCAGTGCGGTGTGGTCACGACGCCCTCGCATGAACGGGCAGGTCCGCGGGCAAGGCTTCGACCACCGCCGCAACCAAACGAGTCATCCGGTCCGTGGCTTCGCGGGCCACCTCGGCCACGTGGGCGTGATCCAACGCGCCCGTACCCAAACCGGCGCCCAGGTTGGTCACGCAACTGAGCCCCAACACCCGCATACCCATGTGCCGCGCCGCGATCACCTCGGCCACCGTCGACATCCCCACCGCATGGCCGCCCAGCATCCCCACCATGCGCACTTCGGCCGGCGTCTCGTAGCTTGGACCGGCCAACCCCACATACACGCCTTGGTGCAGCGGAATCCCGTGCTTTTGCGCCATCGTCAGGGTGAGCGCCCGCAGATCGGGGTCGTAGGCCTGCGTCATGTCTGGAAATCGCGGCCCCAGCGCCGGATCGTTCGGGCCGATGAGCGGGTTGCCACCGGTCAAGTTCAGGTGATCGGTGATCAGCATCAAGTCGCCAGGCTGCATGGCCGGACTGGTCGAACCGGCGGCGTTGGTGACCACCAGTGTGTCGACCCCCAGCCAGGCCAGCAGGCGGACCGCCATCACCACCTGCTGCATGCTGTGCCCTTCGTAGTAGTGGACGCGCCCCGACAGCGCCACCACGCGTTTGCCGTGCCAGGTCCCCACGACAAGCTCGCCCGCGTGGCCCGCGACCGTCGAGGTCGCCATGTGGGGCAACTGAGCGTAGGGAATCCTCTTGGCGTTCTCGATTTGCCCGGCGACCGCGCCGAGACCGCTGCCCAGGACCAGGCCGATCGGGGCGTCGACCGTGCCGATGTGGTTTTCGACGGTCGCACGGAGTTCGCGCAGAGCTGCGACCAGTTGGGTGGCCATGGAGAGGCGTCCTTGGCGGCAAGGGGGCCGCACGTCGCGCTGCATCATGCCATCGCCGCTGTACTTGTCGAGTTCCAGGGGTTCTAGGAGCGTGTCGGGATAATCCCGGCACAATCCTAGCGCCGCGTCTTGCGCGGCGGCAACTGGCTGAAATCGCACGAATTCACTTCGGGCGATTTTCGGCCAGTTGGACAAACGAAAAAGGCTAGGAGACTGGCGACACCCAATAAGATCACGATGTATAACTAACTGGACATGTAGTGTCGCGCATTTTGCCGACAGGCTCCTAGCGCAGGTTGTGCGCGTCAGCGATTGCCAGCCGACGCGCCAGCCCCTAGTCTGCAACGTGGGCTGTCGCCCAGCGAGATCGCCATGCTACCGCGTCCGGCATTTCACAACCACATGATAATGTTGATGGTTATCACTTGCACGGCCGCGCTACTGGCGGGCTGCTCGGGCGCGATGAACATGCGCGGCGCCTCGCCGCGGATCACCAACAACATCAAAAAGATCAACACCGAGCTGGCGAGCCAGAGCAACGACGTCTGGCGCTCGCACTTCATCGATGTGGGCCAAGGCCTTGCCGTGCTGCAGGAATTTCCCTGCGGGGCCATGCTCATCGACACGGGCGGCGAAGACGATCAGCGCTTCCACTCGGACAGCGCGCTGATCGCTTACTTGGACGGCTTTTTCGCTCGCCGTACCGACCTGCACGGCACGTTGGATCTGCTGGTGCTCACCCATCCGCACATTGACCATACCCGCGGAACCGAGGTCGTCTTGGACCACTACCAGGTCCGCAATCTGGTCGACAACGGGCAGAGCTATGGCTCGGGCGCCGCGGGCCAGCAGAGCCTAGAGGCCTTTGCCCAAAGCCATCCCGGCGTTCACTACCGCGCGGTCAGCCTGGCCGACATTGCCAGCGCCACCGGCCTGAGCGACGGCGTGATCGACCCGATCACCTGCCAGCCGATCGACCCGGCCATCACGGCGCTCTGGGGTCGCGTCGAAAGCGATCCCGGTTGGCCGGGGATTCGCTTTGGCAAAACCCCATTCCAGAACAACAACAACCACAGCGTCGTCTTGCGCATCGCCTTTGGCAAGGCGTCGGGGCTTTTTACCGGCGACCTGGAAGAGCCGGCGATCAAGGACTTGCTGACCCGCAGCCGCGCCAGTGGCCTGCTCGACGTCGATCTCTATCAGGTCGGACACCACGGCTCGATCAACGGCACGCTGCCCGAACTGGCCGAGGCGATGAGCCCGGAAATTGCCGTATTCTCAATGGGTCCGTCGTCGTGGCAGCTGACGTGGTCGGCCTGGAAGTACGGTCACCCGCGGCAGGAGATCGTCACCATGCTGGCCGAGGTGATGGTCCGCAAGCGGAAGCCCATCGACGTGCAAGTAGGCGTAAAGAGTGAGACTTTTGTGCCCATGCATCTAGAGTCCGCTCTGTACGGCACCGGCTGGGACGGCACGGTCGTGGTTCAAGCCAACGCCGACGGGCGCTTGCAGGTGGTCACGAGCGGGCGCTGAGCGAGTGGTTCGAATTCAACTGGCAGCCGGCTTGGCCGTTTGCACCACCACCGCCGCCGAGCGAATCAGCTTGCCGTGCATCGCATAGCCGCGGTGCACTTGCCGCAGCACGATGCCAGTTGGCTGCCCTTCCACGTGCTGCTGGGCGATCATCTGGTGCAAACTGGGGTCAAACGCGTGGCCCACCGCTTCGATCGGCTCGACCTGCAACCGCGTCAGCGCCCGCCGCCACTCGGCGTCCAGCATCTCGACCGCTTGGCGGCTCTGCGGCGACAACTCTTGACCCGCCAACAAGAACGTCGTCAGCGACTCCAGCTGATCCAGGGCGGGTAGCAAGCCTTCGATCAGCCGCCGCGCCGCCTGCAACGGCAAATCCGTCTCAGTCCGCTGCAGGATGCGGCGCATGGTCGCCACCTGCGTGGCGTTCTGGACGGTCTCGGCCTGGCTGCGGACCAGCGCCTGCTGGCTGCGTTGCAGGGCCGCGCGCAAATCCTCCACCTCGGACTGCAGTTGCGCGTGGGCCGCCGTTGTGGGCTCCGGATTGGCAGCCGGCGGGCTATCCAAAGCGGCCACGGCACCGTTGTCGCGCTGGCGCCCTTCCACCGCGGCCAACGCTTCGCTCAGGGCCGAATCCCAGTCGGTGGTCAGCTCGGCCGGCCTCGCCGGAGCGTTGGGGTCGTCGGCTTGCGGCTGGCTATCGTCGCGGTTGGCCATGCGCCTGTCCCTTCCCTACAGTGGGCGCCAATGGGCTGGCGCACGAGGAGGCGAGCATACCGTCACTCGCCGTTCCACACAACGTCGTAGAGCTCGACCTCACTCTGCAACTTACCGTCCTGACTCAGCTTCATTCGCGCAGCGGCCACGACCCAGGCCTTGGTGCCGATCGCCACAATCGATGGAGAAAATCCAGCCATATCCGTAGCTTGCAGGGTATCGCGCGCAGCAGGTTGGCCGAGCTTGGGCAAGTGTTGCAGCAGCAGATCCGCCCGACGCGTATCTTGGTGCGCGACCAGCAGACCACCGCTGGGGTGGCGGACTGCGGCGAGGTCGGCCCCCACGCGATGCAAGCCATCCTTGCGGACTCCGTCGTCTAGCACTTCGCTGTGAATCCCAGCGGTTCCCTGGCGCACCAGCAGCAAGGTCCGCCCGTCGCCACCTTGGCAGACCGCCCACAGTTCACCGCCGTCGCCTTCGATGATCTGGACGAAGCGCCCCACATCGCCAGCGCTGGCCGGGACTTGCGCCGCCGTCACCAGGTCCTTGCTCCAGCTGTCGCCCGTGCGCCGGTACAACGCCAAGTCATGGCTCGACGAGCTATAGGCCGCCAATGCCAGCTGGCCACTCGTCAACACCCGCAGCGCCAACGACGCTCCGCGGCCCTGCGGCTCGCCGTCCAGGGGCGCCAACCCCACGGCCTTGGGCAGGCACTGCCCCGCATGGCAGACCTGATCCAGGATGCAGCTCGTGCAGTCTTTGCTTGGCGTCACGCACAGGCTGACCGCGCCCTTGACGACGCATTGCTGGCCGCTCGGGCAAGGCCCACCGCACTGGGCGACGGGCGCTGACACGACTTGGCTATCGACCTCAATGGGTTGCCAATGGATTGCGTCGGTTGGATGGGCCTGCTTGGCCTGCCACACGATCACCCGCGCCGGGGTGGCGGGGTTGGCCTGCGGCGCGGCCGGCACAAAGGCCGCCACGGCCGGCTTGTCGCCCACGAGCGCAAGCGCCACGGCCTCGCCAATACCAGCAAAAGCGCCCAGCTTGTGCTGACTCACGCTGCCATCGGCCGCCCACTCGGCATAGATCAGCGCGTCGTGGGTCGTATCGCGCGCCACCAACGCCACCGCACCCTGGTCCAGGGCTACGGCCGCGAGCCGGCGCCCCACATCGGGACCGGGCTCGGCCACCCCTTGGCGCGGCCCCAGCGGGTCGCCTACCACTGCACCGGCCTCGGGCAAGCCCAGCACCCAGCGGGTGACCGTGGGCGCGTGGGGCGGTGCACCGGCGTAGCGGGTGGCGACCACGTCGCCGTAGCGGCGGTCGTAGGCGACATGGGTCAAGCCGCTGCCGCTGCCTACCAGGACGCCGGGCCAGCCGATCTCACCCGGCGGCAGAGGCGGCAAGTCCTTGCAACTCAAGGTGATCGGCAAGGCTTGGCAGAATTCGGGCATACGCGCCACCTCGTTGTCCAAGACCGCCAGCTTGCCCGTGGGGCAGTTGGCCGCCGGCGCGGGGACGCAGCGGTCCAATCGCGCCGCACAGGCTTGACCAATTGGGCACGTACCGCCGCACGGGGTGTGGTTCTGGCACAGACCCCACAGGCACGTGCGCCCGCCGCCACAGTAATTGCTGGTTTGGCAGTCTTTGGGCACGCAGACGCCGTGCGTGCAGACGGTGGCCGGGTCCAAGCACGACGCACTGGCCGAGCACCCCTGTCGCTCGCGGCATCGACCGTCTTGGCAGCGCTCGCCCAAGCAGCAGCCCTCGTCGCTTTGGCAGGGTTGATCCCCGCGGCAAAACTGAGTCTGGGTGCAGTGATAGCCAGACGGGCACTGCGAGGTCGCCGTGCAGTGCAGCGGGCCGGGAGGCGGCGGGTCCTCGCAGGCGGCCAGCCAAACCAAAAGTGCCCAAAGCAGCCTGCGCAAGGTCCAATTATCAAGCGGGGTTCGTGTCATGGCGACCCCGCTTTGTCGCCCAGGGCGATGCCCAGTACCAGCCAATCGCCTTGAGCGCCGCCGCTTTGCACCCCAACCAGCTCGGCCGAAATCGGCAATTGGACCACGGCCGCCAGGGCTTGCTGCACGTCCACATCGAACTGCAGCGGCTGGGCCAGCAGCAGCGCCACGGCCAGCTTGGCCACCGCCGGCGCCAGTGCCTGCCAATTGGCGTAGGGCGCGATCGGGTCTCCGCCCACCTCGATATGCGGCACGTCGACCTTGCGCACCCCCAGCACGATCTTGCCGCCAATCACCTGCAGTGCCGCCTGCAAGTCCACGTCGGCGGTGAGTTCCACGGTGGTGAGCCAGCGGCCGTCCACGCGCGCCTCGACACGCGCCGACAGTTGCCGTATCCCTAGCTCGACCACCGTCGCGGTCGCTTCTTGAGCCAGGTGGACCAGGGGCGCGTGCTCGGGCAAGGCGGACGGGGCGATCTGCACGCGAATCGGCGACCCGGCCGTGGCCAAGTGGCGCACGCCCGGCATGACCACATCCAGCGCACCCAGACTGACAAGGAGCTTGCCCGACGAAGCCGCAAACAGCTGCTGGCTGTCGGCCGACGCGCACATCAGCCCCGAGCGCAGCGTGGCCCACACCGCCTCTTCGACTGCCCGCGACGACAGAAGCAGCGCAATGTCTACTGGTTTTGCCACGCTAGAGCCGTCGGACTGCCACTGCTGCATGGCGGGCGGCAGCCCAGGGGGCGGTCCCTCGGGCAGCTTGGCAAAGGCGGTGGCGGCATCGGCCCCCGGCTCGGTAACGCAGGGATGCGCCTTGGCAAAGGCGCTGGCGTCCATCCGCGCCCTCAGCGCCGCATCTTGCACGTCGAACGCCTGCGGCGACGGCCTGACCCGCACCAGCAGCGGGCCCGCCGGCTCGCCGACCAAGTCGCCCAGCAGCGGCGCGGCTTGCGCGAGCAGCGTGCGCACATCAACGGGGACTTCCACATCCAACGGCTTGCCGTTCATCGCCTGACTGAGCACCTGCTGAACCAGCAAATTACCAACAAGTTCAAGCAGGTTGCTCATGAGCGGGCCAAGAAGATCCTTGACGCCCGCGATAGCGTCGCTGCCCAGCTTGCCGGTGGCACAGAGCTCGCACTCCAGGCAAGGGTCTTCCAGCAGCACTTGGTCGGTGCATTCGGCCAACCCGCAGTCCTTGCTCAGCGTAAAACCGATGTCGTCCAGCACCGGTTGCTGCACCTGGGTCTTGACCGCCAGCTTGCCCTGAGCGTCCACCGCCAGCACCACGTCCAGCTGGGCCGACAGGGTCGCCAGGTGCGACGTGGGCTGCCCCACGTCCACGCCGTCGTGCAGGTGGCAGGCCGCGTCCGACTCCACACCCAAGAAGCTCGCCGCGCCAAACACCACGCCCTTGACCACCCCGATGCGCGCATGATCAAAGGCGATCCGAATCCGCGCCGGGTTCGACCCTTCGACCAGCTCGATCTTCAGCGAGGCCAGGTCCAGCGTCAGCACCAAGTCGCGGGCGCCCGCCTTGCCTTGGAACAGGCCCAAACCACCCGAAAACTGCAGAGGTTGCGGCCCCAATAGCTTGGCGACGTCGATTTGCGCCACACCGCCCGGCCCGGCGCCAAACAGCGCCTTGAGCAGCGCCACCACGTGACCAGCAATGACGTCGAAACCGTGTTGCGTGATCTGGACTTGTGCGGTCTTGGCCAGCAGCAGCGCGTCGGGCGATTGCGGCGGCGGCAGCGGCCCCGAGCAAGTGGTACAGCTTTGACCACCGCAAGCGACCAGCAAACCGGGCAGCAGCCACGCCAGCAGGCGGCGCCGCGTCGGCAGCAGACCCGCAGGCAGTCCCATGGGCGTCGCCAGCTATCCGACCACGCGATTGCGGCCTTCGTTCTTGGCTTTGTACAGGTTCTCGTCGGCCGCGCTCAGGAGGTCCTCTACGCGCGTCATCGACTCCGCCACCGTGGCCAGCCCCAGCGAACAGGTCATCTTCAGCGAGGTGCCCTCAAAGGCGAAGTTGTGCTCTTCGATCAGGGCCCGCAGCGCCTCGGCAAAGCTCGCCGCCTTGTCGCGGTTCATCTCGGGGACCACGATGCAGAATTCCTCGCCACCGTAGCGGGCAAACAGCTCTTCGCGGCGAATGCGCGAGCTCACCAGCTTGGCGAATTCGCGCAGCACGAAATCTCCCATCAAGTGGCCGTAGGTGTCGTTGACTTTCTTGAAGAAGTCCAAGTCGAGCATGATGACGGACAGGTCGCGCTGGTAGCGCTTGGCGCGCGCAAACTCTTTGTCCAAAAAGTCGAGCAGTGCCCGCTTGTTGGCCACCTGCGTCAGGCTGTCTTCGATGGTCAGGCGATAGATCTCTTCGTGGAACGCGGCCTCGATGTTGTCGCCGGCCAGGAATTTGAAGATCGAGTCACCCACGTGGATGTAGTCGCCCGACGCCAGCATGGTCGAGCCATGCACTTGCGCTTGGTTGCGGTACGTGCCGTTGGTCGACATGTTGTCGACGAGCCGATAGCCCTGGTCGGTCGGCTCGATGCGGGCGTGATACCGCGAAACGCTGTCGCTTTTCAGGGCGATCGTGCTCTCTGGGTCGCGGCCGATGGTGACGACCGAATCGGTGACCTGGATGCGGCGGCCGATTTCGGGCCCGCGCACCATCACCAAGAAGGCGTCGCGCGACTGACCCAGGCTGGTCAGGTCCCGCACCGAGGTGATGCGGGTCTGGGCATCCAGGTGGCTGGCGGTAGTACGCATTTGCGACATTCGACGTCTCGCTTGGTCAGCGTGCAGCGGTAGAGCGAACCTCCCTACGACATTACCAGCGGCCGCTCGCCGAAGCAACGGCGTTTGCGCCCGCGGAGTGCAAACCGTCGTCGCGCTCGCGCAGCCACTGCACCAGGGCGTCCACGTACTCCGCCACCCGCGGGCAGGTAATGCCGCTCCCCGCCAGCGCCAGCCGGGTTTGGGTCGCGTCAAAGCGCACTTCGCAGTCGAACCACTCCAAGAAGCTCCGCTCGTGGCGAACTTGCCCACTCACCGCCGGTACTTTGCGCAGCATGGCGTGCACGCGCCCCTGCCACGACACCATCGGCCGGGGCCGGCCGGCAGCATCGGCGACGGCGTCAAAGAACGCGCGCGCCGTCATCGGCTGCTCGTCGACCAGATGGAAGGTCCCGCCCTCGGTCTGCGGCAGGCGGGCCAGGTGCACCGCGGCTTGCACGGCGTAGTCCACGGGGGCGATGTGCAGCGAGTGCGTTCCCGCAATGGGCAACACAATCGCTTGATCCGAATGGGCAATTTGCGAGGCCAGCGCGTACACGCCTTCTAGCCGCCCTGCCTCGCCAGTCCGCGAGTCGCCGACCAGGATCGGCACGCGCACCACCGTGACCGGCAGCTTGGCCATCGCCGCGCGGGCGAGCAGCTCAGCCTCGGCCTTGGTGCGCTCGTAGGGGTTGCGGAAGGCCTGCCCCACCATGAGCTCGTGCTCGTGGACGGCGCCGGTGCGGTTGCCCGCCACGAACACGGTCGACCACACGCAGATGCGCCGCAATTTCTTCATGCCCAAGGCGAGTTCCAGCGTCTCGCGCAGGCCCTCTACGTTGACCTGGCGCATACGGGGCGCCTCGATGCCCAGGTAGTGGATCGCCGCCAGGTGGTGGACTTCTTCCACCTCGTCGTGCAGACGCCGCACCTCGGCCCCCGACAGGCCCAGGTCCAAGGCCAGAATGTCGCCTTCCAGCACCTCGGCCCGACCTGGCCCGGTCTGGCTCAGCTCGGCCGCCAACTCGCGAGCCTCCACGGCAAATTTCTCGCGCGCCAACAGTAGCACCCGATCGCCGATCCCGGTTAGCTCGCGGGCCAGTCGGCGCGCCGCATCCAGCGGATAGCCCGTGACCAGCACCGTGCGGGCGTTTGCGTCGTGACCCATCCCGTCCCCCTTGCCCGCTGTGCGCGCCACCGCGCCATCGATTCTTTATTCTTCAAGCCAACTTGCGTGCTGTTGCCGCGCAGCCGCAAGCGCCGGCCACCAGGCCCACAGCGCCCGTTCAAGGTCGGCCAGCCCGGCGTCGTTGTCAATCGCCCAGGTGGCCAGGGTCCGCCGCTGGGCAGAGGTCATCTGGGCGTCCAGGCGCAGCTGCGCCGCCTCGCGCCCCAGGCCGTCGCGGTGGGCCAGTCGCCGCAGTTGCGTGGTCGGCTCCGCCTCGATGGTCAGGGTCGCGTGGCACCGCGTGTGCAGGCCCATGTCGAACAAGAGCGCGGCGTTGATCACGGCGAGTTCGGTGCCCTGCGCTCGGCTCTGGGCCAGGGCCTGGTCCAGCGCGTCCCGAATGCGCGGATGCACGATCGCCTCCAGACGCCGCAGCGCGCCACGGTCGGCAAACACCAACGCCCCCAAGGCTTTACGATCCAGGCTCCCGTCTGGCTGGCGCAGGTGGTCGCCGAATTCCGCCAGCACGGCCGCGAGGCCCGGGGTATCGGGTGCCACCACTTCGCGCGCCAACAGGTCCGCATCCAGGTCCGCCGCGCCGCGCGCCACCAGCCAAGCGGCCACGGTGGACTTGCCACAGGCGATACCGCCAGTCAGCCCAAGAATGTAAAGGGGTTGCGCTGCCATCGGCCGCAGCAGGTCCGCGCCCAGCCGGTTGGGCTAGCCGCCCTTGCTGAACACATAGCTCTGGCTGAAGGTCTGCGGCGAGGCGAGCATCGGCAGGCCGCGAATGGCCATGAACTTGTTGCGAATGCAGTCGCCGAACTTGCCCGAAGCACCCGAGATGCTGACGTCGGTGACGGTGCCTTCGGTGCCGACGGTAAAGGTGACCTTGACCTTGCCGCCTTCGTCTGGGTTGTCGCGCAGGGCTTCTTCGTAGCAGCGCTGCACGGCCGAGTTCTTGCGGGCCACCACCTTGCTGACCTCGCCCTTGCTCTCGGCCGGGCCTTCGGTGCCGCCAAAGCCCATCTTGATGTCGATCTTGACCTCTTCCTTCTTCTTGCCTTCGTCCTTGACGGCGTCGGCCTTGCGGTCACCAAACCCACCCTTGGCGCCGGCATCGACCTTGCGCACCGTGCCGCCACCAGCGTTGCTGGCGCCCAACTTGACGCCGCTGGTACCGCCCGGCCCGTCGCCCTCTTCGCTGCCGCCGTCGCCGGTCTTGCCAAAGTTGGCCGCCACCACTTCGCCACCCTCGCCGCCGTCGTCGGCAAACATCTTGGTGGCGCCGGGCTTGCCAAACGCACCGGCCACGGTCTTTTGCTCGATCGCAGCCCGGGCCGCGCGCTTGGCCTCCTCGGGGTCGACCTGCTTGCCCGCCGCCTGCGGCTTGTTGTCGGGGGCCTTGGCCTCTTGCTTGGCCGCCTTCTTCTCAACCTCTTTCTTGACCTCTTTTTCCTGTTCTTGCTTGGCCTTGTCCGACATGATGTCGACCTTGGGCTTCTCTTCTTCTTCCTTCTTCTCTTCCTTCTCTTGGACTTCCAGCACGTAGATCTGCTGATCTTGCTGTTCTTCGGTCTGCACGTTCTTGACGAAGCGCTCGTGGTGCTCGTAGTACAGCCGCGACTGAATCACCAACGAAAGCAACAGGATCGCCGACACCGCGAACGACAAGGTCCAGGTCGAATCGTGGACCAAGGGGCCAAAGATCTGCGACACCAGGCTCTTGCGCGGCATGGCCGGCACGGTCACCGACTGCTTGACCACCTGGAACAGCAGCGTGTACGGGCCCAGCGACGCGCGCCCGCGGGCCTTGAGCGGCAGCTTGAACTCGATGAAGTCGCCGGACTGCACCACGACTTTCTTGGCCGTCGCCTCGGCCAGATCCATGGGCGCGCCGTCGACCGCCAGGCGCAGCTGGCAGTCCTTGGGCAGGCGGACCTGGAACTCGGTGGCGCCCTTGACGCCCGCAAAGTGCGCCGGGTTGCCCTTGTAGTCGCCCGGGGGCAGCACCACCGTCGACTTCAGCTCGGAGCCGATGGTGATCGGCAGGCCAGAGTGAAAGACTTGATCGCTGAGCAGGCGGTCTTCGTGCACCAGGCCAATGCGCAAGACGGTCTCTTCGCGCGTCAGGGTGGGCACCGAGTCGCCGCGCACGAACTGGAACATCAAGATGATATCGCCCATCGACAGCGAACCGCCGGTGAACGCTTCGATCGGCACGCACTTGGCGCCCTTGACCGTGGTGACCTGCGACTTGACGGCATCCATGCCGCCCGCGGGGCCGCCGCGCAGGTTGATTCCGTGCGATGGGTCGGTCGGCAGCACCACGAAGTACTGGCCGCCCTGCAGCACCGCAACCGGAATTTGCGCAGGAAATTCAGGGTAGTCTGCTGGAGGAATCTGGATGGTGCAGTCGGGTCGGGCGCCGATCGACACGTCGATCCGGCGGTCCAAGACGCGCTCGGCCACCACTTGCCCCCGGTAGACCACGCCGATTCTGAGTACGCGGCTGGTATCGAGACCCATTCGCTCGCTCCTGGGGTGCCTTGCCCGCGGTTTCCCCGCATGCCGCGGCCAGGCAGGCCCTGCGCTTCTACGCGTCACACTTCAACGCCGCGGTCAGGCGGCATCGCGCCGCGGTTGGACGGCCTGGGGCTCGTCCTGCGGCCGCCAGCGCTGGTTTGCCCAACGTTGGCGTCAATCTTCTTTCAGCTCGCCCGGTTGCGGCGCTCGCACCGCGCCCACGGTCTGCTGATCAGGGATCGTGCTCGGCCCACGCCGATGCAACACGCGATAGTAGTGGCCGGGTAGGCGCGCTGTCAAACCATGCGCGAGCGGCCGAGGCCCTGTTGCCCACTGCCCGCGGACCCTACCAACCTGCGCGACGGGGCGCTGGCGAGTCACTACGTCTGACGCAGGGCCCCGCGAACGGATCTATGGCCGCGACCTGGGCCGCGCCAACGCACATATTTGCACACGAAACGTGGAAACAGCGTGCGGGCCCGGCGGCGGCAAGCGTGGCGTGCGCCGCGGCGGACCCGGTATCAGCCCTTCGAGAAGACGTAGCTCTGCGAGAACGTCTGCGGCGACGTGAGCTCGGGCAAGCCGCGGATCGAGCTGAACTTGGCCTTGATGCAATCGGCGAATTTGCCCGACGCGCCCGAAACGCTGACGTCGGTGACCGTGCCCTCTGTGCCGACCGTGAAGGTGACCTTGACCTTGCCGCCTTCGCTGGGGTTTTCGCGCAAGGCGTCTTCGTAGCAGCGCTGCACCGCCGAGTTCTTGCGCGCGATCATCTTCTTGACTTCGTCTTTGCCCTCGCCGCTGCCCTCCATCGAGCCCGGCGAGAAATTGATGTTGACCTTCTCTTCCGGTGGCTTCTTGGCACCGCTTTCGACCACTTTTTGGTCGCGGTTGCCCACCAGGGCCTTGCCGTCGCCGGTTCCGCCTACGCGCTGGACGCCGGCACTGGCGGCCTTGCCGGTGGCGATCTTGACGCCTGGCGTGCCCTCTTTGCCTTCGCCCTCGCCGTCGCCGCCCTTGTCGCCAAAGGTCTTTGCGACGACGTCGCCAACCTCGCCTTCGCCGGCTTCTTGATAGAACTTACTGCCTTTGGCCTCAAACGCGCCTGCGACGGTGTTCTTCTTGATGCTGTCGTCGGCGGCCGCGCGGCGGTTGCGGGCCTCTTCGTCGGGATCGGCTGCCGCGGGACCCGAATTCTTCTTGGGTGCGTCCGCCGCCGCCTTGTCCGCCGACTTGGCGGGGGCCTTCTTTTCGGCGGGAACGAGCGGTGCCGCGGTGGGCTCGGGGCCTTTGACCTCCTCGACCTTTTCGGGCTCTTTTTCCTCTTCCTTCTCTTTTTGCTCGACCACGACTTCGATCGGCATGCGGGCGGCGTCGACTTCCTGGGCGCGCGCGCGCTCTAGGAACTTGCCGATATGGGTCTGGTAGTAGTGCGCCTGGATCGCGATGCCGCCAAAGCACAGCAGCGACACCGAGAACGACACCCACCACACGGGATCGCCCAGCACACCGCGGATGAGCGAGTGGGCAAAGCTGCGCCTTTGCAGCACCGGCACCGTGACCGTCTGCTTGACCACCTGGAACAAGACGGTGTGCGAACCCATCACCGCGCGACCGCGGGTGCCCAGGGCAAAGTGGCACAGGGTGGCATCGCCCTCGACCCTGGCTTTGCCGCGCGCCTGCAAATCCTTGAGTTCCAACGGCTGTTCGTCGATCGCCACGCGGATCTTCATGGCGCTGGGCGCGCGCATGGTGACCGAGCCGTCTTTGTGGTTCTGGAACACCAGCGACGGGCCTTGGTAGTCCTCGCCGGGGAGAACAATCGTGCTATCGCGGCCGTTGCCGATCGACACTTCTTTGACGTCGGGATAAATGCGGTCGTCGATCAGGCGCTCGTCAAACACCAAGCCCAGGCGCAGCACGGTGCGTTCGCGCGTCTCGGTCGGGTGGCTGTCGCCGCGCACGAACTGGAACATCACCGTGACGTCGCCGTTGCTCATCGAGCCGCCAGCGGCCTCGGCGATCGGCAGGACTCGCCGCCCCTTGACGGTCTCTGCAGACGCGGCCGCCGCGCCGCGCAGGCTGACGCGCGCCGACGGGTCGGCCGGCACTACCAAGTAGTGCTGGCCCTTCTCGAACACCATGAAGTCGATGAACTCGGGGAAGTCCGGATGATCTTTGGGCGACACCTGGACCGTAGAGCCGGCGCGGCGGCCGATCGAGATATCGATCTTGCGTTCGATGACCTCTTCGTGAATGACCACGCCGCGGTACACGAGTCCAAGGCGGATATTGCGATTGGGGCTGCTCATCGATTTCCTCGCACGATTCGGTGGCGGGGCACGGCCGCGCCGGACTCAGTCGGGACCGAACTGGCCGCAGTGGGCCAGATCGATTCGCATGCACGGGCGCCTTCGCCACGTTCCCGGTAGGGTTTGCGATCGGTCCAAAACCGGTAGAACGTAAACTATTGCAGACGCAGCAAAACTGTCAACGCCCCGGCGGCGGCAAACGCAAGTGCCGGCGGCATCGGCTTGTGCCACCCGCCAAGGCTGGTACACTCCGCGGGCCGCTGGGCGCGGCCAGGGGCACCTATGGCAACGCGAACCACCACCGCACGCTTCCAGACGCTCCGCACTGGGCGCACTCTGGAGTGCATCCGGGCACCAAGGCCAGAGTGGATCCGGGCACCAAGGTGGGTCCGCGCAGCAAAATCGACCCGCGCAATGGGGTGGCCCCGCGCCGCGGCCACCGTGTTGGCCTTGGCGAGCGCGTTTGCCGCGGGCTGCAGCAGCGACGACGCTCCGGCTGCCAGCGGCCCCTCGATCGACCGAACCAGCCAAGACCCGCTGGCCGTTGGCTGTGATCCCGCCAGCGCCGGCTGCTGGGACGCCGAGACCGCCAAACTCCCCGACCTCAAGGCCATGGTCGACAAGATCGGCAAGCCGGTGCAAGCCGCGGGCGCGCTCGCCGACAAGGCTGGCAACCGCCTGGTCTGGGCCGAACTGGCCGCCAGCGCCGACGCGCCGCGCACCGAGGTCAGCGTGGCTTTTGCCCGCTGCAACGCCAAGAACGTCTGCAAAGTGGGCCGCGCCGACTACACTGCCACCGGCGCTACCTTTGTCGACGCCGCCGGCCAGCCCTTTGGCGACGTGACCATCGGCCGCCCGATCCTGCGCAAGAAACTGAAGGCGCACGCACCCGACAAGGATCCCACGCGGCTCGCCCCGTTGGAGACGGCGGCCAAGCCGGACGCGGAAGTGGCCTGGGGTATCTGGTCGACCATGCAGTTCAAAAAGCGGCGCTGCGTGGTGCTGAACGCCTACGGCCCCGAGGTCGGTCTCAGCGCCACGCCGATCGCCCAGGCCTGCAGCGCGAGCGGCCGGTTCGATAGCACCGAAGTCATTGATTATGCCCGCGTTTCTGACTTGACGACCATCCTGCCCACGCTGACCGGCGTGGACGCGCTGTTTTGGGTGGGCGCTGGCGTGTACGAAGAGCGGACCGAAGGCGAGCGCCGCCACGGCATGACCTTGTCGCGCGGCGTGTTTGGCGATCAGCTGGTGTACGGCAAGGGCTCGCCCGACCTGATCAAGGGGTTGCCGCTGGGCGGACCGGGCCTGCTGGTGCTGGCCGGCGCCGACACCATGGCCGCCAACAGCTGGACGGATACCAACACCCTGACCTCGGTGCTGCACGACGTGCCGGCGCGGGCGCTGGTGGGCTTTACGGCCAAGACGCCCGCGGCCGATGTGGTAGCCGCCGCCGGTCGACTGGGCAAGTCACTGTTTGGCGGTGCAGTTCTGAGCAGCGCGCTCGCCGCGGCCGGTGCGCCGGTGATCTCGGACCTGGCGCCCGAGACGGTGTCCAAGTGGAAGTGGGCAGCGCCCAGCGCGTCGTTCTGGGGCGGCAAGCACCCGAGCAAGGCGGCTCTGAAGCTGTATGCCAAGCTGGAACCGCCGATCTGCACCCACGTGCCCGACGCGTGCACCCGCTCTAGCTTTACCGAGAACTACAAGACCAACCCCGTGCCCGCGACCGAAATGACCGCCGGGCACAGCACCTACATGTGCGACCTGACCTTTGACGGGCCGTGGTTCAGCTGCGACGTGGACGACACCGGCGCGGGTCAGAAATTCATCGTGCGCGGCGTAATGCGCGGCCACGCCGAGGGCGACCACTTCTGGTTGTTCGCCAACGGCACGGGCGTGACCAAGTACAAGGACCTGCTGGTGATCGGCGAGGGAGTTCTGGGCAAGGTCGATCAAGGCGGCGGTTCGTCGTCGATTCCCTTTACGGGCGACGCGGTGGCCGGCACCTGGACCGACGAAGAGAACCGCTGCTGTGCCACCAAGGGCGCCGCAACTTTGACGACCATCAAGGGCGAGCCGAGCCAGTTGCAGATCTGGCCCTAGCCCGCAGTCGGCCACACGTACCTACCCCCAACGCCAGGGAGCCGCATCCATGGGCCACGGAATCGACTACGCAACCTTGCCCAAGGGCGCTGGGATGCGCATTGGCGTGGTGGCCGCGCGCTGGAACGACTTTGTCGTCGAGCCGATGTTCGAGCAGGCGGTGTTGGCGCTCCGCCAGTGCGGCGCCGAGCCGGTCATCGTGCGGGTACCGGGCGCGTTCGAACTGCCCGTGGCGGCGGCGCGGATGGCGCGGTCCCTAGATGCGGTGATCGCGATTGGCGCTGTGATCCGCGGCGATACACCCCACTTCGACTTTGTCGCGGGCGAGGCGGCGCGCGGACTGCAGACGGTAGCCGTCCGCACGGGAGTCCCCGTCATCCTTGGCGTCTTGACCACGAACAACCGCGAACAGGCCGAGGAACGGGCCGATCCCCTCCGCGGCAACAAGGGCCGCGAGTTCGCGCTCTCGGCCATCGAGACCGTACTGGCGCTGCAGGACCACCCGCGCATCTGATCCCACCCGAACCCAACGAGCGAGAGGCCGACCATGTACAGCAGGCGCCGGGCACGCGAATCCGCCTTGCAGATCCTTTACGGCCTAGACTGGGTCGTGCGCGACACCGATGTGGCGATCGAGGACTATTGGGCCAAATTCGCTGGCGAAAAGCCGGACGGCTACGACGAAGTCCGCAAGCACTGCGAAGAGTTGGTGCGCGGCGTGCTGGACGAAAAAGCCAAGCTGGACGAGCGGCTGCAGGCCACCTCGCACCACTGGAAGATGGACCGCATGAGCGCCGTGGACCGCAACATTTTGCGGCTGGCGGCGTTCGAGTTGCTGTACCAGGGCGACGTGGTGCCGCGAAAGGTGGCGATCAATGAAGCCGTTGAGATCGCTAAGAAATTCGGCAACGAAGATTCGAGTTCCTTTGTCAACGGCATCCTAGACCGCATCGCCCAAGAGCGCGGCACCACCCCGGCCGACGAAGCGGCACAGCGGGAGTCGCGGGTCCGCGCCGAGCGCCGCTCGCAAAAGTCCGAGTCGTAGGTCGATCATGCAGTTTCGCCTGGTGACGCCACTGCTCGAGAACCTTGACGAGATCGAGGGGACTTGCTTGGTGCTGACCAGTTTTTCGGACGATCGGCCCCTGCGCGGCTTGACCGGCCTGGTCGACTGGCGGCTCAACGGCCAGTTGTCGCGGCTGGTGCTGAACGAATTCATCGACGCCCACTACCAAGAATCGATGCTGGCGCCCATCGAGGGGCGGCTGCCGTTCCAGCGCATCTTGTTGGTCGGCATGGGCAAGCGCAGCGACTTCACCGCCGAGCGCTTTGAAGAGGTCTGCCGCTTCTGCTTCAAGACCCTGGTGCGCCTGGACATTTTGCGCTTCGCCATGACGCTGCCCGGTCGCGTAGGGCTCGACGTGGGGCTGCGGCAGGCGTTGGCCGGTTGGCGGCGGGCGCTGCTCGACTCTTTTGACGCCGCGCAGCTGGAAGCTCTGGATTTGGTGGTGCTAGAAGCGCCCGACGTGCAGCGCGAATTGGCCGAGCCGATGCGGACCCTGCAGCGCGAGATCGCCGACCGCGCCCGCCAGGCCAAGGCCGTTTCGCAGCTCTCGTAGATCGTCCCAGCAGTTGCGGGAGGTCCGGTCAATCCTGATCGGCGGCCACACCGCCGGTTCCGCTGCCGCCACCGGCCGACAAGGGCGCTGCGGCGGGCTGCAGGGCGGCGGGGCGCAGCATGCCGGCCAACCGCGTCGCCACCTCGCTTCCGGCGACGATGCGGCGTTGGACCAGCCATTGCGCCCAGAATTGCAATGGGTTGGCGCGCGCACCGCGGCCCACGGCAGGCGAGAAGCTCACCACCCGACCGATCCACTCGGCGGCGTTGTCGCGCCAAGGCGACGGCAGGGCCAGCGCCTGAACCATGGCCGGCAGTTGGCTGCGCTCGATGGCCGCAACGGCAATGCCGCGGCGCTGCAGTCCCTGCAGAGCCAGTTCCTCGCGCTCCAAGCCTGCTGGCCACCCCGCCACAAAGGCGCGCCAGAGCTGCTTTTCGCGAGCCGGATCCAGCGGTTGCGTGGTGTCAAAGTTGGCGATCAGCGGAGCAGTCAAGTCCAGCAAATCGACGCTGTCGTGGTTGGTCAAACGGGTCAGCGCCTGCCGCGCCGTGTCGCGCACCGCCGGCTCGCCATCGTCGAGCAAATCGACCAGCGCTGGGGCCACGTCCAGGGTCGCCGCGTTGGCGAGCAGGGCCGCCGCCAGCTGCCGCACCGTCACGACCGGCACATCCACAGGCGAGCCAGCGGGTTGCAGGCTGCGCACGTCGCGGGTCAGGTCGGCCAGCGGCACCACTTCGTGCAGGGCGGCCATCCCGTGCATCGCCGCGATAGCCACGCGCGGATCGTCTTCGTGGGCCAGCGCCGTGCGCACTAGGGGCACGATCTCGTTGCCGCCCCAGGCCAGCGCCGCCCGCACCGCCTGCAGCCGCACCTGGGCATCGCGGTCGCGCAAGGCGGCGACGATCTCGGCAAAGCTGGCGCCGTCGCGGTACTCGGCCAGCAGATATACGGCGGCAGCGCGCTCTTCGGGCCGATCCGAGTGCAACGCTTTGCGCAGACTGGGGAAACGCTCGCGAACCTGCGACGCCTGGCCCCAGGCGGCTTGCGGCGCCCGCGAAGCATTGACGCAGCCTTCGCTAAAGTCACCGCGGTCGCAGCCAATGCGCAAGTGCAGGTGATCGTTGTGGGCCAGCGTCTTCTTGGGCTGATGCAACAGGGCATTTGCGCGCGCGACCAGCTTTTTGTCGGCCTTTTGCTTTTGGGCCACGGCCAGCATCTTCTGCTTGAGCCATTCGGCCACGAACAAGTGTTGCAGCTCGGGCCCTTTGCACTCGAGCAGCGCGGCCACCAGCGACCAATTCACCTCGGGGTCAAAGCTGAGCGATTCGGGCGCATCGGTCGCTTTGCCGCGCGAATCAAAATGGTACAAGTGGTCCATCAGCGCGAGCTTGCCCTTGTTGTCGCGCACGTAGAAGGCAATGTCGGCGTCGCGGCCGTTATGGTGCGACACGGACCATGGCAGCGGCCCACCGCCCGGGCGCGACAAATTGCCCAACTGCAAGACCGCGCCCTTGTGCTCTTTGGCCACTTTGTCGGCCGCGCACAGCAGCAAATCGCGCATGTCGTCGGTGGTGTAGCGCGTCTGACGCGGCACGACCTTGTCCAGCACGCGGTGGTGCTCGCCTTCAATCGGGATTTCGGCAGCGTCGACCAGATAGCCCGCCGTCACCGTGCCCACCGAGATCGAGCCCTTGGCGTCGCTGGCCAGGCGCGGGTGATAGCGGGTTTGCAGGGGCATCACGTAGGCGTCGATCGCGTCGCTGGCGCCGCGCCGGGCAAACCGCCCGATCGGTTCGGCCACGCGCTGGTCGCCGTCGAGTTCCAAAGCCCGCGTGGCCACTGGGGCCTGCACATCTTGCGGAACGGGCGCGACCATCGCGGCGACGGCCGGCCGCTCCGTTTCCTCGACCTGGGGCGCCATCAGGGCGCAACTGCCCATCGCCAGCGCCAGGATCAGACTGGACCAGCTGGGCAAGCTTGGCGTTTGGACGAATCTTTGCCGCAGAAGCATCGTCACGTCACCCGTGGATGGGCCGGCGCGCCATCTCCCTCACGATAACACTTCCGCGCGGGCCGTCGAATCCGCGCTACCAATCTGCATGAACCGTCCCGCGTTCGCGATTGGCCGGGCGGCGGCGGGGCATGAACCTCTAGGACGCGGCACGCCGGACACCACTAGGACGCGGCACGCCGGACAAAGGCTTGGCGGACGAAGTTGCCCAAGTAGCTGCCGGCCGAGCCGATCGAGAAGATCATCGACGCCGCCAGCAAGGTCAGGCCCACGCGATGGAAGTCGACGCTGCCCTGCAGGGCCAGAAAGTCGACGTTCGTGGGGAAGTGCAGCAGCAGGCCGATCAAGCCCACCATCTGCAGCGCCGTCTTCCACTTGCCCCAGCGATCCGAGGGCACTTCGAAGCCTTCTTCGGCGGCGATCGCCCGCAGGCCGGTGATCGCGACTTCGCGCGACAAGAGCAGCACCACCAGCCACACCGGCGCCCGCTCAAGCTGTACCAGTTCGACCAGACACGCCAGCACCAGCAGCTTGTCGGCCAGCGGATCCAGGAACCGGCCAAAGGCGCTCTGCATATTCAGGTTGCGGGCGAGCCAGCCGTCCAAGAAGTCGGTGATCGATGCCAAGGCGAACAAGCTGGTGGCGAAAAAGACCGCCTTGCGCGCCGCCCACTCGCCGGCCAACCCAGGGTTGCTCAGCTCCATTTGCCACATCACCGCCGGAATGATCGCCACGCGGCCCATGGTCAAGATATTGGGGATATTGAAGATCTCGCCCTGCAGCGGGCCGGGCGCCTTGCGGGCCTTCTTCTTCTTCTTGCTGCGGACGGGCAGCGCTGGTTTGGGCAGTTGCATGGTCTCCCCTTTGGGCTTGGCGCGGCGACCGATGATGGCACCAGTGGACGGCGCTGGGAATCCCTTGGCGCGCTCTGGGTTCCTAGTATGCAGTGGCGGCGGATCTGGCGACGGCCGCGACGAATTGCTATCGTTCAAGGGTTGCCGCGAGGGCGCGGGCCAGCGCTTGACGCCAAATCACTGCTACAGGCCAGACTCTGGCACGGGATCGCAGCGACCAACACCATGGATTTACTACTCAACATCCTCCTCGGCTTTGTCGGCGGGCTCATCTTGAATGTGATGCCGTGCGTGCTGCCCGTGCTCACCATGAAGGTGTTTCACCTGGTCGAGCATTCCAGCGCGGGCGATGGATCGACCGACCGCACCCGCCGGCTGCACGGTCTGGCGTACACCGGCGGCATCCTGATGGCGTTCCTGGCGCTGGCGGCGGCGGTGATCGCCATCAAGGCCTCGGGCGATCGCGTGGGCTGGGGCATGCAGTTCCAGAACCCGCGCTTTGTCGCCGGCATGATCGCCCTGGTGTTCGTGTTTGGCCTCAACGCTTTGGGCGTGTTCGAGTGGACGCTGTCGCTTTCGGGGCGGCCGGGCCATCAGGGCTACGGCGCCAGCTTCGTCAACGGCCTGTTCGCGGCGATCATGTCCACGCCGTGCTCTGCGCCGTTCCTGGGAACGGCCGCGGCCTTTGCCCTGGGCGCCGGCACGCCGGCCTACGTCACCCTGGCCATGTTCACCTCGATCGGCATCGGCCTGGCCAGCCCGTTCCTGCTGGTCAGCTTCGTCCCCGCCGTGGGCCGGCTGTTGCCGCGCCCCGGCCCGTGGATGGATACCTTCAAAAGCCTGATGGGCTTTTCGCTGGTCGGCGCCGCGGTGTGGCTGATGCGGGCGTTCTTTGCCCAGGTCTCGCGCGAAGCCGCGGCCGACTTCTTGATCTTCTTGCTCGTGCTGACGATTGCGCTGTGGGGCGTTCACCACTTTGGCGGCATCCTGTATTCCACGGCGCGGCGCTACGCGGTGCGGGCCGCCGCCTTGCTGCTGATGCTGGTCAGCGGCCATTACTTCTTGCACTTTGACGCGGCCCAGGCCGAGACCGCGGTGGCCAGCGCCGACTGCAAGCCCACGGACACCGTGTGCCGCGATCACATCGTCTGGAGTCCGTTCGACACGGCCCGCGTCAGCCGCGAGCACAAGGCCGGTCGCCCAGTCTTTATGGACTTCACCGCCGAGTGGTGCGCCAACTGCAAGACCAACGAGAAGGTCTTCATCGAGACGGCGGCGGTGCGCGGCGCCCTGTCGACCAGCGGCGTGCTGCCGATGAAGGCCGACATGACCAACGAAAACGACGAGATGCAGTCGTGGCTGGATAAGCTGGGTCGCTCGGGTATCCCGGCCTACGTGATCTACATGCCCGACGGCAGCCGCGATCTGCTGCCCGAGGCGATCACCACCGAGATGCTGGTGCAGCACCTGAGCGACGCGGCCAAGAAATTCCCGCCCAAGGCCGGCGCGACCCAAACCGCGGCGAATTAGGTTGCCCCACCAGCCGTTTCACCCTACACTTACGCCCCCGGTGCCGCGACTGCCGCTGCACCCAAACACCCCAACCGCCGGCGCCCGCAATCGCGCAGACGCCCAACCGGAGCGATCATGAAGAAAGAAGGCCACCCCAAGTACGTTGAAGCCACCGTCCACTGCGGCTGCGGCAACACGTTCGTCACCCGCTCGACCGCTGGCAACATGCAGATCGACATCTGCTCGAACTGCCACCCGTTCTACACGGGCAAGCAGCGCATGGTCGACACCGCCGGCCGCGTCGACCGCTTCAACCGTCGCTTCGCCAAGGCTGCGGCCAAGTAATTGGCCCCGCGATCCTGTTCGCCACCGGCGAGGCGCTGGCCGCAAGGTCCGCCTCGCCGGTGCGCTTTTTGGGCTAGTTTTTCGTGGGTTTGGCGGCGCGATCGCGGGCTTGCTGCCACTCCGCGGCAAACTGGATGCACTGCGCCAGGTCGCCGCGATGGCGGGTCACGCCGGCCAGCTGCCCCCACGCCAGGACCTGCTCCGGCTGACGGGCCTGCAAGCAAGCCTTGACGATCTCGAGCAGTTCCGCCTCAGTCGCCCCCTGGCGCGTCGGATCCGCTGGCAGGCAGACCGGGTCAGGGCCGCTCGGCTCCAGCCAGCCATCCGTCAGGGCCACGCCCAGCAGCGCCTGCGGCTCTACGGTGACGACCGCGGCGCTGTGGCTGAATTGCTGTTGCGCGGCGCGCCAGTGGGCGGGGCGATCGGCGGGCGCGGCGGCGTCGGCCAAGGCGAGTTCGGCAAAGGCGTCGCCCAGCGTCTGATCGCGCTGGCGATGGCCGCGCACCCATTGCAGGCCGCCCAGGGTCAGCGCCAGCAGCACCATCACCAACGCCCCGATGCCTCGCTGCAGCTTCTGCTGACGCGGCGACGAGCGCGGATCCGCGTACTCGGGCAGCCGCTCCAGCATCAGAACCCTTTGGCGACGGGGTCTTCGGACAGGCTAGTCAGCGCGTGGCCCGGCTCGCCGTTCAGGGCGCGCCGCACGTAGGTAGGCAGCGCAAACACGCCGCGGAAGAATTCGCCATTGCCGTAGCGCAATTGCCCTTCCAGGCGCTGCATACGGGCGCTGTGCGGGTTTTGCGCGGCGCCGACATCGATGGCCTGGCTGGCGGCGGTATAGGCCCACAGCCCGCCCGGATAGGCGGTGACCTGACCCAAGTACAGACGGGTATTGGCAAAAATCTCGCTCAGCATCTTGTACACGCCGGCAACGCGGTCCAAGTAGAAGGTCGGCGAGTCGGACTGCGGCACCAAGATGCCGTTCTGGCCCAACAACTTCGCACAGTGGCGATAGAATTTCTCGGTGAACAGCTCGACCGCCGCGTCGACCGGGTCCGTCGAGTCGATGAGGATCACGTCGAACTGGTCGCCGGCCGCCGCGTGCTCTTCGACGTAGGCCAGGCCGTCGCCGACGATCACCTGCGCGCGCGGATCGTCGAGCGCCGAAGCCACTTGCGGAAAGTAC
This sequence comes from Myxococcales bacterium, assembly GCA_037441385.1. Taxonomy (GTDB): domain Bacteria; phylum Myxococcota_A; class UBA9042; order UBA9042; family UBA9042; genus SXRM01. The sequence goes on from JBBISH010000061.1 coordinate 26,467, forward strand.
TGGCGGCCGACCCGAATGACCTCGCCGTCGATGTCGACCATCACGCAGCGCTCGACCTCGGGGTGGCGCAGCACTTCGCGCAGGGTGCCGCCGTCGCCGCCGCCAATGATCAGGACCTTCTTGGGGTTCGGGTGCGCGAGCAGCGCCGGGTGCGCCAGCATCTCGTGATAGCCGGACTCGTCGCGGTCGGTCACGTTGGTCACGCCGCCCAGCGCCAGCACCGTGCCCCAGTCCTCGGCCTCGAACACGTCGATCGTCTGAAAGGGCGTCTCGAAGATCTCGTGCACCTTGGTGACCGTAAAGGTCAGGTGGGTCGACCGCGTCCACGGGTCCAAGTAGTGCAGCTGACCATTGATTTCGACAAAGCTTTCCTTGGGCATGATGATCCTTGCTTGGGTACTTGGCGGCGGGGTTCGCGCGGGCAGCTGCCGGCGAAGGGAGCGGTAGTGTAGATCACCACAGCGCAAAGGGAACCGGTGCGCCCCTTTCAGCGCCAACGCAGGGATGCTACCTTGCCGCCCGCGACGAATCGCCCGCCGCAGGATCGCCACCATGCCGAGCATGAACATCATCCAAGCCGTCAATGACGCTCTGTTTTGTGCGATGCGCCGCGACGAGGGCGTGGTCGTGCTGGGCGAGGATGTCGGCAAGTTCGGCGGCGTCTTCCGCGCCACGGTGGGCCTGCAGGAAGAGTTTGGCGACGATCGCGTGATCGACACGCCACTGGCCGAAGCGGGCATCATCGGCACCGCGATCGGCATGGCGATGTACGGCCTGAAGCCAGTGGCCGAGATCCAGTTTTCGGATTTCATCTTCCCGGCTTACGATCAGATCGTCAACGAGCTGGCCAAGGCGCGCTACCGCTCGGCCGGCGAGTTTCCGGCGTCGCTGGTGATTCGCACCCCGTTTGGCGGCGGCATCCGCGGTGGGCATTACCACTCGCAATCGCCCGAGGCCGTGTTCTGCCACCAGGCCGGCCTGGTGGTGGTCGCGCCGTCAAACCCCTACGATGCCAAGGGCTTGCTGCTTGCCGCCATCGATCGCGACGACCCGGTGATGGTCTTTGAGCCCAAGCGCATCTACCGCGGCCCCGACCACGGCACCAACTGGAGCCAGCACAAGGGCGGCGAAGTGCCCGAGGGGTGGTACACCGTGCCGATCGGCAAGGCCGCGACCGTGCGCGAGCTGACCGGCCGCGGCACGCCCGTGAGCTTGATCAGCTACGGCGCGATGGTCCACACCTGCGCCAAGGCAGCCGAGATCGTGGCCAGCGAAGGCATCGACGTAGAGCTCGTCGACCTGCGAAGCCTGGTGCCGCTGGATCTGGACGCGGTGACGGCTACTGGCCGCAAGACCGGCCGCGTGGTGGTCGCCAACGAAGCGCCACGAACTTGCGGGTTTGCCGGCGAGATCGTGGCGCTGGTCACCGAACATTGCTTCGATTGGCTGCAGGCGCCGGTGCTGCGGGTCACGGGCTACGACACCCCGTTCCCGTACACGCTGGAGGCCGCCTACCTGCCCGACCCGGCGCGCGTGGCCGACGCGCTGCGCAAGACCGCGCGTTTCAACTGAAATTTCGCTCATTCCCAAGGGGTTTCCATGGCGTTCGAGTTCAAGCTGCCCGACATCGGCGAAGGTGTGGTCGAGGGCGAACTGACCAAGTGGCTGGTCCAAGATGGTCAGGAAGTACAAGAGGATACTCCGCTGTTCGAGGTCCTGACCGACAAGGTCTCGGCGGTGATCCCGTCGCCGCGGCCCGGCAAGATCGCCAAGCGGCATTTTGCCGAGGGCGACATGGTGCCCGTGGGCTCGGTGGTGGTGACGATCCTGGAGGCCGGCGGCGCGGTTGCTTCACCTGGGACGGCCGCGTCTGGGACGGCAGCTTCTGGGCCGGCGGCACCGGTTCAGGCTCAGGTTCAGGCTCAGGCTCAGGCTCCGGCTCCGGCTCCGGCTCAGGCGCCCATCGCGCCGGCCAACCGCGATCCGGGCGAACGTGTCCGCGCGGCGCCGGCGACCCGCAAGCTGGCCCGCGAGCTGGGGATTGACCTGTTCGAGGTGCCGGGCACGGGCGACGAGGGCCGGGTGACCCAAGCCGACGTGCAGGCCTGGGCGGCCCGCGTCGCTGGTGCGCCGAGCAAGCCGGTCGCCGCGCCCGCCGCGCTGGCGCCCGTGGTGCGCCCTGCCCCGCAGCCACTGCCGGCAGGACAGGACGAAACCCGCGAGAAGTTGAAGGGCTTGCGCAAGCGGATCCACCAACGCATGCGCATGGCCAAGGACAACGCCGCCCACTTCACCTACGTGGACGAGGTCGACTTCACGGCGGTGAACGACCTGCGGGCCGCTCTGGAGCCGTTTGGCCTCAAGGCAACGTTCTTGCCGTTTGTGATCAAGGCGGTGTGCCTGGCACTCAAGAAGCCGCAGTTCGCCTATCTGAACGCGGCGCTCGACGACGCGGCCGGCGAGATCGTGGTCAAGCACCGCTACCACATCGGCGTGGCGGCGGCGACGGAGGCGGGCCTGGTCGTGCCGGTGGTGAAGGACGCCGATCGGCTGTCGCTCAAAGACTTGATCAGCGAGGTCAAGCGCTTGGGCGAGGGTGCGCGCACCGCCAGCCTGCCGGCCGAGGACATGGCCGGCTCGACCTTTACCATCACGAGCTTGGGCAAGATCGGCGGCATGTTCGCGACGCCGATCGTCAACTACCCCGAAGTGGCGATCCTGGGCCTGCACAAGGTCGAGAAGCGGCCAGTGGTGGTCAACGACCAGATCGTCATCCGCGAGCGCATGTACATGTCGTGCTCGTTCGATCACCGGCTGATCGACGGCCACGTGGGCGCGGCGTTCGTCCAGGCGGTCAAGGACTACCTGGAGAATCCCGCGCTGCTGATCGCCGAGCTGGTTTGATCACGCTCCAGGCTTCTTCTTGAACAACCGGTAGGGTCCCTGCTCGGTGACCAGCTCGACCTTATCGCGGTCGCGGCCAAAGGGGTCGCCGGTGCCGCGAATCAAGAAGTAGTCGAAATACTTGCCGTACTCCGCCCAGGTAAAGCGCTCAGGGGTCCACTCGAAGCGCGCCGGAAACGTCGGCGGACCGCCCACATCGGGATACAGCACGGGCGACTGCGGGAAATTGGCAAAGCTGAAGCTCGCCATGCCGCCGCGGTCGACCACGTAGTACTGGCCCAGGTGAAGCAGCGGCGCCTGATTGATCACATCGCTTCCAGCGCCATACACCAGCGAAATCAGACACTTTCCATAGTCTGCCTGGGCCACGACCTGCCGGATCGGCCCCGCTTCGTCGCTGAACTCTTTCGCCTTCTGCACGTGCAGCCGCAGGCTCGCACCGCACAAGGCCAGGGCCGGCAAGGCAAACAGCAGGTAGCGCCCCCAGCGGCCAAAGGCCCAGCGCTGCGCCGGCACGGCCACGAGCGCCAGCATGGCGACCACGGGGACAAAGCGGTACGAAATCGGCCAGATCCACTTGTACGACACCGGGCTGAGCAGGTAGACCGCCAGCGTCGCCACCAGCATCGCCGCCGGGATCTTGGCGCGCTGCCAAGGGGTTTCGTCCTCTTCGCTCCGTCGGGCCAGCAGCGCCGCCACCGCCAGCACGGCGATCCAGGCGGCCGCCAGGATCTCGTCGCTGTCCCCGCGGTAGGCATCGAGCCACCAAGTCCACAGGTTCTGTAGCCGCTCGCCCCACGGCTCAAAATTCACTTGTGCTGACGTGACGTTGCGCCCGCCGTGCCCCTGCTTCCACTCCTGCTCGCCGGCCAAGATGAGCGACCGCGAGGTCCACACACCCATGGCCAGCAGCGCGGGCAGCAGATGCGCCGCGGATCGCCACCAGTGGCGGGGATGCCAGCCGCGCGCGCCGAGCAAGACGGTCAGACCGGCCAGAAGTCCATACAGCAAGAAGGGTTGCGCGTGACTGTAGAACAGCACCAACGCGATCGCGGCCATACCGATCACGCGCGGCCAAGTGGCCTCGTCCAGGCTGCGGCGCAACAGGGCCAGGCCCCAGAACATCAACGGCAGCGCGGTGATGTAGTTAGCGAACCCCATGAAGAAGAACACGTTGTAGACCAGCGGAACCGCCAGCAGGGCCAGCAACGGATCGCGCCGATGGGCGCGGAGCAGCGCCACGAGCGACAGCGGCAGACCTACGGCATAAAAGGACAGTACCAGGCGGTTGGCGACCTCGAGCGGCATCACGTAGGTCAAGAAGTCCACAGCGAAATACCAGGACAGGTACTGGGTGCGCGAATAATCGATCACGTGGTACTTGTTCACGGCGAACTGCGGGTCGGCGTAGCTGTGCAAGATCCGCACCGTCGCCAGATGCTGCGGCAGGTCCATCATCGGCAGCAGCGCGGATACCCACAGCGGCGCCACGCAAGCCGCGATCGCCAGAGCCAGCAGCGCAGCCGCCGCGCGATCGCCGGCAAGCCAGGCCTGCCACCTAGGCCGCAGGTGGGCCGGCAGATCGCTGGGTTGCTGCGGTACTTGCCCTGCCAAATCTGCCGTTGCCATGCTGCTCCCAACCTGCTTGCCGTGCCGCGCGTTGTAACGCACGCCCGCCGCCAGCCGCAACCACTGCGCGGCCTGGGCTTGCATCCGCGCCCAAAGCCGCCGATCGTACGGCGCCCGCCGCCCCTGTGCGGCCAGGAGTTGGCATGGATCTGCGCGAAACAGGCGATCAACCTCGACACCCCTGGGAGCTGGCGCGGCGCGACTTCTTTATGGCGGCGATGCGTCGGCATGGCCTGTTGGGGCGGCCGGTGTCACTGCTCGACGTTGGCTCGGGCGATGCTTGGTTCGCGGGCAATGTCGCCGCCCAGCTCAAACCCGGCTCGCACATCAGCTGCTTGGATGCGGGCTACGACGACGCGACTCTGCAGCAGCTGCAGGCCAAAGTGCCCGCGCTGGTCAGCTTGCACCGCGACCCGCCGCCCGGCCAGTACGACGCGGTCGTGCTGCTCGATGTGTTGGAGCACGTAGCGGACGATCGCGTGTTCTTGCAGGGCATCGTCGATCAGTCGCTGCGGCCCGGTGGGCTGGCGGTGATCTCGGTCCCAGCATGGCAGGCGCTGTTCACCCAGCACGACAGCTTCTTGCACCACCATCGGCGCTACAGTCCGGCGGCGGCTCGGCAGGTGGTGGGCGAGGCGGGGCTAAACATCCTAGAGTCGGGCGGCCTGTTCCACAGCCTGCTGCTGCCGCGCGCCCTGGCCAAGGTTCGCGAGGCCGCGCTGGGCGCCGCCCACGACGCGCCCCCCTCGATCGCGTGGAACCACGGGCCGCTGCTGACCAAAGCGGTATTGGGCGCGCTCAGTCTCGACGGTACGGCGTCGCGGCTCCTGGCCAAAGCCCACCTGGGCGCGCCGGGGCTGTCGTGGTGGGCGGTCTGCCAAAAACCGATTTGATCATCCGGACTTTAGGCCTTGGCCCCCGATTGGGCGATAGGCCTGGGTACCGTACCGCTCGGTGTTGCCGCGGTACAACCCCGGGCAGATGCCGCGATGCCCACAGGACGCGCACGTAGGCAGATGGAACCAGTGCTCGGCGTGCGAGAACGGCAGCCGGCGGCCGGTGCTAACTTCGGTAGAATAATCGTCCAGATAGTAGTCGACGTTGCGCGCTACCAACTGCGGGGCCAGGCACGCGGCCAGGTTGCGGTGCCCCACGGTCACGCCCAGCGCGTCGCCCAGCGCCACCAGCTCCGCCACTTGCTCGGCCGCCCGCTCGGGGTCGACCAGCAGCAAGTCGGCGTGGCGGGCCGCGTCGCCAAGTGGCTTGATCAAGGCCAAAATCACCGGCGGGGGCGGCGCTCCGGCGGCCTCGGCTAGCTCGACAACCCTACGCAACAAGTCGGGCAAGGTCGGCCAATTCAGCGCCGTCACCGCGGTATACAGGTAGGTGCGCAGACCGCCGTGGCGCAGAATCGCTTGCAGCGCCTGCACTTGCCTTGTCAGCTTGCCCGTCGAGCGCGACAGCTGATCGTAGGTAGCGCTGTCAAAGGTATCGATCGACAGGTGGATGGTCGCAACCCCTTGGGCGTAGAGGTCGTCCAAGAGACCGGGCTCGGCTAGCCGCAAACCATTGGTCATCAGGATGTGGTCGCGCAGCCGGTGCTGGGCGAGCAAGTCCAGTACCTCGCCCAGCTGGGGGTAGATCGTGGGCTCGCCACCGATCAGGATGGCTTTGTCACAACGCCCGCCGGTGGCCCCCGCCTGGATGATCGATTCGACTTCCCCCATCGGCAAGAAGCCTTGCGCATCCTCGTGGGGCGGCACCGCGCAGTACAGGCAGGCGGAATTGCACGGCCGGCCCAGGTCCACGTAAAAGGCCGGGGTCAGCCATGCGGCCAGCTCTAGCAACTGCGGGTGGGGCGCGGCCAAAGCCACGTCGGCCCGGCGGCCATGCACGTCGACCACGGCCCGCGGCACAAAGCGGCGCTGCGAAAAAGGTACAGCCTGACGCGGTCTTACCGGGTGTGGGCCCGACGAAGCTGGCGTTTGTCCCTCTGCGCGATCAGACTGCGGCATGCGATCTCCGGGCTTGTAGCCTAGCGGGTCGGACAAGCGGCGGCCAGCCGCCCAAAGGAACCGCAGCGGCAGTGACACACAACAGCGCGCGATCATGGGTGATTATTGGCGCAACCGGGCGTCTGGGTCGGTCGCTGACCGCAGAGGTGGCCCGGCGGGTATCGCCCGAACAGGTGCTGGCGGTGGCGCGACACGCGCCGCAAGCGGGCATGCTTCCCTGTCCATTCGCTCAAGCGGATGCAGCCGATGCCCACGCGCTGCAGCCGTTGGTGGCGGGTGCTCAAGTCGTGCTGCACTGCTGTGGGCTGGACCCAGCCCGGGCAGAGGCCCTGACCGCCGCCGCCGCCGCTGCGCACCGATGGCCAACGCTGGTCGTGGCGTCGTCCATCGCGGCCCGCCGGCCGGCCGACTGGTCGTTGGCCGAAGACGCAGCAACCCCGCTTCCCGACGACGCATTTGGCCTTGACCTTGGCCGCGCCAACCAGCTCGTGGCGGCGCAGTGGCAGGGGCCGCTGCACATCGCGCTGCTGCCGCAACTCGTCACGCCCGGCGATCCGCGCGATCGTTTGGCAGAGTGGCTGGCGCGCGCCCGCCAGGGTCAGGCCCGCCTGGCTGGCACAGGCCGCCAGCACCCGGCCCTGCTGCTGGCGACCGACGCGGCGCAGCTGCTCGCCGATCTCGCCGGACGCCAGGAATCGACTGGAACTACGCAACTGGCGAATCCGCGCCAGGAATCGGCGCTGGATCTGGCCGAAGCGCTGCTGGAAGGGGCGGGCCTCGCCGGGCTGGCCATGGCCACTGGCAGCCAGGACCGCGCCCTTGCCGGCGGCGACGAGCTGCTGAATCTGGCCAAAATGAAGGCGCTGTGGCCCAACCGCCGGTGGCCGTCGCTGCGCGATCAACTGCGGGCGGCGGCGGCGGCTTGGCCGGATTGCTGAACGACGCAGCCAATATTATGCAAATATTATGCAAATATTACGCAATTGCCAGCAGCACTTGCTCGATCGCCCGCGCCTGATCGCGCAGCTTGGCGGCCTGCTCGAAGTCCAGCGCCTGCGCGGCCACCTTCATCGCGCGCTTGGTGTCCAGCAGTTCCCTTTCGAGCTGCTTGACGTCGCGGTGGCCGGCCCGTTCGGCAACCGCCGTGGCCACTTCCGCTGCAGTGGGCGAGACGCCGGCCAGCGCTTTTTGCACGCTCCGCGGCGTGATGCCGTGCTCCACATTGAACGCGATCTGCTTGGCCCGCCGTCGCTCGGTCTCGTCCAAGGCCAGCTTGATCGAATCGGTCATCACGTCGGCATACAGGATCACGCGGCCATGCACGTTGCGCGCGGCGCGGCCAATCGTCTGGATCAGCGAGCGCCGTGATCGCAAAAAGCCCTCTTTGTCGGCGTCCAGGACGGCGACCAGAGAAACCTCTGGAATATCCAAGCCTTCGCGCAACAGGTTGATCCCCACCAGTACGTCGTATTCGCCCGCACGCAGGGCTCGAATGAGCTCGATGCGCTCGAGCGTCTCCACGTCCGAATGCAGGTAGCGGACCGCAATCCCCAATTCGTCCAGGTACTCGGTCAGGTGCTCGGCCATGCGCTTGGTCAAGGTGGTGACCAGCACGCGTTCGCGGACGTCGACCCGCTGTTTAATTTCGCCCACCAAGTCATCCACTTGCGTCCCAACCGGCCGAACCTCCACCTCGGGATCGACCAGTCCAGTGGGCCGCACCACCTGCTCGACAAATGCGCCCTGGGTCTGCTCCAACTCCCAATCACCCGGCGTAGCCGACACGTACAGCATCTGCCCGGTGCGGCTCATGAATTCGTCAAACCGCAGCGGCCGGTTGTCCAGCGCCGACGGCAGCCGAAAGCCGTGCTCGACCAAGTTCTCTTTGCGCGAGCGATCGCCGCGGAACATGGCGCCGATCTGCCCGACCATCAAGTGCGACTCATCCAAGATCGTAATGAAATCTTTAGGGAAGTAGTCAACCAGCGTGGGCGGCGGTTCGCCCGCCGGCCGGCCCGCGAGGTGGCGCGCGTAGTTCTCGATGCCGTTGCAGGTGCCGCGTGTCTGCAGATTTTCCAGGTCGTACATCGTCCGTTGTTCCAGCCGCTGGGCTTCCAACAACTTGCCCTCCGCCTTCATCGCGACCAGACACTCGCTCAGCTCGACGGCGATGCGCTCGCGCGCCTGGATCAAGTACTCCTCGGGCGTGGCGTAGTGCGAATTCGGATAGATGGCCACCGACTCGGCCTTGGCGATCGGCGTGCCCCGTAGCGGGTCAACCCATTGAAGCTCTTCAATTTCGTCGCCCCACAGGCTGATGCGAAGCAGGCGGTCGTCGTAGTAGGCCGGCTGCAGCTCCACCACGTCGCCGCGAACGCGGAAGTTGCCGCGCGCCATCTCCAGATCGTTGCGCGTGTACTGGATATCCACCAACTTGCGCAGCAATTCGTCGCGGCGCATCCGCTGCCCCACTTCGATGTGGATGCGCATCGCCAGATAGGTCTCGGCCGCGCCGATGCCGTAGATGCAAGACACCGAACTGACGATGATCACGTCCTTTCGTTCAAGCAGCGCGTAGGTGGCCGCGTGACGCATTCGGTCGATCTCGTCGTTGATCAGCGAGTCTTTCTCGATGTACGTATCGGTCGCGGCGATGTAGGCCTCGGGCTGGTAGTAGTCGTAATAACTGACAAAATACTCGACCGCGTTCTCTGGAAACAGCGCCTTGAGTTCCGCGTGCAGTTGGGCCGCCAAGATTTTGTTGGGAGCCATCACCAGCGCTGGCCGCTGCAGCGTGGCAATCACGTTCGCAACCGTGAACGTTTTGCCCGAACCGGTCACGCCCAGGAGCACCTGGGCCGGCTCGCCTTGGCGCAATCCCTGAACAAGTTGCGTAATTGCTTGGGGTTGATCGCCCGCTGGGGCGAACGGCGACACCATACGAAAGGGGGGCAAGGGAACCTCTTGGCGCGGCCGTAGCCAACGAAATGGGCCGGGCCCCATTGTGCGCAACTGGACCGGCGTATGCAAGTTCATCGTAATATTGACCACTTATGTCCACAGGGAAAAAACGGTTGACACCCCGCCCCACTGCAATATGCTTTTGCTGACTTGCGGGGGCTACAGCCGAGCGCGTCGGTGCCGCACGGTGGATGCCCCAGAGGAGACAGGCAGCGGAGAGCGGTTCGTGAACCTGCACTGCGGGCAACTGCAGCGACAGGCAATGCTCGGGACACGGCCCCGGATGATCCGGGACGATGACCAGCGCAAACCTCCGTAGTGCCCGGAACAGGAGAGAAAGATGCGTCTGAATCGTCTGATGGTTGCCGTGTTGGCGCTGGGTCTGTCGGCTAGCGTGATGGGCTGCGAGAAGAAGCCGGCCGAACCCCCGAAGACCGAGGGTGCGGCTGCTGAGCCCAAGAAGGACGAAGCCAAGCCGGAAGAGAAGAAGGAAGAGCCCAAGAAGGAAGAGCCCAAGGCCGCTGAGCCCGCCAAGGCTCCGGAAGCCGCTCCGGCTCCGGCCCCCGGCGCTGCCCCCGCGGCTGCTCCGGCCCCTGGCGCCGCCCCC
>JBBISH010000062.1:0-35753 GCA_037441385.1 Myxococcales bacterium
CCTTGCCGGCGTCGCAGCTGTCCAAGGTGCAGCTGTTGCCGTCGTTGCAGTTCAGGGTGCTGCCGCCGTTGCAGTTGCCGCTTTTGCAGACGTCGCCTTGGGTGCAGGCGTTGCCGTCGTCGCAGGGCAGGCTGTTGTTGGCGCTGGCGCAGCCGCCCTTGGGGTCGCAAGTGTCGGTGGTGCAAGGGTTGCTGTCGCTGCACGGCCCGGCCTGACCGGGCGAACAGCTGCCGCCTTTGCACACGTCGCCTTGGGTGCACGCGTCGCTGTCGTCGCAGGGCAGGCTGTTGGGCGCAAAGTTGCAGCCCGCCTTGGGGTCGCAACTGTCGGTCGTGCATAGCTTGCCGTCGTCGCAGAACACGGCTGCGCCGCCCACGCAACTGCCTGCCGCACAAATGTCGGCCGTGGTGCAGGCGTTGCCGTCCTCGCAGCCCTGGCCGTTGGGCGAGGCCACGCAACCCTGCTTGATGTCGCAGAAATCGGTGGTGCAGGGGTTGCCGTCGTCGCACGCGACCGCCGCCCCGCCGCTGCATTTGTTGGCCGCGCAGGTGTCACCGCTGGTGCAGGCGTTGTTGTCGTCGCACGGATCACTGGTGGGGCTGGTCGTGCAACCCTGCTTGGGATTACACGAATCGGCGGTGCACGGGTTGCCGTCGTCGCAAACGGTGGCCGGGCCGGGCACGCACTGGCCATCCTTGCACGCGTCGCCGCTGGTGCAGGCGTCGCCATCGCTGCAGCTGGCGGTCGTGGGCAAGTTCACGCAGCCGCTGGCGGGGTTGCAGCTGTCGGCGGTGCAGCCGTTGCTGTCGTCGCAGTTCAGGGCGTTGCCTTTGCACAGGCCGTCGCTGCAGTAGTCGCCGCTGGTGCACGCGCTGCCGTCGTCGCACGCGCCGGTCTTGGGCGGGTGCTGGCATTCGCCCGCGATGCAATTGTCGTAGGTACAAGGGGTTGCGTCGTCACACAAACTGCTGCCGCCCTCGTCGGTTTGGCCGTTGCAGTTGTCGTCCAAGGTGTTGCATGTCTCGGTCTGGGCCATCGGCGCGTCGCAGGCGCTCAGGCCGTTCGCGCCGCAGGACCGACTGCCCTTGCAGGTACCGGCGGCGTTGCCGCTGCTGCACGGCGTGCTCAGGCTCAGTTTCTGCGCCCGCGCGTCGCACTCGCAGGTGCCGCTGATCCGGATGCACTGTTTGCTGGTGGCGCCGCCTACGCTCTTGGTGTCTTGGCACGCGTAGCCGCTAGGGCAGTCGCCGCCGGGTCCACACGGTGCGGCGCAGAATTGGCCCAGCAAGCTCCCGGCGGGTCCAGGATAGGCGATGCAGCGGTTGTCCTTGCCGCCCAGCACGTTGCTGCAATCGGCGTCGGCCTGGCAGGGTTCGCAAAGCCGGCCGAACAGGGGGGTGCAAAGCGAGGCGACGTCGCCCGTCGAGCTGGTGGTTTGTGTGCACTGAAAGCCGGCCTTGCAACCCGTTACGCACAGCGCCGCGCATTCGGACTGGCCGCCCACCTCGATGCAAAATCCCGAGTCGCAGTCCGCGTTGCCGTTGCATGGGCAGCCCGCGCTGCCGCAAAGGGTTGCGTCGCTGCTGGTGTCGCCCGCGCCGTCGCCTTGGCTGTCGCCGGTGCTGTCGTCCGTGGCGGTGTCTTGGCCGTCGTCGGCTGCGTCGGCGCTGGCCACGTCGGTTGGGGTGGCGTCGCCTTTGCTGGCGTCGGCGCCGCTCACGATCACGTCGGGCAGTTGGATGTCGAATCCGCCACCTTTGGTATCGGTGGTGCTGCCGCCGCTGCTCGCGCCGGGTGAGCTGCAACTTAGCAGAGCCAATAGCGCCGCCATCGTCGCCAACCGGCCGACCTGCCGCGCCGTGTGCACAATCGTCATGGTCGCCTTGCCCGGACCGCCCATCTCCCCCAGGCGGCCACTCACCTTACGGTCTCCTGGCCTGCACGGTCAACTGCGTGGCGAACAAGTCAAAGTTCAAGGGCATCCTCTTTGCCCTGCGATCTCGACTCCGTCAGCATCGCGCACCGACCCGTACAGGCGTGAATCAGGTGGCGTGCGTATCAGCCTGGCTGCCACAGCCTGAAGCGCTTCCAGGTCGTATCGGTGGGGAGGTGCTCAGCCACGCTCGGCCACCTGCCATACCGTTTGCTTACTCTTGCGCCGAGCTTCTGGCCCTCACCCCCGGCCTGTGGCCGACCCCTCTCCCACTGAAGTGGGCGAGGGGTAAAGGAAAATTTCCTTGCCCCTCGCCCAATGCCTTGGGAGAGGGGCAGACGCGCCAGCGGCGGGGTGAGGGCCAAGTGTACGACATGGAAAGAGTTTCTTCATCTTGCTCTAGCTGTAGTAGCCATGCGGTAAGGCAGGCTCGGCCAGGTCTCCACCTTGGGACTGCCGCGCTGCACTCCGGTGTTGGCGCCAGCATCTGGCCAATTTCGCAGACGGCGTGCTAGGCTTGCCGCTGGATTGCAGCGTGTGCCCTTCACGCCCACCCGCTCGCGCCGCGGTCGCTTCCGTGCGCCGAACGGGCTGCACGCTGGGTGGGCGGTCGCGGCGCAGTTGCTGTTTCTTGGGAGTCGCTTGTGGACGCGGATTCGGCCCCGGCCGCTAACGGACACGCTTCGCTGGTCGAACGCACGGCGCGGGCGATGTCGCCTCTGGGCCAAGCGGTCTGGCGCAGCGCCCTGGGCGTCACGCACCTGGCCCCCACGATGCGCGGCCTGTTCCTGGAGTTCGACGACCCAGAGGTCGAGCGCAATTGGGCCGAAAGCCACGACCGGCGCGCCGTGAAGCAGGTCCGCTATGCCTCGATGTTCATTGCGCTGTTGACGGCGGCCTCGGGCCTGATCGAGGCGTGGTTTGCCCCGATGCAGTCGGCCGACGCGACGCTGCTGATCTTGCGCTACGGCGTGGCCGTGCCGCTGCTGCTTGCCGTGGCCGGCCTGACCCGCGTGCCCTGGTGCGCCGCCCGCATTCAGCCGCTCACCTTTGCCGGCGTCCAAGGTTTTGCGTGGTTGTATGCCGTGCCGGGCCTGCTCGCGGTGCCGCGCGACGTGCTGGGCCCGCTTTTGTTCGTGTGGCTGTTCATCCTGACTGCCAGCCAGGCTGCGGCGCGGCTGCGCGGGCGCTGGTTGGTCGCGTCGGCTTTGGGGGTCTCAGCGGCCGCGCTTGCGTCGGTGATCCTGACCCGACCGCCGTGGGTCGAGCGGACCGTGTTCCTGTACACCTTGGCAACGACCCTGCTGGTGCTGCTGTACTCGGCCTGGCAGCAAGAGCGGTCGCAACGTCGAGAGTTTGTGATGCAAAAGCAGATCGACCTGGAGCGCCAGAAGGTCGAGGAGCTGCTTTTGCACATCCTGCCGCGGCAGGTGGCCGACCGGCTCAAGGCCGACAACCGGGTGATTGCCGACGGCTTTGACTGCGCGACGGTGCTGTTCTCGGACCTGGTGGGCTTTACGCCGCTGGCGACCGTGACGCCGCCCGATCAGCTGTTGGCGATGCTGGACGACCTGGTTTCGACCTTTGACGACCTGGCCGACACGCTGGGGCTAGAGAAAATCAAGACGATTGGCGACGCCTACATGGTGGCCGGCGGCTTGCCCGATCCGCAGCCCGATCACGCCCAGCGCATCGCCCGCATGGCGCTGCAAATGCAGGCGGCGATGGCGCAATTCAACGCACGGCGCGGCTCGGACCTGGCGCTGCGCATTGGCATCCACAGCGGCCCCGTGGTGGCTGGTATCGTGGGCAAACACAAGTTCGTCTATGACCTGTGGGGCGACAGTGTCAACATCGCGAGCCGCATGGAGTCACACGGCGCGCCGGGTGCCATTCAAGTCAGCGACGCGGCGTACGCCTTGCTGCGAAACGACTTCCAGTTCGAGCCCCGCGGCACCATCGAGGTCAAGGGCAAGGGCGAGATGAAGACATGGTGGCTCGTGGCTTGAACGGCGGGCGATTTCTGCGAATCCGTCGAGCGGACCCAAGTTTGCCCTACGGCAGATCGGCACAGCAGCGAAACCCGGTCGAATAGTCCCAGTGGCTGCTGTCGTGGGCGGTGGTGACGTACAAGCACCCAGGGCCGTTGATCACCGTGTCGACGAAGTAGCCGCCGCGGAAAGTTCCGGCCGGATCCGCGGTCCATTCGTGCAGGTTGCCCATCATGTCCATGAGCCCTTCGGCGCTGGCGCAGGCCGAGAAAGCACCTGTGTTTGCAAGTGAATCGGGAAGTTGGTCCAGGCAGGCGTTGTCCAATTTGCTCCAAATCCACGCGTCGCTGGTCCCGTACAGCTCGATGGCTGGGTGGACGGCGCGGCTATCGTTGCAGGCTTTGGGCACCTTTTTTGCGCCGTACGGGTACGTCCAGCCACTGGGGCCTTGGCAGGCGCGCAACCACTCGCCGTCGCTGCACAAGCGCTTGCCGGCGGCGCTGCAGGCCGCCTTGGCTTGGTTGCCGCTGATGTAGCCCTGCGGCACCTGATTGGGGCGCGCCACGGCCCGCACCGCCGTGCCGCCCGGGTTGTGGTACGGCGAAAACTCTGCCCCAGTCGCCCCTACTTGCAGGGCCGCCTCCCAGCGGTCGATGCAGTAGCTGGGCTTGCCGGCGGGATCGATGCGCGCCATGCCCGCCGGGCAGCCGCCCAAGCCCGCGGGCTCGGCGCCCAGGCCCAGGTTGGGCAAGGGCGCGGCGTTGGGGTCGCACGCCCCGCTGGCCGCGGTGGGCGTGCAACACTGGATTTCTTTGGGGCCCGGACAGTAGCCTGGCGTGGCCGTGCCGGTGCACGCGCTGGTGAGCATGCAAGTGCCGGCGCCCTTGCCCGGGACTTGGCAGGCCACGGCCCCGGCGTCGCCGCCCCCGTCGCCGGTCGCCGAGTCCGGTTGAGCGCCATCGGCGCGGGCCGCATCCCAGCCGGTGTCCGTGCCGCCTGTCTGGGTGTCGTTCAGACCAGAATCATTAGCGATAGAGCCGTCTTGCCCCGCATCCACCGCGTCGCCGTCGCCCGCGCCAGAGGGGGACCCATTGGGAGCCGCGGCGGTACACGCCGCCAAGCCGGCCGACAGGATCCAGGTAGCGATTCGGGCAGACGCCATGCAGTCCCTGCGGGAGCGGCGAACGCGCTCAATCGATCGACGTGGAGACGGAGTAGCCGGTCGCCCCGGCAAAGACTACGTTTTCGCTGGGCGCGGGCGGAGTTTCCACGTCCCAGACCCCGGCGGTGTGACCGGCCGCGACGCTGTCCTGCCAGCGGAAACCCTGCCAGACCTGCCAGTGGAAGCGCGCCCAGTACTGGCCGGGCGCATTTTGCAGGATCGGCAAGGGCTTGGTGTAGGCAAAGGTCATCAGGAATTCGCCGTCCTGCAGCTGGGTTGACACGTTGGGCATCGAGGGCAAAGCGGGGTAGGTAAAGGGGATCTCGTTGTCCACCGCGCCCGAGTTGTCGCGGAACCGCAGCGTGCCCGCGCCCGCCGCCATGGCCTTGCCGTCTACGGTCGTGTCCGAATAGGCGCGCAAGAACGTGAACTTGCCTGGTAAATTCATGCCGTTGTAGTGCAGCTGGCCGGTCACGCTGTAGCGCAGCCACTCGACCTTGACGCGGCCGTGCGTGTAGGTCCCGGTGGCGATCCCGGCCGTTGGGCACTGCCCCATCAGGTTGTCGCCGCTCAGGTTTGCCACCACCGGCTTTGCGCCGTGATCGAAGCACGGCTGCGGCGCGGGATCGTCCGCCGACTTCAACACTTGGTAGCGCGACAGCGCCACCTGGAATTCCGCAGGGGTCTGACCCTGCAGTCCATCGGCAAACGCGACCGGCAGTTGGTCGCCCTGCAGGTAAATCGCGATGCTGCCGCCTTGCGCAGAAGTGCTGTCTCCAGCCGCAGTTGCATCGCCGTCCGCCGCGGTCGTGTCTTGGGCGGTCACGGCGCCGCTGTCGCCCCCCGTCGCGTCTGCGCCGGCCGAGCTGCCCGCATTGGCCGCCGCGGTGCCCGAGTCGCAGCCAGCGAAGAGGACAAATGAGACCAGAATGCCAAGGAAAAAGCGGACGCGGCCGATCATGCTCCCTCCGTGCGCGCGGCGCTGCGGCCGCTGCGGGGCTGTACCCTGCTGGGCCGTACCCTGCGGGGCCGTACCCTGCGGGGCTGTACACCGCGGGGCCGTACCCTGCGGGGCTGTACACCGCGGCGCCGTACCCTGCGGTGTGTGCCCGCCCGCCCGCCGATCGTTCACGTGGAGAAGCCTACGCCCGTGCGGTACCCGGCGGCAAATCGGCGCCTTGGGAAAAACCGCTGTCCGCGTGCGGGTGCCCAGGCCACCGTGCGCCTGCTTGGGCCGCCGCTCAATCTGCGTCCGCGGACGGTGTCTTGGTCCGGCTTGCCGCCCGCAACTTGGCAATTTCGCCGGGATAGTCCCAAACGATGGTCGTCGCCTTGTGCAGCCAGCGCGCCAGCGTCGTTGGATCGACCTCGGTGTTGGGCGCAAGCAAGTACTCGGCCGCCTTGAACTTGCCCGACGGCACCAACTGCGGCTCGTCAAAGAGCTGGCCGCTCCAAAACAGCAGTTGGAGGCCGCGCTTGCCGTGGCTCAGGCCCACGCAGGGTTGGCCGGCGACAAACCAAACCGGGCCACCGTGCCAGATCTTCGCCTGGGAATTGGCCAGGCCCGCGGACAGGGCCGCGGCCCAACTCGCGAATTGGGCTTGCGCGGCCTGGGGTAGGGCCACTGTGTAGGCGGTCAGAGCGGGTGAAAGGGCAGCGGACATGGGCGTCTCCTGTCGATGGGCGAGGACGCCGCAACTGTGCGAATTCGGGCGGTGGAAGTCAAATTGGGCGTCCTGAGCCCTGGGCAATGCTTCGGATTTCCTTCCGCGGCAGCGCCGCAGGTGGGCCTGTCCGACCTGCCTTGCCGAATGCTGGTCAGGCCTGTATACCTGGATGGCCGGAGCGTAGGCAGGAGGAAGCAATGCGCGGTTCTTGGCGGAACTTCTTGGCTTGCACGTGGGCCGGTCTAGGGTTGCTGGCGGTGCCCGTGCCCGCCTTGGCCTGCGGTCCGATCTTGGTCTGCGCGACCAAAGCCTCGTTTGCGGCCGGCACCCAGTTGCCCGCGTCGACCAAGGCCATTCCGCTGGCCGTGCCCAAGCCGCTGCAGGCGCCCTTTGCGCCACTGGTGCCCGAACTGCGCGATGCCGCAGGCAAGCTCGTCGCGACCGAACTGGTCGACGACACCAGCGGTGGCTACAAGCTGCTCAGACCCCTGAAAGGTTTGGCAGCCAATAGCGCCTATACGCTTGTGCTTCCTGGCTTTTGCCAAGACGCGTTGGGCGCGCTCGTGCCGCCGGTCGAGTTGCCGTTCGCCACCGGCCCCGACTTGCCCGCTCCGCAAGGCATGGGAACGCTTCAACTCACTTACGTGGCGCCGGACCAAGTGCTCGTATGGACGTCGGTCGGGAGTTGCACGGTGCCGATCCAAGCGGCGCGGGGCCACGTCGCAGTCACGCCGGCCGCCGAGATGGCGCCTTGGTTGCCCATCACCCGCGCCGAATTGTGGGTCGACGGCGCCAAATGGGCCGGTGGCCTCTACGGCGACGTACCGACTCAGCCTGGGCCGCCGCAGTCCGCCGTGGCCAAGAGTGTTCAAGAGTTCTACGTGGCGTGCGGACCCGTGCCAGACCTGGCCGACCCCGGTCTTGCGCCCGGCCAGCATCACGTGGACGTGCGGTTCCACGTTGCGGGGGAATTCAACGATCCCCCGTACTTGTATGGTGACCTGAGCGTGACCTGCGGCGCCAGCACGGGGGGCGACGCCGGTGGCAGCGAGGTCAGTGGCAGCGAGGTCAGTGGCAGCGAGGTCAGTGGCAGCGACGTGTCGGGTTTGGCGGGCGACACGGCGTCCGGCCCGCCCACGAATGCCGCCCCGGCCAGCAGCGGCAGCTGTAGTGCCGGGCGCCCGGCATTTTCTTGGGTCACGGTCGGCCTTTTGCTGACCTTTGGCGTGCTTGGACGGTGCCTGAGGAGGAGGTTGGCGACATGCCCATCAAACTGAGTCGCGCCGAGCAACAACGCTTGGTGGCGTCGCTCCGGCGTTATTGCGAAGAGAATCTGGAACCAGTGGGCGAGCTCAAGGCGTCGCTACTGCTCGATTTTGTGCTGCGCGAAGTTGGTCCGTCGGTCTACAACCAAGCTGTCTTGGACGCGCAGGCTCGCATGATGAGCCACATTCAAGACTTGCCCGGCGAAGTCTACGAGCGTGAAGGGGACTACTGGACGGCCAAGGGCAAGAAATAGCGACCGGGCTGGTCAGGGCCCGTCCAAAATCTAGGCGATCTTGGCGGGCCTCTCCCCTCCGCTGGGTGGGTGGCAAGTGCGCGCCCCGACTGGGCGTCGTACTGGGCGTCGCACCACTCCGCGCGTGCGCAAGCGATCGAGTCATACGAACCCCGTCTGATTCACGCCTGTACGGCTTCTCTGACCCGGTCTGCAACCGGCGAGAATCAGGCGGGGACCCCGGTTCGGGCCCGAAGAATTGCCCGAGTCTTCGATCCGATTCGGACGGAACTGGTATCATTCCTACGCAGGCCCTCACGCCCCAGCGCGGCCCCAGCGCCGCAGCAGCCCTTGCCGCGCCCCAGGCTGCAGGTTCGCCAATCGGACGTCGCCGCCATAGTGCGCCACCACTTGCTTGTCCATGACCGAGCGCCACAGCGGCGGCACCAGCGCCAGCAACAACATGGTCGCGTAACCCGATGGCAACTGGGGCGATTCGTCAAAGTGACGCAGGGCCTGGTAGCGGCGCGCCGGCCAGGCATGGTGATCCGAGTGCCGCTGCAGGTGATACAGCAGCAAATTCGATGCGGTGTGGTTCGAATTCCAGCTGTGCAGCGGGGTGCACAACTCGACCTTGCCGTTGGCGTCCTTCTGGCGCAGCAGCCCGTAGTGCTCGATGTAATTGACCACTTCCAAGAGCGAAAACCCAAAGACCGCCTGCACCGCCAGGAACCAGGCCAGCTCCGGACCCAGCCACAGCAGCAGCGCGCCAAACAGCGCCACCGACATCGCCCACGCCGTCAGGACCTGATTGTGCAGCGACCACGGCGACTTGCCGTGGCGATCCAGGCGTTGTTTCTCTAGCTCCCACGCCGACTTGAATGACCCGACCACCGTGCGCGGCCAAAAAGCGTAGAACGACTCGCCCAGGCGCGAGCTGGCCGGATCTTCTGGCGTGGCCACGCGGGTGTGGTGACCGCGGTTGTGCTCGACAAAGAAATGCCCGTACGCCGTCTGCGCCAAGACGATGCGCGCCAACCAGCGCTCTAGGCTGGTCTTTTTGTGCCCCAGCTCGTGCGCCGTGGCGATGCCGACCCCGCCGACCGTGCCGACCGTGAGGCTCAGCCCCAATCGGTCCCACACGTCCAGAGACGGCTCGCGCACCGCCAGCCAACACCCGGCGACCAGCGCGGCGTACTGCAACGGCACAAAAGCGTAGGTACACCAGCGGTAGTAGCGGTCGCCGTCCAGCTGCGGGTAGACCCAATCGGGCGGGTTCGAGCGGTCGGTCCCGGCCAGAGCGTCCAAGAGCGGCACAATCGCGACGATCCACAATGGGCCGAGCCACCAGCCCAGGCGCAGCCCCGCAGTCTGGGCCAGCCAGGCCCCCAGCAGCGGCAAGAGCGGAACCACCAGCCCCAACAGCCACAGTAGCCGCTTCGAATCGGTCCAGCTGGCGGTCGAACCGTCTCTAGTGGCGGTATAGGTCGTCACGCAGGGCTCCTCGCGCGTCCTCACCCGTCGAGCGTGGCAAAGTCGCCGGCCCTGTCAAGCCAGTTCCGTCCGAATCGGATCGAAAATACGGGCAATCTCTTGGGCCCGAACCGGGGTCCCGCCTGATTCTCGCCAGTTGCAGAACGGGTCAGAAAAGCCGTACAGGCGCGAATCAGGTGGAGTGCGTATCAAGCCGATTGTGGCGCGTCGCGCTGGGGTGCAATGCTTGGCTCGCCGCGGCGTTCAAATCCCCTTGCCCGGCGCCCGCCCCGGCCGTATGCTGGCCCGTAGCTGTGCCCGCATTGGTCGCTTCGCGAGGTTCCCCATGCGTTTCTCTGTTGCCACCGTGGTTTCTGTGACTCTGGCGCTCGGTTGTCTGGGCTGCGATGCCCTGGCCAACTACAAGACGGTCACGGTGGGCGAGTCCGTCGCGCTCCCCAAGGCCACCAGCGCGCACAGCGGCGGGCCGGTGCTGCCTTCGGGCGAATTCGACGGCTGGGTCAGCTACACCAACGTGTCGTCGACTTGCCCTGCCGACTATCAAAGCCCGCAAACCGGCACGCAGCGTGTCCACCTGACCGACGACGACGGCGCCCTGTTCCTGTCGACGCACGGCGACGCGGGCGGCTTCCCCGACCAAACGGGCCTTGTCACAGAGAAGGGGATCGAGCTACACGGTCTGCAACTGATTGGCTATAAAGGTGAAACGGTGGAATGCCGCGGCGTCACCACGATCTCCGTCACCGCCAACGCCGCCAAGCTGCGCATCCGCGAGGACATGAGCTCGCCCAGCCAACTCAACTGCACCAACACCATCGAAGTCAGCGTCCCGCGCAACTTGTAGGGCCGGCGCTGAAAGAGCGCGCCCGTGGTCAGCAAGTCCAGCCCGCCCAAGCGCCGCGGGCCAGGGAGCCCGATGGCGGTGCTGTGGTCCCCGGCGTTGGATGGGCTGGCCGTTGGGGGCCCGGAGAATTGCCGGAGTTTTCGAGCCGATTCAATTGGATTCCATCGCACAGTGTCGCCCGCAAGCCTGTGTCGCGCGCAAGCCTGTGTCGCGCACAAGCCTGTGCCGCCGCATGTGAATCTTGGGCGTGACAGGGCAAGCATGCACGCCTACCATGCGAGCGCAAATGGACCGCGAAGTGCGGCCAAAGGAAACGGTCATGACGGACTCGCGCAGCGTTGCCGCGGCCTCCGTACCCGCGGATGGGGGGCCATTGGCGCCTTGGGACTGGGTCCAATGTCAGCCCGGCGTGCTTGGGCTGTACGAAAGCAACTACTTGCGCGGCCTCAGCCCCGACGGGGATACTGCCCTTTGGCTCAAGCACAACCTGCTCGCGCCGCGCGACCCCCGGCAGCCGACCTTGCTCGAGCTGTGGGCGGTGCTGCATCGCCGCGGTCAGCGGCCCCAGGTGCTGTGGCAGCGGCGTCCGGCGGCCGAAGTCGAGCTGGGCGACCGGGTTCTGCACATCCAGGGGCCGGGCGTGCTCCTGACCCGCGAGCGGACGGCGAGCCAAGTGATCGACACCAGTCTGGCGGGCGAGCCGCGCATCGCGAGTTGGGACATCGCTTTGCAGCCTGCACCGGCGCCGCTGGGCGCCCCGCTGGTCCACTACCCCGACCCGCGCATGTACAAGTGGCCGTTACCCAAGAAGAAGATTCTGACGCCGGCGCCGCTGCTGGACCTGGCGGGTTGGCTGGAGTGGCCAGGCGAGCGGCTGGATCTGACCGGTTGGACGGGATTGCGCAACCACAACTGGGGCACGGAGCACGCGCATCAGTACGCATTTGCCACCTGCAATGCCTTTGACGGCGCGCCAGGCTGGATCTTGGACGGACTCAGTGCGCGCCTGAAGATGGCCGGTCTGGTGCTGCCGCCGCTCTCCGTCGCCCTGGTTCGCACGCCGGATGGCGACCAGCCGTTCAACGACCTGGCCGGGGCCGTGCGGGTCAAGGCCGAGATGGCGTTCCCCAACTGGCGCGCCGAGTTCTTGCAGCGCGGTCGCCGCTTGCGGGTGGACGTTGCCGGCGATCCCGTCGACTTTGCTGGGTTGCGCTATCACCATCCCGGTGGTGCCGTAAGTTATTGCTACAACAGCAAGTTTGCCAAGCTGGTGCTGGAGCTCGATGGGCGCCAGATCACTTCGGACCGGGCCGAGCTGGAATTCGCCTTTGCTCGCCCGCTGCCCGACATCCCGGTCATTGGGCCGTAGCCGAGGCGCATCATGGACTTGTCGCACGTGCTCGACCGCTGGCAGCAGGCTTTCGTCGCCGACCTGGGCCGTACCGTGGTGCCTGCAACGCCCGATATGCCGGGGTATTCCGAGGCAAGTCAGCAGCGCTTGCGCGACTACCTGGCCGAGCTGGCGCCGGCCCAGCGCTCGGGCGTCCACGTCGCTCTGGCCGCGGTCCAGGCGGCCCTGGGCAGGCGCCGCGACCCTGCGGGACTGGCGGCTGGTCTGGATCGGCTGGCCACCACGGCGGCCGGACGGCTGCTGCTGCATACGGCACTGATGCCGTTGAAAGTCAACCACTATGCTGGCCCAGAGGCCTATGCGGCCATGGGGCTGCCGTTTGTCGCCCCGCCCTCGCCCCACCCATCGCAGGTGCGGCCCGGCGTGTTGGCGGCCGCGGACCTGGGCGAGCTCGAGCGCGAAGGCGTGGACGTGGTGGTGGTGGGCTCGGGGGCCGGCGGCGCGGTGGTGGCTGCGGAATTGGCGGCGCGCGGGGTGGCCGTCCTGGTCGTGGAAGAGGGCGCCTGGTTCGATCGCCGCGATTTTGCCGGGCCGGCGCACCTGCGCAGCACGCGCATGTACCGCAACGCCGCGCTGCTGGCCACAGTGGGCAACCCGCCGATCTTCTTGCCGGTGGGGCGCACGGTCGGCGGTACGACGACCGTTAACAGCGGCACGTGCTTCCGCGCCCAGACTCGCATCCTAGAGCGGTGGGCGGGTCAAGGGCTGCCGGAACTGGCTCCCCAGCGCCTGGACGAGCGCTTTGCGCGGGTCGAGGCCGTGCTGCGGGTCACTCCGGCGAGCCCGCGCTACGTGGGCGAGGTGGGGCGCATCATCGCGCAGGGCTGCGACGCCCTGGGGCTCGAACACGGCCCGCTGCCTCGCAATGCGCCAGAATGCGACGGCCAAGGGCAGTGCGCCGCGGGTTGTCCGACCGAGGCCAAGCGCTCGACCGAAGTGTCGTATCTGCCGCTGGCTCTGCAGCGGGGCGCTGCCCTGTTGCCGCAAACGCAGGTGATTGGCGTGGAGTGTGCTGGCGCGCAGGTGCGCGGTGTGCGCGTGCGGCACCTGCCCACGGGCCAAGTGCGGACGATTGCGGTGAAACACTTGGTCGTGGCGGCCGGGTCGCTGCACACACCCGGGCTACTGCGGGCCGCGGGCGTGCACAACCCCAATCTGGGCGCGAACTTGTCGATTCACCCGGTGGGCGCAGCGTACGCCGCCTTTGACCGGCCCACCCAGCCGTTGACGTCGATTCCCCAGGGCTACGGCATCGATGCGTTTGCGCAGGCTGGTCTGTTGTTCGAAGGGGGGACGGTGGCGCCGGAGCTGACCGCCGGAGCCCTGCCGCTGCGCGGTCCAAATTTGCAGGAGGCCATGCACGGTTACGGCAAGATGGCCAATTTTGGCTTCTTGGTCGAAGACAAGGGCCGCGGGCGCGTCCTCGGCCGGTTGGGCGACTTGCCGGTCGTGCACTATCCGCTGGCACCCGAAGATGCCGTGCGCCTGCACCGCGGCCTGCTGCTGCTTGCCTCGGTGTTCTTAGAGGCTGGGGCGCGCTGGGTGCGGCCGCTGCTCTACCACGACGTGACGTTGCGCAGTCAGGCGGATGTACGCCAATTTTCGGCCATGGCGCTGCCCAACAGCAGTCTGCAGCTGTCTGCCTATCACCCACTGGGCACCGCGCGTATGGCCCGCTATGCCCGCGACGGCGTGTGTGATCCGCGCGGCCGGGTCCACGGCGCCCGCAATTTGTGGGTCGCCGACGGCTCGCTGCTGCCCAGTTCGCCCGGCGTCAACCCGCAGGTGACGATTATGGCGCTGGCCGACTTGGTGGCCGAGGCGTTGGCGGATGAGCTGGGGGCGCAGCGCCGCAAGAACAGGTCCCGGAGGTTGGCATGAATCAAGACGAATCCTTGCTTGCCCTGGAGACCCAGCGATTTTGCCGCGAAGACGTGCTGGCGCCGTGGGAACAGGTGCTGCGCTGCCTGCGCGGCGAGGCCACCACGGGCTGGCTGCGGCCGATGCTGGGCTTGGGGCCGCCGCTGCCACTGGGGCTGGTCCGCCTATTGATGCCGCCGTCGCTGGTGCGGACCTTCTTGGGCCGCGACGCCAACTTGCTGACCATCGTGCTGGACCGCCAGCGGGTGCGGGTGGTGTACATGGCGGTGGAGCGCGCCCTGCACGGGCACTACTTGGCGATGGAGCGGCTGGACAAGCGCTTGTCGAACCAGGACTTGGACGCGATCGCCCATTGTGTGGCGGCCGGCAACGAGCGGAAGGCCTTGCGGCTGGTGCAGGCGCACCTGGGGCGACTGGGGCTGGGCGAGTTCCGGCCGGCCGTTCTCAAGGTCGCCGACCTGCATTTTTTTGACGCATTTGCCCAGCTTTGCGTGGTACAGCGCCAGGGCACGCGTGCGCAGTGGTTGGCGCAGGCCGCGGCCGTGGCGCAGCAGGTGTTGGCCGAGCGGCTGCTGTATTTCTACCCGGCGGTGCCGGCCGAACGGTTGCTGCGGGCAGGGCGGTGGCTGGCAACGGCGCACGCTGCAGCCCTTTGACGATCAGCGCACGCACCGGGCTCTGTGCAGCTCGGCGACATCTTCGGCGTCGCTAAAGCCGTCCAAGAAGTGCACGTACCAGCGGTCGGTAGGCTTGCCGACGCGCTCGGTCTTGCTCCACGCGCCGTCGGCCGGCGCGCCGGCGAAGGCGGTGGCATCGATGGCCGGTGGATCGCGCAGCGGATCGACCAGCCCGCGCAGTTCGACAATGGTCGGCAGCCGCCAACCGCCGCCGTCCAGCCCCAATTGGTCACAGTAGCCAGAGGCTTGCATGTAGGTGAGCTGGCCCTTGCCATCCGTGCCGCCACCCGTGTCCAGTGTGCGTTGCCACGTCAGGCCGCTCCACTGGTCCAGCACCGTGCCGGCGGTCGCATTGACTTTGAACCGGGCAGGGGTGGTGGGCGGTTTGCCCATGCCGCGCACGCAGCGGACCGGGTGCTTCAGATTCGTGATTTCCGAAGTGGTGAAACCCCATTGAAAGTCCACCGTCCACGCTTCCAGGGGTGCCCCCAGCGTGCCGCTGCTGGACCAGTACGGCGCCGCGGCTGTGCCTGCAAAGATCTTGCTGGCGATCGCGGGGTCGTGCTGCTCGAAATCGACCAAACTCGCCAGTTCGACGCGGGTGGGCATTCGCCAGTCGGCCTTGCCGGCCAGGATCAGCTGGGTGTCGCAATAGGCCTCGGCCTCGTACCAGCTGCGCTGGTCGGCAGAAGCGGTCTGCTGCCATTGCAGTCCGGTCAGGCTGTCGACCACCGTGCCGTCGCCTTGGTCTTGCAGTTGCTTGGGACTGACTGGCCCGGTGCCCCAGTAGCTGGCGATGGCGGCGCAGACGACGGTCTTGCCTGCTGCGTCGCTGACGGTGACGGCCTGGGTGCCCAGCCCGCACGTCACGGCGCACTGTCCCGCGGTGCAGGTACTCCAGGCGCCACAGTCGCTGCCGTTGGCTCGCGGCGTGTGCACGCAGCCGGTGCCCGCACAGGTGTCGTTTGTGCAGGGATTGTGGTCGTCGCATTGGCCGGCCGGGCAGGGTGCTGCGTCCGCTGGGCTCGCATCGACCGCGCTTGCATCGGCTTGCGACGCGTCGCCCGCTGTAGCGTCTTGGGCAGCTGCCGAGTCAGCCGAGCCAAACTGGCTCGCCGGCGGCACTTCTTGGGCACAGGCCGCGGCGGCAAGTGCCACAACTAGCCAAAATCGATGCATGGCAACGGACATGCGCTACCTCGGCGTGGGGGTTGCAGCTGGTGGGGCGCAGCGGGCCACGGGCCTTGCTCATCGTCCGCCGCTTGGGCCGCACGGGTCAAGATGCTGCGTCAGCCAGGTTGCCGCCGTGGTCAACTCGCTGCCGCAACAGGTTTCGCTCCGGCGGCCAGCAGCGCCGCGCGCATCCCTTCGCGGTCCGCTGGTGTGACGATGCAGCGCATCGCGCCGTCGATGACCAGGCCGCCGCGCATGCGCGTCGCCCAAACCCGTGCACGTTTCCTACCTTGCAGGTACCAGCCCACGTGCAGACCGGGCATGCCCACGCCCATCAGGCGCAGAGTCAACGGCGCGTCTTGGTCGCTGACCGTGGCGCCAGCCAGTGCCACCGCGGTTTCGCCCCAACCCGTGCGGACCACCAGGTGCCCACCCTCTACGCGATAGCGCAGCAGTCCAGGCCCCTTCCAGACCAGCCAGGTCACGGCCGCGCCGGTCAGCAGCGTGATCACCAACAGCACCACCACCACCGCCGTCAGCGGCGCTCCCATGCTGTCGCGGCTTTCAAAGGCAAAGGGTTGGCGAGCGGTCAAGGCACGTTGCAGCGCGTCCAGGTCGGGGGCCTGCAGCAGCCAGCGCGCGCCCGGGGCCTGGATCAGCAGCGCTTGGTCGCCGCAGTCGGTGACCTGGAACACCTCGCCCAAGTCGGCGTAACTCCAAGTGCCTGTGCAATGACCGGGCATGGCCGTGCCCAGCACGCGGTGGCCGCCACGGACCGTAACCGGGCGCACACTCTGCACATCCGCCAACGCCAGCCGGTGCTCGTGGCGCAGCCAGCGCGGCCCCGCGGTCGCCGTCACTTCCGCGGGCGTCACTTGGATGATGCGATCACTGCCGAGCAGGAGTCCGCACAGCAGAACCGCCGCCGCTGCGACCACCGCCAGCACCACAGCGGCGAGTGCGCGGGCGCCGCGGCCGGTGGTCGGGGCAGGCAAGAAGGTCGTGGACTGGATCCCAGGGGTCGTCATGGCGCGATCGCGGCCCAGGTTGCGGGCCAGCCTGCAAAATAGGCGGCCAAGGGCCTGTAGCAAGCGAATTCGCCCTTGCGCGAAAAAGTCGAATTGGCCGCAGATCCGATGCGCCGCGGATGCGTCGAACGTGGTGGGAGCCTGCCCCCCACCGTTCCCACCGCCGGAGCCCGCGCGCCCGGCAGGAGGTTCAGCATGAAAAGCGGAGCATACGTGGCCCTGGTCGGCAGCCTGATCGCGCTGCTGGGTGGCAATCTGGGTGCGGGGGGCAGCGACACGCCGTCGCTGTGGCGGCAGTGGTTCTCGGCGGCGTACTCGGAAGAGTTGGGGTATCGCGGCGTCGCGCTGCTGCAAATGTGGCCAGGTCAGATTTCGGCGGTTTTCGCGCTGGTGGGGCTGGTCGCGGTGGTCCTGGTGCTCCGGCAGCGCCGCCAGCGCGCGGGCTGGCTGTTGCTGGCCGCGGGCGTGGCCCAACTGGGCCTGGCGTGGCTGACCTGGCACTCCATCTACGCAGTGGTGCCGTGTGCTTCGCTGGGGCTTTCGGTGTGCGATGCAGACGGCGGGCTGTTGCCGCTGACGTACCTGCATCTCAATGGCCTGGTCTGGCTGGTCCTGGGCGGCGCGCTCTGCGCCCTGGGTGGGGCGGGCGTGCTGGCGGCCTGGGCCGAATACCCCGCCGAGCGGCGCTTCTTGCGCGTTGCGCTGCATTGGGGCGAGCAAGTGGTGGCCGAGCGAGTGCTGTTTGTGCCGCAGCCCGTGACCGTGGGCGAGGCGGCGGGCAACTTGCTGCAAGTCCCGGCCGGCGGCCTGGCTTCGCATACCCTGCTGGCGCCTTTGGCCGGCGACGCGTACCAGTTGGTGCTGCCCTACGGCGCCCGGGCCGAGTTGCAGCGCGGCGGCAAATCGATCGATTTCGAGGGGGTGGCCCAGGTCGACGACGGTTGCCAAGGCGCGATCAGCTTGGACAACGGCCTGGAACTGCGCTTTGACTTTACGGCCGCCCAGCAAGGCGCGCTGGCGGGCGGACCGCACCGGCGTGACCAAGCGCTGGCCCTGTCGTTCGCGCTGGTGTTTTCGGCCGCGGTCCTCGGTTTCGTCGCGCTGGCGACCCTGGTGCCGCTGAGTGACGCGGCGCAAGACCGCGAGGCGCTGGCGCAAAAAAACCGCGGCCTGATCGAGGTGGCCCTGCAAGAGCCCGAGCCGCCCGCACCGCGGCCGACCGAGGCGCTGGACCAAGAACCCCGCAAGGCCAAGGCCGAGGGCGAAGAGGGCAAAGTGGGCGATCCGCGCGAGGATCCTGCCAAGGTGTCCAAAGTGCCCAAGATCGAGGCGCCGCTGCGCCGGCCCAACGACGTGCGCGAGATCGGCCTGGCCAAGGCCCTGTCGGCGGCGCCCGCGCTGCCAGGTGCGCTCGGTACCGTGATGGCGGGCGACACTGGCGCCATTCGCGACAAGATGGCGGTGGCCATGGACGGCAGCGGCGTCGAGATCGACTTTGGCCACGGCACCGGCGGCAGAACTTGGCGCGGAACGGGCACGGGCGGCGGCGGTGACAACCCGTTCGTGCCGATCGCGGGCTGGCAAGATCGGCCAGGGGGCGACGGCTGGGACCCGCACGCCCAAGTCGGGTTGCGGAAGAAGCCCAAAATCGCCATCAAGCGCATCCCCTTGGCCGAGCCGCAGCCCACCGCCGGCTGCGATCCGGGCGACATCAGCAAGAACGTCCGCAGCCGCAGCAGCGCGATCCGGGCGTGTTACGAGACGCAGTTGCTCGCCCACGCCGACCTGGCCGGCAAGGTCACGCTGCAGTGGACGGTGGCCGGCGACGGCCGCGTGACCGGCGAAAAGACGGTGGACGACACCTTGGGCAACGCCACCGTGACCGACTGCGTGCTGCGGGCGGTCCGGCGCATCCAGTTCGCTCCACCGGCCGCGGGCGTGTGTGTGGTACGTTGGCCGGTCGTGTTCCGGCCCGACTGAGCGCGCACGCAAAAAGCCAGGGCGAACCCTGTACGACGACCGCGGGCTCGGACATGCTCTAGATGCGGTCCAGCGCGGGCCGCCAGCGAGTCCGCGATGTCTCGGTCGATCTTTGGCGCGATCCTGCTGATCTGGACGGCGTTGCTGGCCGCGTGCACCACGGTGGACGGTCACTCGCCCACGCTGGCCGACGCCAAGGCCCTGCAGCACCTGATCGGCGAAGTGGGAGTGGTGCAAAAGCAGCTGCTGGCGCACCCCGAGCTGGCGGGCACGGGCAAGGGCGTTCCGGTGCCCACGGTGCTGACGGCCGAGCAGCGCAAGCTCCTCTTGTCTTGGTGGGCGCCGCACCTGGACCACGACCGCGCGCTGGAATCGTACCAAGTGCGCTTTCTGTACGGCTGGCAAACGCTCAAGACGCCGGCCGAGCAGACCCGCGCGTTGGCGGTGGGTTTGGCGGCCTTGGCGGCGCAGGTGCAGGCCAATCTGGACTTTGTCGTGCGCTACGGTCGGGTCGAGGCGGCCTACGCGGTGCTGAACGATGCGGCTTTGGACGTGGGCGTTTCGGCTGGCGAATTCGAGCGCGTGCTGGTGACGACGGCCAAGCCGCAGACCATGTTGATGTTGACGCTGGGCGTGCAAGCGCTGCAGCGGCACATCGACCGTTTGCGCACCTCCGAGGCGATCGACGCAACGTTCTTGGAGTTGGCGAACCAGACGCTGACCTATGCGCAGACCGTCCAGACGGCCTACGACAAGGCGGCGCCGCGCTTGCTCGCCTCGGCCATCAGCACCGTGACCCAGAACCCGCTGGACGCAGCCACGGCGGCGCTGGTCGAGCACATTGCCGAGTGGCTCGGGGATACGCGCTTGCGCAAGCGGACGGCCAGCTTGATCTCGGCCGCCCAGGTCGACTGGTTGGCGACCCAGTTGCAGCCCGGCGACGTCATGGTCGAGCGGCGCAATTGGTACCTTTCGAACCTGGGCCTGCCGGGATTTTGGCCCCACGCCGAGCTTTTTGTGGGCGATCCGGCGGCGCTGGCGGCGGCCTTTGACCAGGATCCGCAGGTCCGCGACACCTACGGCCCCGGCGGTTTGACGGGCTATCTGCAGTCCGAGCTTCCTTCGGTTTGGGCCGCCTACGTGGCCATGGCCGAGGATGGCCGCCCGCACCGCGTCATCGAGGCCGTGTCCGAGGGCGTGGTTTTCTCTAGCTTGCACGAGGCGGCCCAGGCCGACTACCTGGGGGCCATGCGACCGCGCCTGAGTGCGCTGGACAAAGCCCGCGCCATCGCCGCCGCCTTTGCCCAATACGGCAAACCCTACGATTTTGACTTCGACTTCTTGACCCAGTCCACCCTGGTGTGCAGCGAGTTGGTGTACGTGGCCTACCAGACCCTGGCGCCCAAGCAGGGCCTGAACCTGCCGCTGACCGAGGTGATGGGCCGTGAAACCCTGCCGCCCACGGACTTTGTCCGCGTTTTTGACCAGCAGTACGGTACCGCCGCGCAGCAGCTGGATTTTGTAGCGTTCCTAGACGGCCGCGAGAGCAGCGGCACCGCCGTGGTGGCCACCGAGGCGGCCTTGCGGGCGTCGTGGCAGCGGCCCAAGTGGGACTTGGCGCAGCAGTAGCCGACCTGTGCCGCGACCGTCCCGCCGCGGGCCCTGGATGCGGACTGGCGCACGGGCGCGGAATCCGTCTGAATCGGCCAGAAGCTGTGGCCTGTCCTCGGGCTCGAACCGGGGTTCGCAAAAGGGGGAATTCGTGAGCAAGACCACGCGCAAAGCTTGGCGGACCGGCTTGCTGGCGCTGCTGGGCCTGGTTCTGACGGCGGGCGAAACCGGCTGCTCCATCGCGACGCTAGGCAGCGCGCGCACCATCGATCCTGGGACCACCCAAGTGTGGTTGGCGCCCGCGCTGGTGCGGGTCAGCCGCGGCAGCAAGCCGTACGTGGGGCCACAGTTCGAACTGGGCGGCCGCTACGGCGTCACCCAGAACCTAGACGTGGGCGCGCGGCTGTGGCTGCCACTGCCTGGCTATGCCTTGGATGCCCGAATCGGCCTGCGGCGGGCGCGCGGCGCGGGTCTGGACCTGGCCATTCAGCCCGGCGCTGCCTACCTGTACATCCCCGGCGGCAGCGGCAACGACGCCCCGATGCACCTGGCCACCGCCTACCTGCCCCTGCTTGCCGGCTGGCATTTTGCCAGTGGCCACCAGGCGGTGCTGGGCGTCAAGCTCATCGATCTGGTGGCGATCGACACCTCGACCTACGGCCAAACTGCCCAGTTGCTGACCGGGGCGGTGACGCTCGGTGGCCTTTTGCAGCTGACCGACAACTTTGCCGTCGCGCCCGAAGTCGGCCTGGGGACGCTGCTGATGGGCTCGCTCACCGGCTTTGGCGCCGACTTGGGTTTTGGCGGCACCACGCTGCAGGCCTCGCTGGGGTTCATGTTCGGCGGTCGGCAGGCGCGTCAGCACTGCGTGGATTTGCCCGCGGCGGCGACCGAGTAGCGGGCCAAGAAGCTCCGCTTGAGTCCGAGCGGCGATGACGACAACCTCGGCTATGCCAGCATCGGGAGCGTTTCAGCGCCGACTGCCCGAAAGGTGACCCTATCGCCGAGATCGAAGCCGATCTGGCGGCCAACTAGGGGGCCGCGCAAAATCGACTCGATTTTCACGGCCCCTGCTCCTGGTGCTGGGCGGGTCGCAACTGCGCGCCCCCATGGGCATCGCACCGCACCGCGCGCACGCGAACGAACGAGCTTTTCTTGCCCAGGCCCCAGGCAATTCGTTGGCTTTTTGACGTACGCGCTGCCGCGACGGCGGTGGCGGCGTGACACAAGCGCCGAGCCTAGTCATACTCGCGACCGGCCTACCTGTGTGTGCGGCCGCGTGCCGCACGCCACGGGCAAAAACCTTTGGTTCCCCAACCGGGTGTCGCCATGCAAATTCATCGCCGTTTTACTCGCCATCCGATCAGTCTGTCGGTCTGGCTGCTGGTGTCGGGTCAGTGGCAAGAGTACCAAACGACCGATATCTCGCGGCCGGGTATGTTCGTGCGGGTGCTGAACCCTACGCAGCAGTTAGGACAGGCGCTGCAGGTTCGTCTGCGCCTGCCCGACGGGACGACCTTTGAAGGCATGGTGCAGGTTCGGCGGGTGGTGCCGGCGACGCAGTTCAATCCCTTGGGCGCCGGGTTGGGTCTGGAGTGGTTCGCCCTGTCGACAGAGAGCCGGAATCGCTGGGATGGCCTGGTGTTTGGCATGCGCCGCCAAGCTGAACGGCAGAGCTATGCTGAAAACAGTCAGGATCTGCGCAACCAGCTCCCGCCCGAGAATGTGCGCGCCGCGCTCCGCAAGATGCGCGAGGCCGGCGAACTGGCCGCCGCGCCGCGCGAAGTGCTCCACCCAGAGGCGCGGCCGCCGCTGGTGGTCCCCGTGGCCCCCGCCAACCAAGAACGGCTAGAGGCCGTGGCCATGCGCTGCAGCCGGCAATCGCACATGTTCTTGAAGACGGACCGCCCGCCGGTGCTGGGCCAACACGTGCGCATCATGCTTGCTCACCCCGATACCGACGTGGAATTCGTGGTGCGCGCCGTCGTTGAGCGCATCGTCACCGGCGAAGACGGGCTGTACGCCGGTGTGCAGGTGCGCTGCTTGCCCCTGTCCGCCCAAGAGCACGAGGACCTTGGTGCTTTTGTGGCTGGCCAAGACGCCTTGGCGTAGCGGGCGAAGCGCCAAGTTGCGTGGAAGTCTCCAAGTTTGGGCGCGGTCGCGGCCTACTTGCAGGTCACCGGCACACACGTCGCCGTGCCGGAGCTTTCCAGTTGGCAGCGCAGGTCGGGTGCGCAATCTCCGTTGCAGGCTTGGCCGACGGTGGGCGGTCCATGGCAGATCCCGTCGATTCCGCAATGCAGGTCGTTGGCGCAGAGTTGCCTGGGACCGCTGGCGCACTTTTCGCCGGCTTTGGGCGGTTTTGGGGCGCCGGAGACACTGTTCGACGGCAACGGCGTGAAGCTGGGGCGCTTCCTGGGCACCACCAAGACTTCGTTCAACCCCAAAATCATCTTGGAGATCATGACCTCCACCGGCTACCTGGTGCAGTTCAAGGAGCAAGGGGTCAAGCAAGCGGAGCTGAGCACCTGGGCCACCTGCTATTCCGAGCCGAACTGCACAGGCACCGCCATGACCCTTTCCCAACCCTGCCAGTGGCCGCATTTCGCGGTCCAATTCCTGCCCGACACCCACCTGGCCGCGCCCCCGTCCTAAGCGTCCTCATGGCCGCAGGTGAACATGGACTACAAGTCGCAGCTCACCCCGACCGGCTGCAAGGCCGCGTACTACCCCGGCGCGAACGGCTACGCGGTGACGGTGCTCACGGCCGCGCAAGTGGGCCTGCCGGTCACCATCCCAGGATCCACCACCGAAATTCCCTGCCTTACCGGATAGCTACTAGCGCCGTAAATGTGTTGGAAACCTGTGCGATCCTTGGTACTTGGCCCTCACCCCGCCGCCTGCGGCGGCAGCCCCCAACGCTTTGGGCGAGGGGCAATGCAATTTCCCTTTACCCCTCGCCCACTTCAGTGGGAGAGGGGTCGGCCGCAGGCCGGGGGTGAGGGCCATTCGACGCTGCGGCAGAGTAAGCAACCGGTAAGGCAGGCGAAATTCGCCCCAGGCGCCGAGTTGCGCCCAAAGCGGCGGATTGGGGCATCCAGTCCGCCTGGCATTTCCTGCCGTAGTCTTCTGCGGTAGCCTACGCGCGCGCCAGGTGCCGGGTCCCGACAGGGGAGCCGGAGGCCGACGCCGTCAAGAAAAGATGTCAAGTGTCAATACCTGACCCCAAGGAACCCATGTCGTCGCCTGCCGAATCGCCCCCGCCCAGCGACCCGGACAGCCACTGGCTGGCCCACGTCTACCGCCCCGGCGTGCCGCAGCTGACCGTGCGCGCCATCGTGGTGGGGATGGGCATCGGCGCGGTGATGTGCCTGTCCAACCTGTACGTGTTCTTCAAGACGGGCTGGTCGATGGGCGTGACCATCACCGCCGCCATACTGGCGTTTGCGCTGTTCCGCGCACTGCAGGCCGCCGGGGTGGTGCGGCAGCCCCTTACCGCCCTGGAGAATAACGCGCTCACCACGGTCGCCTCGGGCGCCGGCTTCATGACCGGTGGCGGCAACATGGCCGCCTTTGGCGCGCTGATGATGGTCACCGCGGTGCGCCCCGACCCGCTGCCGATGGTGTTCTGGTTCGGCGCCATCGCGGCCTTGGGCGTCTTTACGGCCATCCCGATCAAGCGCCAGCTCATCAATGCCGAGGGCCTGCCGTTCCCCACGGGCAAAGCGACCGCAGAGACCCTGCGCGCCATCCATGGCGAGAGCGCGGGCGCCCAGACCGGCAACGAGGGCTCGCTGCAAGCGCGCGCGCTGGGGCTTGGCGCCGTGTTCGCCGCGTTGGTGGCGTTCCTCCGCGACGCCAAGGCCGCCTGGATGCCGTGGAACTTGCCGGGCGCGCTGCCGTTGCCGTTCCAAATCGCCGGCAAGGCGGCCATGGACTGGACGCTGTCGCTCAAGACCGAAGTGGTGCTGATTGGCGCCGGCGCGCTGATGAGCTTTCGCACGGGCTGGTCGCTTTTGCTAGGCGGCGTGCTGACCTACGCGTTCTTGGCCCCGGCGCTGCTCGCTCAGGGCGTCATCCACGGCACCGGCTACAAGGCCATCGTCGCTTGGATGGTGTGGCCGGGCGCGGCCGTGCTCGTGGGCGCCGGGCTGACTTCGTTTGCCTTGGACTGGCGCAGTGTGGCGCGCTCGTTCTCGGGCATGGGCCGCATTTTCAAGAAGGGCAAAGCGGCCGAGTCGCTGCCCATCGACCAAGTGGAGTGCCCGGGCTGGTGGTTCCCCGCTGGCTTTGTCGCGCTGGGCCCGGTGGTGGTGGTGCTGATGGGCTGGCTCTTCCAGATTCCCGTGTGGGCGGGCCTGATTGCGGTGCCTCTGGCGGTGGTGATGGGCTTTGTGGCCGCGCGCGTGACGGGCGAGACCGACGTCACCCCGACCAAGGCGCTGGGGCCCGTGACGCAGCTGGTCTACGGCCTGCTCACCCCGGGAAATCTAGCGGGCAACATCATGAGCGCCAACGTCACGGGCGGGATTGGCCTGCACGCGGCCGACCTGCTTACCACGCTGAAAACGGGACGTTTGCTGGGCGGCAACCCGCGCGTGCAGCTCTATGCCCAGCTCTTTGGCGTGGTGGCCGGCGCGGCGGTGGTGGTGCCGGCGTTCAATTTGTTGATTCCGGACCCGACCTTGCTGGGCTCGGACGCCTGGCCCGCGCCGTCGTGCCTGGTGTGGGCGGGGGTGTCCAAGGCCTTTGCCGGCGGCGTGGGGCTGTTGGACGGGCTGGCGCGCTCGGGCATCGTCGCCGGGCTGCTGCTGGGAAGTGCGCTGGCGATCGCGGAAAAGCTGGCGCCACCGCGCGTTCGCGCCTTTGTGCCGTCGCCAGCTGGCCTGGGTATCGCCATGGTCATCCCGGGCAGCAACACCATCGCCATGTTCCTGGGTGCGCTGATCGCGCAGCAACTGGGCAAACGCAAGCCAGAATTTGCCCAACGCTATGTCGTGCCGGTCAGCTCGGGGCTCATCGCTGGCGAGTCGCTGATGGGCGTGGTGATCGCGTTGCTCATCGTGGCGGGCGTGCTTCACAAATAGTCAGAGGGATCTTCCATGGCTACGTACCTGAATCTTGCGGCGGTGGCCGCGGCGGTGCCCGTGCGCGGTTGGCAGCGGGCGGTCCAGCTACCCCTGGGCGACTTTGTTGCCTTTTTGCCCGAGCGCTTTGCTCCTGGCGCCTATCTTCGGCAACTGGTGGCGACGGGCACCTGTCCAGAGATCCAGGGCCTGCTGGAGCAACCCCTGTTGGCCCAGCAAATCCGCATGAAGCATGGCGTATCAGGCGAACAGCAGGTGGCGACCTTGCTGAGCATGTGGCTGGACCGCAAGGCCTATAGCCCAGAGACGCAAGCCGGATCCGCGACCTTTCCAGCCAAATCCGCCACCGGAAAGGCCAAGGCGGAACGGCCGGCAAGCCCAGTTCGCGCCAACGGTTTGCGCCTTGGGATGAGTCGCCAGGACCTGGGGAAGTGGGTAGGCCAGGACCCCTTGCGCAATGCCGCTTGCGCCCTGACCGTGGCCAACTTGAACTTGCCCGCGGGCACGCCCCTGACCAGCAAGGGCTACATGGATTTCGACACGCGGCTGGGCGACGTCTTGGTCGAATTCGCGGGCAGAACGTACTACGGCGTGGCCACTCCGGCCGTGGTCGAGGCGGCGCTGCGCGTCCTGGGCGAGGCCGAGCGCGGCGATGCCCTAGTCCAAGAAGCCGACCAAGAAATCGCGGCCTTGCCGGTGCCCGCCGAAGCTGAGCTGGCCGCGCTCCACACCGGTCTGCTCGCCCGCCGTACCCAGCTCCGCGCCAACCACCTGCCGCGGCCGCGCCTGTTCAGTCGCCAGCACTTGGACAGCGTTCGCCTCGACGAACTGGTGCTCTCGATTTCGGACCCCGATTACGCGCGCTTTTGCCGCAAGCATGGCTACCAACTCAGTATTCTTGCTTGGAAGGCCAGCCTTGGCCAGTGGCGCCTGGACGCCCCAGGTGGGGACTGCCAGGGCGATTGTGCCGTGGGCCTGGCGGCGATCGATACAGTGCTGCGCGCCCTGCAGAACCCCACGCCCACGCTCCGCAAGTTGGCGCACGCTCTGGTGACGCCGCCGTGGGCCCTGGCGCTGGAGCAGGTGGACGAGGTCCTGCAGGCGCACGACAAGCAGGCCGGGCAGGCCGAGCGCGAGGACCTGGGCTGGCGGGTGCACTTGAGCGATTTCCAGGTGACCTGCGAGCCGGTGTGGGTCGGCGTGGACCGCAAGGGTGCCCGACGCCTCAAGAAAGCCACCCTCAGCCGCCTGCGCGAGGACCCGCTGCAGTGCCCCAGCCAGGCCGACCGCGACTTGCTGGAGCTGCCGATTGCCGCGCGCGACCAGCAGCACCTGAGCGAGGCGGCGGGGCTCAAGGCCATGAGCTCGGTGCTGCGCGCCCTGGCGGGCCACCCGCGGCTGTTCTGGCCCGACGACCGCCCCATGCAAGTCCAGCTGGCGACGCTGCAACTCGCCCTGCGGCCGGCCCAAGCTGGTGTGCGCTGGCTGGTCCGGGTGGGCGACCGCGAGGTGGAGCTGGAACAAGGGCTGAACGTGCTGAGGCTTGGCCTGGACGACCTGGTGGTGCGGGGCGACACTGCCGTCCAGGTGGCCGCGGTCTCTGGAGCTCTGCGCAAAGTCCTGACGGCGCTGGGTAAACAGCCAGCGCTGCCGCCCGAGGCCCTGCCCGCGGTGCTGCAGCGGCTACCGCAGCTGACCAGGTTGGTGCCCGTCGAGGTGCCCGATGGGCTGCGCGGTCAGCGCGAGGCGGCCTCGACCCGGCCGGTGCTGCGCCTGGACGTGCTGCCGGACGGCACCCTGCAGATCGAGTCGCGGGTGCGGCCGCTGCTGGAGGGACCGCTGCTCGTCCCCGGCCAAGGCGGCGTGCAAGTCCATGGGCAACTGGCCGGAACGTCGACCTGGACCGAGCGCGACCTGGCAGCCGAACTCCAGGCCAGGGCGAACCTGTGGACCCAGCTGGAATTACCGGCCTGTGAACCGGCGGACCCGGCGTTTCTGCCCCTGGAATTGGGTCTGGACGTGACCACCCGGCTACAGGCCCTGGATAGCGAGCAAGTGCTGGTGTTGTGGGCCAAAGAGCGCCGTCAGACCCGCCTGGCCGACACCCAGCACCTGCGAGTGGAATTGCGCGACCGCATCGACTGGTTCGGCGTGGGCGGCACCGTACAAGTGGGCGATGCACAAGTGGATCTGGCCGAGGTGCTGCAGGCCGTGCGCGACCGGCGTCAGTACGTGCAGGTGGGCGGGCAGCTATGGCTGCAGCTCAGCGAAGAGCTGCGCAAAAAGCTGGAGCGCGCAGCCGACGCCGTGGCCAGCGACCGCAGCGGGCTGGTGTTGTCGCCCCTGCAGGCCGACGCGTTGGACGGGCTGGTCGACCTCCGTGGGGCGCCACAGCGCTGGCAGCAGGCCCTGCAGAACATGCGGACGGCCGGGCAGTTGCCGGTCAGCGTGCCGGCCGGCCTGCAGGCGACCTTGCGCCACTACCAGCAAGAGGGCGTGCACTGGCTGCTGCGGCTGGCGGCGTGGGCGCCAGGGGCGGTGTTGGCTGATGACATGGGCCTGGGCAAGACCCTGCAAGCCCTGGCGTTGCTTCTGGATCGCCGCGACCGCGGGCCGGCGCTGGTGGTGGCGCCCACCTCGGTAGAGGCGAACTGGCTGCGCGAGGCGGCGACTTTTGCACCCGGCTTGAAGTGCACCTCGCTGCGACAATCGGCGCGCAAGCAGGGTGTGGCGGTGCAGGCCGGCGAGGTGCTGGTGGTCAGCTACGACCTGCTGGTCCGCAATGCCGAGGCGCTGTCTGCCATTGCGTGGGCGACCTTGGTGTGCGACGAGGCTCAGGCCATCAAGAACAGCACCACCCAACGCTTCAAGGCGGTGATGGGGCTGGAGGCCGAGTTTCGCCTAGGCCTGACAGGCACCCCGGTCGAGAACCACACCGGCGAGCTGTGGGCGATTTTTACCGCGGTGGTGCCGGGTTTGCTGGGGCCGTGGGCGGTGTTTCAGCAGCGCTTTGCCGCGCCCATCGAGCGCGATGGCGATGCCCAGGCGCGGGCCGCCCTGGCGCGGGTGCTGCGGCCGTTCCTGCTTCGTCGCCTGAAAGCGCAGGTTGCTCAGGACCTTCCGCCGCGCACCGAGGTGCGGGTCGATGTCGAGCCGTCGCCGGCCGAGCGGGCCCTGTACCAACAGGTGCGGACCGACGCGCTGCTGGAGCTGGAGGCACTGAAGCAAATCGAGCCGCAGAACAAGCGCTTCCAAGTGCTGGCCGCCATTACCCGGCTGCGGCAAGTGGCGTGCCACCCGCGGCTGCTGGACGATGCATCGGCCGTGCCGTCGGCCAAGCTGGCCCACGTGCTCGACTTGCTGAGTGAACTGCGCGAGGAAGGGCACCGCGCGCTGGTGTTTTCGCAGTTCGTCCGCCACCTGGCCTTGTTGCGCGAACAGTTGGACAAGCTGGGCGTGCCCTACCGCTACCTGGATGGCGGCACGCCGGAGCCGCAGCGGCGCAAAGAAGTCGCGGCCTTTCAGAAGGGCGAGGGCGACGTGTTCCTCATCTCGCTCAAGGCCGGCGGCACGGGGCTGAACTTGACCGGCGCCGACTACGTTTTGCACTTGGATCCGTGGTGGAACCCCGCCGTGGAGGATCAGGCCACGGACCGCGCCCACCGCATTGGTCAGGCGCGGCCGGTGACGGTCTATCGGCTGGTGGCCAGTGGCACCATCGAAGAGTCGATCCTGGCCCTGCACCAGCGAAAACGCGAGCTGGTGGCGGGGTTGCTCGAGGGCACGGGCGAGGCCAGCCAACTCACCACCGAACAGTTGGTGGACCTTCTGCGCGGGGCGTAGGGCTCAACCTGCTGCTATGCCAAGGCCTTGAGCGTCCATGCTGCGAGCCGTGCGCTCAGCGGCCTTGGCTGCCCGATGCGCCGTGCCACGGCTTGGCGGTGCGGTCGAATGGCAGTACGCTCGCCCAACGTTGACCGGCTCAAGAGGGCCGCGCTGGCGTGGCGAGGAGCGGCATGGCAACGCGCGCGGACTTCCCCAGTGGCGAGCCCGAAATGAGCTTGCGCCATCGGCAATCAGCGGCCGGTCTCACGCTTGGGATCGGCGTTGCCTTGCTGGCAATGGCCGGCATGTTGCTGGCAGGTCTGTGGCCGCAGTTGGGCGTCGCACACCCGGTCGCCGTGGTTGCGCTCGCGCTGCTGCCGGGCCTGCCAGGCCTGCTGGCTGCGAACTACGGTTGGCGCATGTGGAACGAGCCGGCGCTGTACTTGTGGCGCGACGGGAGCCTGGCGGTCGCGTCGCTAGTGGGCTGGCGGGTCATGCGCCGCGAGGGGCTCGAGTGCTACGAGGTGCACCGCCGGCCGCGCGAAAACTACAGCGATCCGCCCATCATCGTGTACCTCGTGTTCCCAAAGGGGTGGCTGACGCCGCTCGAACTGGGCCTGGCGCAGCTGGACCCCGTGGATGCCCAGGCGGTAGACGCGTGGATCACCCGTTGCCTGCCCGAGCGCACGGTCGGGGTGGTGCAGCGGTGGCTGCAGTAACGTCGGATCCGTTCCGATCGGGTCGAAAGACTCGGCAATTCTTGGGGCACGAATCGGGGCCGGAAAATGCCCGGAGTTCTAGAGCCGATGCAAATGGAGGTCCCATGACTCGCTTTACCTTGTTCTTGGCCGTCGTCTTGGCCGTCGTCTTGGCTGCGACGACGTTCCTGGGTGGCCACACCTTTGCAGCCGACCCGCAACCGGCCAGGGATCTGGTCGTCCAATCCGGCGGCAAGGATATCGCCATCAAATACCAGCCGCTTGGTCGCGAAATCACCGCTGCCGACAGGAAGGCGGGCAACCAAGCTAGTGCCCTGGGCTGTTCCTTCCTGCTGTACGACCTGCTGGCGCGCGGCGACATCGCTGCGGCGGCGCGTCTGAGCGGCAACCCGCAGGCGGCTTCTGCCACGTGGACTCGCTACCGCGACCGGCTGGGCGATGCGGGTTTCCGCAAGGAGATGTCTGCCTATTTCACCTCGAAGAATGTGGTCGTCGCCGAGCTGGCGCTCGAGGACGAGCGCATGCTGTTGGTGCAAACGCCCAACTACCTGGCCAGCCAGTTCTACCACAAGGCGGGGGACAAGTTTACGGCGACGGAGATGCCTACCACGGAGGCCGCCAAGACCTTGGGCAAGGCGTTTGGCCTGATCCGCGAAGGCAAGCTCAAGCCTTGAGCCGCTAGTGATACCAGTTCCGTCCGAATCGGATCGAAAACTCGTGCAATTCTCCGGGCCCGAACCGGGGTCCCCGCCTGATTCTCGCCAGTTGCAGAACGGGTCAGAAAAGCCGTACAGGCGCGAATCAGGTGGGGTGCGTATGAGCGGATCAATTTAGCCTTTCTCCGCACATTCGAGTCGTCGTCGGCGGACTACATCAGCGGGTCTTTGACGCACACGCCGTCCAAGCACGTGGGCAGGCAGTACATGATCGGGATCTTGCTGCACAAGTACTTGACGCCGCACGACTTGCCGTTCAAGTTCGTGTAGACGCAGCCCAACGCTGGATCGCAGGCGTCGCCGGTGCAGACGTTGCTGTCGTTGCAGTTCACCGTCGTGCCCACGCAGGCTCCGCTGCTGCAGGTGTCGCCCGTAGTGCAGGCGCTGCCGTCATTGCAGGCCAGGGT
The DNA here is from genome assembly GCA_037441385.1 of Myxococcales bacterium. Lineage (GTDB taxonomy): Bacteria > Myxococcota_A > UBA9042 > UBA9042 > UBA9042 > SXRM01. The sequence goes on from JBBISH010000062.1 coordinate 31,105, forward strand.
GTTGTTGGCGTACACGCACAGGCCCGTTGCGCTGTTGCAGCTGTCGTTGGTGCAGGGGTTGCCGTCGTTGCACAGGGCCTGGACGCCGCCGTAGCACTGGCCCAACTTGCAGGTGTCTTTGAGTGTGCAACCGTTGCCGTCGTTGCAGGCCGCGGCATTGGCGGTGTAGATGCAGTTGCCGGTGGCCTTGTCGCAGCTGTCGTCGGTGCACACGTTGCCGTCGTTGCAGAGCGTGGGCACGCCCGGAATGCATTTGCCCAGGACGCACAAGTCAGCGACCGTGCAGGCATCGCCGTCGTTGCAGAGCAGGGCGTTGTTCGTGTGGCTGCACGCGCCGGTGGCTACGTCGCAACTGTCGTTGGTGCAACCGTTCTGGTCGTCGCAGTTGACTGGCGGCCCGGCCGCGCACGCGCCGTTTTGGCACGCGTCGTTGGCGGTGCACGCGTTGCCGTCGCTGCAGGGGCCAGCCGCTGCTGCGGATTTGCAGGTGCCGGTGGCCGTGTCGCAGCTGTCGCTGGTGCAGACGTTGCCGTCGTCGCAAATCACCGCTTTGCCTACGCATTTGCCGGCGCTGCTGCAAGTGTCGCCCGTGGTGCAGGCGCTGGCGTCGCTGCAGGCGGCGCCGGTGTTGGCGGGGTAGCTGCAGGCGCCCGTGCTGCCACATTGGTCCAGTGTGCAGGGGTTGTTGTCGTTGCATACCACGGCGGTGCCTGCGCAAGTGCCTGTGCTGCTGCAGGTATCGCTGGCGGTGCACGGGTTGCCGTCGTCGCACGCTTTGCCCGTCGCCACTTTGTTTTGGCACTGGTAGGTGGTGCCGACCAACGCACAGCTGTCGTCCGTGCACGGCTTGTTGTCGTTGCAGTCCTTGGCGCCGGTGGCGACCGTACAGCTGCAAGTCCAGGTTCCGCCCGCACAAACACCGCTCGCACACTTGTCGCCGCTGGTGCAGGCCTGGCCGTCGTCGCAGGGGGTGCCGCCAGCGAGCGCCGTCAGCTTGCAGGCGCCCGAGGCCGGGTCGCAGGTGCTGCTGTTGCACGCGTCGCCGGTGCACTTGACGGCGCTGGTTGTCGCGCACGCCCCGGCTTTGCAGGCGTCGCCCAGCGTGCAGGGATTGCCGTCGCTGCAGGCCGTGCCGTCGGCCAGGTTGGTCAGGACGCACTGGCCGGTGGCGCTGTCGCACGCCGCGGCATGGCACGCATCTCCGCTGCAGACCTTGGGATTGGTGCCCGCGCACGCGCCGCTGCCGTTGCAGGTGTCGAGCTGGGTGCACGCGTTGCCGTCGTCGCACGGGCTGCCGCTGCCGGCCAGGCTGGACTTGCAGCCTTGGCTGGCCTCGTTGCATTGGGCGGGGGCGCAGGCCGTGCCTTGGCAGGTCATCGGGGCGCCGCTGGCGCAGCCGCCCTGGCCGTCGCAGTGGTCGCCCTGGGTGCAGGTCAGGCCGTCTGAGCAGGGGGTAGAGATCGACTTGGCCGTGCTGATGCATTGCTTGGCGTTTTCGCTACAACTGCCCTTGGTGCAGGCGCTTTCCAGGGTGCTGCAGTCGACCTGGCTGCCTCCCTTGCAGGTGCCCTGGCCGTCGCAGGCGTCGCCGGCGGTGCAGAATAGGCCGTCGCTGCATCCGCTGCCGGCGGTCTTGGGCTTCTTGTCGCAGACAAAGCTGCTCGCGCCAGTCGACGTGCAACTGCCCGTCGCACAGTCGCTGTTGGCCGCCGAGCAGTCGGGCGCTTTGCCCGCCATGCACGCGCCAGCCAGGCACGCGTCGCCTTGGGTGCAGCCACTGTCGTCGGCGTTGCAGGCGGTGCCGTCGGTCTTGGGGGTGGTGGTGCACTGCCCGCTCGCTGGGTTGCAGGCCGCAACGGCACAGGGCCCAGGAGCCGGACAGTCGACGGGGGCGTTGCCACTGACGCAGGCGCCCAACTGGCACTGGCCCGAGCCCGGTTTCTGGCACTTGTCGCCGGTGTCGCAGCTCTGGCCGTTGGCGACGGGGCCCACCGTGCAAGTGCCTGATTTGCAGGTGTCTTGCGTGCACGGGTTGTTGTCGTTGCAGTCCGCGTCGCCTTTGCATGCGCAGGTGTAGGTGGCGCTGCATTGGCCGCCCTTGCAGGCCGTGGTGGTGCACGGGTCGCCGTCGTCGCAGGTGGCGGCGTCGTCGGCGGGGAATTGGCAGCCTTTGGTGGCGTCGCATTTGGCGCCGGTGCACGGGTTGCCGTCGTCGCACAGCGCGGTGGTGGCGGCGTGGTTGCAGGCCCCGTCTGCGCCGCAGCTGTCTACCGTGCAGGCGACACCGTCGTCGCAGTCGACCTTGTTGCCCAGGCAGACGCCGCCCTGGCACGCGTCGCCGGCGGTGCAGGGGTTGCCGTCGCTGCAAATGCCGGTGCTGGGGGCGGCCTGGCACCCCAAGACAGGGTCGCAACTGTCGGATGTGCAGGGATTCTTGTCGTCGCAGTTGGCCGGTTGGGCGCCTACGCACGCGCCGCCCTTGCACGAACTGCTCTGGGTGCAGGCGTTGCCATCGTTGCACGGGCTCCCGTCGGCGCTGGCGGTGGTCGTGCACTGGCCGCTCGCGGGGTTGCAGGTCACTGGCGCGCACGCGGTCGACCCGCTGCAGGCCATGGCCAGCGTCGGGTCCGCTTTGCAGAAGCCGGCTTGGCAGGTCAGGGGGCCCAAGCACTTGTTGCCGCCCGCGCTGGCGCAGTCGGCGTCGGTCTGGCAGCCGCAGCTGGCCGTGCCGCCGCAGGCGCCGTTTGTGCAAGTGTCACTGGCGGTGCAGGAATTGCCGTCGTCGCACGGCGAACCCGACGCAGCAGTGTGGGTGCAGCCCACAGCCAGGTCGCAGCCGTCGCCGCTGCACGGGTTGCCGTCGTCGCACAGAGCGGGGTTGGCCGAGTGCGTGCAGCCGCCTTTGGTGTCACAGCTGTCGGCGGTGCAGTCGATCAGGTCGTCGCAGCTCAGGATTTTGCCTGCGCATTTGCCCGCGGTGCAGCTGTCGCTGCCGGTGCAAGCGTCGCCGTCGTCGCAGGCGAGCTGCGGATCGGTGATGGGCTCGTGCACGACTTTGACGCCCTGGTCGCAGTAGTCCTTGGTGCAGGGGTTGCCGTCCTCGTAGTCGGCGCCGCTGGCGGAAATGCACTGACCGCTGGTGCACTTTTGGCCGCACGTGCCCACGCCGCAGGCGGTGCCGTCCTTGACGGGCGTGGCGACGCACGCGGCGGTCTCGTCGCAGCGCGGCTGAGCGCAGTCGGTGGCCTGAATTCCTGGGCTTTTGCATGGGGATCCGGCTACTTGCGGCTGCAGAACGCACAGCCCCTTGACGCAACGAGGCAGGGTACAGGCGGTCTTGCCCGGCAGGTCGGCGCAGTCAAAATCCGTGATGCACTCGTTGCCCTGCGGGGCATCGTCGCCCGGCACATCTTGAGTCCCCGTGCCGTCTTGCTGCGCGTCGGCGTGGGGGGTGAATGCGTCGCCGGCGGCATCGCCTTCTGGGGCATCCGCGCCCAAGGCGGTTTCGCTACCCAGGTCACTGGGATTGTTGGCGCCCGCGATCACCACCTGGCCGCAGCCCGCCCCGCTGGCAGCCATGACCAAGGCTAGGAGCAGCCCTGCGAGCGCTGCCCGGTGAATCGTGTTGGTCATGAACTCCCCGATTGCATCGGCCGTGTCGCCGCACCCATGCTGCGCATGTTCGCGAATTCCGCTCGGTAGATCCAGTGCTCGCACCTACCCGCTTGGCCTGGGGCGGGCCTGGGTTGCCTCACCGACCTTTGGGCGCCGCCAACAAATCCGGTGGCGTCAAACCAAAGGCGGGTGGCGGGTACAGAAAGGCGCGATGGTCGGCAAGGGCCGTGAACTCGTTGATCTCACTCCAGTCCGGCGGTCCGCTGGGATCCAGCGTCAGGTTGCGCGCCGCCCAGAACCAAGCCGGCGGGGTCGGGTCCACACACGCCACCTGAGCAGGGCCCAAGACCAGCAGGCGCCAGCTCTCTGGGTCGGCCTGGCTCGCCAACGCTTGCGCCACTTGGTCGCGGTGGGCGCTTGCCTGTTCGGGGGTGTCCGCCGCGTGGCGCGCCGACCAGCGGAGCCAAACTGCCAGACAGTCCGCGGTTGCGCCGGCACTGTCCGGATTGGCCTGGCAGACGGGCGTCTGGCTGACGACTAGGAAATTATCAATCAGCGCCTTGGCTTGCTTGATGTCCACCGCTGTCGGCGCCACCCCCGCCTTCTGGGCCCGCAACCACGCATCGGCGCGGACTGCCAGCAGGTTCAAGACCAAGTCGCGCCGGGCCCGTTGCCCACAGCCGTCCAAGAAAAGGACGTCCAGCGACCACTTGCGGTGGTGGTAGTCGCTGCAAGGGTCCGGCGCCAGCGATGCGCCAATGGCGAACACTTCGGCGTCGACCAGCCAGGCGGCCACGTCGGGAGCCGTGTCGCCGTCCATGCTCCACGTTTGGCAGAGCTCGCCGCCCGTGTAGCCGGCCGCCTCGTAGCCGCAGCCTGCGTACTTGCGCTTGTTGCGGGCGAATTCCTTGCGGGCCTGCGCCACCGCCTTGGCTAGCTTGGCGTCTTTGGCCGGCGCGGTCACGGTCGGGGTCGGCTCGCTGGCCAAAGGGATCGGCCACGGACTAGGCGGCGGTGGTCGCCGTTGCGCCCAG
>JBBISH010000063.1:0-35753 GCA_037441385.1 Myxococcales bacterium
TGCACGCTGTGCCATCGTCGCAGGTGCTGCTATTGGCGACGGCGGTGCAGCCGGTTTGGGGATCGCAGCCATCGTCGGTGCAGGGGTTGGCGTCATTGCACAGCACCGCAACTCCGCTGCACTTTGCGCCCGCGCACTGGTCTTTGCTGGTGCACGCGCTGCCGTCGCTGCAGGGGGCGGTGTTGTTCGCATGGACGCAGGCGGCCGTGGGGTCACACGTGTCGTCCGTGCACGGGTTGCTGTCGTCACAGTTCAGTTTTTGCCCAGCGCACACGCCGCCGCTGCACATATCGCCCGTCGTGCACGCGGTGCCGTCGTCGCAGGGGCTGACGTTGGCGACGCCGGTGCAGCCCGTCTTGCTGCCGCAGCTGTCGGTCGTGCAGGGGTTCTTGTCGTCGCAGACCACGGCCTGACCTTGGCAGCCGCCGGCCTGGCACTGGTCGCCCGCGGTGCAGGCGTTGCCGTCGTCGCAGACCGCGCTGTTGGCGGGGTGGCTGCAGCCCACCGCGGCGTCGCACTGGTCGTCGGTGCACGGGTTGCTGTCGCTGCACGCGATGGCGGTGCCGGCGCATTTGCCGCCCTTGCACTGGTCGGTGTCCGTGCACAGATCGCTGTCGTCGCAGGCCGCCGTTGTGTAGCCATGGACGCAGCCCGCCTGGGGATCGCAGCCGTCCGTGGTGCAGGGGTTGCCGTCGTCGCAAGCGGTGGCAGCTTGCGCCAAGTGGATGCAGCCCTGGGGCTCCTTGCAGCTGTCGAGCGTGCACAGGTTCGCGTCGGCGCAGTCTTTGGCGATGCCCGCGCAGCTGCCCTGGTCGCAAGCGTCTTGTGTCGTGCAGGCTTTGCCGTCGTCGCACGGGCCGGGCACCGCCGTGGGCATGCATAGGCCAGTCTTGGGCTGGCAGTGGTTCTTGCTGCACGCTGTGTCGTCCACGCTGGGGCACACCACCACGCTGGCCGGGTTGAGCTTGCAAGCCGGCTTGCCGGCTCCTGTTTTGTCGCAGTACAGCGTGCCGTTGCACAGGTCGCCGTCTTCCAGCCCCTTGCAGTCGCTGTCTTGCACGCACTCGCAGGCCTGCTTGACCGTGACCTGGCAGGTGCCGTAGCTGCACCAGCCGCCGCCGCTGCACGCGCTGCCGTCGTCGCACTGGTTGCCTTGGCGCACGGGCTTCATGCCGCAACTGCCTGTTTTCTTGTCGCATGTGTTGGCAAGGCACGGTTCGTCAAAGGTGCTGTCGCACGTGACCACTGACGCTGGATTGATCGCGCAGGCGTTACTCGTGGGGTCGCAATACAACGTGCCGTTGCACAGGTCGCCGTCCTCTTTGGCCGCGCAGTCGCTGTCTTTTTGGCACGCGCACACGTTGCTTTGCGCTTGGCATTGGCCGCCCTGACAAAACGACTGTGGTGTGCAGGGGTTGCCGTCGTCGCACGCCGTGCCGTCTTTGGGCAGGGGCACCTGGCTGCATTGGCCGGTCTTGGGGTCGCAGGTGTTGCTCAAGCACGCAGGATCACTAGCGGTATCGCACACGACTACGGTCGCGGGGTTCACCTTGCAGTGGTTGTTCGCCACGTCGCAGTACAGCGTGCCGTTGCACAGGTTGCCGTCGTCTTTCTTGGCGCAATCGGCGTCGCTCTGGCATTCGCAGGTGTTGGTGCCGGTGGTGCACTGGCCGTCTTGGCACACCTCGTTGGGCGTGCAGGCGTTGCCGTCGTCGCAAGCTTTGCCCTGGTGCACGGGGACCTGATGGCATTTGCCTTCTTTGGGATTGCATAGGTTTTGTTGGCAAAACGTGTCGTCGACCGTCTTGCAGTTGACGACGCTGACCGGGTTGACCTGGCACTGGCTGGTCGCCTTGTTGCAGAACAAGACGCCGTTGCACAAGTTGCCGTCTTCGAATGCCGCGCAATCCGCGTCGTTCTTGCAGTAACAGGTGTTTGCGCCGCCTTGGCACAGGCCGTCGTCGCAGAAATCGCCTTGCGTGCAGCTGTCGGCGTCGTCGCACGGGGTGTTGGGCGGCGCCAGGACCAGCTTGCACTGGCCGCTGGCCGGCACGCAGGTGTTCTTTTGGCAGCTCGAGTCCTGGCTGCTGTCGCAGACGACCAAGGTGGCAGGATTGAGCTTGCAGGTATACGGAACGCCCGCTGCTTTGTCGCAGTAGAGCGTGCCGTTGCAGAGGTTGCCGTCTTCAAACTTGCCGCAGTCGCTGCTGTTTTGGCACTGGCAGATCGCCGTGCCCGGCTGGCACTTGCCGGCCGCGCAGCTGTCGCCAGCGGTGCAGGGATCGCCGTCGTCGCAAGCGCTAGAGGCCGCGGCGGCCAGGTTGATGCAACCGCTGATGGGGTTGCAGCTATCGATCGTGCAGGCATTTTGGTCATCGCAGTCCAGGCTTCCGCTGCCCGCGCAACTTCCTGCGTTGCAAAGGTCCTTGGTGGTGCAGGCGTTGCCGTCGCTGCACTTTTCGCCGTCGGCGGTGGGAAGGGAGCCGCAGTGCCCGCTGGGGTCGCAAACCGCCACCTGGCAGGGGCCGTAATTCGGGCAGTCGTCTGCGGTTTTGCAGCCGCCGGGTGGGCTGATGTCGGCGCCGCTGGTGTCCGGCGTGTCCACGGTCGCTGCACTGTCTGCGCTTGTGTCCACTTCCGCAGAGTCGTTTGCCGGCACGTCTGCGGGTTGGCTGTCGCTGGCGGTCAGGTCGGCCGCCGGGCTGGTGCCAGCAGGGTCGCTACCGCAAGCGGCCGTCGCAACCAAGCCGATGGCCCATCCAAGCAGTCCAATCCACGAAATCGGTAGGGCACCGCGGCGCATGGACCCACCTCCCAAGCTGGAGCCCAGTAGGTTGGGGCGGGCTCGCTTTGGTTCAGAGGCTGCGCTGCGGCCCCTTTTGTGTCAAGGCGAGATCCCGGCCGCCCACCGCGTCGACCTTGTCCGCGCGACAAGACGGCCGGGCAGGGCGGTTGCGGGCTCGCTTGGCCCCGAGGCTCGCACCAGAAAATGCCCCCCAAGGTAGAAAAAGGTAGAAAATGCCAAAGGGGGCGCGCCGCCCCCTGCGACCCCCGCGTACGGCCGCATCCACGGCCGCGTAGGTCAACATGCTGATTTTCATGGATGCCGTCGGCTAGGAGCCTGTCGGCAAAATGGGCGACACTACATGTTCATTTAGTTATACATTATGATCTTATTGGGTGTCGCCAGTCTCCTAGCCTTTTTCGTTTGTCCAGGATTGTGCCGGGATTATCCCGACACGCTCCTAGCTGGGCATGTTGAACCACTACGGAATCCGTCTAATCCGGCTCGAAGACTCCGGCGATTCTTCGGGCCCGAATCGGGGATCGTATAGGCAGGCGCTACCGCCGCGGGCCCGTTGACCGGATTGGCCGGCTCCCGGCAACTGCGGTATGCTCATCCGCGGCACCTCCACGTGCCCGAGATGCCTCGTGACTCCCGCTCTCCCGCCCGATGGGCCCCGACTCGCCGAGCTGCCGACCCCCCTTCGCGAAGCGCTGGAATCGCGCCAACTCCCAGGCTTGCATGGCCTGCGCGCGCTGGCGGCCGCGCTGGTGGTGTTCTTCCACCTTGGGGTGCCGCGCGTGCCGGGGCCGTATGGCGTGTTGGCGTTCTTTGTCCTTTCGGGCTTCTTGATCACGTGGCTGCTTTTGCACGAAGAGCGGCAGCGCGGCTCCATCGACCTGCGCAGCTTCTACGTGCGCCGCAGCTTGCGGATTTTTCCGGCTTTCTACGCCTACTGGCTGGCCGCCATGCTGCTATGGGTGGTGGCGAATCGCTATGGCGCCAAACCGGTGCAGTGGGGCCAGGCGCTTGCGGCGTTCACCTACACCACCAACTACTACCAGGCGTTGAACGGGGATCCCAACTCGCTGCTCAGCCATACGTGGTCGCTGGCCGTAGAAGAGCAGTTCTACCTGTTGTGGCCACTCGCGTTTTCGCTGCTGGGTCGCCACCGCGTGCTGGGCCTGGTGCTGGCCATTGGCGCGATCACCACGCACCGCCACCTGCTGTATTGGGTCCACGGCGACCTGAATTGGGCGTACGAGGCTTTTGACGCGCGGGCCGACCACCTGCTCATCGGCTGTCTGCTGGCGACCGCGCTGTGGCAGGGGCGGTGGCCGCGCCTGTGGCAGCGCGTCGCCACCCCGCAAGCGGCTTGGGTGACGGTGCTGGCGCTGCTGGTTGTGACCCAGGGCGACGGTCGGATCCCTTGGTTCCGCAACCTAGTCGGCTTTACCGTGGAACCCATCCTGACGGCGATGCTGATTGTCCAAACGATGGCCGGCCGCAATTGGCCGCTGCTGCGCGTTTTCAACCACCCGCGGCTCCAGTTGTTGGGCGACCTGAGCTACTCGACCTACCTGTACCAGCAGATGTCCATTGGGTTTGCCGCGCGCATGCCGCACGGGCTGGGCCTGTTGACGGGGCTCGTGATCACCTACGCCGGCGCCGCGGCATCCTATCGCTGGGTCGAGCAGCCGTTCTTGCGCTTGAAGGCTCGTTGGAGTCGACGCTAGGATTCCCAGCGGAATCAGCGGTTTGGTGCTCGCTCTCTGGCAGCTGTGCCCGGTGCCATGGTTCGGGTCAGCCGGACTGCCTGAGCCGAACCCGTCATATTCCCTCGCCAGAAAATTCGGCTATGATGGCATGTCACGGCCGCAGCGACGCTGGCGGGCAGGCGGGTTGGGTGATCGATCCGGCTCGGCGGCAGGTCCAGGCGCCAGCGCCCGCCGAGGTGAGCCTTGTTCCCAACCAGACCGCCACACTTCTGGCTGTTGGCCGCGATCCTGGTCACGCTGGCCCCCCATCTCGCTTGGGCGGCCGGCTTGCCCACCTTCTTGGGCGCCCCCAAAGGCCTAGCGCCTACGGGCGACGTGATCTACGAAGATTACGGCGAGGCCGACATCGCCAGGGCCAAGGGCGAGCCCGAGCTGCAGGTGGGGCATCACTGGTACGCAGACCTGCAACTAAGCGACGTCGCTGAAGATATCGACTCCAAGCAGCTGTGGCCCCGCCTGGCCGCGAGTATGCGCGCCGCGGGCTGGGTGGCCGAGGTGTTCGACTCGAACCCGCCCCACGTCGCGTTGCGCCTGGCCACCAAAGAGCGCAAAGCCTGGGCGGATTTGTGGCTCTTCGGTGCGCGCGATCTGCGGCTGCACCTCATCGAGGCGGCCCCCCAGACCCTCAAGCACACCTTTGCCCAGCCTGGAGCCAAGGCCGAGGACCTGAGTGACGTCAACAAACCCATCCCCTACCTGGCGCCCCTGGCCGGCAGCGGGTTTGAAAGCGGCGGCACCGAGCCGACGGCCATGGAGGTCACACCGCCTGGCGGCCAAGAGACGGTGCTGGTGGGCACGCGCACGATTTTGCGCAGGTACACGGTTGCGTCCACCCTGTCGAACCTGCAGTTCGTCGAGGTCATTCGCACCGCCTTGGTCGCTGCCGGTTGGCAGATTGTCGAGGCCGTGCACGGCACCCACAAGGCCGATGCGCAGGTAGTTGCCCACTATGCCCAGCGCGGCCGCGACTTGTGGCTGGTCGCCCATCATGGCGCGGGCGAGTACACCTATGCCCTGGCCGATGCGGGAGACCGCGACCTGGGCGCAGAGCTCAAGCAATCTTGCCGGGCCACGCTGACCGGCCTGTTCTTCGATTTTGACAAGGCGACCCTGCGGCCAGAGAGCGACGGTGCGCTGCAGCGCGCCCAGGCGGCGCTGAAGCAGAACCCCACGTTGGATCTAGAGATTCAGGGGCACACCGACGGCAAGGGCACCGACGCCTACAACGACAAACTGTCGCACGAGCGCGCCGACGCGGTGCTGAAGTGGCTCACCAGCCATGGCGTCAGCGCCGACCACCTGAGCGCCGAGGGCTATGGCAAGCGCGTGCCCGTGGCCAGCAATGCCACGGACGCCGGGCGAGCCAAGAATCGCCGGGTCGAGTTGGTGTGCAAGAAGGGCGCGGCGCCTCGGCCGCCCGTCGAAGACGCAAATCCCGAGGAGTAGAGCAACCATGCGCAACGCGTTTCTGGCCATCCTGTTGTTCTCATCCTTTGCCATTGTCGCCGCAAGGCCTGTCGCGGCCGAAGAGGGCTGCCCTGCTGACCAGCGCCGACCGCTCACCGCCAGCGAAAAGCAGTTTTGGGCCACCGCCAAGCGCGCCTACGACCTGTTGCCCGGCCCGCCCGACCGCAATTGGCAAGTGCAGTCCGACGCCGATGTACCCAAAGAACCTGAGTACTTCTGCAAGCTGAACGCGGCGGCGTACAACGACTGGTTCAGCATCACGCTGGTGCGCACGTTTGCCCGCCAAGCGGACAGAGATGAGCTGGCGCGGGCGGCTGCGTCGGGCAAGCCGCCGGCCGATCTGTACCTGCTGTACGAGATCAGCCTGAACGACGTGGCGGCGCTGGCTTGGGGGTGTGCCGAGGGCGATCCAGTTGAAAAGACGCAGGTGTCAGGCGCGCCCGCGCTGCGTTGCCGCCGTCACGGCAGCTTGGACGTGCCGTATACCGACGTGATGCTGGGCAAGCAAGAAGCCAAACACGACGCGCGTATCGTAGAGGTGCGGGTGGCGGTGGGCGGCGATGCGGCGCGGGTTGCGGGACTGCTTGGCAAGGCCAATTGGGCCGCTCTGCGCGGCTTGATCTCGCCGCCGCAAGTCAAGGCAAAGTAGGCGCAAACGCGCCAGCGAGGTAGGCGGATGCGTGCAGACAATCGAGTTCGGCAGGTGCTGCGGGCGATGACCGTGGTGGGGACCGCGGCGCTCTTGGCCATCGGTGTGGTCGCGGCGCGCGCCGACGAGGCCATGCCGGCCGACGTGGCGGCGATCCTGGAGCGCATGAAGCAGGGGCACCCGCCCAGCGTCGAGGAGCAAAAGCGCCTGCAGGACTGGTACATGCGCAAGGCACGCCCGCAGCAGCCCGACGATCCCCAGGCCGACGCGCGCGGCGCAGCGGCTGAAATGCCCGACGATGTCAAGGCCATCATGGCCAAAGTGCAACGCGGCGAGCGGCCAACGCCGGCCGAGCTGGCGCGCTTGCAGCAGTATCGGGCGCAGATGGCCGGCCAGCGCGGGGCCATGGCCAAAGACGCCGACCAAGCGCACAAGGCGATGCAGGATCACGCGGGGCCGAGTGAGCCGAATAGCAAGAGGGATGGGCGCGGCGTCTTGCCCGGGACGCTGATCGTGGATCACACGGTCCACACCCTTAGCCGTTGCGGCGCGAATGTGACCGACGCCACGACCGAGACGCATCTACGCTGGGATGTGCACTACCGCGACCTGGTCCGGCCCGGCCAGGCTGGCTATTCCCTTGCATTTACGGGTGATCCCAAGGGTCAAGTGACCGGCAGCGTCGCGACCCACGGCACAGAGAAAAGTGGCGACGCCCCGTCCCGGCCGCTGGACGGCAAGGACGCGGTCCAGATGGCGGCCCTTGTGGCGCAAGGCGATCAGGCCGCGATGATCAACGGCGAACTGCTGGTCGACGGCAAGAATCCACGTGCATATCTATGGTTGCAGGGTAGTGCCAGCACAGGTAGCCACGCCGTGGCGCTGGCCGGAGTCACGCCGGATGACTTGGCCGCCTCTGCCCCCTGGCAAACGCGCCCGGCAGGCGACACACCCCAAGCCGACATGGCCCGGCAAGCGTTGCCGCCCCCGCTGCTCGCGGGGATGCGGGCCGCCACGTTCGACTTGGATGGCAAGGCGTTGCGCAAGGCGATCGACAGCGCGGCGCAGGGGGAGGTCAAGGCGCCCGGCAGGCTCAAGTGGAGTGCCCACTGGCAGCACGACGACTGCGAAGAGCGGCTCGAGCACTCAGCCTCGATCACATTTCTCTTGCGGAACACTGCGCCGGCCGAGCTGGAGATTGCCCCGCAGTCGCCCGACGCCTACCACAAGTGGCTGCCGCTGCCCTGGACAGACGATGCCAAAGTGGCCGCCATCTTTGGTGTGGCGCCGCGGGATCCCAAGGGGGAGCTCAAGGTCACCGTCGCGTTCAAGCCGCAGCCCGGCGGCGAGCCGCGCAAGGGGATCATCCAGCTGGCGCTGCTCGATGTGGACGAAAACCCTGGAATTTGTGGAAACTATCCCCCAATGCCCCGCACGGCCCCAGAGGCGACGCTGCGGTTCCGGCCCGACCAGCCCGGAATCGAAATCGACGACCCAAAGGGCAGCAAGGCCCACACGCGCGCCGCGGTGAGCTCCGTCACCGTGACCATCGTGGCCCGCGATACGGCGGCATGGGGGCGGTTGCAGGCGCGTTGCGACGACCTGGGGCTGGTCGCCCGCGTGCACGAAGACGGCGACACCGCGCTGGGCATCCCGCTGGATCACGACGGCGACCACATCGCCGACGCCTGGCAAAAGCAGATGGGAGTGGGCAGCACGCCCAACGACGACAGCGAGACGGCCACCAAAGTTCAGACGCTGAAAGGTGATTCGCTGACGGTGTGGGAGGAGTACCGCGGGTTGGTGACCACCGACGAAGGTGGCAAGAAGCTGCATTTCGAGCGCTTTGACCCGCACAAGCTGGACCGTTTCTTCTTCCCCATGCCGCCCACGAGTGGCGCCAGCGACGACCGCGCCGATATGCGCCTGGGGTGCAGGCTGTTCGCCGAAGTGACCGGCATGGAGGTGCACTGGATCGAGGACGAGTCCTTGGTCGCGCTGGATACCAATGGGGTGTTCTGGAGGAATCGCGTCGACTTCCAACACTTGGCGATCACGCCGCGCCACGGCGCCAACGCACAGGTGCTGCGCATGGTCAATTCGGTCGATGACTTCCACGAAGTTCAGCTGAGGTGGAAGCAGGACGGCAGCCCCGACCTGGACGCCAATGGCGAGCAACGTCGCTATCTATACTATCCGTCTGCCCGGACGTTGTCCGTGGGCGAAGATGGCAAGGTGCCCGAGTACCCGCAGCGGACTGGCGTCATCTTGGTTTTCCATCAAAACGCACTCACGATGCACCACAGCTTGGCTTCGGGGCCGGATCAGTGTAAAGACTGGAATATTCCAGCGTTTCTTCAACTGGCCGGGCTGACCTGCGCTCAGTACCAGGCCGCCTTCCAAAGGCGCCAGGCCGAGATGGACCACGAACTCCTGCGCGTGGCTGTGGCCCACGAGCTCATGCACGCCCATGGCGGCCACCACCACAACGAGGATGGCAAGAACGGCGGGCCCATTGCGGGTAAAATCGATTGCCTGATGCGCTATTGGGAGTACCCCGACCCCACCTACATGTACGCCTGGGCCACCGGTGCCTGGCACCCCGACCGTGCGGCCTTTGTGGCGGACCCCGATCGCTTCACCTTGCCCGCCATGATCACGTCTGGCGCCAAGCTGCGCCTGCCAACCGGAACGCCCGCCGCTTGGACCGTGTGTCCGCTGTGTCAGGCGATGATGAAGTCGCGACCTGACTAGAGACGAACGCCGCCAAGTACTTGTATTCTGCCAGTAATTCGCCACGTCTGCCGCATCTCCAGCCCCTACTGGGGCGCAAGCGGGCGACTGCGGCGACTTGGGCGCCGAGTTCACCGAGAAGCCCCAAATTGATCCGCAGTCCAGCCTTCTTGGCCTGAACTATCCCGGCAAGTGCGCAGGGGCGACGTGCACTGGAGCGGCGCTGCGCCGATGAGCCAGCCGATCCAACCAGGGCGCCACCAGCCCGTACATGGCCGGCAACACGATGAGCGTCAATGCGCATGCCGACAGCGTGCCGCCAACAATCACAGCCGCAATCGGGCGTTGCGTCTCGGAACCGATGCCGCGGCTCAGCATCGCCGGCACCAGACCCAGGGCCGCGAGCGCGGCCGTCATCAGCACCGGGCGCAACCGCTCTTGGCAGCCCAGGCGCAGCGCCATTTCTAGCGACTGTCCCTGCTTGCGGCGATCGAGCACCGCCGTCAGCACCAAAACCCCGTTGAGCGACGCCTGGCCAATCAGCGCGATGAAACCAACCGCCGCGGCCACACTGAGGGGCATGCCCATCCAGCTCAAGGCCGCGACCCCGCCGATCAGGGCAAACGGCACGTTCAGCAGCACCAGCGTCGCCGGCGCCAACTGGCCAAAAGCGCGGAACAGCAGAACCAAGGTCAGCAGCAGCGCGACCGGCACGACCAGCAGCAGGCGGGCCATTGCGCGTTCCTTGTTCTCGAATTCGCCGCCCCACTCCAGCGACACGTCGTCGGGATGCGGGGCCTTGGCGGCCACGGCCTTTTGCGCGTCGGTGACGAACGAGCCCAGGTCGCGGCCGCGGACGTTCATGCGGATACCGATGTAACGGCGGCCATTTTCGCGGTTGACCGAGGCGCGGCCAAAGCCGACCTTGACCTCGGCCAAGCCGTCTAGCGGCACCGAGCTGTGGCCCGCCACCGGCACCTGCAGCTTCTTCATCTTTTCCAAGTCGTCGCGCGCGGCCAGCGGGTAGCGCATCACCACGTCGTGCTTGACTTCGCCCTGCCAATACTCGCCCACGGGCACACCACCCAGGGCCGCGGCGACCACGTGCTGAAAGTCTTCGATATGCAGGCCATTGCGCGCCAGAGCCCCGCGGTCGGGGTTGACCTGGATTTCGGGCATCTCGCCCGACTTGACGATCCCCAGGTCGGCCGCGCCCGGCACCGTGGCAATGGCAGCCTTGGCTCTTTCTGCAAGGTTTTGTAGCACTTTTAGGTCGTGGCCGTACAGCTTGAGCGCGACCTGGCCAAACTGGCCCGAGATGTTTTCGTTGACGTTGTCGCGGATAGGCTGGCTGAAGTTGATCTCGACCCCTGGCACTTCGGCCAAAGACTTCTGGCACAGCGCAATCACGCCGCCGATGCCGTTGACCGTGGCGGGCCACTCGCTGGGGTGCTTGAGTTTGACAAAGAATTCCAGATTGTTGGTCATGGTCGCGTCGGTGCCGTCTTCGGGCCGTCCCAGCTGCGACACTACCTCGTCGACGACGGGGACGCGGTGAAACAGCTGGGTCAAGCGCGGCACCAGCGTGCGCGCTTCGTTTAGGCTCACGTTGGAGGGCAGGGTAAAGGTCGCATACAGCGCGCCTTCGTTCAGCTCTGGCAGGAACTCCGAGCCGAGCTTGGGCAGCGCCAGAACCGCCAGTGCCAGTGCGCCCAGGGAATACGTCAGCACTTTTCTCGGGTTGTCCAGAGACCAGCGCAGCGTGGGCGCATACACCCGCTGGGCCGCCCGCAGCACGGGTGACTCGCGATTCTTGGGGTTCTTGCGCCACAGGAAGCTCGCCAGCACGGGCACCAGGGTCAGCGAGAACACCAGCGCGCCCAGGAGCGCGGCCACGACCGTGTTCGACATCGGTGCAAAGATGCGGCCCTCCACGCGCTCGAGCAGAAAGATGGGCAGGTAGGCGGCAATGATGATGAGCAATGCGTACACGGTCGGCTGCACAACCTCGCCCACCGCCTTGCGAATGCGGTCGATCACCGGCCCATTGTGGTCGGCGTGCGACGCCAAGCGATGCACGATCGCCTCGACAATGACCACGCTGCCATCCACGATGATGCCGAAGTCGATGGCGCCCATGCTCAGCAAGTTCCCGGACATCCCGCGCAACTTCAGATACAAGAAGGCGGTCAGCAACGACATGGGGATGACCGCAGCCACAACCAGCGCCGCACCCAAGTCCAGCAAGAAGACGTACAGCACAAAGATGACGAGCAACGCCCCTTCTACTAGGTTCTTGCCAACGGTTTTTAGCGTGGTTCCAACTAGTTCAGTGCGATCGTAAAATGGGCTCACCTGCACGCCCTTGGGCAGCCGGGCCGGCAGCTTGGCCACGGCCGCTCGCAGCCGTTCGAGCACGTCGGATGGATTCTCGCCGCGGCGCATGAGCACGATTCCCTCGACCGTGTCGGGATTTTCGCTGCGGCTCACCACGCCTTGCCGCGGCGTCCAGCCGTCGGTGACCGAGGCCACGTCGCGGACCAACACCGGCGTTCCGTCTTGGGTGGCCACGCGCGACTGCCGTAGTTCGTCAAGACTGCGCAGCAAGGCCTGAGAACGCAGGGTCATTTGCTCGCTGCCCCGCTCTAGGATGCCGCCCGAGGCATTGCGCGACGCTTTGCGCAGGGCCTCTTCCAAATCCTGCAAAGTCAGGCCGTACGAGGCCAGGCGCGCCGGGATGGGCTGGACGTGGACCTCGCGCACCAACCCGCCGTACGACACCACATCGGCGACGCCGCCGACCCGCAGCAGCGCCGGCCGCACCACCCAATCTTGCAGAGTGCGCAAGGTCATCGGGTCGCTACCCACCAGCGTATAGCGATAGATTTCGCCGATGGGCGTGGCCAGCGGACCCAGTTGCGGCACCACGCCCTCGGGCAGTTCTACCGTGCGCAAGCGCTCGAGCACTTGGGCGCGGGCAAACAGCGCGTCTACGCCATCTTCAAAGGTCAGTGTCGCGAACGACAGGCCGAACAGGCTGATGTTGCGCAAGCGCGCCAGGCCCGGCGTACCGGCCAGACCGCGTTCGAGCGGCAGGCCAATCTGGCGCTCGATCTCCTCGCTGGGCTGGCCAGGATAGAGTGTGATTACATTGACTTGTGTGTCAGTCGGATCGGGAAAGGCCTCGATCGGCAGGTGGGCGAAGGCGTGCAACCCAGCCACAGCCATCACAAGGGTGAAGATCAGGACGGCCCCGCGGTTTTGCAGCGAGAACGCTACCACACGCTCGAACATCTGGGCTTTCCTTCCGAATTCCGCCGCCAAGCGTTTTGGCCCTGTGGCAAACGCCAGCCTACGCGATGGACCCCAACAGGTCAACCGAGCCCCAGAACCGCACCCAAGACCCGCAGATGGCTTGCCTTGGCGCACGCTGCGGGGGCAATTTCTGAGCCCGTTTCTGAGCCCCGCGCCGCGCCGTTGCCCTCCGTGGCCAGCATCGCTGACGCTGAGCGCGAGAACCTGACCAATTCCTGTGGGTAAAAAATGCCCAGGAATACCCCAGCCGTGCGTGCCTTGTTGCCGGCACGCCCCCGTTGCCTACTGAAAAGGCCAGTACTACAGGCCATTCGAGAGGCCTGACCGTGAACGAACTTCGGGTTTGTAGTACTAGTCGATTGTCGCTTCCATGCGCTGGAGCTGCTGACGGTACAGCGCCGCGCCGGGCCGCAACTCGATGGCGCGCTGAAAAGCCGCCCGCGCTGCAGCTACTTGGCCCTGATGGGCGTACATGCGCCCCAGCAGGTAGGGGTGACTGGGGTCCTGCGGCTGTTCCGCCGCCAATTCGCGCAACAGGCGCTCGGCAAGTCGCGGGCCCCAGGCCGTGTCCAGCGCGCTGTGGACCACCATGTCGGCGACCAGGGCCCGCGTTGCGGTGTCCGGGTGGGCACCCAGAAAGGCCGTGGTGAGCTGCTCGGCCGCCGCGCCGTTGCCTGTCGCCAGCGTGCACTTGGTCTGCCAATACCACAGGCCTGGTTTCTGGCCTGCGTCCGTCCCCGGCCACTCGCCCAGGGCCGCAAAAGTCCGCGCACATCCAACGTGATCGTCGCGGACTCGGGCCTGCCAGCGGCCCAGCAGACGCAGCGCCGCCAGCCACTCGCTGCGGGCGTCTTCGGGCCACGCCGCCGCGCCAGCGGCTGCAGCGGGGGCAAGTTGGCCAGCCAGAACATCAGCGGCCGCCGGGGCTTGTGGGCCTTGCAGGGCGGCAGCTGCACAGCGCAACGCCGGGACCGCCCCTTTGGGGTCGGCGGCCGGGATGGCGGCCAGTTGGGCAGGGCACGGGTCCGCCGCAGGCTCGGTCCGCTGCAGGGCTTGTTGCAGGCGGGCTGCATAGTCCGCGACGTGATCGAACCCTTGAATCCGGCCAACTTCGCGGAGCTCTGGGCCGGGTCGCAGGATCACGGTCGTGGGGTAGCCCAACACGCCCAGGCGCGCGGCGACTGCGTGGCCGACCGGCGATTCCGCATCCACGTCGCGCACCACCTGGCTGGCCTGCACAGCCAACCCGGCGGGTTGCTGCCAAAATTGCGCCTCCAGCTCGTTGCATGGCTCGCACCACTCGGCCCCGGCGACCACGATCAACGCCGAGCGGCGGTCGGCGGCCAACTGACCGTGCTCGGCCAGCCACTGGGCGCCCTCGTCTGGGATCGGCCGCGGCGTCGTCGCACAGCCGGCGGCGCAAGTGGCCAGGCCGATCGACAAAATAGGCAGGATGCGCATCGGGTTTCGCTGTGCCGCGCCAGCTGCGGCCAAGGCCCCAGTGTCGCCGAACCGACCTGGCTGGGCAACCGCGACGTGCGCAAGCCGCGCCGACCGGTCCGATGCCGTGCCGGTGGCGTGGTGCCCAAAACACCAAGAACGCGATACGCTAATTGCCGCGCTGCTCGGCCGGCGCCCTGTGTGCCGCATGTCTCAGCCCGCGAATCCGCCTACGTCGCCAGCCCAAGAACCGCTGCCCAGCGTGAACGAGCCGACTCTGGTGCTTTGGCGCGCGGCGCAGACCGCAGCGCAAACCGAGGCCGAGACAACGGGCATCGAGCTGGCGGCGACGCTGACCGTGCGCCCCAGTGATCGCTCGACGTTGCGCGAGTACAACCCGGCGCACCTGCCGCTCTATTCGTTGCGCGACGCGCCGTTGCCACCGCTTCCCGATGGCCGAGCCGTGCTGATGCTGGGCACGCGCATCGGCGAAGGCGGCATGGGGCTGGTGCGGCTTGGGCAACAAGTGTCGTTGCGCCGCGACGTGGCGGTCAAAACCCTGCGCGAAGGCGTGACCGACGTGAACGCCGCCGGGCGCCTTTTGCACGAGGCCTTGATCACGGGCGCCCTGGAACATCCCAACATCGTTCCGGTCTACGACCTGGCCCGCGACGAAGCCGATCAGCCGCTCTTGGTGATGAAGCGCCTGGAGGGGCGCACCTGGGACCAGGCGATCGCCCTGCGGCCCCCCGATGCGACGCCCGAGTGGTACCACTGGCTAGAGCAGCAACTGGGCGTGCTCATGCAGGTTTGCCAGGCGGTGCACTACGCGCACAGCCGCGGCGTCTTGCACCGCGACCTGAAGCCCAGCAACGTGATGATCGGCGATTTTGGCGAGACGTACGTGCTCGATTGGGGGGTGGCGGTGGCGCTGCGGCCCGATTCGCGCGACCGCTTCCCGCTGGTCGCCGAAGCCGTGCAAATGGCGGGCACGCCGGCCTACATGGCGCCCGAGCAGGTCGAAGGGGGCGGCCAGCGCCTAACGCCGCGCACCGACGTGTATTTGCTGGGGGCGATCCTGTGCCAAATCTTGACCGGCCACGCGCCGCACGAGTGCCAGCCGGTGATGGCGGCCTTGTACAGCGCCTGGAAGTCCGAAATGCCGGATTTTCCTCCGCATTTGCCCGGCGAGCTGGCGGCGGTGTGCAAACGGGCCTTGGCCCGCGACCCGGCCCTGCGGTTCGCCACGGCAGAGGATTTGCGCTTGGCGATCGCGGCCTTCCTTGGTCATCGCAGCTCTGTGCACCTGGAGCAGCAGGCCAGCGACCGCCTCCGAGCCCTGCGTCACCAACTGCGTGAGCGCGCGCCCACTCCCGACGGCGGCAGCCTGGTCGACCGCCAGTTGCTCAGCCGCCTGTTCGACGAGGCGCGCTTTGGCTTCCGCCAAGCCTTGGCGATTTGGCCGGACAACCAGACTGCGACGGCGGGACTGCAGAATTGCATCGAGCTGGTGCTGACGTATGAGCTCGACCGCGGCGACGTCCGCCGGGCAAGCGTGCTGCTGGGCGAGTTGCCGCGGCCAGTACCCGAACTGGCGGCCCGGCTGGAACAAGTCAAGGCGGCGGCGGCGGCCAAAGAGGTCGAGATCGAGCGCCTGCGCCAGCTCGAGCGCCAGTACGATCTGGGGGTGGGCTTTGCCCTGCGCCGGCGGTTGGCCTTGCTGATCGGCGTGGTGTGGGCGGCGGCACCGGTAGGTATTGGGCTCGCCGTCGATCGCGGCCACGACGTGGGGCTCGCCTCGCTGTCGGCGAGTGCGGTTGCCTTCGTGCTGTTCGTGGCCCTGACCATTCTGCTGGGGCGCAAGAAACTGCTGGCCACGGCGGTGAATCGCACCGTGGCGTTGGTGCTCGGGACGGTCGCCTTGGGGCTGGCCGCCGGGCGAGTGATGACCTTTCTGGACGGCGCCAGCATGGCGCAGATGCTGGCACGCGACCATTTGCTCCTATTTGCCTGCACTTCCGCGCTGGCGCTGGCCGTGGATCTGCGGCTGTTCTGGGCCGCAGGCAGCTTTTTGGCGGGCGGCCTCGCCATCGCCCTGCTGCCGGCGCACGGCTTCTACATCACCGGAATTGCCAACCTAGTGGCCATGGTTGGGCTTGCGGTACTCTGGCGCGAGCGGCCGGTGAGCGCTAGGTAATTCGGAATCCGTCTGATGCGAACCCCGTCTGATTCACGCCTGTACGGTTTCCCTGACCCGGTCTGCAACCTGCGAGAATCAGGCGGGGACCCCGGTTCGGGCCCGAAGAATTGCCCGAGTTTTCGATCCGATTCGGACGGAACTGGGATGAATCGGCCGGTGATCCAAAGAGAGGCAGCGCTGCTACCGGCTCATGGTGCCGCCAGTTCGACTTCAGTGTAGACTGAAATCACGTACATCCTCGAAATCATTTATGTAAAGTGATTCGCGGCCGCTTCGCATTAGAAAACACACAAACAACAATTGTGTGTGTGAGAGCCACCAGGCAAAATCACACAGATTCTTCACAGCAAGGTCAGCGGCCTGCCGTAGAGTGAAAGGGCCCGCAGAGACGGGCTCGGCGGCCGCGATGAACACCCAACCAAGACTCTTGCGACACCTGTGGCGGTTGGTGCCTTGTGTGGTAGCCATGATCGGCGCGTGCGACGCCGAAGCCCCTTTGGTCACTGAAGACTTGGTCGAAGACGACGTTCACGAGTCCGCCGACGGTGCAGTCGCAGCCGGAGACGCAGTGGCGGATTCCGCCTCTACCGATTCCGCCTCTGCCGATTCCGCCTCTGCCGATCTTGCCTCTGCCGATCTTGCCTCTGCCGATTTGGTGTCTGCCGACGTCGCTTTCGCCGACATGACCAAACTGGACTCCGACGCGGCCCAGGACGACGTCGCCGCCACGGACGCGGTTGCCCTAGACACCGCAGTGAGCGACGTTGCTCCGACCCAAGATGCTGATGCTGCTCCAGACGGTGGACCTGGGCTGGACTCGGCGGCCGATGCCGCGGCGGACGCCGAGCCGGCCGCGCCCCTCAAGCTTGGCAACGTGCAGGTGCAGCCCGTGGCCAACAACCCGCTGGCATGCCTGGTGACCTGGAAATCCAACCTGCCTGCTTCGTCCGTTGTCTTGTTCGGCTTGGGCGCGCCCACGATGCGGATGACCGTGCCGGACTTGGTCACGGACCACCAAGTGCTGGTGGTGGGCATGCGCTCCAGTCAAACGTACCAGTTGCAGGTGCGCTCCAAGACGGCCAACGGCAAAGAGACCACCCAGCAGGCGCCCACCTTTGCCACTGGCGCGTTGCCCGAGTACCTCAAGGCGGCCCCGCCATCGGTGCCTTGGTCCGACACGCAGGAGCCGCACTTCTTGGTTCTGGCCGGCATCCACTTGAATCTGCCGTTTGGCTTCAATCCCTACGATTTTCCGCCGACTGCCGTCATCTACGACGATCAGGGCCAGGTGGTGTGGTTCCACAGCCAGTCAAAGGGGTCGAACATCGTCGCCTGGTGGGAGTACGGCAAGATATTGGTCGCGGGCGGTGGCCCGGCCCTGCAGTTGAACCTGGCTGGCGACACGCTTTGGCAGAATGACTCGATTGCCATGGGCAACGTAGAGGGTGCGGGGCCGCCCCAGCCCGTGACCGGCATGATGCACGGTGACTTGCGGCTGCTGCCCAACGGCAACCTGCTTGGTATCGAATTCGATGTGCAAAACGGCATTTGGGGTGATCAACTGGCAGAGCGCAAGCCAGACGGCAGCTTGGTCTGGACCTGGAGCACCTTTGACCACCTCGTTCCCGGCGAGGGCGACTGGGCGCACGGTAACTCTTTGCAGCCATTGGATAATGGTGATACTGTCCTGTACTCGCCGCGCAACCTGAACATGATTTTCAAAATCGACCGCAAGACCGGCCAGTTCGTGATGCGCTTGGGTGCCGGCGGCGACTATTCTCTGCAGCCGGGCAGCGGCGACGATTGGTTCGCCTTGCAGCACTCGGCCGAAGAACTGCCCGGCAACCGCATTCTGATGTACGACAACGGCACAATGGAGCGCGGCTATTCGCGCGCGGTAGAGTACCAGTACAACCTGAACACCAAGCAAGCCAAGATCATTTGGCAGTACAAGGGCGAGCCGGGCGAGACGTTCTTCTCGCCAGGGCAGGGTAGCGTGCAGCGGCTGCCCAATGGCGACACGCTGGTCAGTGCGCCCGACTGGAAGGCCGGCTTTGCCATGCCGTCGTCGCTGCGGCGGGTCAGCCAGCAAGGTCAGCTGCGTTGGCGTCTGAACTTGCCGGTCGTCTACGACTACCCCACGGTCGCCTACCGGGCGCAGCGCGTGGACCTGCCCGGCCTGGAGTTCATCGCGCCGGGGCAAGTCCCGTGAACGCGTCGCGCACGCCTGGGGCGACGGCCTGGGCGGGCTGGCTTGCTGTCAGTGCCGCGCTGCTTGGGTGCAGTGCGTGCCAAAGCGAGGTGGCCCGTGTACCCGGCGTGGCTGTCGTTGGGGATGCCCAAGGCGACACGACCGCGCGCGAGGGGCGCGACCCCAAGACTTGCGCCGCGGGCTGGCTGGTCACCGCCTCGGCCCTGGGACCCCAGTGCGCCCCCGATGTGCCGGTCTGGGGCGCGCTTGCCCTGAGCCCGGCGGCGCCCGTCCCCGTTGCCGACAGCGATGCAACCCTGGTAACCCGCGACAATGGCCGGCAGTGGCTGATTCGGCCCAACCCCGAGCAGGTGGACTGGCAAGCGGCGCGCGCGGCTTGTGCACAGGTAAGTGTGGACGGGCACGGTGATTGGCACTTGCCCACTTTGGCCGAGCTGCAGTCCGTGGTCGACTACCAGCGCAGCCAGCCCGCTTCGCAGTTGCCTTTGCAGCCCTCCGCCTGGTACTGGTCGGCCTCGCCCGCCACGGGTACCGGTCAGGCCTGGGGGGTGGCCATGGCGAGTGGCCTTGCAGGTTCCGTTGCGGCGGAGACCAAAGGAATTGCCCTGTGTGTGCGGTCGCTCCACGTTGTCTCGCCGCAGATCCGCGGTCGCTTCCAGGTCTCTGTGGACCAGCACGCGGTGTTCGACAGGCTGACGGGGCTGACGTGGCAGCGACAGGGCGACGCCTCGGGCCTGCAACCCTATGACTACGCACAGACCTATTGCCACAAGCTGGATCTGCTCGGCGGCGGCTGGCGGACGCCCACGGTGGTGGAGCTGGCCAGTCTGGTCGACCGACGCGTGCAGCCGCAGGCCATCGACGCCGACGTGTTCGCGGCGACGCGCCCGGCACCCTATTGGACCAGTACGCCGTTTGCGGGAGTCGCCCTCTATGCTTGGTATGTCGAGTTCTTGGGCGGATCCGTGCGCTTTGACGGCGACCGCACCTACACCTACGCTTGGGTGCGCTGTGTGCGCTAGGTCGCGGCCGCACCGAGCGCGCCTGGGCCTGGCTGCTCTGGCGGTGCTTGCGGCCTGCACCAGTGCACTTCCCGAGCCGCCGGAGTGGATGATCACCGACCTTGAGGTGTTGCCCAACCCGCAGTCCAGCCTGGGCTGTCGCGTCCGCTGGCGCACCACACAACCTGGCACGTCAACAGTGCAATTTGGTCTGGGCAGCCTGGCCGCTCCCACCTGGCAGCGGCGCGACCCGCGCTTGCTCACCGAGCACCAAATCGACTTGTACGGCATGCGCGCCCAGCAGACCTATCGGCTGATCGTCAAGTCGGCCAGGGGGGCGCAAGAGGCTACGGCAACGACTGAATTTACCACCGGGGCGCTGCCGCCCGGGGTGCTGCCCGCCGATGTGGATGTGGCCGAGGCGCCGCCCCAGGGCTGGGTCCTGGCCAGCACGCATCTGGGATGGGCCGAACTGGGCGGCCTGCCCAGCCAACCGCCGGCAGCGGTGATGTACGATGGTGCCGGCGAGCCGGTGTGGTACTACCGGCTCCCCGGGGGCAAAAGCGTGTATGCGTCGCCGGTGGGCAACGGGACCGAAGTGCTCATGGGCTCGTCCAGTTTTGGCGCGCGCGTGGACTTGGCCGGCGACTTGCTTTGGCAAAAGCCTGCAGCGGCGATGGTGCTGCCCGACCTGCAGCCAGGCGGCGTGTTGGTGGGTGTGACCGGCATGGCCCATCACGAATTGCGGCAACTCGAAAACGGCAACCTGGCCGAGCTGCGCTTGGATGTCCGCGGCAGCGGCGCCAGTCAGGTGACGGGCGACGAGCTGGTCGAGATGACGCCAGATGGTCAAAAGCAGTGGAGTTGGAATACGTTTGACCACCTTACGCCGGGCCTGGGGGACTGGGTGCATGGCAACAGCCTGCACGTCGACCACGCGGCAGGCACCGCGCTCTACTCGGCGCGCAACACCAGTCACATTCATCAGATCGAGCTGGCGACCGGGAAGATTCTGTGGACCGCGGGCACGTCGGGCTCGTTGGCTTTGGACACCAGCGGCGGCGGCACGTGGTTTGCCCTGCAGCACTCGCCCACCCTGCTGCCCGGCAACCGCCTGCTCGTGCTGGACAATGGCGAGCCGTCGCGCCGCTACTCGCGCGCGGTGGAGTACCAGCTGAATGTCGAGGCCGGAACCGCCAAGCAAGTGTGGGAATTCGCCGGGCCCGAGCAGGATCGGTGGTTTTCGGTCGGCGAGGGGAGCGTCGAGCGCCTGGCGAACGGCGACACGCTAATCGGGGGCCCGGACTTCGTCACCGGCCAAGGGCTGCGGCCCACGCGGATCATGCTCGTGGGGGCCGACGCCAAGCTGAAGTGGCGGCTGAAGCTCCGCAGTGTCGACGGCTTTCCGCTGATGGTCTATCGCGTCGCCTGGGCGGGGCTGCCCGGGTTGGAGCCGGTGGCGCCTGGACCGTAGGAATGCCACACGCAAGCCTTGGCGCACATCTGCGAAACGGCGAACTTGCCCAAGGTCACCTGCTTGCCTTAGCCTGTGGTCCGTAGCTGACCAAGCCGACTGGCCAGCAGGAAGCCGAACATGCTCCAAATCTCCAAGACCCTGGCCGCGTTGCTGGCCCTTGGCTGCGCCGCCCTGGTGCCCGCGGTCGGTCAGGCCACCGAGCAGAAGCTGCAGAACGACAACGGCATCAGCGGCGGCTTCAACGCGATGAGCTCGGCCTACATCTGCTTCCAAGACGAGACCTACGCCGCCGAATTCGAAGTGCCCGACCAGGCTTGGTACCCCTACACCGTCAAGCGTATCCAGACGGCTTTTGTTGCGAACCCGCTGGACGCTCTGCTGGGCAACACGGGCACGCCATGTGGGCGCTTCCGGGTGGCCATCTGGCGCGGCAGCGGCTCGGCCACTCCGGGCGAACCGGTGTGGGACTCCAAGGCCGACGCCGGCAAAGTCTGGGATATCCCTGGCAATGGCCAGCTGGTCACCTTGGACCTAGAGAAAGACAACGCGCTGCCCCCGCCGATCCAGTGGGCTCCGGGCAGCGGCAAGCGCCTGCGCATCGGCCTGCGCGCCGACTCGCCCACCTGCAGCAACGGCACCGGCAACGGCAGCTTCCCGGGCATGGCCGTCGACGGCGCCACCCCCAAGCCGGTGAGCAACTGGGGTTATGGCTGGGCAGTGGGCCTGGCCGGCTGCGCGGGCGGCAAGCAAGGCAACGCCTTTTGGGTCACGGCCGAGCAGTTCGGCATCAAGGGCAACTTTGTGTTGCGCCTGTTCATCGAGGCCAACGACACGCCCATCGACCCGCCCGACGCCAGCGGCGGCGACGCAAGTGTGGAAGAAGACATCGAGTACACCCCAACCGACACCCTGGACGCCACCGTGGCGGACACGGCGACCGGCGGCGGCAGCGACGCCAAAGGCGGCGATATCACATCGGTTCAGGACTCCGCCGGTGGCGACGCCCCGTTGCCGGTGGGCGGCCCGCTGACTTTGACCAGCGTTTCGCCTAGTTGCATTGCGGTCCCCACCGCCGACACGGTGGTCACGCTGACGGGCACCGGCTTCGTCGCCGGTATGGCGGTGTCGGTCAACAATGTGCCGGTCGAGGTCGTGGGGCTCAAGGGCACCACCCAAGCCGATATCTTGATTGCCAAAGACAGTCTGCCCGCCGGCGCTTGGACGGTGCGCGTGGCCACGGCCGGCCAAAAGGCGATCCTGATTGGCGAGCAGGGTCTGCGGGTCGGCGTTTGCGGCAGTAGTGGCGGCAGCCCGGCGGCTTCGGGGTGCAGCAGCGGCGGAAACCCCAGCTCTAGTGCGGTGTTGATGCTGCTTGGCGGGTTGGTGGTTGTTGGCTGGCGGCGGCGGGGTCGGATCGGCGCCCAAGGCCACACGGCCCGCCGTCACGTGGGGCGGTGAGGGTCTGTGCCATCGCCTGTCGCGCCCAAATCGTGGAGCCTGAAGAGCGCAGCGCTGCCATCGATGTACCGCCAGAAGAACGTTTTCCGCAGTTTCTGGAACGACCGTTCATTGCGCGGGCAGCGGAGCTGCGCGAGTTGGGTCATGTCGATCCGGTAGCGGAAGAAAACGCCAACCAGGTCGTGGACGCCCGGACACGATGCACCATCGGACCGGATTCGTAGGCACAAGGTATCGGACTCGTACCACCATCGCGCGACGGACGGGATCGATTCGAGGGCGTGGAAAAGCGCGGCCTCGTCTGCCTGCGAGTAGAAGACTACGCTAGGGGCGCGCAATACGATTGGCATCAAGCAACTCCTGGAACCGGTAGCGCACCCAGGCCGCGGCGGGGTCTCGTCCATCCGCAGCTTGGGGGGCATTTTCTACTCCCTAGAATCACTGAAGAACCGGAGCCGCGTCAGCGATGCTGGCCCGCATGGGGGGCGGCGCCGGGCGAGGCGACGCCACCGCCGGGAGCCGGAAGTCTGGGTTTCGCAGGCCCCTGCTTCGACCGGCGGCCGCAGCGCGACGGCCCGGCGGCTGGCTGCAGAAAATGCCCCCCGCCTTTCAGAAATTGCCCCCCAACCTGACCGCTCGCCGGGCCGGGACGCCCAATTGCCTGTGAAATTGCGGGGTAGAAAATGCCCCCCAACCTGCCTGGCCTAGCCCACCGCCGCCATGAAGCACTGGATCGGCACCTGGCGGAACTGCGCCGCCGCAAAGGGGCGTTCGGCGTCTTGGCGGGCCGCCGCGTGCAACGGCTCGCACAACGGGTGGCGCAGGCCTAGCTGTTCGCTGCGCAGGTCCGCCGCCAGGCCAAGGCGGCCGCGCTGGGCCGCAACCCGCGACGCCCACAGCAGAAAGCGCGCCCGGTAGAATGGCGTTTGCTCCAGCTCCAGGCCGCGGTCCAGGGCGGTGGCGGCCTCGTCGAAGTCCCCCGAGCGCATGGCAAAGCCAGCGTGCAGCAGCTGCCAGGTCGGCTCGTTCGGGTCCGCCGCCGCGGCGCGCGCGATGTGGACGGCGGTGGCGGCCGGCTCGGCGCCGTGACACTCCAGCTGCACCGCTCGGAAGAAGTGCTGGTAGCCCGCCGCCCCCGGCCCGTCGTCAAAACGGCTCGTCGCTAGGCCCACGCCGCGCCGGTCCGGCTGGGTCGACCGCTCCGGGGCCACCTCTTCCACGCCGGGCGTGCGCTGCCAGGTCCACGGAACTTCGGTGTAGCTCCCGCGCCCCGCCGGCGCCGGCCCGGTCGAGACAAAGCAGCGCCGCGCCAGCGGATCCATCACGATGCTGTGCACGCCCGTGGGCTGGGCCAGCACACCGCCCGCGCCCCGCTCCACACCGGCGCGCTCGCCGTCTTGGTGGTCGCCCAGCAGGGCCTGCAAGTCCGCCGCGCTCAAGCCGTGTTGCGCTTTGGCCTCGCGCACCGCCCGCTCCAGCCGGTGCAGCCGCCCATGCGAGTGCGCCGAGTAGCCCGAATTCGGCGCCAGCTCCCCCGGTCGCAACTCGGCGGCCAAGTAGTGATTTGTGCTGGCCAAATGCGTCGTCGTCGGCCGAGTCACGGCCACGCCGCGCGCGTGCGTCTCGATCAGCACCGCCGTGCCTTCACTGGCCGACGAGACTAGCAGCCCCCACGTCGACGCGATGGGCCGCTGGCGCACGATCTGCTCGGCCTGGGCCAAGGTGCTGGCATTGCGAATGATTTCGTGGCACAGGTCCACGATGGCCGCGCCGCCAAAGCGCACCTGGGTGTGCAGGCGGGTATGCGTCGTCAGGCACAGACCGGCCTCGTTCCACAGGCTGACCACGGGCGCGTCGTTGCCGCGCGTGCTGGCATAACCATAGCGAAGTCCCTGACTTGGCGTGCACAGCACCACCGTGGGCGCCGCGTCCCAGATGCCGTTGCCGGGGAAGTCGAAGTTCCGGGCGTGCAGCAGCCCCGAGTCCCGCGCATCTGGGCCCCACACCGCCAGCGACGAGCAGGCCGCCAGCGCCTGCGCCGCCACCTGCTGGGCCGCCGGGACCACCCGCACCCGCCCGGCCACGCCCACCAGGTTCTGAAACACATCCATCGCCAAGCTGTGGCGGGCCATTTCGGCCGGCAACCCCAGGGCTTGGGCGTATGCCTCGCCGCGCTCGCGCAGATCCGCTGGCCGCTGGCCGTACAGGCGCCGCGTCAGCGCGTCGATGGCCGGCGCGATCAGGCCGGGCAGGGTGCGCATCGCCCCGCTGGGCTGGCTGCCGCGCAGCATGTGGAGCGGCATCTGCGGGTAGTAGTCCAGCGCCGGCTGGTGCCCGCCCAGCTGCCGCTGCAGTTCGCCGTGCTGGCGACCCATCTGCGCCTCTGTGCCAGAAAGGTGAAAGATGGTCAGCGGTTGCGTACTCATCTCAACTCCGAGTCGCGGCCTGGGCCGCCGCAGGCAGGCGCAGCGGGTCCAGCACCCGCCGGCAGAACAAATCCAGGGCCGGCAGCGGATCCGTACCCTGCCGAACCTGTTGAATCAGAAGACCATCCAAGGTCGCCGCACACA
The DNA here is from genome assembly GCA_037441385.1 of Myxococcales bacterium. GTDB lineage: Bacteria > Myxococcota_A > UBA9042 > UBA9042 > UBA9042 > SXRM01. The sequence goes on from JBBISH010000063.1 coordinate 25,086, forward strand.
GCTCGACCAGGGTCTGCACGTTGCAGTCCGCGAGTTGTCCGCGCGCCATCGCCTCGCCCAGCAGCAGAGTCGCCGCGTCCTGCAGTTGCACCGCGTAATCCCGCGTCGCCTCTAGCACTTTGGCCGGGTGCTCCGGGTCGCCCATCGCCCAGAACTGGATGAGCACGGCCAGCAACTGCGGGTCCTCGGCATAGAACGCGCAAACGCCGCGCAGCCACACTTCGGCCAGGGCCAGCGGATCGTCGGTCCCGGTCATGCGCGCGAGCAGGAACGTGCGCTGGCGCTCCAGGATCACCGCTAGCACCGCCTCGAACACCTCGCCCATGTTCTTGAAATACCAGTACAATGCCGGTCTGCCCATGCCCAGCGCGACCGCCAGCTCGCTCATGGTGACGCGGCGCATTCCTTGGCTGCGCACAAAGGCGAGCGAGCGCAAGGCCAGGTCAGTGCGGCGTTCTTGGTCGACAGTGCGCGGCATGGGGCCACCAGGGCGAAATGGTTGCCTGACAGAGTGTCAGTTTATCATTTCTTGACGGCTTGTCAAGGAACGCCCGCCGCCGTCACCACCTGCCCTACCGATTGCCTACTCTGCCGCCATGTCGAATGGCCCTCACCCCCGGCCTACGGCCGACCCCTCTCCCACTGAAGTTGGCGAGGAGTAAAGGGAAATTGCATTGCCCCTCGCCCAAAGCGTTGGGAGAGGAGGGGTCCCCGCGGTGAGCGAAGCGAACGAGTGGCGCCAGCGGCGTCGGGAGAGCGGGGCGGCCGCCGCAGGCGGCGGGGTGAGGGCTAAGTGCCGCGGTTCGCACAGGTTTCCAATAGAACTAGGGTGCTAGTAGCTATCCGGTAAGGCCGCCGTCACCAGCCACTGCCGCAGCGCCGCCATCTGGCCCATCTGCCGGCCCAATTCGCCCAAGAACGGCGCCGCCAGCGGCTGCAGACCGCGCTCCCGCAGCACGTCGCCCAGGTGGCCGGCCTGGCGGTGCGCCAAATTGCACCAGATGGCCTTGAGTTGCTGGGTCTCGGCCGGCATCGCCAACAGGTGGATGGCGCGCTGGGTCCACACCACCGCCACGTCGTCGGGCTGCAAAAAGGCCTGCCAGCGCCTCTGCAATTCGCCCGACGGCACCGCCGCCGCCCACGCGCCCTCCGGCAGGTCCAAGTACGGCAGCTTGGCCGCCTCGCTGGCCGGGTCGTCGCTCACCAGGCACTCGAAGCGCTCGTCGGTCGCAAGGCGCCACGCGCACACATGAATCGGCCGGAACGCCCCGCGCGCGCCCACCGTGTCCACGTGTACTAGCACGTGCCGCTCGGGGCTCTGGGCCAGCGTCGCGGGGACGTGCACCGGCGGCCGCACGCGGGGCACCTTGAAGCGCCGCTGTCCTTGCCCCACATGCGCCACTTGCGTGTCGATCATCGCGTCAAAGGCGCGCAGCAGCTCGTCAAAACCCGGCGTGTCCGGCTCCAGCGCGTGCAAGGTCGCGACGATGGCCTCCAGCGTCGACACGTAGTGTATCTGCGGCTCGGCGCGGATGCGGTAGCGGGTGGGCGTGGGCGCCGCCAAGTACACGTGCGGCAAGTCGTTCAGCCACGGGTTGGCGCGCACCACGGCCTTGACTTGGTGCCAGGTGCCGTCGAGCACCAACAAAGCCCCAGGCCGTTCGGCGGGTTGTAGGCTCTCGACCGCGCGCGCCTTGGCGCTGGGGAACAGCACGGCGGTCCCCGCGGGCAACCGGTCGCGGAGCTGCGACGGCTCGTTCGACCACGGCGCGTGCACCTCGACTTCGCAGTGCTGTAGCCCCAACGCCGCAAAGCGCACGGTGCCGATCGGCCGATTCCTTTCGCGCGGATGCTGCAGGATGTAGACGGGCGTGCAGTTGGCCACCCGCGGCAACAGGGCGCAAACGCACACCCGCGCGGGCTTGAAGCACCGGTAGCAGAACGCGCGGATCGAGTCGGCAGTCGTAGTCAAGGTGCCAGCAGACCCTCTACGCAAAGGTGGGCACAACCACGCTGGCCTCCTCTTTGGACAGCGTGATGGCCTTGTGCGCACGGCGGACGATGGCCTGCGGGCTGTCGGCGCGCTCGCCCAAGCTTGCGACCCCAAAGCGGATCACCAGGCCTCCGTGGTCTTTCAGGAACCGTTCGGCGCGCGCTTGGATGCGCTCGGCCAGCTGCATGGCCACGTTCTCGTGCTGGCTGCGGCTGCCGGCTGGATCGCCTTGAACCGCCGTAAGCTCGGGCAAAATCACCGCAAATTCGGCGCCGCCCAAATGGCAGATGGCGTCAAAGGGCTGGTCGTCGTCTGGCTTGCCCACCTTGCGCGCCGAAGTCCGCAGAATCCCAGCAAACTGACCAAGCAGCTGCTCGCCCGCCGTGTACCCAGCATGTTCGCAGTAGGCCTTGAAGGGATCCAAGTCGAGCCGCAACAAGGCCAATTGCCGGCCACTCGCCTGGCAGCGCTGGAACTCGCTGGCCATGCGCCGGTCAAAGTACATGCGATTGTGCAGGCCGGTCTGGGGATCCGTAACGGCGGCAACGGCGAGATCGCGCTCGCGCTGCCGCAGCCGGTCCATCAGCAGGCCGCCAATGACCGCGACGGCCACGTTGCTCGCCAACGTCCACGACCACAGCAGCAGCGTCTGGGTCAGCGGCCCGTCTTTGCTCACCGCCATCAGCGGCATGGCCACGGGAGGCAGCACCGCGTTGAAGTTGGCCGACAGGACGCCGCCGTGCATCAGCGCCGCCAACACCACCACCAACCATGCGTCGCGGCGGTTTTCGAGCACGACGGCGGCCTCCAGCGTCACCAGCAGATAGGCGACCCAGAACCAACTGACCGAGCCGCCGCTGTAGTGCACCACCGCGCTGATCAGCGCCAAATCGGTGATCAGCTGGGCTTGGACCAAGCTGTGCAGCGGCATGCGCCACGAGATTCCAAACTGCAGCGCAGCGTTGTACAGCACGGCCGCGCCCAGCGCCGCCAGCGGCTCCCACAGGTGCCCCAGCAGCACCTCGCGCAAGCCACTCCACGTGTAGATCGCCGCGGCCACGCCGCCATACAAGGCCATGATCACCAAGAGCAACCAGCGCGCCTTGACCACCAGCGCCGCCCGCTCGGCCAGCACCTCGCTGCGATCGTCGTCGCTGTCCAGGCGGTCGTCTCCGGCAAGCGAAACCTGGGCAGCGGCCAGTGCCGCCTGCGGATTCTGAAGCGCTGTGGGTTCTGCCATCGCGACCAGCCATGTCGAGGTAATAATGCCCCCGATTGCCAAACTGCGGTCTGAACGTCAAGGTCTAGGCCCCCAACGGTGTCACGGAATCGTCCCGGAGTGGCGGCAGCAAGGAGGTGGCGGGAGCGCGCTCCCTGGCTGCAGCGGGTCGGGGCCGCCGCTGACTGGAGAATCGGCGTGGCCGTCGATTTGACTGGGCCCTATTCGGTAGCTACCCTTAGGCGCAGACTGTCTGGCGCTGCCCGCTACCCGGCGCTGGGCGCCCACACGATCCAGGGAGAAGATGATGATGAACAAGGCCCTTCGTATCTTGCTCGGCGCCTCGCTGGCCGCCATGGCCATTTGCCCCGCGGCAGCTCAGGCGAGCGTCCCGTCTACCACCGCGATCGAGGGCGCGCTCCTGTCCGGTTCGGGCAGTCCGGCCGCCGATGGCATCTACAACATCATGTTTGCCATCTACAAAGACGCCGTTGGCGGCAATCCCGTGTGGAGCGAGGGGCCGGTTGGTATCACGGTGAAGTCTGGATCCTTCCAATACAATTTGGGAACCAAGACGCCGCTTACCGCCGCCGCCCTCAGCGGCCTGGCGACTGCGTACGTGACCATGAAGGTCGAGTCGGATCCCGAGCTGCCGCGCGTGCCCATGACGTCGGTGGTGTACGCTCTGCGCGCCGCTGTGGCCGAAGGCATCGAGTGCTCGGGCTGCGTGGGCGCCAGCGCTCTGGACCCGCAAGCCCTGGCCGCCTATGCCAAAACGGCTGACCTGAGCGCCTACGCCAAGACCGCCTCGCTGGCCAAGGTCGCCACCTCGGGCGCCTTTGCCGACTTGACCGGCGGTCCCGACCTGAGCGGCTACGCCAAGACCACCGACCTGGCCGCCTACGCCAAGAGCGCTTCTCTGGCCAAAGTGGCCGGAACCGGCTCGTATGCCGATCTGGCCAACAGCCCCGACCTGAGCGTCTTCGCCAAGGCCACGGACCTCAGCGCCTACGTCAAGGCGGCCTCGCTCGCCAAGGTCGCCGGCTCGGGCGCCTACGCCGATCTGAGCGGCACGCCCACCCCGGTTTCCATGGGCAAGACCTGCGGCACCGGCCTGGTCATGAACGGCATCAACGCCGACGGCTCGTACTCTTGCATCGCTTCGGCGATCTCCGCCGACATGATCGACGAGATCAGCAACGGCTTGATTTGGGACCAGTTCGTCGACTCGCAGGCCGGCACTCCCAATGTCAAGATCCCCGACGGCCTGGGCGCCGGCACCACCGACACCCTCACCTTCCCCGACATCGGCATCGCCCAAAAGATCTGGGTTAACGCGAACATCGCAAACTCCGACCTGAGCGGCATCCGCGTCGAACTGTACGGCCCGGGCATCGCGACCCCCTACGTCCTATACAACGGCGGCAAGACCGGCACCGCGCTCACCACCAACTTCAACACCGACATGCCGATCGTCTCGGGCGACATGAACAAGGACTGGGTTGGCCAGAACATCAAGGGTTCCTGGTCGATCACTGTAAAGGACCTCAAGGCCGGCGGCGGCACGGGCGGCTTTGACGGCACGTTTAGCTGGTCCATGAATATCCAAACCTTGTCGAGCAAGAAGATCCAGATCAAGGGTAACCTGATCGTCGACGGCAGCCTTTCCGCTGGCGGCGGCGTCGGTGGTTTGGTCGCCGGCACAACCTATCGCCGCATCTGCTCGTGGGGCTGGCAGAGCAACAGCGACTGGCCGGTTAGCCAATCCCAATGCACGCCTCCGGCCTGCTCCGCGGGCGACACCGACCTGGGCGTTCAGCAACTGACCCGCTCTGCTGTCACGGGCTACGATCCCTGGTGCTGCTGGCACGCCACCTCGTGCGGCACCTCAGAGCGCGTCTGCATGATCCCGCCCACCAAGCCCACCACGGTCTACACCACCCAGTGCCAGTGGGTGAACTCGTGCTACAACTGCGACAACGCATCGAGCCTGGTCACCAGTTGCACACCGCCGGCCTGCGCCACGGGCGCCAAAGACTACGGCACCCAGAACGTGTGGAACAGCGTGGACACCAACGTGCAATACAGCCAAGCCCACGACGCCAGCTCTGTGGCGGGCTGGACCGAGCGCGTCTGCGTCATCCAGAACTAGCGAAGCAGTGCCAGCCTTGCCGCGTGCCCTTTGCGCCCATGCCGAGTTGTCGTGGCGGGGCGATTTCTACTGCCCTGGACCGCCTGCGTTGGGCCGTCGCGCTGCGGCCGGGCACGGGCAACCTACCGCAGTCGGGGTGGGCCGCGCACAAGGCGACGCATGAACACCGGCACGGTTGACTCGTATCTGCAAGACGGCTGCGGACGCTGCGACCTGTACCGCACGGCCGACTGCAAGGTCTTGCGTTGGACGCCTGCGCTGACGCAGCTGCGCGAGCTGGCGCGTTCTGCCGGGCTGGACGAGGGGCTGAAATGGGGCTCGCCGTGCTTCACGCTGGGCGGGAAAAACGTCGCGATGATCGTCGCTTTCAAGGAGTCGTGCGCGCTGCAGTTCTTCAAGGGCACGGCCCTGGCCGACCCGGATGGCCTGCTCGAGCCCGCCGGACCCCACTCGCAGCACAGCCGCTTGGTCCGGTTTGTGACGAATGAGCAGGTGGCGCCCAAGCGCGTGCAATTGCTCAAGCTTTTGGCGCAGGCCAGCGTCGCGGCACGCGACGGCGTGCAGGTGGCGACCAAGACCGCGCGCGAGCCGATGCCCGACGAACTGGCGCAGCGCCTTGCAGCCGACCCGCAACTGGCCCAAGCATTCCAAGCGCTTACGCCAGGTCGGCAGCGCAGCCACATTCTGCACGTCCGCGGCGCCAAGCAGAGCGTGACTCGGGCGCGCCGAGTTGAGGCCTGCATTCCCAAAATTCGGGCCCGTCGCGGCTTCCTGGATCCCTATACATGCTGATAGAGATCGAACATCACTGCCATGGTTCACACCGCCGATCCCATTGAAATTCTTCGCAGATCTTCCGGGTTGTCGCTGGATGCCGAGGGGATGCTGCTGCACGACGGCGAGCCGATCCAACATCCCGGGCTGCGCCAACTCTTCCAAAGCGGCCTGGACGTGCTGCCCAGCGGCGAGGCCATCGTGCGCATCGGCGAGCAGTGGGCCTACGTCGCGACTCTGGATACACCGTTTGTGATTCAGAGGTTGCGCGTCCACGGCGATCAAGCGACCTTGCGGCTGAACACGGGCGCCCATGTGACGGTGCCCTTGGCCGGCCTGCGGCTGCAGTTGCACGGCGACCACCAGCTAGCGGTGATTGGCCAGCCCAATGGCCACGTTGCGCGCCTGAGTCGCCGCGCCTGGCACGCAGTCGCGCTGCATCTGGACCTGGGCGAAGACGGCCGCCTGTGGCTGCAACTGGGCCAGCACCGCGTTGCGGTCGAGCGGCTCGCGCCAGGAACGTAGGGCTCGTCGAGTCCGCCGCCCCACTACGGCAGGCCCTGCACCGGCACTAGCGCCGACTTGGCACCGGTCGTGTTGTCGCCCAGGCCGCCGTAGCTGTTGTAGCCTGCGCACTTGACGCCGCCGCCCGTCACGGCAAAGCAACTGGCCCAAGTCTGCAGCGCCGCTGCGCCCGCGCCGCTCAAGCCCGAGACCACTACGGGCAGGGTCTTGGTGGCGGTGGTCCCGTCGCCCAATTGGCCATACGAGTTCGATCCCCAGCACTTGCCTGTGCCGTTGGTGGCGACTGCGCACGTGTGGTAGTTGCCAAGCGACAGCGAGATGGTCGCAGCGATGCCGCTGGTCGCAATGGGCAGGTTGCGCGAGGTGTACGAATTGTCGCCCAACTGGCCATTGCCGTTGGATCCCCAGCAGCGCGCTGTGCCGTCGGCCAGGATCGCGCAAGCGTGCTGGGCCATGCTGCCGGTGCCAAGTGCCGTGACGGTGGCGAGCTTGGCGGCGTTCATCGGCAGGTTGGTGGTGGTGTTGCCGTTGCCGACCTGCCCAAAACCGTTGTCGCCCCAACACTTGACCAGTCCCGTCTGCTTCAGGGCGCAGGTCGAGCTGTAGCTGGCTGCGATGTCGACCAAACCGCTCAAGTCGGGAACCACCACAGGGCCGGTGCGCGTCTGGTTGCTGGCGTCGCCCAGCTGGCCACTGCCGTTGTAGCCCCAGCAGCGCGCCGTGCCGTCGGTCAATACGGCGCAAGTGTGCCAACGGCCGGCGGAAATCCGTGCGACGCCGCTCAAGCCCGCCACGGCCGCTGGCGCGTGGTAGACGCTGTCGGTGGCGATGCCCAGGCCCAACTGCCCGTAGCTGTGCGAGCCCCAGCACCACACCGTGCCATCTTTCAGCAGCGCGCAGGCATGGCCTTCGCCCGCGCTGACTTGGACGGCGTTGGCCACGGCACTGACCGGTGCGGCGGTCAGGCCATTGGTGGTGGTGCCCGTACCCAGTTGGCCTTTGCTGTTGTAACCCCAGCACTTGACCGTGCCGTCGCCGGCCACGGCGCAGGCAAAGTGGTTGCCGCCGGCCAGCGTGGTCGCGGCGACGCCGCAGAGCAAGGTGCCGCCGCAACCGTCGCTGATGGTGCCGCTTGTGACCCCTTGGGCCTGGCAGGTGGTGGGCGTGCAGCCGCACGAGTTCGATGTGCCGCCGCCGCCGCACGGGAAGTTGGACACGAGTTCGGCGGACAGGGCATTGATCGATGTCTCGTTGCCCAGTTGGCCGTTGTTGTTGTGGCCCCAGCAGCGCAGGGTGCCGTCCTTCAGCGCCGCGCACGAGTGGTACTGGCCAGTGCTGACCTGGTTGATATTTGTCAAGGTGGCGACGGCCGTGGGCAGGTTGTGGTTGGTGGTGGTCGTATCGCCCAACTGGCCGTAGGCGTTGTTGCCCCAGCACTTCGCTGTGCCGTCGCTCAGGCGGGCGCAAGTGTGCGAGTAGCCTGCTTGGATGCCAGTTGCACCCTTGAGGCTCACTACGCCGGTCGGCTGTGCTCGGTAGGTGGTGGTGCCCTCGCCCAACTGGCCATAGGTGTTGAGGCCCCAGCACTGCGCGGACCCGTCGCCCAGCACCGCACAGGCAAATTGCCCCAAGGCCGAGGTGGTCAGGGCCACCACACCGGCCAGTGCCGGAACGTTGCGCGGCACCGGCGACGACACAATGCCGCTGCCGAGCTGGCCATAGTAGGCGTTGCCCCAGCACTTGACCTGGCCGCTTTGGGTCAACGCGCACGCGAAATTGTAGCCCGAGCGGACCGCGATCGCCCCGGCAATTCCGCTGACGGGCTGCGGTACTACGTGCGGGCTGGTGGTGCCGTCGCCCAACTGCCCGCTGCCGTTGTCGCCCCAGCATTTCACCGTCCCGTCGGCCAGGACGGCGCAGGTGTGTTGCTGGCCGGCGCTGACGCCGGTGGCGGTGGTGATGCCGCTGACCTCGACCGCATCGAAGTGGGGCGCCGAGTCGGCGGCCCCGCCAAAGCCCAACTGGCCGGAGTTGTGGCCGCCCCAGCAGCGGATCTTGCCCGTGGCGAGTACTGCGCAAGCGTGCGTGTTGCCGGCCGAAATGCCGATAGCGTTGCCAATGCCGCCCACGGTGGCTGGGGGACCGTCTACCCACGTGGACTGGTAGCGCACCCGCATGGTCCCGTCGCCCAACTGCCCCTTGTCGTTTTGGCCCCAGCAGCGCACCGTGCCGTCGCCGGGCAGGGCGCAGGTGAACGCGTTCCCGGTTGCCACCTTGGGCTGTTCCACGCCGCAGAGCAGGGTGCCGCCGCAGCCATCCGCAATCGTGCCGCTGGTGGCGTTTTGCGCTTGGCAGGTGGTGGGCACACAGCCCGAACAAGTGACGGCGGTGCCCACATCGCCGCAGGGCACGTTGACCGCGGCGACTGGGCTGAGCGAGTCGATGGTCGTCTCGTTGCCCAAAGCGCCGCTCGGGTTGTCGCCCCAACACGCGACGCTGCCGTCGGCGCGCAAGGCGCAACTGTGGTACTGGCCGCCGGCTATGTCGACGACGCTGGTCAAGTTGGGCACCGCGGTCGGCGTGGGGTGGTTGGTAACGGTGCCGTCGCCCAACTGACCGTAGTAGTTGTAGCCCCAGCACTTGGCGGTGCCGTCGGCCAGCGCCGCGCAGGTGTGGACGTTGCCGGCGCCTAACTGCTTGATGTTTGTCAACCCGACCACCGCCGCGGGTGTCTTGGTGGGCGAGACGGTGTTGGTGCCCAACTGGCCGTTGCTGTTCAGGCCCCAGCACTGGGCCGTGCCCGCCTTTTCGGTCACGCAGGCAAAGTAGCCCAGCGACGCGACGGTCAAGCTGATCCCGGTGTTGAGATTCGACACCGGGCTGGGTGTGTTGTGCGCCGTCTGGGTGCCGTCACCCAGTTGCCCCCACGCGTTTCCGCCCCAGCACTGCACCGAGCCGCTGCCAAACAGGGCGCAGCTGAAGTCGTAGCCGGCGCCAATGCCCACGGCTGCATTCAGGTTTTGCACCGGCGTGGGCACGATTCGCTGCACAGAGGTGCCGTCGCCCAACTGGCCAGAGCCATTGTTGCCCCAGCACTTGCCGGTCCCGTCGGCCAACAGCGCGCAAGTGTGCGTGCGGCCTGCAGTCACCGCGACGGCGTTGCTGATGCCGCTGACCTTGCCCGGGAACGGATGGCCGCCGGTCGAGGCCGGGCTGCCGTCGCCCAACTGCCCGTAGACTTGGCTGCCCCAGCACTGGATGGTGCCATCGCCCAGCAGGGCGCAGGCGTGGGCGTCGCCCAGGGCCAACTGCTTGACGCCCTTGAGCCCAAGGACCAAGCCAGCTGTGCCGTCGGTGTTCGAGGCCTGCCACCGGTCGACATAGGTGCCGTCGCCCAACTGTCCCATGTTGTTCAGACCCCAGCACTGGACGGTGCCGCTGACCTGCAGCACGCACGAGAACGCGTTGCCCGCGCGGATGCTGTTGGTGTTGCACGGGCCGCAGTCCAGGTCTTTGCCACAGCCGTCCGGCACGGTCCCGCAGGCCGAGCCGCAGGTCTTGGGCACGCAGCCGTTGCACTGGCCATTGACCAGGTTCTTGCCGGCTTCGCAGGCCGTGCACACGCTGGGGCTGGAGCATGCGGTGCACCCGGCCGGGCACACCAGCGTGCAGGTCTGGCCGTCGCCCGAGTAGCCGTTGGCGCACGCGCACGCAGACCCTCCGCCTGCCTGGGGCGTGCACACGGCGTTCTGGCCGCAGCCCGCGCCCGACTTGCAGGTGCCGCCCGCACAGACGTCGCCGCTGGTGCAGCCGTTGTTGTCGTCGCACGGTGCGGTGTTGTTGGCAAAAACGCAGCCTTTGGCGGGCTCGCAGCTGTCGTTGGTGCACGGGTTGCCGTCGTTGCAGGTGATGGCGCTGCCGGCCACGCAGGTGCCGCTGGCGCAGACGTCGCTGGCGGTGCAGGCGTTGCCGTCGTTGCAGGCGCCCCCAGCGGCTAGATTTTGG
>JBBISH010000064.1:0-35300 GCA_037441385.1 Myxococcales bacterium
GGGTTGCTGTCGTCGCAGTTCTTGGCCGCGCCGGGTTTGCACGCGGCAGCCGCGCAGGTGTCGCCGGCCGAGCAGGCGTTGCCGTCGTCGCAGGGCGCGGTATTGGCAGTGCTTTTGCACGCGCCGCTGCTGGGGTCACAGGCGTCGTCGGTGCAGGGGTTGCCGTCCGAGCAGGCCAGGATCTTGCCAGGTTTGCAGGCGCCGCCGGCACAGGCGTCGCCGATGCTGCACGAGTTGCCGTCGTCGCAGGCCAAGGTGTTGGCCGTGTTGGCGCAGGCGCCGGTGCTGGCGGCGCAGGCATCGGTGGTGCACGGGTTGCCGTCGTCGCAGTTCTTGGCCGCGCCGGACTTGCAGACGCCGCCGCCGCAGAGGTCGCCCAGCGTGCAGGCCGAACCGTCGTCGCAAGTAGCCGTGTTCGCTGCAAAGCTGCATTTGCCGGCGGCGCACAGGTTGTCGGTGCACAAGTTGCCGTCGTCGCACTCGCTGGGCGAAGTGCAGTTGCCGCCGCAGCCGGCGATGGGCTTGAAGTTGCAGTTGCCCGTTGCGGAATCGCAGACGTCGCTGGTGCAGGCGTCGCTGTCGGCGCAGACCTTGGCCGCGCCGGCCATGCACACGCCCTGCTGGCAGACGTCGCCAAAGGTGCAGGCGTCGCCGTCGCTGCACGAGGTGGCGATGGGGTTGTGATCGCAGCCGCCGGTTTGCGTGGCGCAGACGTCGTGGGTGCAAGGGTTGCCGTCGTCGCAGCTTTTGGCCACGCCGGGCTTGCACGCGCCTTGGATGCAGGCGTCGCCCTGGGTGCAGGCGTCGCCGTCGCTGCAGGGTGCCGGGCTGGCTACGTTCAGGCATTTGCCGGTCTTGGGGTCGCACGTGTCGCTGGTGCAAGGGTTGCCGTCGTCGCAGCTGACGGCCGGGCCGGCACTGCAGGTTCCGCCCTGGCAGCTATCGGCCACGGTGCAGGGGTCGCCGTCGTCGCAGGGCCCGCTGCTGGCCAGGGCGCTGCAGGCGCCGGTTTGGCTGTCGCATTGATCGGCGCTGCAAGGGTTGCCATCGTCGCAGACTTTGGCTTTGCCGGGCGCGCAGTTGCCGTCTTTGCAGGCGTCGCCCAGGCTGCAGGCGTTGCCGTCGTCGCAGGGCGCGGCGGTGGGGCTGTGGTCGCAGCCGCCGTTCAGGCACGAGTCGGCGGTGCACGGGTTGCCGTCGTCGCAGTTCTTGGCAGTGCCGGGCAGGCAAACGCCGCTGGTGCAGGTGTCGCCCACGGTGCAGGCGTCGCCGTCGTCGCACTTGACGGTGGTGGGGACAAACGCGCACTTGCCGCCCAGGCACGCGTCCACGGTGCACACATTGTTGTCTTGGCAGTCCGTCGCGTCTTTGCATGCGCCGCCGCAGCCGGCGATGGGGGCGTGGCCGCACTCGCCGGTGCTCTTGTTGCAGGTGTCGAGCGTGCAAGCGTCGCTGTCTGCACAGTTTTGCTGCGTACCCAGGCTGCACTTGCCGGCCGCGCACTGCTCGCCCACGCTGCAGGCATCGCCGTCGTCGCAGGGCTGACCGCTGCTGGCCACATAGGCGCAGGCGCCCGTGCCGGGATCACAACTGTCGATGGTGCAAGGGTTGCCGTCGCTGCAGGCCGTGGCTGGGCCGGGCGCGCAGCTGCCGCCGCTGCACTGATCGGGGCCGGTGCAGGCGTTGCCGTCGCTGCACGGCGCGGTGCTGGGCGTGGCGGTGCACTGGCCGGTCTGGGCGTCGCAGCCGTCGACGGTACACAAATTGCCGTCGTCGCAGGGCTTCTTGGCGCCGGAGCCGCAGAATCCCTGGGCGCAGGCGTCGCCCACGGTGCAGGCGTTGCCGTCGCTGCACGGTCCATTGTTCAGGGCGTGGGTGCAGCCCAATTGGGGATCGCAGCCGTCGTCGCTGCAGGGGTTGCCGTCGTCGCAGTTGGCGACCTTGCCGGTGCACGCGCCGCCGGTGCAGATGTCTGGGGTGGTGCATGGGGTGCCGTCGTCGCACGCCAGGCCGTCTTGCTTGGCGCTGAACTTACATTTGCCGTCGTCCAAGGCGCACTTGCCGACCATGCACGAGTCGCTACTGGTGCAGACCTTGGGTGCGCCCGAGGCGCACGCGGCGGCCTGGCACTGGTCGCCCACGGTGCACAGGTTGTCGTCGTCGCAGGGCGCGCCGTCGTCGTTCTTGTGTTGGCAGCCCTTGGCGGGCAGGCACGAGTCGGCGGTGCAAGGGTTGCCGTCGTCGCAGCTTTTGGCCTTGGCGCCTTTGCACGTGTCGCCGCTGCAGGCTTCGGACTCGGTGCAGGCGTTGCCGTCGTCGCAGGGCTGGCCATCCAACACCGTGTTGCTGCAGCCTTTCTTGGGATCGCACACGTCTTCGGTGCAGACCTTGGCGTCGTCGCAGACGCCGTCGTCGGTCTTGCCGTTGCAGTCGTTGTCTTGGCCGTCGCAGATCTCGCCGCTGGGCGACGGGGCGCTGCAGGTGCTGAGGCCGTCGGCGCCGCAGGCCCGCTGCCCAGGGCATTTGCCAATGACGTTGCCTTGCGCGTCCTTGGCGACGGCCATGCAACCGGTGGACAGGGCAGCGGCTTTGGCGGCGTTGCTGCACGTGCAGGCGCCCAAGACGCCATCGGTGCCCGCCTTGGGTGCGCACTGCTTGGCGGTCGCTCCGTCGATGGTGGGCAGGTTCTGGCAGGCAAAGCCGCTTGGGCACTCGCTGTCGCCAGTGCAGACTGCGCCGCAAAACGCGCCCGCGTCGCCGTGGACCACGCAGACAGCCGCGCCCTGCCCTGGCGCCGCGCACGCTGCCGAAGTGGTGCACGGGTCGCAGAGCTTGCCCCACTTGGGCACGCAGATGCTCTGCACGTCGCCGCCGGCGCCGCTGACCTGGGCACACTGGAAGTCGGCCGGACAGTTGGTGGTGCAGGTGGTGGCGCAGCGCTTGCCCTCGGGCGTGTCGATGCACAAGCCGATGTCGCAGTCCCCATTGACCTTGCAGGCGCAGCCGCCGCCACCAGGACAGCTACCTTCCGGCACATCCTTTTCTGTATCCGCGGGTTGCGCGTCATCAGCGACTTCTGGCGCATCGTTGGGTGGGACAATGGAATCGTCGCTGGTAGCGTCGCTGGCCGCAGCGTCGACCTTGGCCACGGTCGCTGGGGCGGGGTCTTCCCCGCAACCCGCCGCAAGCAAAGCCAAGGCAAGGGCAGGCAGGACGCCAAGCGGGCGGTACGAGCGACACAGACCAAAGGGGAAACGTGGCATGGGCGGCCTCCAGCGGACCAGTGTGGCCACGCCGCAGTCTTGGCAGTGTGGCCGATCCAGTGGGCACGCGACAAGGGGATTTGACGAGCGTCGCCAGTGCGGCGAATGCTCGACTTGGGGCACTGCAGGGCGACGCCGAACGCGAGGTCCGTTTCCGCTAAGAAACTGAGTAGAAATCTGCCCTTGACGCGTCTCGCAGGGCGGCGTAGGCTTTGATGTCACGGCCGGAAGGTCCGGCCGAGCGGTGGCGATGGCGACGCACGGCGCGCTCCGCCAAGGCGGTTGCGGCTCGCGCCCACCGCCACAACTGTGGGCATCATGGGTTGCAGGTAGATTGCCCCCAGGTACAAAGACGACGCGAATGGATCCCGCTGGGGTGGATGTGCATGGATCGCTGCGTCCCGCTTGACCGGTCCAGGTCGGTTCGGACTAGGCCGGGGGCGAGCGGGCCGCGGGCAAGATGGGCTGCGTTGGCGGCATGCCATGGGCAGCGAGTGGTGGGCCGGACCTTCAAGAGCGGATTGCTTTTGTATCGCGAGGTGGACATCCCAGGCGAGGGATAGCGATGCGAGCAGACAACTTGACTCGTTCCGCAGCGCGTGTCGGCCTGGCCAAGGGCGTGCTAGGGCACCCGGCCACCTCGTGGTCGATTCTGGCGATCGGTGTGGCGGCGTCGGTGGCCCTTTGGCTGACCAGCCTGGAGGTCATCTCCAATCGGGCCGCAGAGAAGCTCGATTTTGAGAGCGCGCAGCTCCACGACCTGATCGTCAAGCGGTTGGACGAGTACCGCTTGATGCTGCGCAGCGGAGTGGGGCTATTTCGGGCGACGCAATCGGTGTCGCGCGAGAGCTGGCGCCAGTTCGTCGAGAACTTGGATATTTCCAAGAATTATCCGGGCATCCAGGGTGTGGGCTATAGCCAAGTGGTCGCTCCCGCTGAACTGGCGGGCCACCTCGCCGCCGTCCGCGCCCAGGGGTTCACAGACTACGCCATTCGGCCGACGGGCGATCGGCCCGTGTACACCTCGATCCTCTATCTAGAGCCCTTCGATTGGCGCAACCAGCGGGCCTTCGGCTTCGACATGTACTCGGAGCCCATACGCCGCGAAGCCATGGATCGGGCCCGCGACAGCGGCAAGTCTGCCGTCTCGGGCATCGTCACGCTGGTGCAGGAAACGCAGCGCGACGTGCAGAAGGGCTTCCTGATCTACATGCCCGTGTATCGCCATGGTGCGCCGATCGATTCCGTAGAGCAGCGACGGGCCGCCCTGCAAGGCTTTGTGTATAGCCCGTTCCGGGTCAAGGACCTGATGCGCGGCGTCGTCCACGAAAGTCTGGATTTGGTCGACTTTCACATCTACGACGGCACGCAGCTCGATTCGGAGCACATGCTGTACGAGGCCCAGCCCGAGGCGACCGAGACGCCGGACCGGCTGCCGTTTGCTCAGGTGCTGGAGCGGACGCTGCCCCTGGCCGTGGGGGACCGGAGTTGGACGCTGTACATCCACACCCTGCCAAGCTACGTGCCGATCATCGAGAAGGTCCTTCCGATTGCTCTGGCCCTGGCGGGCTTGGCGACGGCCTTGTTGCTTTTTCTCTACATTCGCTCGCTGACCGCGACGCGCCGAGAGGCCCTGGCCATTGCCCAAGAGATGACGCACACCCTGCAGCAAAGCGAACAGCGTTTTGACCTGGCTATGCGTGCGGCCAACGACGGTCTGTGGGACTGGGACCTGGCCACGGACCTGGTGTACTACTCGCCGCGCTGGAAAGGGATGCTGGGCTATGCCGAGGGCGAGCTGGCCAATCACCTGGACACCTGGAAGCAGCTGGTGGACGCCGACGGCCAGCACCGCACCCTGAGTCTGATTGGGGCTTGCCTGACGAGCGACCGCAATGCGTTCCAATCCACGTTCCGGATGCGTCACAAGGCCGGACATTGGGTCGACATTCTTTCGCGTGGCTTGCTCATCCGCGATCCGGAGGGCAAGCCTGTCCGCATGGTGGGCACCCATGTCGACATCACCGCGCAGACGCAGGTCGAGCAGGCCCTGCGAGACAGCGAGGCAAAGTTCCGCACCATCATCGACGCTTCGCCCGTGCCCAAGGCGCTGATCGACGAGCTCGGCAACGTCACCTACGTGAACGGCGCATTCGTGCGCACCTTTGGCTACACGAAAACAGACATCCCAACGCTGGCGGACTGGTGGCCCAAGGCCTGTCCCGACCTCACCTACCAGCAGGCGGTCGTTCAGGAATGGCGAGCACACCTCGAACACTCGAAATCGAGCGGACAGCCGTTCGAGGCCATGGAACTGCAGATTTGCTGCAAGAACGGCGAAACCCGCACCGCCGTCGCCGCCGCCTCGCCCATCGCGCCGTCGTACGCGGGCGAACACCTGGTAACCCTGTTCGACATCACCGAGCGCAAGACCGCGGAACGGCGTCTGCAAGAGAGCGACAGCCGCTACCGCAGCTTGATCGAGGGCTCGCCCGACATCGTCTACTCTTACTCGGACAAGCGCGGCGGCCTCTTCTACTCTTCGCGGGTGGAAGCGATCCTGGGATACCCGGTTGCGCACTTGTTGGCGAATCCCCGGCTGTGGAACGAATCCATCCATCCCGACGACTTGCCCAAGATACGCCAGGCCATCCAAGCGTTTGCCCACGGCGCCCGCTTTGACCTGGAATACCGCATCGCGGATCGCACCGGCCGCTGGCACTGGTTCCACGACCGCTCGATCCAGCTGCGGACCGAGGCGGACGAGGTCATCACCGAGCGCAAGAACATGGAAGTCGAGTTGCTGGCGCACAAGCAGCACCTGGAAGAGCTGGTGGCCGAAAAGACCCGGGATTTGGTCCTTGCCAAAGAGGCCGCGGAGACCGCCAACATCGCCAAGAGCACGTTCTTGGCAAACATGAGCCACGAGATCCGCACGCCGCTCAACGCCATCACCGGCATGGTGCGCGTGCTGCAACGCGCTGGGGCAAGGCCGGAACAGGCCGAGCGTCTGGCCAAGATCGAAGTGGCCGGCAAGCACCTGCTGGCCGTCATCAACGGCGTCTTGGACCTGTCCAAGATCGAGGCCGACAAGCTCGCGCTCGACGAGACCGGCGTCCGGCCCGAGGAACTTCTTGCCAACGTGCGCTCGATCTTGCGCGAGCAGGCCAAGGCCAAACACTTGGCCCTCCGCGCCGAGGTCGAAGACATCCCGCAAGGCTTGGTGGGCGACCCGGTCCGCCTGCAGCAAGCGCTGCTCAACTATGCGAGCAACGCCGTCAAGTTCACCGAGCACGGCAGTATCACATTGCGGGTGCGCAAGGTCGCCGAGGATGACGCCAGCGCGATGATCCGCTTTGAGGTGCAGGACACGGGCATCGGCATCGCGCCCGAAACCATCCAGCGGCTCTTTGCCGCCTTTGAGCAGGCCGACAACACGACCTCGCGGCGGTACGGGGGCTCGGGTCTTGGGCTGACCATCACCAAGCGTATTGCCGAACTGATGGGCGGCGAAGTCGGGGTCGAGAGCATCCCTGGAACCGGCAGCACGTTCTGGTTCACGGCTCGCTTGAAGAAAGGTCAGCCCGTCCGGGCTACGCCCGCCGTGAGCACGACCGAACCTGCCGAAGCGGTCTTGGCACGCGACTACCGCGGACGGCGCATCCTGCTGGCCGACGACGAGCCCGTCAACCGCGAGGTGGCGCGTTATTTCCTGGACGATGTCGGCCTGGTGACCGACGAGGCCGCCAACGGTGCCGAAGCCGTAGAGTGGGCGGCGAGGAACGCCTACGACTTGATTCTTATGGACATGCAGATGCCCACGATGGATGGTCTAGAGGCGTCGCGCCACATCCGCCAAACGCCGAGCGGCGCCAACCTGCCGATTCTCGCCATGACGGCCAATGCCTTTGCCGAGGACCGGGCCCGTTGCTTTGACGCGGGCATGAACGACTTCATCAGCAAGCCGGTCGACCCCGATGATCTGTACAGGCTCTTACTGAACTGGCTGAGCCACAGCGCCGGGCAGGCCGCGGATGGACCAACCGCAGGCGGGCGGCGTGACGACGCGGGCGAGGAGCGCGAGCCCGTGCCGCGCCCCGCCAAGAAGCGCAGGGAGGGAGCCCATTTGCGCGGCCGTTCGCTGTGATGCGGAATGCGTCCGAGTCGGACCGAAGGCTCGGGCAATTCTTCCTGCCTTACCGGTTGCCTACTCTGCCTCCACGTCGAAGGACCCTCACCCCCGGCCTATGGCCGACCCCTCTCCCACTGAAGTAGGCGAGGTGTAAAGAGAAATTGCATTGCCCGTCGCCCAAAGCGTTGGGAGAGGAGGGGTCCCCGCGGTGAGCGAAGGGAGCGAGTGGCGCAGGGAGAGCGGGGCTGCCGCGGCAGGCGGCGGGGTGAGGGCTAAGTGCCGCGGCTTGCACAGGTTTCCAATACACTCAGGGTGCTAGTAGCTGTCCGGTAAGGCAGGCAATTCTTCGGGCCCGCACCGGGGTCCCCGCCTGATTCCCCACCTAATTTTCAACAGTTGTAGAACGGTTCAGAAAGCCGTACAGGCTAGTATCAGGTGGGGTGCGTATCCGGCAATCGATGCCTGGCACGAGACACCTGGCGCGAGACACCTGGCGCGAGACAACTGGCACGCGACGCTACGGCAGCAAATTGTAGAGAATCCGCGCACTCACCTTGACGGGCGCCACGCCCCCCGGCTTGGTCACCGTGACGTGGTAGGCGATGCCATTGCTGCCCGCCTCGTTCTTGGCAGCTTGGTCGACAAAGGCCCAGAAGAACTTGTAGCCCTTGCCATTTTCTTCGGGGTGCAGGACAGAGATCGAGCTCTCGACCACGGTGTGATTGAAGTAGCCGATCACCGTGCCGAATTGGATATTCAGCATCTTGGCATCGTTCAAGGTTTTTTGCTGCGCGTCGGCGTCGTTGGCAAAGCGGAACTCCAAGAACATCTTGGCGTGGGTCATCTTGTCGGCGTCGAACTTCTGGGCGCGATCGTAGGTGCTGAGGGTCATGGTCGCGGCCTTGTCGTCCAAGACCGTGCTTTTCTTGCAGTAGTTGGGACCCGAGGTCGCCGGCCCGTAGTCCTGCTCGCCCTCCCAGCCCATGTGCGCGCCGATGAGCGGCACGTCGACCGCGACCACGCCCAAGTCCGGGTGCTCCCACACATCGCCCGCGATGGGGTTGGTGGCCAGGCCCGGCGGGATGCCCTCGCCCACCAAGGTGAGCGCCCCCTTGAAGTGGCGGGTATTGTGAACCACGCCGGCGGCGGTCGCCACGGTCTCGGCGTCGCCCACCAGGGTCAGGTCCAACGTCGCCGTGGCCTTCAGCGGCGTATCGGTGGGCGACAGCTGGAAAGTGCCCGCACCTTGGTAGGTTTTCTTCTCGCCCACTGGCGGCCGCAAGTCGAACGTCACCGGCGGGTCCAAGGTCACCGTGGTAAAGCCCGGATCCTCCACGCCGGCAAAGGTCAGTTGCGTGGCCGTGGGTTTGCGCACCAGGGTCCGCGCGCCCTTGGTGCCGTCTTTGCCCAAGTCGGCCGGGCTGGCGATGTCGTAGCCGGCCTTGACGATGTCGAAGCTGACGCCGCCGATGGTCTTGCTGCCGATGATCCCCGAAAAGAAGCGATCCGCGTTGACAAACGGGTACTTGCCGCGCATCGAGAAGGTGGTGCGGGGCGAGACGCCGCCGAACGGCGCCTTGGGATCGCTGGGTACCACGCTGTCGCCCGATCCGCTGGACAGGCCGCCGCCACCGCCAGAACTGGCGTCGCAACCCACCAAGAGTACTAGTGCTATTCCGACACAGGCCAACGACCACCGGCCGACCATAGGGCCTCCTTGCAGTGTCGCTCACCCCGTGCCCAGTCTAACCTGGGGTCAGAAACGCGGCAGATCCCTGTCTCCCGGATTTGCCACAGCTTGGCCACGTCCGGCGACTACGGGGCGGCGGCGGCCGGCGTGTCCCCGTCCAGACCCTGCCGGCCCCGGTGGTGACCGTGACGGCAGTGGCCCATCGCCTCGCGGAAACGCTGGCGTTCTTCGTCGCTCATCTTGGCCCAGCGGGCGCGCCGGTGCATCCACCCGCGGTGACCAAAGCCGCCCGACAGGACCCGCGCCAGCAGCAGCAGACCCAAGGCGTGCGGGAAGTCGATCGGCTGGGCACCAGTCACAAGGCCCGGAACCAGCCAATTCCACAGCAGCATCACGCCGCCGCCCAAGCCCGACACGGCCACCGCGACAAACACGAAGAACTTGACGAAACGAAAGAAACGCGAAGGCATATTCACTCCTGTGCGCTGCTAGAGCGCGTCACCGTTGTCTTGAAGCGCGGCCAGCCGGCGGCGAAGGTGCTGCACGGCATAGCGTTTGCGCGCCAGTAGGGTGTTCTGATTGACCCCCGTGGCCTCGGCCATGTCGCGGAACGACACGCCGTCGACCTCGTGGGCCAAGAAGACGTCGCGCTGCTCGGGCGGCAGCTCGTCCAGCGCCGCCTCGATCTCGGCCAGCAGCACGGCGCGGGCGTATTCCGCGTCGGGACCACCCCGCGGATCGGGGAGTTGCCGCTCGAGCCAGCTGCCGTCGCCGTCGTCGTCCTCAGGCAGCGGCAGCTCCTTCTTCTTGCGGAACCGGTCGACGATGCGGTTGCGGGCGACGCGAAACAGCCACGCGCCCACTTGCTCGACGGGCTCCGAGACCAGCACGGTCTCGACCAATTCCGCGAACGTGTCTTGGACCAGATCCTCGGCCTCGGCCGCGCTGCCCAGCCGCTGCCGCGCAAAGGCGGTAAGGCGGCTGCGCTCGCGGACAAAGACCGCGGTCAGGCGGCTTTGGGATTCGGCGGTTTGTGCGGAGATGTGTGCGGAGATGGCGGCGTCCATGCGGGGAAGACGAATGACCGGCGGGATTATTGTAGGACGTTGCAGGAAAAGTGCAGGGCGGGCAATTTTCGGCGGTTTGCGGGGACGACCCTTCCCACGGGGTGGCGGTGGAGCGGCTACGGAAGGCGGATTCGACTTTGGGCGTCCCGGTCCGGCGACGAGGGTGCTGGCGGGGTCGGCAAGAACTTGCGCCGGCCCGTCGCGCTCCGGCCGCCGGTCGAAGAAAGGTCTGGCGAGAGTCGAAGTTGCTTGCTCCCGGCGGTGGCGACGCTCTGTCGCGCCGCCACCCCTCCGGGGCCTGGATCGCTGACGCGGAACTGCCTGCTATTCGAGAGATCGTCGCTAGAAACGTTTGGATTCACCTGGACTTGGCTAACAAGTTGCGGCGCCGGAACTTGTTGGCGGGTGGTGCGTACTGGCGGACACAGAGGGGCGGCCGGCAGCACAGACAGTTTCATTCCGGCGCCGGAATGAACGGGTTGAGCGGGCGACCGCCGGAGGGCCACGTCAAAGGATGCAATTTGCCGTCGGTTTCATCGGTTCGGCCTACGGTCGGCAAGTCATCGAAGCGGTCGCGGTACAGGCGGCCAAAGGCGACTTGATTCGTCTGACGCGAAATCTCAATGACGACGTTGGCGCCGCCGGTCTGGCTGGGTGCGGAGCGCTCGCTGGGCGGGCAACTGACGAGGGCTTGCCAGAGCTGGTTGGTCGGGACGGTCGCGCCGCGATTGCCACGGTCGTCGCGGTTGTAGTTGGTCGTGGTGTAGAGCTTGACGGTCCGTTCGAAGTACGCGGGCTTTGTTATGGATTACCTTGAGGTTGAAGGGGCTTGCGGAGTTGTACCGGTCTCGGGGAGCGTCGGTTTGCCTGTCAACCTCTGGCAAATGACCGCGCTCTGGTCTGCGAGCAGCAATGCTCGCAGGACCACAGGCTCCGCCACTGATACGCAACTGACGCATCAGCACTTCCATGCAGAAAAATCAGGGAGTTGACCGAATTTGACCTCCGGCAGGGAACTCAACTCCTCTGCCGTGAATTCATCCTCTGGATTGTCGTCAAGCCAGAACGCGAACTCGGAATCTGCCCAACTCCAAGCCTGCGATTGGCCCGCTGCCTCAAACAAGTTTCGTACGTAACTGTTTGCTACCGTCTGGCCCCAGGTGAGAGCCTGGGCCCGGTCGGCAGCGAAGACGAAGAACGCGCCTGACCATTCGTCGTCCCAGCCGTGGTCACGATTAGCCTGCAGCTGTTCGGGAGTGCTGTAGCCAAATCGAAACAAGAACTTTCCCATCGGCCGTGTCCCTCAGGGCAGTCTAGGTGGAATCGGCCGTCCAGTGGGCCCGATTCTTGGAGTTTGCGAACTTCCTCTGAGCTGGATTGCCTCGCCCCATGTGCTAACCGTGTCCCCGGCCTTGTTCCACGGCCGAGAGAGCATCTCGGCAGGTAATGGGTCTCCAGGTTGACGGATGACAACAGGAATTTCGCGCATGTTCTGCTCCAGGGCAACTGCCGCCCTAGTGTGATCGACGGTGACGAGACCATCGACCGTCGCGACGACATCTGCAGGAGGACCGATCCAGCCTTTTTCGCTCATGAATCTCCGTATGATTCCGGCACGACCACTGCCACCGGCTGACGACTGGCTCCATCGGAGGACCTTGGGATCGAGGAATTCGACCTTTGGAACTGACCCAAATGGACCAACGGAGGCCATGAAAGTGGAGGCCTCTCGGCCCAACATCATACGCGAAGCCATGCGGCCATACCGCACTAGGTCCAGTTGCGCGTCTGCCGCACGGTGGTCTGGAGAATCCTTCACGATATGGCAATAACTGCAGCCGTGCCCAGCCTCCGCGACCTCGGCCAGGCGCAGATTGCCCGCTCGCGCTTCGTTGCCAGCGACCATGTTCGCGTAGTGATCGCGTGGCCAGTTGGCCTGCAAGCGCACGCCAGCCGGCCCCACCATGAATTCGTTGGGATTTGGCGGTCCGACAAAGTCGATCTGACTAGGTGTGGGGCTCGAGTGAAAAGTGCGGGTACGAGGCTGCGCATCGGAATGCCCTGATGCCCCGGCGCCCGAAAGCTGTGCCCGCAGCGACTGGTACACAGCGTCGGGCAATGCGGGGTCCCGCCCATCCGGGTCCACCCGAGAAACCGGATTTCCCGAACAAAACTCATACCCACTGCGCCCAGCCTGAAAAACTGGATCCCCAGCCGTCCACCTCCCCAACCAAGCCGCAAAGTACCGAGCCCCAAAGTAATACAGCCCGTTCTCGCTATCGCACTCCTTACCCGCATACCGATACCGCTTGACCGAAAACCCCGAATACCCCGACGCCGCAAACGCATACGCCGTCCCGCCATACGGGTAATACTCTTCGCGAGTTAGCACCTGTCCAGAGTCCGTGGTCTCCAAGCACGAACTGCCCAGGTGGTTGCCGAGCTGGTAGCGCAGTACTGCCGCCGCCCCCGTGCTCGCCCCGGCCTCGATGGTCTTGACCTCAAACCGCGCCAGGCACCCGCGATCGTCCATCACGGCGAGCGTCTGCCACTCGACCCAGACCGAACCGCCCGAAAGGCTCTGCGAAATCTCAAAGCCGCCCGGCAAATACACCGTGATCTTACTTGGGGTTAGCGTGTAGCCGCTCAGGCTCCCGTACCGCTTGACCACCCGATTGCCACCGCCGTCGTAGCTGTAGCGGGCCACGGCGCTGCTGCTCGCGTAGGTCTGCTCGAGCCGGTTGGCGTAGTTCCACTTCAGGCCCGGGTTGTTGCCTGCGCCCGGCAAGTGCGGCATCGAGCTCGTGTTTCCGGCGTTGTCGTAGGTGTAGTTCGCCGTCGTGCCGCCGATCGTATCGCTGCTCAGCCGACTACTGTCCGACGCGTAGCTATTTGATCGCGTCCACGACGCCGGACTCTGCCCCGGAACGAAGTGCTGAACTTGGCTCAGATTTCCGTCCGCGTCGTAGGCTAACTGCTGAATATAGTTGCGAGCAGCCGTCCCCGAGGGTGGGGGAGCGGGCCCAAACCCCGTGCCGCTCGGCCGTATTCATTCTTGTTCTTGGGCAGCTGGGCACTGGATCCTGACTGTTTATCGCGGCTTCGCGCCCTGTCGCCGTAGAACAGGTGGCGTGGTTTGGGCGTCCCGGGCCGGCGACGGGGGCTGCTGGCCGGTTCGTGAAGGGCTTGCGCCGGCCCGTCGCGCTCCGGCCGCCGGTCGAAGAAAGATCAGGCAGGAGTCGAAGTTGCTTGCTCCCGGCGGTGGCGACGCTACCCCGCGCCGCCACCCCAGCGGGGCCTGGATCGCTGACGCGGAACTAGCCGCGTTTCGAGAGATCGCGGTTAGAAGTGCACGCAAGCACGACGACTTGGCTAACACTCACATGTGGGCTGCGGAGGGGTACTAGCCGTGACTGGGCGCCCCGCCGCCAAGGCGAAGCCAGTGGTGCCGCGCCACCTGCACGTCGGTCTTGTACGTGCCGGCAAGTCGCTCAATCAGCGCGGCGACCCTTTCCCGTTCTTCGGGCAATGCGTGCTCCAGCAAGGCCTCGATGTCCGCCTCGTCCTGCCGCCGCTGCCGGTGCACCACCGCCACCAGCTTAAAGAGCAGCAAATACGGCAAGGTCACCACCGGCACGCTGACCATTGGAAACAGCTCGATCTTCTCGGCCTGGGCACACGCTTCGGCCTCAAGGCCAGTTGCACCAAGCAGCAGGTCGACGCGGACTTGCCCGCTGATGAGGCGCATCGCGGCTACTTCATTGGTGCCGTCCACGGCGAGCAGGGCATCGATGGCCAACCCGCGCGCAGCCAGGCTGCGGCCCAGAGAATCCACTGCGCTTGGCTGCACCGCCACCGCCAAGTCGATGTCGCGAGTGAAGCGCGGCTCGCTGCGCGCCGAGACAGCCAAGCCGCCAATCAGCGCAAAGGGCACGTGCAATTCGGTCAAAACACGGCAAATATCGCGGAGAGCGGCAGCAAGCGCTGTCATGTCTGGGCCGTGTGTGGGGCGGAGGGCAACTCCGCGTCGGCGGCTAGCGCCACAACATGAACGGCCGGCCATTTCTCGGCGGGCGCGCCAAGCAGCCAGGCAGACAGTTGCATTTGCGCGCCCTCGACGCCAAGCGCTCGCTCCAGCCGCAAGCGCACCATGGCCACGCCGTCGTCGTACATTTCTAGCGCCTGCAGTAGCTTGGCGGCGGCAGGCTCTTGGCGAGAGGAGTCGCGGTCAGGGCGCACGGCCAAGCTCCAAACGCCCGTAACGGCGCCAGGATAGTGTACCGTGGGGGCCGTGGTGGCGCTACCTCGAAGGCGACACCCCAGCGCGTCGTAAACCAGAATCGGCGTCACTGCTTGGGTGCGTAACGCCGCATCGGTCTCGCTGTCGCTCGATTTGCCTTGAAACGGCTACGGAAAAGGGAGTGGGGTTTGGGCGTCCCGGGCCGGCGACGTGGGTGCTGGCGGGGTCGGGAGGGGCTTGCGCCGGCCCGTCGCGCTCCGGCCGCCGGTCGAAGGAAGGGCAGGCGAGAGTCGAAGTGGCCTGCTCCCGGCGGTGGCGACGCTCGATCGCGCCGCCACCCCGAGAGGGCCGGGATCGCTGACGCGGAACTGCCTGCTGTTCCAGAGATCGTCGCTAGAAACGTTTGGATTCACCTGGACTTGACTAACAAGTTGCGACGTCGCAACTTGCCTGGCATGCGGCTGCCCTGTGTTGGGTCGGGCAGTTGGTCTGACCGCGGTCGTTGGCAAGTCTCAGCGAGCTAATGGGGCCACCCGCAAATGATCGCAACCGCTTCCCAGACAAAAACAAGGGCAAACACCGTGGTGGCGAGACTCATTAGCTGCGTAAACCTACGAAACTCAACCTTGCTCATGTCACGTGCGGCGTGTTCAAAGTTGAACACGGGCTCGTCGGTCCGACGAGCCCAATCTTGAAATCGCTCGCCGTACCTCAACATAACGAACGCCGAAGCCAGTCCAAGGACCGCACCGCCAACGCACCCGAGAAAGTCCTTAAATTCTGTATTAGTCAATTCTTCGTCGCCTCGGGCCAACTCAGTGCCCCGAACCAGCCCCATTCTGAGGCGTAGTGAAGCCCGAATCCAACTTCTGGCGGCCACGCGCCAGCTTGGTTTTCCGTCCCGAGCGAGAGATCCGTGCCGATGCCTAACCCGACAGAAGGGCCTAGACTGAATCCCGTCAGACGTTTCTGGGTCTCGCCTGGCGTGGCGGGCCGCCCCCGGCAAGTGCGGCATAGAGCTAGTGTTTCGGGCGTTGTCGTAGGTGTAGCTCGCCGTCGTGCCGCCGATCGTATCGCTGCCCAGCCGACTACTGTCCGAAGCGTAGCTGTACGATCTCGTCCACGACGCCGAACTGTCTCCTGGAACGAAGTGTTGAACTTGGCTCAGATTTCCGACCGCATCGTAGGCGATCTGCTGCTGGTAGTTCCTCGCGGCCGTCCCCGAGGGCGGGGGAGTGGGCCCAAACCCGGTCCCGCTCGTCACCCAGCTGGGCACAGGATCCTGACTGTTTATCGCAGCTTCGCGCCCAGTCGCCGTCACCAGCCGGTACAGCGGGTCGTAGGTATGGTCCCAGTCCGGCGGTTGCTGCTGGTTGTCGAAATAGCTCGGCCCAATCCCATCATCGTGGACGTGGACGACGTTGCCGACCGGGTCGTACGTCAGCTTGAGATCCTGCAGCACCGCCGAGTCGCCGCTCCGCACGGTCTGCTGCCGCACCAGCCGGAAGGTCGGGCTGTCGTACGTCAGCGTAGAACTCGTGGTATTGCCGTAGCTGATCCCCGTGCGCTGGCCCTTGGCGTTGTACGAAATCGACGACACGACCGTGCTGCTCGACTGCCCCGTTCTCCCAACGACTACAGAAACCAATAGCCCGCGCAGGTTGTAGGTCTTGGTCACCGTCGTCAGGTTGATCGAGGTCTGCGACGTCACCCGCCCCAGCGCGTCGTAGCTCGTCGCCGTCGTGTACGGGCTTCCCAGATTCGAGCCCGGCACCGAGCTCCACGCGGTGATCGTGGTCTGATAGTTCGGGTCGCGCGAAACGGTTACGGAAAGGGGTTGCTGCGTGCGGCGTGGGCTTTGGGCGTCCCGGGCCGGCGACGAGGGGTGCTGGCGGGTCGCGGATGACTTACGCCGGCCCGTCGCGCTCCGGCCGCCGGTCGAAGAAAAGTCTGGCGAGAGCCGAGGTGGCTTGCTCCCGGCGGTGGCGACGCTAGCCCGCGCCGCCACCCCAGCGGGGCCTGGATCGCTGACGCGGAACTGGCTGCCTTTCGAGAGTTTGGAGTTGGAAACGCCCGA
The DNA here is from genome assembly GCA_037441385.1 of Myxococcales bacterium. GTDB lineage: Bacteria > Myxococcota_A > UBA9042 > UBA9042 > UBA9042 > SXRM01. The sequence continues at coordinate 16,470 of JBBISH010000064.1, forward strand.
AATCACCTGGACTTGGCGTACAAGTTGCGGCGCCGCAACTTCTTGGACGGCGGCTCTGGTCCCTTGCGTGGTCGTGCGTGTGCTGGTCACTGGCCGTGTCGTTCCGGCTGTGGTTTCATTCCGGCGCCGGAATGAACGTGTTTGGCAGGCGACCGTCGGAGGGCCAGGTAGAGGGATGCAATTTGCCGCCAGTTCCACCGGGTCGGCCCACACTGGGCAAGTCATCGAAGCGGTCGCGGTGCAGGCGGCCAAAGGCGACTTGATTCGTATGGCGCGAAATCTCAATGACGACGTTGGCGCCGCCGGTCTGGCTGGGTGCGGAGCGCTCGCTGGGCGGGCAACTGACGAGGGCTTGCCAGAGCCGGTTGGTCGGGATGGTCGCGCCGCGATTGCCGTGGTCGTCGCGGTTGTAGATGGTCGTGGTGTAGGGCTTGACGGTTCGTTCGAAGTAGGCGGGTTTGGGCATTTGGGTGCTCGGCGTGGTGGTAGTTGCTTGACCTTGCGGTCATCGTGGGCGGTGTGGACTTCGTGGTCAAGGCGTGGACCGGCCCGTCGCGCTCCGGCCGCCGGACAAGGGCGAATCCTGAGCAGAATTCAGCGGGGCCTGGATCGCTGACGCGGAATCCTAGCCCCACCCTGGTCTGCGACACGTCAGCGAGCCGACCACACGGAGTATGTCGGTATGCGCCAACATGAGGACACCGTTCCACGCCGAATACCTAGCCCGAGTGTCGCTCGTAGCCAAGGCGCCCCCGCCCTGGAAGCCGTGACTCCCACTCGCACGCCACCACGACCCGTATTCCCTTCGAGTGCAATCCCTCCATAAGCGACGAGATAACCCTTAGAAACTTGTCGAGGTCAACAGAGTCGCTGACGGCTTCAATATCAAGCGCGAGCGGGAAGTAGATGAAGTCGTCGGATTCTACCTTGGCAGGGCCTCGACAAATATTCTCGTTCCGATCAACATCTATCTCAATCCCGCTCGCCTCGATTGTCCAACCGTCAATACTTCCGTTTACCGCCTTGGCGACCAACTCAAGGACGCTGGTGCGGTCAAGGCCTCCATCCACATACGCTTTGGCAAACCTGGCCACCATGGACTACCTCAATGGGATGTACGGCCCCTGGTCAAATGGCCCGCCGATTCGAATGACCGAAATGTCGACTCGCATGCTGAACTCCTTGGCTAGCGATCGACGTAGTCCACGGAGCCCGGCTTCACCCGCCTGGATCTTACCGGTCGCGCTGGCGTGTTGCATCGTGCGCTCCAGTGCCGAACCTGAATTCGGCGTTCCAAATCGACTCTTAAGGAACGCGTCGAACTTGTCGGACGAGAGGCGGACTGCAATGTCAATGTCGGACGAGGCTCCGGCGGTACCGCTCGCGCGGCTTCCATGAACGGCTATGTCATCACCGATTTGGCCGACTCCGCGACGCACAAGAGTCGAGAACTCTGCGAATCTTTGGCTGCTCAGTCCTTGCGGGGCCTTCGATACCCGAATGGCCAACACCGCAATACGCCTCGTGACTTCCTTCTCCACCCTGCCAATCGTCGGAGACGGAGAACTGCGGCCTGCTGCAGCAACTAAACCTTCGACAAATCCAATGAGAATGCCGCCTGCAGCCACCGAGGCATCCGATGTCGCCTGAGAGACGTCCCCGTGCTTGGCTTCAAGCGCGGCCTTGGCCGCTAGTTGCCCTGATTCGGCCGTGCGGATTCGAGTCTCGTTGGCCCCCTGGAGCAACGCCTCCGCGCCGACGCCCAGCGCGAGGGCCACAGCACCAGATGCTCTTTCAAGCATACTGCTGTCCTGCGACGCGGCGGCCCGGGCCGACATGCGGTTGGCTGCCTGGACTGCGGCCAGAGGGGCCCAATCGTGCGATACGGCTATCGCGGGCAAGCGAACATCCACCGCCCCATCCGGATCCACCCGAGAAACCGGATTCCCCGAACAAAACTCGTACGAACTGCGCCCAGCGTGGAAAACCGGATCCCCAGCCGTCCACCGCCCCAACCAGGCCGCAAAGTACCGAGCCCCAAAGTAATAAAGCCCGTTCTCGCTATCGCACTCCTTGCCGGCATACCTGTACCGCTTGACCGAAAACCCCGAATACCCCGACGCCGCAAACGCATACGCCGTGCCGCCATATGGATAATACTCTTCGCGGGTTAGCACCTGCCCAGAGTCCGTGGTCTCCAAGCACGAACTGCCCAGGTGATTGCCCAACTGGTACCGCAGCACCGCCGTCGAGTTCAGCGTCACTCCCGCCTCAATGGTCTGTGCCTCGATCCGGGCCACGCAGGTTCGGTCGTCCATCACCGCCAGCGTCTGCCACTCGGTCTGAACGGCGCTACCTAAGGTGCGGGTGATCTCGAACCCGCCCGGCAAATACACCGTGACCTTACTTGGGGTTAGCGTGTAGCCGCTCAAACTCCCGTACCGCTTGACCACCCGATTGCCGCCGCCGTCGTAGCTGTACCTGGCCACCGCGCTGCTGCTGGCGTAGGTCTGCTCCAGCCGGTTGGCGTAGTTCCACTTCAGGCCTGCCGTACCGCCCGAACCAGGCAAGTGCGGCATCGAGCTCGTGTTTCCGGCGTTGTCGTAGGCGTAGCTCGCCGTCGTGCCGCCGATCGTGTCGCTGCCCAGGCGACTACTGTCCGACGCGTAGCTGTACGATCTCGTCCACGACGCCGAACTGTCTCCTGGAACGAAGCGCTGAACTTGGCTCAGATTTCCGAACGTATCGTAGGCGATCTGCTGAAAACAGTTCCGCGCCGCGGTCCCTGACGGCGGGGGAGCGGGCCCAAACCCCGTGCCGCTCGGCCGTATTCATTCTTGTTCTTGGGCAGCTCGGCAGCGGATCCTGACTGTTTATCGCGACTTCGCGCCCTGTCGCCGTCAGCAACCGGTACACCGGGTCGTAGGCATGGTCCCAGTCGGGCGGTTGCTGCTGGTTGCTGAAGTTGCACCACCGAGCGGCAACAGGGATCCCGATCGGGACAGTATCCCAGGCCGCAGCTGGCCAAAGACACCGCCAGCGCCAGATTCTTCCCTTTCGGGAATATCCTGTGTACTCTGCCGGTCAAGAGGCGGCCGCCAGGGCCGCTCAGGTGGCTTCCATGCCCGATCGGGAATCAATCGGCAGCTTCGTGCGCCACCGCCGCCGCGCCAACCGCATGACGCAGCGGCAACTAGCCGAATTGGCCGGCGTAGGGCTGCGCTTTCTGTCTGAGCTAGAGCGGGGCAAGGCGACGGTGCGCGTCGACGCCGTGGACCAAGTGCTACGCGTGTTTGGCAAGCAGCTGGGCGTGGTCGACGCGCCGCGACCGGATGAGGCGCTGTGATGGGGCGGCAGGCGCGGGTGCAGCTAGATGGTGAACTGGTTGGGCACCTTGAAGAAACTGCTGACGGCTACGTCTTTGCCTATGCCGCCGCTTGGGTCGCTCGCGCCGACGCGCGTCCGGTGTCGCTGACCCTGCCCGTTCGCCTTGCGCCCTATCGAAGCCCACGTCTGCACACCGCTTTCGCGAACTTGTTGCCAGAAGGCTGGTTGCTGGATTTGTCGGTCGCCAAGCTCAAGATTTCTGCCGACGATGTCTTTGGCTTGCTGCTCGCGGTCTGCCGCGACTGTGTGGGGGCCGTGGAGATCGTGCCCCTGGGCGGGGAGGCACCGTGACCATCTGCCCGCTTTCGCTGGCTATTCTGCCGGATAGCAAGAGCCACGACGCCGCTGCGGCTCGGCGCCTATTTGGCGGGGACCGGATACCGACCGTCGACCTCGATATGGCGAAGCTGCATACGGTCGGCCTGGCGATGGTGGGCGTGACCTCGCTGTCTGGCGTGCAGCGCAAGCTGTCGCTCGGCCTTGATAGCGCACGCATGACGCTGCGGCTGCAGACTGAGGGCCGCCAGTTCATCGTAGTGCCGCCGACCGACCGCTTTGCCGGCCTGCCCGCCAACGAGCATGTGACGATGCGGATCGCCGCGCGCTGCGGTCTGCAAGTGCCCGAGCATGGCCTTTTGCAGCTAGGCGACGGCACCTTGGCGTACATCGTCGCTCGCTTTGACCGCCCCGTGGCCGGCGGCAAGCTGGCGGTTGAGGATTTTTGTGCGCTTTCTGAGCGCTATCCGGCCGAAAAGTACCGTGGTTCCGCTGAGCTGTGTGCGCGGGTGGTGCGGCGCTTTGCGTCGGAGCCGGGCATCGCGCTGCGCGACCTTTTTCGGCAGTTCTTGTTTGCATGGTGGACGGGCAACGGCGACCTGCACCTCAAGAACCTGTCGCTGTGGACCGACGGCACCGGCAAGGTCGGCCTGTCGCCTGCCTATGACTTGTTGAATACGCGGCTGTTTTTGCCCGACGACGAGTTGGCGCTGTCGATTTGCGGCCACAAGAAGGAGCTCACGCCGCGGATGTGGGGCGAATTCGGCGCATATTGCGGTCTGCCCACGCGGGCCATCGCGAGCGTTGCCGGTGGCCTTCTTGCTGCGCTGCCGGATGCCTGTGCGCTGGTCGAGCGCTCGTTCTTGGTGGAGGCGCAACAGCAGGCCTACGTAGAGCTTTTGAACAAGAGGACTTTGCTGCTGGCCGAGCTTGCGCACCGATAGTGAAGGTTCGGGGTGACCGGGGAGGATTGGCAGTGGTTGGGCGTCCCGGGCCGGCGACGAGGGTGCTGGCGGGGTCGGCAAGAACTTGCGCCGGCCCGTCGCGCTCCGGCCGCCGGTCGAAGAACGATCAGGCGATAGTCCAAGTGGCTTGCTCCCGGCGGTGGCGACGCTCGATCGCGCCGCCACCCCAGCGGGGCCTGGATCGCTGACGCGGAACTGCCTGCTATTCGAGAGATCGTCGCTAGAAACGTTTGGATTCACCTGGACTTGGCTAACAAGTTGCGACGTCGCAACTTCTTGGACGGCAGCGCTGGTGCTTTGCGCGGTCGTGCGTGTGCTGGTCACGGGCCGTTTCGTCGCGCCCGTGGTTTCATTCCGGCGCCGGAATGACAGCTTCGTGCCGGTGAACAGCGCGCGCCGTTTTTGGGGGGCTCGCTACGGGGCCCATCTACCCAATATCACAACGACATCCCAAACCCGTGTAATACGCACCCAACCTGATTCGCCTGCCTTACCGGTTGCCTACTCTGCCGCCACGTCGAATGGCCCTCACCCCCGGCCTCCGGCCGACCCCGCTCTCGCCGTGAAATTGAGTCACGGTGAGCGAAGCGAACGAGTGGCGCCAGCGGCGCCGGGAGAGCGGGGCGGCCGCCGCAGGCGGCGAGGTGAGGGCTAAGTGCCGCGGTTCGCACAGGTTTCCAATAGAACTAGGGTGCTAGTAGCTATCCGGTAAGGCAGGCTGATTCGCGCCTGTACGGCTTCTCTGAACCGGTCTGCAACCGGCGAGAATCAGGCGGGGACCCCGGTTCGGGCCCGAAGAATTGCCCGAGTTTTCGATCCGATTCGGACGGAATTGGTATAGGGGCACCAACCGCGAAACCTACGGAAGACCACCTGCATGTGCTGTGCGCGCTGCCGTCGACCCTGGCGGTGGCGGAAATGAGACGGCACCGAATTCGCTCCGCGGGCAGGGCGGTTACGGCGCCTTCTCGCTTTCTGCTGGCGAGGTACGCGCAGTCGAGGTCTAGGTGCGGAATCAGGAAGCCCACCACCGCGACCACGACTTGCGGGGCGATTGGGAATGGCCAGGAACCAGACGTCGGCGTAGGCCGACGGCGCCATGATAGCCCGATAATTCATTATCTGGGTCAACAGGTTAGCCAAGAATTGAGCCGGAACTGCCGAACATCCCCGACGAAATAACCGCGACGGTGACGGAGCGGATACCCTATGCAGATCACAGACTTCGAACTCGCCCGGAGCCGGTCTTGCAGGTCGTCCGAACCGGCGGTCCGCGCTATTGGACTTTTTAGTTCCAATAGCCGGGTTTTGGATTTAGCGGCAGCTGGGGTGCGGCGCCCCCAGGTCGATCCACAAAACCGCGGCAGCAGTGCTGGGTTGCGCGCCATAGGCGCGACGGCTGCCCGCGTCGATCACCTGATCGATGGGCGCACTGTCTGCCATCGCTACGCCAGCTGGCACCGAGGCCCCGCCGCCCCGGCCGGCGTGTACCTACGAGCGCCGCCAACCCGAAGAAGGTGCCCTGCACCGTGCAGTTCGCCAGGGCTGGCCAGAAGTCCAGGCCGACATCCGCGAGCAGACGGGCGGCAAGCTGCCGGAGTATCTGCACAAAGCCGTGTGCTCGGCTACGCCGAGCCGTGCAGTTCTTGCACTTGTCCCGCGCAGGTTCTGCACGGTCGCTTGACGCGCGCAAGGTGCCCAGGCATGGTGCCCAGGCGCGACAGGGCGGCAGGAGGATCTGATGATCGCAAAGAGCTGCAGGCACTTGCGAAGGGTCGTCGCCGGCATAGCCCTGGCCCTGTCGGCGTGCGCCGAGCCGCGCCTGCCTGCCGTCGCCGACGCGGTGTTGGCACCCACCAACAGCCCGCTGAGTACCGAAAACACCCAAGCGGAGCTGGTGTTCCAAGCGGCGACGGCCCCGGCCAGGGTTCCGCCCGCCCGCACCGCGTCGCACGACCGGGCCCGGCCTGCGCCACCTGCCGCTGCGCCCGAGCCAGCCAAGACCCTGCCCGCCGGACGACCGCCAGAGGCGACGGTGCCGTCCGCACCACCACCACCTCCTCCACCTCCGCCGCCACCACCGCCACCGCCGCCCCTGCCGGTGGCCGTGCCCTCGCGCCCCTTTGCCGAGCGCGGCGGAGTGGGCATCGTGGCGGCCAAGCGCATCGACGGACCCATCGTGGTACAGAAAGTGGTGCCCGACAGTCCCGCCGCGCGCGCCGGAGTGCGGGCGGGCGATATCGTCCTCCGCGTGGGCCCTTTCAGCATGGTCAATGTCCCGGCGGTGGACGCCACCCGCCGGCTGCGCGGGCCGCCAGACTCGCGCGCGGAAGTCGAATTGCAGCGCCCAGACGGCAGTCGCTACACGGTGACGCTGGTGCGGGTCGATTGGGAAAAACTCTATCCCGGGCAAGTGTATTGAGGCCACGCGATTGGACGACGACGCGCGCGGCACGTAGCCTGCGCCTCTCTCACCCCCCAGCGAGGACGAAATGGCGGACAAGAAGACCTACACCGGCGGCTGCCACTGCGGCCAAGTGCGCTTTGAAGTGGACCTGAACTTGGGCACCGTCTACGCCTGCAACTGTTCGCTGTGCAGCAAGATGGGCTGGCGCCTGGCGTTTGTGCCCGAGTCGGACTTTCGCCTGCTCCAAGGGCAAGCCGCGCTGAGCGACTACCAGTTCAACAAGAAGCACATCCACCACTACTTCTGCCGCCACTGCGGCGTGCGCTCGTTCGGCCAGGGCCACGATGGCAGCGGCAAGCAGACCTACTCCATCAACGTGCGCTGCCTGGACGACGTGGGCGAGACGGCCGACGACCTGCCCCTGCACCGCTTTGACGGCAAAAGTCTGTAGCTCTGGCAGATCCCGCGGCCGCTCCCTGCGTCTCATGGTTGGCGCCGCTGGCGCCGCGGAGGCCCATGGCGCGCAACCTCGTATCCGTGCTGCTGGTTGTCTTGTGCCTGCTGCCGGCGCCGCTGTGGGCCAAGCCGCCCGAGCCCGCCAATTCAGCGATCCTGGTCGTGTTGCAGCGGGTGGAGGGCAACCTGGTCGACAGCGCCTACGTGCCGGTGGCACGGGTGGACGAGCGACGCGGCATCTACCGCTTTGACTGTTCGGCCATGGCGAATTGGGTGCTGCGGCAAGTCGCACCGCGGGCACGGCGCACCGTCAAGGAAGGCCGGCCGGCAGCTCGCGATTTTGTCGCGGCCGTCGAACGGGCCCGCAGCGACAAGCCGGTGCAGGGGTGGTTGCGCATCGAGCGCCTGGCCGACGCCCAGCCGGGCGACGTGTTGGCCTGGCGACGCCCGCCGTGGTTTCCTTCGCACAATACCGGCCATGTGGCGTTTGTGGTCAAAGCGCCTGTGCCGGTGCCGGGCGGCTATGTGGTGCGCATCGCCGATGCGACGTCGCTGGCTCACGAGCACGACAGCCGCCAGAATACCGGTGGTTACGGCACGGGCGACCTGGGCATCGCCGTCGATCAAGCCACGGGCCAAGGCAGCGGCTATGGCTGGTTCGGCGCCGCGTCGCTGGCGGCGGGCTACGTGATTCCCACGCCGATTTGGATCGGCCGGGTGTACCGCTAGGCGCCCAGCCGACTTGGGGCCCACGCGCCGGGCTGCCGCGCAGACCTTGCGCCACGCACGACTGTCGCAGCATGATGGCAGGGGTGGACCACCGAAGCGCCCTGGACTTGCTCGATCTGCCCGCTGGCTGCGAACGCGACACGGTGCGGCGAGCACGCCCAGTGCCGCGCAAACCCGCGCACCCGCCTGAGCAAGCCGCCCTACTTGTGCCAGGTCAGCACGGCGGACGACAAGGTCGTCTCTTCTTTCCAGACATTGCGCACCACGACCTTGGCGTCGAACGTGTAGTGCACGGTGTTGGCAAAATCCTCGCCCGCCGGCAGCGTGAACGCGCCCGTGATCCAGGTCGTCTTGCCCACGCTAAAGGCCGTGCCCAGGTCGACTTCGTGCAGGCGCCGTTCCATCGAGCCGGTGTCGGCGTTCCAGTACAGGATGATGTTGCCGCTCTGCCCTTCGGCCGGACCCTGCAGGCGGCAGCCGACGTAGACCTTGCCTGGCCCGTCGATATGGGTCTCGAAGCCCGTGGCGCCCTTGCCGCCGGCCGGCAGCGCCTTCTTGGAGTAGACGCACATCACGTTGCCGTTGTCTTTCTTGCCCAGACCGCCGTTCTCTTTGAATTGCTTGGCAAGGACCGGCTCGTAGGCCTTGGCGACGTCGTGCCCCAGGGTCCGCAGCTTCTCGTTGGCGACGCGATCGCGGTCGCGGAACATGTCGAACATGTAGTTGCGCGCCCAGATCACGTCTTCGCCCATCGCCCCGCGGACGATCTTCTCTTGCACGCCGAACTCGGCTGCTTCGGCTTCGTGGTAGAGCTTGGTGGCCTCGTCGCTGGTGGCGGGGTCGCTGCAGCCATAGGTGCGGTCTGCGCCGTCGGGGCTGGTGATCGTGCAACCGCACGACTCGGGCGGCCGAGCGTCGAATTGGTGCCAGGCTTCGGCCATCGACTTGGCATCGGCCAGGGTATCGGGGGCTGCGCCCGTAAACTCACCGAGCCGACTGCGGATGGCCGCCAGTTCCGGCTTGCAGCCCTGAGACGCGCCGCCCGCGCCGCCCCCCGCCTTGATGACCCGCGAGCCGCTGGTGGGCTGGCCCGAGGCCGCGCGACCGGAGCCAGCAGCCGGTGTTGCGGCGGCGTGATGTTCGGCTGGAGCCGCCTCACCCCCGCTCTCGGCCGGGGCGCTCGATCGCGCCGCACCCGTGCTACCCAAGTTGAGGCGCCCACCGGACACGCTGTTCAGGGTTGCGCAACCCGTGACGCTGGCCGCAACCAGGGCTGTGGCAGCAGCCGCACTCCAAAGCATCTTGATTTGATTATGCATAGTTACTCCATCATCACGCTTATGCAGCGGCGAGTTGGCGACCCCAACGGTGCAGCGAAGCCTGCTGCACTCGTGACCCGCCCGAGGCTGAAGCATCGCGCCGGCGTCGGCCCAGTCAAATTTGCCGATCAATGGACGCCGCGCAAGGGGGGTGCCCGGATCCACGCACCGCTGGCGCTGCCGGTCAGGTCGATCTGCGTTGACCGCGCGTAGCGACCATCGTACTGTAGCCAACCGATTCCGCAGCCAAACGAGGTCGTCGAATGCCAAGTCCCTGGTCGCCATCGACGCCCGCCAGCGTACTGGGCCTGGCGCTCACCCTCAGCGTCGCCGCGGGGTTCGCGCCCGCCACTGCCCAGGCGCGCTGCTTCGACTTTGCCACCAAGATCGTCGCGCCGCTCAAGCCGGCCCTTGCGGCCGCGGAAAAGGGCGATGCTTATCGGGCGGGCGAGACGAGCGACGGCAAGATCTGGACGCAGCTGCGCGGCTCGGTCGCCAAGCCGGCGCAGCAGATCCTGGCCTTCTTGTTGAATCACGATAACTTGCGCGACCCCGAAGTCGACGAGATGCAGGTCAAGAAACGGGAATCGAGCCTGTACCTTGCCCGGCACACCATCGCCTACGAGGTCCGTCCGTTCCCCTTGGTCAAGATCCGCTGGACCGAAGAGTGGGGTTATGCCGCCGACGGTCCGGCCGATGCCCCCACGGCCTGGGTGGTTTCGTACGAAAAAACCGAAGGAACTGACCACATCCAGCACTTCTGCGGGAGCATCGTCCTGCGGCGCTTGGCCGACCAAGTGACCGACGTGTACCAGTACGAGGAGTCCAAAATTGACCGGCACGACCAAGCTGACCAGACCAAGGGCATGCGGACCCTGCTGGCCAAGCTGAGGAAGGCGCTTTGAAGCTTGCCGCCGCACTGGCCGTGGCCGGTCTTTGGGTCGCGGCAGCGGCGGCGGCGGACCCGTGTGCGCCCTTGGCCGGCGCGGCCACCGAGCTACAGGACCGCGACCCCCAGGCGCGCATGGACTTTTTGGTTCACGCGCTAGAGGGCGAGGCACACCGAGCGCGCGTCTACGACACCGCGTGGCGAGGAACCTACGCGGCACTGACGGTGGGCCAGTTGGCGGTGGCGCCGCTGCTCGACGGCAACGATCGGCTGGTCGACCTGACGGGCGCGGCCAGCTCGCTGGTGGGCGTGATCGCCCTGACCGTGGCGCCGCTCGACGTCATGAGTGATGGCCACCAACTCGGCGCCCGCGTTCAACAACAGGTGTCCGAGCACGGGCTCTGTCCGGCTCTGGCCCAGGTGCAAGAACTGCTGGTGCGCGACGAACGCGACGAGCGCGAGTGTGTGGGCTGGCTGGAGCACGCCGGCAACGTCGCCTTCAACCTGGCACTGGGCGCTTGGATCGCCTATGGGCTGCACGACAAGACCTCGGGCTGGATCAACGCCGTGGCGGGAACGGCGGTGGGCGAGCTGATGTTCGCCACCCAACCGCGGCGGTTGACCCGTGTCCTGAGCCATTACCGCACGGGCCGGCTTGCCGGCGATGCACCGTAACTCTTGGAATAGAGGAGGCCTATGGTCCACGAGCGCAACGCCGCCATCGATCTGTTTCGCGGACTGGCGATCTTCGTGATGCTGCCGGTCAATTTTGCCGAGCGAATTCGCGCTGTTCCCGCTTGGTTCAAGCACGCACCCGACGTCGGGCTGACCATCGCCGATTTGGTGGCCCCCTGCTTCGTGTTTGCCATTGGCCTGACCGCGGCGCCGGCCCTGCAGCGGCGTCTGCAGCGCGACGGCGGGCAAAAGACCTTCGAGCACGTGCTCAAGCGCTCGATGGCCTTGGTCGGCATCGGCGCGTTGTTCAGCCAAGGGGAGTCGAATTACGGCTACGCGCACGAGATCGGGCAATGGGGCACGCTACAGGCGATCGGCACGGCGGTCGCGCTGTCGGCCCCCACGCTGTTTTTGAAGACCTGGCAACGACTTGCGGTGGCACTCGCGCTGCTCGCGCTCTACCAGTACCTGGTCGAGACCCTGTGGCTGCAGACCGTCGTGGCTTCGTCGCACGCGGGCATCCAAGGGTCGCTCAGCTGGGCGGCGTTGATGATGTTGGCGACGGTGTATGCCGATCTGTACCGCGAACAGCGGCTGCGCGCCTACGGGCTGTTGGTGCCGACCATGGCGGTGGCCGCCCTGGCGCTGGCGACGATCTACCCGATCAGCAAGCACCGGATGTCGATCAGCTTCGATCTGCTGGTGTCGGCCGGGGCCGCCAGCGTGTTTGCCGCCACGGATTGGCTGGCGCGCCACCGCCCCGGCGCCGGCAACTTCCTGGTCGTTTGGGGCAAAAACCCCCTGATCATGTACTGCTCGCACCTGTTCTTGCTGGGCGCGTTTCTGGAGCCGCCGTTTCCGCGCTGGCACGTCGAGGCGCCCTTGTGGCAGGCGCTGATCCAAGGCCTGTGCTTCATGCTGGTGCTGGACCAGTGGGCGCGCTTCTTGGCCCGGCGCAACATCTTCATTTCCCTGTAGGAGATCCCGTTGGAGATCGCTTTGTTGTCTCGCCTGTTCCGATCGAGCCGGGTGCAAGCCCTGGCGACCAGTGCGTGTTGGCTGACCGTTGCTTGTACAGCTGAGACGCCGCTGCCGGCAGGTGTGACGCCGCTGGAAGCCAACACCGCGCCGGTGCCCAGCCAACCTGGGGATCCGTATCCAGAAACGCAAGCAACGGTGACCGGTTCGACCGCCGACTACGACTGGGCGCACGGCCAAGGCTACATCGCGGCGTCGCCCGGCGCGGTGTGGAAGGCCCTGCACGACCCCGAGGTGGTGGTCGATCGGCACGGCACCAGCGCGCATTCGGTCACGTCGAACAGCGAGCCCCAGTATTCGTTCAGCTTTCGCATCGACTACCAGGCCGGCGGCGTCGAGTGGCAAGAAGCCTGGCGCTACGCCGTGCAAGCGGGCAGCGAGGCGGCCCCGGAACAGGCGATGATCCGGTCGCAAAAGATCGCGGGAACCACGTTCATCAAGCGGCTGGAAGGGCAGATCACGGTGCTCGCCGTTGCCGGCCACCCTGACCGCACGCTGGTCCAGCAGGTTGCCCATATCAAGGCGGTGGGGTCCAACGCCCAGACCGCCAAGAAGACGCTGGACGACCAGTTCTCGAGCTTGCTCGCCAAGGTGAAGGGCCAGCCGCTGCCGTAGCTGCGGGCGCCTCTTTCCCCCTGCCTTACCGCTTGCTTACTCTGCCGCAGCGTCGAATGGCCCTCACCCCCGGCCTGCGGCCGACCCCCACTCCCACTGAAGTGGGCGAGGTGTAAAGGGAAATTGCATTGCCCCTCGCCCAAAGCGGAGGTTGTTGCATAAGGGTCGAATTCGGGTGCTTTCGCCGTGCAACCGATTGAATGTATTGGCGTCAGAATTCTGCGAACATACCTTTGCAACAGTCTCAGCGTTGGGAAAGGGGCGGCCGCCGCAGGCGGCGGGGTGAGGGCTAAGTGCCGCGGTTCGCACAGGTTTCCAATAGAACTAGGGTGCTAGTAGCTAACCGGTAATGCAGGCTTCTTTCCCCACATTGAGCGCGGAAGCCGGCTCCCGGCCAGGTGTTTTGCCGCCGCCTACAGCGCCCCCGCCGCCCGCAACTGCGCGACCTCGTCGACCAAGAACTGCCACACCGCGCGCACCCGCGGCACTTCGCGCACCGCCCGGTGGCACACCATCCACAGGTCACCGGCCGGCAGGGCCGCCACCAGCGCGGCGTCGTGGGGCAGCAGCGGCACCGGCACCAGCCCCAGCTGCTGGCCTTGCGGCAGCGGACACAGCACCGCCCCCAGACCGGCCCGCGCCGCCGCCAGCTGAAAAGGCACGGAATTCGAACGCAAAACCACCGCGCTCTCGGGTGCGTGGGCCGCCAACCAGCGCGCCTCGGGCAGGTGCTCGAACAGGCGGTCCCAGCCCAACCACGGCAGCTCGCGCAGCGCCATCGGTGGCAGGGTCTGGGCCCAGTGTGGTGCGCCCATCACCGCCAACTGGGCCTGCAGCAAGCGCACCGCCACCAAGTCGCCGTGCTCGGGCCGGCGGGTCCGCAGCGCCAGATCGGCCTCGCGGCGCGCCAGATCGACAAAAGTGGTCGAGGCGTCGATCTCGAGCTGCAACTGAGGATGCCGACTCCGCAACTTGGGCAGGATCGGCAGCAGGAGCGACTCGGCCACTCCGGGCGGCATGGTCATGCGCACCGGCCCGGCCACCGCCACCTCTACCCCGCTGACGGCTTGGGCAAACGACAGCACTGCCGCCTCGGCCGCCTCGGCGCTGGGCAGCAAGGCTTGCAGGGCAGCCGTGGCGACCAGACCATCGCGCCCGCGCTGGAACAGCACCAGGCCCAGGTCGCGCTCCAGCTGCGTCAGGCGGCGGCTGACGGTCGCGGGGTCCAGCCCCAGTTGCTGCGCGGCGGCGGTCGCCGTGCCAGAACGCTGACATTGCAGCAACATCGCCAGATCGTCCCAGCGGAACGGTGCGGGGTGGGGCATCGGCCGATCCTTGCGCCTGCGCAACGCAGAGCCGGGATTCTGCGTTTTACCCCCAACAGGCGCAACCATGCGGCGGCGACGCCGCGCCCACCGCTGGGCCAGCTGGATTGCCGGCCACCCGTCCTGCAGGTACGCTCGGCCATGTTCCGCCAAGTGGCCGTCCAGGAGATGCCGTTGCCTCAACTCTGTCGCCGCGCGTTTTGGCCCCACCTGGCTATTCTAGTTCAATTCTTCTGCATTTCGGTGCTGACCAGCTGCTTTCGCTCGCCCGGCGCCATCCAGCGCGACTACGTGGCCGAGAACCTGCAACCCGTGCCCCTTGAGGCCAACCCCAACGTGCCGCCGCCGCAAAATCCGGGTCTGCGAAAGGAGTTGCGGGTGCATGTGCGGGTCAGCTCGGCGTATCGGCGCGAAAATCGCGAGTGGGAGGGCCGGATTCGCCGCACCTTCGCTCGCGCGTCGGCCTATACCCAAGCGGAGTTTGGCGTGGGCCTAGACGTCGTCCAGCTCGAGAAGTGGGATCGCGACGACTCCGTCACCGAGCCGCTGGAGGACTCGCTGACCGCCCTGCAAGCCCTGGATCCAGCTACGGATTGCGACTTGGTAGTGGGATTCGTGGGCGCCGACGCCTATTCGACCCAATACCACGCGGTGGGCGAGGCGCGCACCCCGGGCCGCCACATCGTCTTGCGCGGGACCGAGAGCATCGCCTTTCGCGACTGGCAGACGCGGGCGCTGAGCGCGCTGGACGACGACGAGCGCGATCGGCTGTACGAGGCGATCAAGGCCCACACCGAAGTCCTGGTGCTGGTTCACGAATGGGCGCACACCCTGGGAGCGCCCCACGATACCGAGCTGCGCCTGGTCATGTCGCAAACCTACAGCCCGCGCGCGCACGCGATGTCGTCCGCCACCATCGAGGTGGTGCGCCGTGGGCTGGCGGCGCGCCTGGCCGATACGCCCGAAGCGCGCAAGTCGGCGCAAGTCGAGCAGCAAAAGGCCATCGCGAGCCACCGCGGCGAGTTGGAGCCGGAGTCGCGGTCTTCGGTGGAAAAGGCCCTGGACAAACAGGCCAAAGCGCCGGCCGGGCCGGTGAATCGCGGCCCCGAGCTGGGGCGCAACGACCGCTGGGAGTTCAACGCCGCGAGCGACCTGCACAATCAGCGGCGCTATGCCGAGGCGGCCGAGCGGTTGCGGCCCCTGGCCGAGCGCTTGCCCACGCACCCGCAGGTACAAGTGCTGAACTGTCAAGTACAATCAGGTGCACTGCCGGGCGAAAAGGCCACGGCCGAGGTGTGTCGGCGCGCCTGTGAGTTGGATTCTGGCTTTAGTGCCTGCGCAATGGCGGTGCAAGCGATGCGAATGGCCAATCTGCGCAAAGACTTGCCTGGCGCGGTGGCGATCCTGCTGCAGCGGGCCAAGGCGCTCCGCGAGCCGGCCGAGCTGGCGCTGGTGGCCCAAGTGCTGCTGGGTGCGGGTTGGCTGAGCGCCGCCGAAGCGTCGCTGACCGGCCTGGGGCTGGTGCCAGCCGCCATGCAAGTCCGCAGCGAGATTGAGCGAAGGCGGCGCTGGTCCGGGTTGCCAGTGGGCGAGCTGCCGCCCGAGCGCGAGTCCGACTACCTGGACGTTTTGGCCCGCAGCACCGCCAAAGGGCGCGATCGCGATACGAGTTGGCCAGAAGACGCCAAACCGTTCTTGCAGGTGCCAGGCCTGCTGGTGGTGGTGGCCGAGCGGCTGGCGGTGCAAGGCAAGCTGGCCCAGGCGCGCCAGGATTGCGGCAAGGCATTGGCCAAGTACCCGCAATGCTTGACAGGGCAGTACCTTGTGGCGCGCATCGACCTGGCCGAGAAGCATTGGCCCGAGGCAGTGGCGCATCTGCGGGCGGTGCTGGCCGGCGACCCCAGCTACGAGCCGGCCTGGCGGGACCTGGCCAAGACCCTGCCCAACGCGGGTCAGGCGGCGCAAGTGCAAGAGCTGCGAACGAATTACCGAAAGCAGTTTGGCAAAGACCTGGATGAACCGTAGCCGTGGGGCCGGCCCATCCTTGCACCCGTGCAACGCAATCTTGCGCATCTGGTTCTTTACCCGCAACCATGCAACGCTAGACTTTGGGCAGGTGGCGCACCGCCCCAGGAGAAGTAGATGTCGAACCAGCCCCTTCATGTGATCTTTGGCGCCGGCCAGGTCGGCGGTCTGTTGGCCAGCCAACTGCGCGCCGCCGGGCTACCCGTGCGGGTGGTGCGCCGGCAGGCCCAAGCCAGTACGGATCCTGGGTTGCAGGTGGTGCAGGCTGACGTGTACGACCGCGACGCGGCGGTGCGAGCGGCGGCGGGGGCCAGCGTGGTCTACCACTGCGTCAACGCGCCCTACCACCAGTGGGCCACGCAGCTGCCTCCGCTGCACCGGCACATCGCGGCGGCGGCCCAAGCGGCGGGCGCGCGGCTGGTGCTGCTGGACAACGTGTACATGGTCGGCCAGACCACCGCGCCGTTCGCCGAAGACGCGCCCGAGCAGCCGTGCAGCAAGAAGGGCGTGATCCGCAAACAGCTTTCCGACGAACTGCGCGAACTGGCGCGGCGCGGCGAGCTGCGACTGACCATCGGCCGGGCCAGCGACTTTGTTGGGCCGGGGGTGACCCAAGGCGCCATCCAAAATCCGCGGGGGATCGAGCAGCTTCTCGCCGGCCGCACCGTGGACTTGCTGGGCAGCCCGGACCAGCCGCACAGCTGGAGCTACGTGCCCGACGTGGCGGCGGGGCTCGCCGCGCTGGGCCAGGCGGACAACTCGGTCGAAGGCGAGGTGTTCCATCTGCCGGTGCTGCCTGCAGAAACTGCCCGCGAGCGGTTGCAGGGCCTGGCGACCGAGCTCGGCGTGGGGCTGCAGGTGCGGGCCATGCCGGCGTGGCTGCTGAGCGTGTTTGGCTGGTTCTCGCCCATGATGGCCGAGTTTGGCGAGATGCGGTACCAGTTCGATCGGCCGATGGTGCTGCGCGACGAAAAGATCCGCACTCGACTGGGGTTGCAGCCCACACCGCGCGCCCAGCAACTGCGCGAAACGGCGGCCTCGTTGCGCAAGTAGGGGTCTGGACAGGTCCGCAGATCGTGCCTACGCTGGCCGCCTGGGCAACACCACAGGCGGGGCGCGATGGGCAAGAACCCTCTACCGGTTCCGTCCGAATCGGATCGAAAACGCGGGCAATTCTTCGCCTGCCTTACCGGTTGCCGACAGCCCGGCGGTTGCGCCAATCGGCGAAGGCCGGTTTCTTGAGTGCGAGCCCGGGGTTTCAACCCCGGGTCGCCGTCGGGCCTGAAACTCAGTCACGATCACTGTAGCTAACCGGTAAGGCATGGACCGGACATGTCCCCTGAATCACAACGGTTTCATCGCCTTTGCACGCCATGAGTCCGGCCATCGCCGCCGCCATCAGCTTGTCCAGCCCGGCCGGCGCTGCGGGTGAGCAGGGGGGTGCCGCAATCTGTCGCGGCAGCGATGGATGCCACAAACAACAGATGGCGCAAGAACTTACGCGTCATGCTTCCTCACTAGGCCACAGACAAGGCGGGCGACCTCGCCACCGCCACCACAGGGGCCGTCGCCCCAACCCCGACCGACTATGCCAAAGGGCCCGCGCCGCCGTCGACCCGGCGGAACCCGACTGGGGCCGGTGCCAGCAAAAACTGGGCGGGCCTCTCCGCGTGCAGGGCGTTGACAGCCAGCACCGGGGCCGCAACCATGCAACCGGCGTCGGCGTGGCGCCCCAAGGCCGCTATGCAACCCGTCCTGAGCAACTTGATCGACCAACTTGCGCTCGAGCGCCTGGATCGCGACATCTTCCGCGGCCACAGCCAAGACCTGGGCTGGGGCGCGGTGTTTGGTGGGCAAGTGCTGGGCCAGGCGCTGTCGGCGGCGGCGCAGACCGTCCCGGCCGACCGACCGGTGCATTCGCTCCACGCCTATTTCTTGCGCGCCGGCGACCTGAAGCGGCCGATTCTGTATCAGGTCGACCGCATCCGCGACGGCCAGAGCTTTACCACACGCCGGGTGGTCGCCGTGCAAGAGGGCGCGGCGATTTTTAGTCTGGCGGCCAGCTTCCAAGTCATCGAAGACGGATTCGATCACGCCGACGCGATGCCGCAAGTGCCAGGGCCGGACGGTCTGCTGTCCGAGCGCGAGTTGGCCCTGCGTCTGGGTGACAAGCTGCCGGCAGGGCTGCGGGCTGCGGCCACGGCGCTGCGGCCCATCGAGATGCGACCGGTGGTCCCGCGCAACCCGCTTCGCCCCGAAAAGGCGGAACCGCTCCGGCACATCTGGCTCAAGGCCATCGACGATCTACCCGACGACGACGCCCTACACCGCTACCTGCTCGCGTACGCCTCGGATTTCTCGCTGCTGGGCACCAGCTTGGATCCGCACGGCGTGTCGTGGCTCAGTCGCGGCCTGCACATCGCAAGTCTGGATCACGCCATGTGGTTCCATAGGCCGCTGCGGGTCGATCGCTGGCTGCTCTACGCCATCGACAGCCCCTCGGCCAGCGGCGCCCGCGGCTTGGTGCGTGGGCGATTCTTTGACCAGCAGGGCAATCTGGTCGTCAGCGTCATGCAAGAGGGGCTGATTCGGATGCGGCCGCCCGAGCCCTAACCAGATGATGCCAAGGGGCCGCGGCGGGCACTATGGTTGCGTCGGGGTCGGTTCGGGCTCAGGTTCAGGTTCAGGCTCAGGCTCAGGCTCAGGCTCAGGCTCAGGCTCAGGT
>JBBISH010000065.1:0-35151 GCA_037441385.1 Myxococcales bacterium
CGGAAATTGCCCAGCTGCAGCTTGCCCTGATCCGCTTCGACCAGCACGTACAGCTTGCCGCGCGCCTGCACGTCCTGCACCTGGGTCGAGGCGTCGCCATAGACCGGGTAGAAGCGCGTGGGATCGATGAGGTTGGTGGCAAAGTCGGTGGTCGCCGGATCCTTGGCCGTGTCGACGTGCGCGGTGAAGCGCAGGTTGTCCAAGCCCAGGTACTTGCCGGCGATGCGGCCCTTCAGGTAGACCGCGCCGCGGCCCATGATGTTGACGCTGTCGCCCGCCTGCCACACGCCGTCGCGCCAGCCCTTGTCGCCGCCGCCGCGCTCCGTCTCGACCAGGTGCGCGCCCACATGGCTGACCGACGTGTCGGCGATGGCCAAGATGAACAGCGCCCGATCGCGGACCGTGAAGTTGCGCTGCAAGGTGGCCTTGTTGCCCGCCGGGTCCTTGCTCACCACCGTCAGCGTACTGCTGCCGACTGGCATGGGCGTCAACGCGTAGAAGCGGCCATCGCGGCCTACCGGCACCGGGTTGCCCTGGATGGTGATGGTGTTGCCAGGCCGGGTGATGCCGCGCACCGGCAGCTCCAGCGCAGCCAGCTCCTTGCCCGCGGGCGGCAGCCACACCTGCAACTCGGCCGCCGCCGGCAGCGCCGTCTCGGTCGACCCTTCGGCCAGACTGATCGGTTGCAGCGGCGCTCCCGCCACGCTGGGTTGCCGCGGTTTGCCGCTTTCGGCCGCGCGCACGTCTTGCGCCAGGCTGTCCAGCAGTTCGCCGCCAAAGCTGGCCACGTCGCGGCTGGCCTCTTGCGGCACGCCGGCCGTCGCCACGCCGCCCGGGGGCTTGGCGGGCTGACCAAAGCGGTGCAGCCAGATCGCGGCCGGGCCCTTGCCGCGCTCGTAGACCACGCGGTTGTTTTGCCCGGACTTGATGTTGAGCTCGCTGGGCAGCGCTCCGGCGCCCGCACGCACATCGTCGACCCACACACCTTGCGGCACGGCAAAGTCCTCGGTCGACGGATCGGACGAGCCGCTGTTGGCGCTGCGCCAACGCAATTCCACGCGGTGCGGCCCCATGGCCTCGCGGCTGGGCTTGGCATCGGGCACCAAGTTGCCCACGCCGACGACAAGAAGCCGCTCGCGGGCCACCCCGGCGCCCAGCAGCGCCTTTTCGACCACCTTGGCGGCGTTGGCGGTGCGCTGCATGGCATCGGCGGCGCCGTCGTCGTGGACGCTGACCACCGCGATCTTGTCTTTCTCGGCCGAGAGCGAAACCGCCAGCTTGCCCAACCACTCCCAAGTCGACTCGGTGGGCTGACCAGCGGCGTCGAACAAGGTGGCGCGCACGAACTTATCGGGTTCGCCCGCCGGCAGCAGTGCCGGCCCGCGATCCGCCAGCAGAATGGTCTTTGGCACGGTTCGGTAGCCGGCCAGGTGGTCGCCTTCGGCCCACAACACTTCCAGCGCCATGCCATAGCGGCCGGGCTGCAAGTTTTGGGCGTTGGGCGCCCACAAGAAGCTAGACGGCACCGGCACTTGCAGCGTCTTGCGCGCCAGCACCTCGCCGTCCTTGTTCAAGAGCACCACGGCCGCGTCCTTGGCCTTGTCGGGCAGCTGGCGGGCACTGAGCATCAACTGACCCAGCACCTTGCCACCCGCCAGCGCCAACGGCTGCGACGGCACCAGCAACTCGGCGTTGCCCGAACGTGGCACCAATTCCTGGCCAGCGACGCGCAGTCCCTTGGCTGTGGGCGCCACTAGGACGGGTCGGATCTCGGCGGCGGCCGCAGGGGCCGGAGCTGCAACGGGGGGCGGATCCGAGGCCGGAACCGGAGCCCGAACCGGAACCTGTGCTGGTGCGGGAGCCGGAGCCGCAACCGGAGCCGGTGCTGGTGCGGGAGCCGCAACCGGAGCCGGTGCTGGTGCGGGAGCCGGAGCCGGAGCCGCCACCGGAGCCGGCGCAACGGGCGCACTGGCCTTGGGTGGTGGAGCGGCGCCCCAAACCGGCTTGATGACGGCGTCTTTGCTGGCCTGGGCCGGCAAGGTCATGAATTCATCGCGGCCGCTGCCATCGGCGCCGCGGACGGCGACCAGCAGGCGTCCGTCGTCGGGGCGCAGGACGCGCGCCAGACCGCGAACTCCGGCCAGCTCCAGCGGATGGCCGTTGATCAGCCAGCCCGCCCGGCGTTGTGTGCTGTGCCAGGTGCCCACGGTGGGGGCGCCGCTAGCCTTGACTTCGAACGGCAACGGCGCCGACCACGCCCGGCTGCCAAAGCTGGTCTCGGCGCGCAAAATCACGGCATAGCGGCGTCCCGGCTCCAATTTGGCCAGCACCTGGCCGCCGCTGCTCAACTTGAACGTGACTTGCCGCGTGACATCACCGGTGCTGACCGACTCGTACATCAACTTGCCGCGGCGGCCGGTGTCGCCCACTGCACGGATCTCCAGAGTGTGCCGCGAGAATCCGCCGGACGAGTTGGTCCACACGCTCAGCTCGCCGTTCTGCGGGAGCACGACGGCGGTGGGATCGCTGGGCAGGTCGCGCGGCCGCTCGCCGGTCGTGACCATGGCCGCCTGCACGCGCCGCGCCTGCAGTTTCTTGCCGTCCACCGCCACGTCCAGCGTCGCCGAGTCCGCCTCGACGAGCACTACGCCCGGACCGGGCGTCACCGGGGTGACGTCGGCCCCCGGCACCACTTCCAACTGCCCAGGCCCCACGGGCTCCAGGGCGCAGCGCACCGCAAAAGTCAGGCCTTGGGTCAGGCCCGGCGTCAGCAGCAGCGCCTGCTTGCCGTCTTCGACAAAGGTCGAGCCGGGCGGCAGCGTGTCGGGATCGACCTTGAACAGGTGCGTCCCGGCCGGCAGATTGACGAAGTGCGCGCGACCAAAGGCGTCCGCCGCGGCGTACTCGCCCGTGTCCACATAGATCCGCGCGCCGGGCAGGCCGTCCTCGCCCTCTTGCTGCACGCCGTCGCCGTTGCCGTCGCAGAAGATCTTGGTCAGGACGCCGGCGCGATCAAACAGCGGATCCGCCTGCACCTGCAGCGCTGCCGTGGCGCGGTCCGACAAGGCGCCGCCGCCCGTGTCATACAACTGCGCAATCGTGCTCAGGTTCGCCCCAACCGCCGCCGAGGCCCCCACCGCCGCCAAGACCTTGAAGGTCAGCTCGCCCCCAGCCGGCAGTTCCAAACCCAGCGGCTGCCCGCCCGGCCCGGCCGCCCGCTTGATCGTCAGCAAAGTCCCCGAGATCGGCGCCAACGGCACGTCCACGGTCGGGCCGCTCGGCCGCACCAGCGTCATGCGCGCCGTGCCCGGCACCAGCGCCATCCCCGGCGGCAGCACTTGGCGCAGCTCGGCGCCGCCCTGGCCGGTCAACAGGTCCGGCGCCAGCGCCGTGGTCGAGCCGTTGACCACCTTGACGGTGATCCCCACCATCTCGCCCACTTGTGCAGACGTCTTGCTCAGTTGCAGCGACACGTGCACCAGCGACGCGATCTTGTCGACCGGGATGTGGTTGTGGCGCGGCAGCGGCGGCGCGTTGTCGCCTTGGCGAGTAAACCGCTGCAAGTACTTGGGCAGGCTGGGGGTCAGCTTGGGCAGCGCCGCCTCGACCACAAAGCCGCCACTGTCCAGCATCACCAGGTTTGCTTCCGGAGCTTTGGCGGTCGACGGGAACGAGCGACCGATCGACGCCGCCGCCACGTCGATGCGATACGCGCGCCCAGGCGCCGCGGCAAAGATGTAAGCACCCGTCGCGTCGGTCTTTTGGCCCTGCTGGCCGGCCGGCAGCTCGTCTTGGGGCACCGTCTGCCCTGGCGCAAGCGGATCGGCCGCGTCGTAGCTCAAGAACACCTTGGCACCCGCCACCAGCTCGCCGGTGCGCGGATCGTACAGACGTCCGGTCGGTTTGATGGGCAGATCCAGCGTACCGCCCGCGGCCCCCGGAGCGGTCCACTCCGTCTCATAGAAGACCACGCCGTTGGCGTTCAGCACGCGGAGCTTGCGTTTGCCTTCGGGCACTTGCATCAGCTTGTAGGCGCCCTTTTCGTCCGCCAGGGCGCTGGCCACGGCGCCGTCGCCGCTCAGCGGCAGCAACTGCACTTGGAAGCCCGGCAGCGGCAGATCCAGATTGCTTTGGAACACGCCATCTTGCGCGCCCACGTCCTCAAAGACGCTGCCGCGCACCATGCCTTCGCCCACGATTGCGCCCACGGTGACGCATGCGGCCTTGCTCGACCAGCCTGTGCTGCCCGGCAGGGTCGCATCGGCGACATTGCACAACACGGTCCCTTCGCTGACCTTTTCGCCCACCCGCGCCCGCACGGCCACGGTCGCGCTCTCGCCACCCAGGATGTTCAGCCCATTCACCGCCAGGACGACCGGCTTGGTCGCCTGTGTGCCGGCCCAACTGACTTGCGCCCCCTCGGGAACCAGCAGGTCGCCCGCGCCGGTGCCGGTGTCGGCGGTCGGCTGCAGACCCACGGGCAGCGGGTCGCGCAGCAGCAAGTTCTCCAGCGGCTTGGCGCCCAAATTCTTGATCTGAATCGTGTAGCGCAGCACGTCGCCGATCTGCACTTGGCCGCCGTTTTCGTCTTGAACGCTCTTGCTGACTTGTGCGACCTGGGCCTGGGCGCCCACCGCCACCACCGTGGGCTGGTTGCCGTTGCCGTCGTTGCCGTCGCTGTCGGTCAGCTCGGGGCTCACGCCCTTGGCCTGCACAGTCGCTTGGTTTTGCGCCAGCGGACCGGCCAGAATGCGCGCCCGCAGCACCAGCACCCGGCTCTGGCCCGGTGCGATGTCGCCCAGCTTGGCGTGGACGGTGCGCGTGCCCACCTCGAACCAGCCAGCGTCCGCGTCTTGGGCCTCGGTCAGGGCCACGCCGTCCAACTGCAGGCTGGCACCGACAAATTGCAGGTTCTGCGGCAATGGATCGTCGAGCGTGGCCGCGCTGGCCGTCGTGCCGCCGGTGTTTTGCACCGTGATCACATAGCGCAGCTCTTCGCCCACATCGGCGACGCCATTGCCGTTGCTGTCCTGGATTTCGGCCAGCTTGCTGGCCGTCTTGAGCGAGGCGCCCTTGCCCACGGTCAGCGCCGCCGGCCCCACCGGCGTGGGCGGCACGCCCGTAGCCGTGGCGGTAGCCAAGTTGGTGATCAGCGTGCCATCGGCGACGTCGGGCCGCACGCGGGTCTGGAAGGTCAGGATCGCCGCGTTCTCGATGCCGGCTTGCAGGGCACCTGCAGCCATTCCAGGGCCTTGGACGGTCTGGCCGGCCACGAGCGGCAGCGTGCCCCCGGCGCCGTCGGCCAGGGGCTGGCCATTGAGGCGCGTCGAACCCGGCACGTAGTCGGTACCCGCCGGCACACCATCAAACACCTTGACACCGCTCAGGTTGGTGTTGGCCGTCGCCACCAACGCCAGCTTCCAGGTCACGGTGTCGCCGGGCAGCAGCGCACCACCGTTGTCGTCGGTTGCCAGCTTTTGCGAAGCTTCCAGGGCACTTTGCACGCGCACCACCACGAGCGTGGGGTCAGCGTTGCCACTCGGGCCAGGATCGTCCGACAGCAGCGGCTTGGCGAGCGATTTGGCGGTCGCCTCGGCCTGGTTCGGGATGGTCAGGTTGTCGGCCACCGCGGCCTTGATCCGCACATCAAAGTGCAGAGCCACCGGCTTGCCGGGCAGCACGACCGCCAGGCCGGGCGTCGAGCTCGGATTCCAGGTCACTGTGCCGCCGGCAAACGTGCCACCACTGTCGGCCGAGACAAATTCCAGATTGTTGTCCAGCGGATCGCTGACCACCACGCCTTGCGCCGCGGCCGTGCCGTCCACCGACACGAGCAGTTCGTAGCGCAACACATCCAGCGGATTGGCCTTGCCGCCGTTCAGGTCCTTGACCGTCTTCTGCACCTTCAGCAGCGGGTGCGACGCAATCGGCACGCTCTGCGGCACGGCGCCGTAGGCCAGACCAGTCTCGCCTTCGCGGGCCAGGGCCGTGAACTCGGCCTTCTTGCCGTCTTCGGCCGTCGCTTTGACTTTGAGCCCCGCCAGCAGCACCACCGGCTTGCCCACCGCAATGTTCGCCAGCGCCGCAGAATCACTTGCTTTCCAGGTCAAGGTCTGGGTCTTGGCGTCGTAGCTCGCGCCCTGCAGCGCCGTCACGTCGAACACGCTGGCGTCCAAAGTGGCTTGCACCTGCACGCCGGAAGCGGGCTGATTCTGAGCCGTTACCTGCACTTGCAGCGTCACGGTGTCGCCGGGCTGGAGCGGCAGCTTGGCCGGCGCTTCGGGCAACAGCCCCAGTTGCACATCCAGGGTGGGGTAGCTCACCGGCACCTGCAGGGTGTTCGAGCTCACCTCGGCCACGCCGTCGGCCTTGACGATCGCTTGATTGACGATCGTCGAGCCGCTGGCAACTCCGCCTGCGATCTTGGCTCTTACCGCAACGGCCACACTTTGGCCGGCCTGCAGGCTGGGCACGGCCCACACGACCTGCTGGCCGCTCACGGCGCCTTGGCTCTCGGCCTGGATGCCGGTCAAACTGACCGCCAAAGTATCGGCAATCACAAGGTTGTTGGCGGTCGCGTTGCCCAGGTTGGCCGCAGTCAGCACAAACCGCACGGTGTCGCCCGGGAACAGGTGCTTGCCCGTCAAGTCTTCGTAGGTCTTGGTCAGTTTCAGAATCGGCCGCAGCGTAACGGTGGCCGTCGGCCCGCTGATCGGCGTCGGCGTTGCCAAGGCCGTGGCGGCCACGCTGCCAGAAAACGCAAGGACTTCTCCATCCTTGGCGCCGGCCGCAACCACCACTTTGTAGATCAGCTTGGTCTGGCCACCCGCGGCCAGCGCCGGCAGCGACCACACCAGGTTCTGCCCCTGCTGCACGCCGCCGGGCGTCAGCATCTGGACCTGCCCGACCTTGTTCGGCAACGCCAGCGTCACTACCAAGCCGTCGGCCAGCGCCTTGCCCGAGTTCTTCAGCGTGGTCTCTAGCCGCAGCGTATGGCCGGGCGCCGTCTGGCCCACTTTGGCGACCCAGCCGCTTTCGTCTTCGATGGCCATCGTCGAGGTGTCGAACTTGGGCTTGGCCTGCACCACCAGCTTGGCTTGCGGCGGGTTGGCGACGCCGGGCAGCGTACCCAAAACCGTTACAATCTGGCCATCTTGCAGGCCAGCCGCCAAGGTCGCCTGCAGCGTCACGGCCACGTCGCCGGTCGGCGACAGGCCCACGGTCGGCACCGTCCAGTTCACCGCGTCGGTACCCAGCTTGCCGCCATCGTACGACTTGACGTCGCTGAACGTGCCCGCCTGCAGCAGCGCCTGCACCGGCACCAGTTGGCCCAGGCCGTCGCCGGTGTTGCGCACCGTCAGCCGCAGCACGACCGCGTCGCCGGGCTCGAAGGCGCCGCCGTTGATGTCCTGCACGGCCCAGCTCGACGTGGCGTAGTCGGGCGCGGCTTTGACCGTAATCTTGGTCACTTCGCGCACTGGGGTGCTCAGGTCCGCGTCCGTCAGCATCGGCACTTTGAAGCCGGCCGCGGCCAGCTGCCCTTGCATCGCCACCACCGAGCCGTCGGCCAACGGCTTCTTGAGCACTGACTTCAGGGTCAGGACAAAGCTGCCGCCGGGCGCCAGGGTACCCAGCTTCCAGATCGCCATGCCGGGCGTGACTTGGCCGTTGTTGTCGGCCACCAGCTGCTCCAGCTTGGGATCCAGGGGCAGCGTGACGGTCACATCCTTGCCGCTGCCATCGCCGTCGTTCTGCAGCTTGAGCGTCCAGGTCAGGCTGTCGCCAGGGCGAGCGTCGCCGCCGTTGTCGTCCACCACCGTCAGGGTCGCCTTGCTAAAGTCGACGTTCGACTGCACTTGCACTTGCGTGGCGTCTTCTTTGGCGGCCGACAGTGGGTCGTCCGACTTTTGCGGCGCCGGCAGGCCGCTGTAGACCAACTGCGCTTGATTGGCGATGACCAGCGCGTTTTCAGCGCCCGCGAGCACGGTTGCGTCAAAGCGGAACACCAACTCGTCGGTCGCCGCCACGCCCAGCGACGCCACCACCGGCCAGGTGATGGTGTTCAAGGTCGCGTCGAACTTGCCGCCGTCCAAGGGCACGATGTCCGTCAGGCCTTGCGGCAGCGGGTCGCTGACCACGACCGATTCGGCGTTCGCGTTGCCCGCGTTCTTGACGCGCACCACCCAGCGCAGCACCTGCTTGGGTTTGACGGTGCCGCCGTTGAGTTGGGCATTGGTCTTTTGGTCGAACACGTCTTTGGTGAAAGTGAGCTTGACCTGACTGTCCACCGCAAAGCAGGTGGCCGTGCCGCCCGGTTTCGGCGTGGTGCCGGGTGGGTTGGTCTGCACCGGGGTCGTGTTCTCGGTCGCGGTAATCGTAGCCTGATTGCAGACTTGGCCGCCCTTGGTCAGCGGCTTCTTCAGCTTGGCCTGCACGGTCAGGACTTTTTGCGCGCCGGCCGCCAGGCTGCTCAGCGTCCACTTGGCGACGCCGCTGGCGTCGACCACGCCGCCGTCCGACAGCTGGATCTGCTCGACTTCTTTGGGCAAAGCGTCCGTGACTACCACACCGGTGCCGGCCTGGTTGCCCGAGTTGACGATCGTCAAGGTCCAGGTCACCGGGTCGCCGGCCTGCACGGTCGCGGCCGACACCGCCTTGGTCGACGCGCCAAAGTCGGGCAGGTTCACCACCTGGAAGCTGACGGTGTTGGTCTTGCCGTTCTTGGGAGCCTCGATAAAGGCCAACTCGGCAAAATTGCTAACATTGGTGCCGCTTGCAGTGGCCTTGTCAACCACAGCGGTCAGCGCCACTTCGGTGGGCTTGCCGGGCTCCAGGCTGGCGATGCTCCACTTGGCTACGCGGCTGGCAGCGTCAAAACTACCCCCAGTCACCACCACTTGCGTGAGCTGAGTCGCCAGGGTGTCGCTGACGGTGATGCCGGTAGCCGGCGCGTTGCCCGTGTTGACCAGCGAAATCTTGTACTGGATCTGGTCGCCGCCCTGCACTTGGCCGCCGTTCAGATCCACAAAGCTCTTGACCGACGTCACCAGGTTCGGCGCGGAATTCACTTTGAAGCTGGTGGGATCGGTCTTGCCGGGCAGCGCCGGGTCGTCGGACAGCGCCGGCGCACCCAAGCCGTCGCCGGTCAAGCTCGCCTGGGCCGATACCACCTGATTCTGGGCGATGACCGCCGCCAGCTTGCCACTGAACGTCAGCGTGACTAAGGCGCCGCCCTTCTGCAAGGTGCCAACATCCCAGGTAATCTTCTGACCAGAGACCGTCCCGCCCGCGGTGGCCTGCAGACCGGTCAACACGGGATCCACGTCGATGCTGACCTTGCCCGATTGCACCGCGCCGCTGCCAGTGTTCTGCAATTTCAACGCGTAAGTGACCGTGTCGCCTGGGCTGAAGGTCGCGCCGCCGCTCGATGTGGCCACCAGGCTCCAAGTGCTGATGTTCGGCTGCGCCTGCACCTTGATCGTGGCCGAGACGGGCACCGGCTTGGGCAGCTCGCCGCCCGACGCTGTGGCGTTGTTGCCGATGGTCGTGCCGGTGGGTACCAGCGGGCCGACCTTGGCCTGGAATTGCAGCACCGTTTGCCCGCCCGCGGCGATCGACGGCACCTTCCACGTGATCTGCTTGGCGGCCGCGTCAAAGGCCCCCGCGCCGGTAATGGCGCTCACGTCCTGCAAATTCGGGTCGATCGGATCGACCACACCAAAATCGCCGCTGGGCAGCTTGCCACTGTTCTTGAACGTTAGCGTGTACTGCAGCGTGTCGCCGGGTTCGAGATCGCCGCCATTGACGTCGACCACGGTCTTTTGCGACGTGCTCAGGTCGGGGCCGCCCACCACCGTCTGCATGGGCGTCTGCACCACCACCGCGGGGCTGTCGCTGGGGCTCAGGGTCGCCACGTTGGCAAACGTCGAGCCAGCCTGCGTGTCGGCCTTGACGAGCGCGATGAAGCTGAGGGTCTGGGTGGCGCCGGGCTTGATGACCACGTCCTTGGCCTGCACCGTGCTGCCGACCAGGGCGAGTTCGGGCGATTGACTCGAAACAAAGCTAAGTTGCGACGGGATCGGGTCGGTGATCGTCACCAGGCCCACCACCGGACCCGAGTTCACCAAAGTGATGTCGAAGCGGACCTGGTCGCCGGCTTCCAGCGGCGTGTTCGGGCTAAGGTCGGTGACGGTCTTGCTGGAATTAACAAAGCTGGACGCGGCGTTGAGCGTCAGTTTGGTGGGCTCGCCGGTGCCGCTGGTCGCGGGGTCGTCGGTGAGGAAGGTCTTGCCCGCCACCCCCACGCTGATTTGGGTCGAGACGACGTGGCCATTGATCGGCGAAACCCCGGCAGCCGCAAGGGCTTGTGCGGACAACACTGTGGCTGTCCAGGTGCAGACGGCCGTCTTGCCTGGGTCAAGCCCAAGGTTGGTGCCGGCGATTTGGCCGGTCTTGTTGGCGCCGCCGCCTGGGCTCACGACCCAGGTGTTGCCCGGCAGGCCCTGCTGGTACGAACAGTTGACCGCGCCGAGCTGCACTTCTTTGGGCGCATCCCAGGTGAAGTTGACCAAGTCGAGCGCCGACGAGGTGTTTTGCACGGTGAAGGTGTAGGTGACCGTGTCGCCCGGCTTGGCGTTGGTGGGCGCGACCGACAGCTTGGGCTCTGCGATCGCCGCCGCGACGATGGTCACGGTGACGCTATTGGTCGCGTAACTGTCGTTGTAAACAGTGGTCGATCCCTTGGTGCCCACATAGGTGAAGGCCAAGTTGCCCGTGCTGGTCGAGGTCGTGGTCCCTGGGTTGGCGGCCACTTGCAGCTTGAAGGCGATCTTGCGCACCGAGTTGCTGCCGGTCCAGGTGATGGTGCCCAGCTTGAGGCCGGCGGCGAGCGGGCTGGTGCCAGGGGCCGGATCGGCCACAGAAACGCCGTCGACTACCAGCGAATTGGCGACCCACTGCATGCCCGCGGGCGGAAATTGGTCCAGCTTGAGGACATTGTTGTCGGCATCGAGCTGCCCGTTGTTCTGCAGATCGATCTGATAGGTGAGAACTTCGCCCGCCGAGGCGGCAACGGCTTCCTTGGAGTTGACGGTGTAGTGGCTGACGATGTTCTTGTAATTGGGCGCCTTGCGGTTGATCTGCAGGATCGTGTAGGCGTAGAAGAACAGTTCGCCGTCGCCGCCCAAGTTCGAACCGTTTGGGTACACATAGGTGTTGTCGGCCAGGCTGCCGTTGCCCGAACTGACCAGGAAATACGCCTGCGTATCGCCCGCTTTGACGCGATCCGATACGTCAAACGTGTCCAGGTCGATGCCGGCCTGGGGCGTGGAGTTCATGATGTTGTGCGGCTCGTTGTTGCCCGCGCCGCCGATGAGGTCCTGCATGTTCTTGGGATCGTTGCCAAACTGCACAAAGTCCCAGCAGTTGGTACAGCCGGCCGAGTACCCGGTATCGGTGTCCTGCTCAGGATTGCCCAGGTGCTGGTCGCCTTCCAACGCGTAGTACGACAGCTTGGCCTCTGGCGGGTCCGCGACCAAGAAGCCGCTGATCGGGAAGCTGATTTGACCAAGCGTGGTCTGTTGCTCGTCCAGGAGCACAAAGCCGTCGTACAGCAAGACGTCGCGCTTCATGAATTCGCTGGTCGACTCGTACACCACCACCAGCGACCAACTGGCATGGCGGGCCTGGCAGTATTCGTCGGCGTCGGGACCGGCGGTCTGGCAGCAGTAGGGGGGGTAGAAGGGTGGCGCCGGCGGCGGAGGATTCCACAGCGCCGGGCATTTTTCCGCGTCGGTACCCTGCCTTAGGGCGCCCGCTTTGGCCGCGACATCACCGACGGTGTAGGTGCCGTTGTAGTTGCCGGCGCTTTTCGGGTGGGCGGCCACCAGCTTGGTCACGTCAGCGCGACACAAAAAGTGAGTACCCGAGCCGCCTTGGCCACCCGGCACGCCCGGATCCGTCAGGGCGCGGCACAGGTCGGCGGTGACGGTGTGGACGCTGCCGTCCGCCAAAGTGAAGGTGGCGGTGTCGTCGGGACCGTTCAGGGCCGAACCGCCCCAGTACAGCAGCGCATCCTTGATGACGGCATCGCCGGGCAGCTTGTTCTGGGTGTTGTCCGAACTTTGCGACAGCAGTTTGTCGTTGATCTGCGCGTAGGTGAAGTTGGTCATGAGCGAGGCGCCGAATTGCTGCGCCCCGCCATACACTTGGCGAGTCAAGAACGGAGTCTGCGAGTAGTTGCCAACCTTGAGCGCGAGCGCGGGCCGGGCGGTGATCAGCAAGGTGACCAGGCCGGAAAAAAGCACCAGCGCGCGCCAGATGGCGGTGTTCCTCATGCAGGGCAATGGCTTTGGCACGAGCGAACTCCTAGCGACCGCGGGCGCGCGACCACCGATTGTGCCGAATCGCTAGCCGTTGTGCGAGCGCCAAACGCTCAACCGTCTCCTGCGCGTCGGGCGCCACTCTGCAAATCGGGACGGCGGGTGGGGCGCTCGGCCCCCCTCCTCTAGCTAGCGACTAATACTGCGGATTCCAGAGGGCCACGGAACTCTGTCCAATCAGCCCGTCGCTGGTCGTGCCCACGCCGCCCAGAAGCAGCACGTGGCCCGTGTTCAGCGTGATCGCCTGACCCAGCGAGCGCCCACCGCCGGGCATTTCATTATCAACCATCGGCACTTGAATGGTAGTCGGCGGATCCTGGGTGGGGTCAACCCGCACGTAGATGGCCTCGGCCGTAGACAAGTGTATGGTATCACTGGCGCTTCCGCCGGCAACAAGAATCTGCCCTTGGGTCGTCGGGTGCGGCACGGCCGCCACCATCGGCGCGCCGCGGCCGGTCGACAGCGCGTAGCCATCGCCGTTGATGTAGTTGCCCTTGCCCACGTCGAACACGTCGAAGCGAGCCAAGGCCTTGGTGTGGTCCTTGTCGGCAAAACCACCCACGAAGTAGACGTAGCGGTAGGTGGGGCTGCCCGAGCCGCGCGGGACCGACACGTACGCCGCACCGGGCAGCGTGCGCGCTACCGGCATGCCCTGAGTGAGCGGCTCCCACAAGAAGGCTTCGCACTTGCCGTCGAACAGATCCGAGCGGCAGCCCTGGCCCTTGTTCGAGATCACGCCGCCGCCCGCCGAGGTGAATTGCACGACTTCAAAGGTGTCGTGGACCTTGTCGTCGTTCTCGCCGCCGATCAGCATCACGTAGCCGCCCCCTGCGCCTGGGATCACCGCCGCGGCGTGGTTCCAGCGGGCAGTGTTCAGCCGGCCCTGTGCCAAGTTGCCGCTGACGGGGTGCCAGAGCTCCCACGTATTGCCGGCGCAGTCCAGGTCGTTGCCTTGGTCATCCTTGCATGGGGTGTCGCCCTTGCCGCCCAGAATCAAGAAGAAGTCGTCGCTGGCGAACATCTGTACGGCCGTGGCGCCGGCGCGAGCGAATTTGAGGTCGGGGACGGGACCGGCCGAAGTCTGAACCTTGCCGTTCTTGTCGATGTATTCGATCGTGTTGGTGATTTTGGGGCCCGCGTCGCCTTTGATGTAACCGCCCGCGATGACGATGGCCGACTTGCCGGCCGCCGAAGCGTGGAAGGCGCGCGCGGTCTTCAGCGCGTACTCTGGGCCGGTTTGGCTGAGCGGGCTCAGCACGCGGGTATTGGGGTCGTACAGCGTGACGGCGTCTGAGAATTCGCCGTACGAGGTTGGGTCAAAGGCCTTCTTGGCGCCTTGGTTGGGAACCGCGCCGCCCACGATGATGACCCGCCCTTCGTTGCCCGGCAGCGTAACCGCGCTGGAGCCGGCGCGGCCGGCGCCCATGTCGGCGGCCCCGGCGGAGCTGATGGCCGGAGCGAATCGGTTCATCCGCGTCACGTAGGGCGTCAGCGTGGACGCAGAGCCGTTGACCAGCGCGTCGTACGGGATGCTGCGGCCCCGCCCAAGCGGCAATTCGGGCTGGCCAGAGGCCCCCTTGGACCAAACCTCGACCCGAACTTGCTGGCCGGTGCCATAGGTGATGCCGCCGCAGCCGCCGCCGGACGTGCAGTTGAGGTCCAAGCTCATGCCGGCCGTATACGGACGGATGAGCTGGAACGAGTTGTCGGCCACGCCCGGAAGCTCGGCGGTGATGGCCACGAACTTGTCGCCGGCCAGGCCAAACGGGTCGTCCTCGGTCGAGGTGGGGTGGGCAATCTGCAAGGTGACCCTGGTCGCCGGCGCCTGGGTGCCCGACGAGCAAGCGGCCGCCGCCAGGGCCAACAGCATGGCCGCGGTCGCAGCGGCGGGCCAAGTGCGGCGCAAGCGCGAGGTGGGAGCAAACATCAGCGAGTCCTCCGCGCTGGGGGCCGCCATGGCAGCCAACACCCAGCAGGAACAAGAAAAACTTAGAACTGCACGTGGGCCGAGTAACCCGTGGCCGCAGCGCCCGACTGCGTGCCGGCGTAGATGCCCGCACCGGCGCCACCCACCACCACCACACCGATGGCCGTCCAGAACCACCAGGTCTTGTAGACCGGCGTGCTGTCCTTGTCCTTGTCGGGGTCCAAGAGCTTGGCGTACGGGTCCTCGGGCACCGGGTCCTTGACCTTGACCCTGGGTTCGACCTTGGGCTCCACTTTGGGCTCGACCCTGGGCTCGACCTTGGGCTCGACCTTGGGTTCGACCTTGGGATTGTCGTCGGGCGGCGGGGCCACGATGTCGGGCGCATCGGGCTCGGGCTCGGGCGCTCCGGCGTAGCAGGCCGGCGTCACGGCGACGTCGCTGGCGCAGCTCTGCAGGGCGGCACGCACCTTGCTCTCGGCATCCAGCGTCTGCATCTGCAGGTTGCTCAGGTTGGCCGCATACTCGATCTTCTCGATCGAACAGGTCTTTTTGGTCTTGGCGTTGTACAGGAACAGGTACAGCTCCAGCGAACTGGGCCGCTTGCTGACCAGACCGAACAGCAGGTGGCTGGCACCGACTTGGCGGGCAAACATGCTTCCGGAATTCTTGAAGATCTTCTCGCCAAAATTGCCCTTGTTGGCCATGTCCTTGATGTCGTCGGCACTGACGCCCACGGCGATCTCGTCCTGGGGAGCCACCTCGATCTGCAGCACTGCGCGAACCGACAACGGCTTGCCCTTGAGCGCGATCGCCTGACCCCAGGGAGCCGCATTGCTTTTGCGTACTTGCAGGTAGTGGGTGCCGGTGAGCAAGTCCTTGGCCGTTGCGGGTGCCGTGCCGATCTTGACGCCATCGACGTAGACCTCCGAGTTCTCTTCGCGGCACTCCACGGTCACGTCGGCGCGGGGCTTGGCTTCCAGGGCTTGGCGGGTCTTCTCTACGAATGCCTTCAGATCCTTGTGCTTGCGGGCATCCACCACCAGGCTGGGTTGAATGACCAGCGCCTTGGTCAGCCAGTCGCCCGCCGTCTTCTGGTCCCCGGCGTCGTGGGCCAGGCCAGCCAAGGCCACGTAGGCGTCGCTCAGCTTAGAAAAGTCGACCAATTCAGCGAAGTTCTGTTCGTAACGGTCGGCCGCGGCGGTGATCAGCTTGACGGCGTCCGGAGCGTTTTCGCCACTTTCGGCCAGCATGTCGCGGGCCGCCGCCATCAACTTGTCGGCCTTTTCCAGGGCCTTGACGGCCGGGCTCGCCGGACGATCGCGCGGGGCGCCGTTGCTGCCGCCGCCGACGGCTTTGCCCGTTTCGGTGGCCTTGGCGGGGATCATCTTGACGTAGCCGGCGGCGTCCAGCATCTGCCGCAGGTATTCCTCGATGCGTTGCACAGATAGGGCGCCGACTTCGCCGCGCTTGACAAAGTGGACGATCCCAAGGGAGTTTTTCTCTTCGTCCGCCCAGGCCTTGCTGCCCAACTGCGACCCGGCAGGCAGCGCCGCGGTCAGCCAGCAAAGTGGCAACAGCAGGGCGACAGCGACGGGACGCAAGATGGTCCTGACGCGGGCAAGGGCAGCCGTGGACGGAGGCAGGGCGGCGCCGGCTCGGGCGGCTTTGATCGCGAACATCAGAAAAACCCCATGCAAGATAACACCTTGCATCATGTCTAGCGCGCTCAGCACGGCGCAAGGGCTGCGCGCGTTGCCGGCTCGATCCTGTAGTTTGCCTCAATTGCACAGCAGATCAAAACCTCTGGCGGTTCTGCAAAGCAATTTCATGACGCGGCGGTCGCGTTCAAGGCTGTCCGCGCGCCACCACCACCAAGCCCACCGGCACTTCGACGGCCGTGGTCACCACTGCGTTCGTGCCCGTGAGCGGCGCCGCCAGCATGGCCGACGAGCCGCCGTCCAGGTTCAGCGCGTCGCGCAGCCCCGGCCCCCCAACCGGCTCGGACAGCGCCAAGGCACGGGCAAATTCGTCAACGCCCATCACACCTTCACTCACCGCAAGAACCACACGACCCAGCGAGTCGTGGCCGATGGCCACCCGGCGCGCCAAGTCGGTCCGGCGGAAGCGCGGTCGCTCGCCCGCCACGAGCAGCCGCGGCCCGCACTCCACGGCAAATTCCAGGTCGGGCGGCGCATGAAACGTGCGCGCATGGTCCACCAGGGGCCGCCCGCCAGCGATCGCAAAGACACCGTGGTCGACACGGCGCAGGGGGGCCAGCTCGCGCCCGCCGCTGACCAGCAGCCCCAGCGGCCGGTATTCCGGGTCAAAATAGCCGGCGTTGATGGCCGCCAGCGCGTGGCTGTAGCTGCGAAACTCCTCGGCCGAAGCCAGCTTTTTGCCCAGCGCCGTGGCCAGCACCACCCGCAGCTCGTGGCGGCGCAAGTCCAGGCGCAGCAAGTGGATGACCACGCTGGCGCGGTCCGTGCCCAGCGGCACATCGGTGCGGGCGTATTCCAGACCGGACGGCTCGCGCTGCCAGTGCAGCGGCCGCATCGGCGCGGGGTGGCGACAGGCTGCCAGCGCCGCCAGCCCAAGCGAACTGGCCAGCAGCGACCGGCGGCTGCGAGCGGTCATCATACGGAATCCGTTCGAATCGAATCGCAAAGCCTGGAAGATCCGCGGGCCCGAACCGGGGTCCCCGCATGATTCTCGCCAGTTGCCGGACGGGTTACGGTAGCAATACAGGCGTGAATCGGGTGGGGTGCATATCAGAGCAAGCTAGCGATGGCGTCGCGCAACTTCTGCAGCTGCTCTTCGGGCTTGAAGCCGGTGTCGTAGAAGCGCACCACGCCCTGGCGGTCGATGAGGAAGGTCGCGGGCATCGAGTACACGTTGAACTTGCCCATCAGCTCGTTCTCGGCGTCGGCGATGATGCCCCACGGCGCCTCGAAGCCCTTGGCAAATTCCAGCGAGCGGCCCTCTTCGCGGTCTACGCCCACGCTGATGACCTGGAAGCCCTTGGCCTTGTGCTCCTTTTGCAGGTTGACCAGCTCGGGGAACTCCTTCTTGCACGGGCCGCACCACGAGGCAAAGAAGTTGATCAGCGTGACCTTGCCCTTGAACTGCGCCGAATCGACCTCGGCGCCGTTCGAGTCCTTGGCCTTGAACGGGGGCACAGGCTTGCCGACCAAGTCGGTGTCGCCACCCTTCAAATCGCTTGCGCTCACCTTGCCTTGCGCCACGTCCTTGTCGGCGCAGCAGCGGAAGCCGGTGGTCTGGTTGCGGTTGCCAATGCCAAAGCTGGCCGACCGCTGGTTGCAGGCGGCGCGCTCGCCCGAGTTGTTGTGGCCGCCCATCAGGCCGGCGGTCTCTTTGGTCACGCCCGACCACTCGCCCATGTTGCCGGCCAGGTCAAACAGCCCCGACGGCGTGCGGCAATTGGCCTTGGTGCCGGTCTTTTGCGCCTTGCCCTTGTACTTGTCTTCTTGATCGACGCAGTTGCCAGCTTCGTAGAACGTGCCGTAGGGGTACATGTTGCCCTCCACGTCGTCGTCGGCAAACTGCTGGTTGTTGTTGTTGTCGACCTGCAGAGCGCCGGCGCAGGCGCTGACCCACTCTTCTTCGCTGCACAGGCGCTTGCCGGCCTTGGCGCAGGCGTCGGTGGCCTCCGTCCACGAAGCGATGGCCGGCTCGACGTCGGGCAGGCTCACGGCCTTGCCGTCCTTGGTCACCGCGGCTTCGTAGGGATCGATGTAGAACGCGCCCTTGCTGGTCTTGGCGGCGATCATGTGGCTGCCGTCGGGCTTGGGCGCCATCGCCACCGGCTGCTGCGCGGCGGCCGAGGTGGGATTCTCGAGCGCCTTCTGGATGTAGTACTCCAGGATCGCCGTCGAGGCCGAGCCGGTGACCATGCGACCGTTGATGTAGGTACGCGGCGCGCCATAGATGCCGGCGGCGTAGGCGGCGTCGATGTCTTTGTTGAACTTCGCCTGCACGCTGGGGTCCTTGAGGCACGCGTCGTACTTGGCCATGTCCAGGCCCAGCTCCTCGGCGGCCTTGCGGTCGGTCTCGGCGTCGAGCTTGGGCTGGTTGGCGTACAGCTTGTCGTGCATGTCCCAGAACTTGCCCTGGCGGCCGGCACACAACGCCGCAGCATGGGCAAAGCAGGTGTTGGGGTGCTTGTCGTAGCCCGCCATGTACTTGTTGCAGCTGGGGTTCATGGGGAAGTGCTTCATGATGAAGCGGACTTTGTCCTTGTACTTGGGCTTCAGCGGCTCCATGGTCATGGCCAGGTAGCGGCAGTACGGGCACTCGAAGTCCGAGTACTTGACCACGGTGACCTTGGCGTCCTTGGCGCCGTAGGCATCGCGGATGTCTTCTTCGTCCAGGCAGGGTTCGTAAATGGTCCAGCCGTCTTCGGTCTTCTTGCCCATCGGCTTGCCGCACTCGCCGGTGGGGCGGGCGGCGGGCGCTTGGGCGGCCTGGGCAGCTTGCGGGGCGACGTTGTTGGCGCCGGCCTGGGCGGTCGTCGGCGAGCCGGCGTCGGGCTTGAGGGCTTCGTCGCCCTTCTTGAACGCCTCGTCGATCTTGGCCTTGTACTCGGCTTCCAGCGACGCGCGGCTGTGGTCGTAACCCAGCCAACCCGCGCCCGCGCCGATGACCAGCACCAGCAGGGCCGTCGTCACCGGCTGGTCGAACGAGACCAACAGCGCCAGCGCGCGCTGAATGGCGTTCTTGACCGTCTTGGGGCCGGCGGCGATGGCCAGCGCGGTGACGCAGAAGTTCACGATGTACAGCGAGATGCAGTACAGGCAGTAGGCCTCGACCACCGCCGAGCTGTACAGGGCCAAGAAGAGGGAGTAGCCGCTGGTCAACAGGCCGATGCCGGCGACGGCGTCCAGCGCCTTTTCGCCCACTTTGGCCAGGTCGTGCGAAGTGCGACCGCGCAGGGTCAGCACGGTCAGGTACAGCTGCACCAGGTAGGTGGGGATGCCGTAGAAGCTGATCGGCATGCCGAACAGCTCGCTGGCGCCCGAGACGTTCACCTTGTCACAGTTGATCGCGCCGCCCAGATTGCAGCTGGAGGTGTAGGTGGGGTCCAGCGTGATGTGCAACTTGTGGCGCAGCAAGTAGATCGACACGCCAATACCCACCGCCGTCAGCAGCAGGATGCCGTACAGCAAGTTGGTGTTGGCCGCCGGGGCTGCGCCAGCCGGCAAAGGTTGGGGCGACGATTGGGGCGAATTGCCAAGGTCTTTGGCCATTGGGAACTCCTGACAGCGCAAAAGGGCAGAGGCCGCGCCATGGGCACGCGGCGGGCAATTCTAAGGAGAAACCGCGCCCGCGCAAGGGGCACCCCGTGCAAGGCCGCTCGATTGTCGATTATTCCCGGCGGGCGGACCTACAAAAGCATCGAACCGGTGGCTTTTTTGCCCGCTTCGGTCAGCGCAAAGGTGCCGGCGTCGTAGCTCACCAGCTCGTCGGCCACCAGCGCCTCCATCAGCTCGCTGAACTCACGGTGGCCGCGACCAAACCGCAAAGTACTGAATTCGTGCAAATCCTTGATATGCATCGCCCCGCCTTGGCGGGCCAGTTGCTTGAGCACGCCCTTTTTGGCGGTGGCTTCGTCGCTCATCGCGCCCATGTGTCGCTCCAACCGGACCGCGCCGGTAACTCGGACCATTTTGGTCCAAGATTCACTATCGCGCAACTACTTGCCGATGCAGAAGCTGGAAAAGATCGACCCCAGGACGGCGTCGGGCGCAAGATGCCCCAGCATTTCGGCCAGTTCATCGGCGGCGTCGTGCAAATCGGCCGCCACCAACTCCAGCTCGCGGCCTTCGTGCAGCCCTTGGTGCGCCCGCTGCAGCCCCTCGCCGGCGCGGAGCAAGGCGTGGCGATGGCGCTCGCGGCTGATCACCACCTCGGCGCCGCGCGGGCCGCGAGCCAATTCGCGCACTTGCGCCACCACCTGGTCCCGCAGTTCGCTCACGCCCAGGCCGGTGGTGGCCGCGACGGGCCATTGGCCAGCTGGCGCGACGGCGACGTCCACCTTGGTCGCCACGGCGATCACCTGCGCCTGGGTCGGCGGCAGCGGCAAGTCAGGCCGGCCAGTGGCGCTGGCGTCGCGACACCACAGCACCACGTCGGCGCGCTCCACTTCGCGGCGGGCCCGCTCGGTGCCGGCGCGCTCCACCGGATCCTCGGCCTCGCGCACGCCGGCCGTGTCGATCCAAGTGATGAGCACGCCGCGCGGCGCGGTCTGCACTTCCAGTGTGTCGCGCGTGGTCCCGGGCCGGGCGTCGACCAGCGCGCGATCGTGCTCGACCAGGGCGTTGAGCAGGGTCGACTTGCCCGCGTTGGGCGCGCCGAACAGCGCCACCCGCGCACCGCGCAGCCGCACCTGGCCGGCGCGGGCAGTACCAGCCAACTCGGCTATGGAACTGCGCAATTCAGCAAGATGCGCCAACAGCGGCGCCGGGTCCAGGTGCGCCAGGTGCGGCTCGGCGGCAAAGTCCAAGCGCGCCTCGACTTGGGCCAGCACGTGCAGCAAAGGCGCGCGCAGCCTGGCAATTCGCGCCGACAGGCCACCGTCCAGCTGCTGGAGCGCGGTTTGCCGCTGGGTCTCGCTTTGGGCCGAGATCAAGTCGGACAGGGCCTCGACCTGGAGCAGGTCCAGCTTGCCAACCTCGTAGGCACGCCAAGTGAATTCACCCGGTTCGGCCAGGCGAGCCCCCAAAGCGGCGCAGGCGTCCAGCAGCTTGTCGATCACCGCCGGCGAGCCGTGCACCTGCAACTCGGCCACGTCTTGGCCGGTAAAACTGCGCGGTGCCTTGAAAAAGACCACATAGCCGCGGTCGATGCGCTGGCCATCGCGCGGATCAGTCAGGGCGCACAGCTGCAGCTGGCCCGGCGGATCGGCTGGGCGTGCGCTAAGTTGCGAGGCAATGGCGTGGGCCTGCGGGCCGGATAGGCGCACCACCGCCACCCCGGCCGGCCAGACGGGCGTGGCCGGGGCAACGATCGTGTCGCGTTCGGCGGGCGGCAGCACCTGCAAAGGGCAGTGAACGACGGGCTTACGAGCGGACAGCCTTGATCTTGCTGACCAGCTCGGGCACCGCGGTAAAGGCGTCGGCGACCAGACCGTAGTCGGCCACCTTGAAGATCGGCTCGTCGGCGTTCTTGTTGATCGCGACGATGGTCTTGCTGTTCTTCATGCCGGCCAGGTGCTGCACGGCGCCCGAGATGGCAATGGCGAAGTACAGCTGCGGCGCGAC
Organism: Myxococcales bacterium; assembly: GCA_037441385.1. Classification (GTDB taxonomy): domain Bacteria; phylum Myxococcota_A; class UBA9042; order UBA9042; family UBA9042; genus SXRM01. The sequence goes on from JBBISH010000065.1 coordinate 21,585, forward strand.
CACCTTGCCGGTCTGGCCGATCTGGTAGTCGTTCGGCGCAAAGCCGTCGTCCACCGCCGCGCGCGACGCGCCGATCGCACCGCTCAGCAGGTCGGCCAGAGGCTCGGTGATCGGGCCAAAGCGATCCTTCAGGCCGCGACCGCCGGCCACGACCACGGCCGCTTCGGTCAGGTCGGGGCGGCTCGATTGCGTGCCCTCAAAGCGGACGAACTTGGCGCGGCTGGCGCCCGGATCGGCGGCAACGTTTTGCACCGGCGACGCGCCACCGCTGGCGGCCACCGCGTCAAAGGCCGACGAACGGACGGTGACCACATGGACGGGGCTGTCGATGACGACGTCGCCGACCAAGTTGCCGGCCCACATCGGGCGCCGGTAGGCCACCGCGCCACCGGCGTCGACCAGGCCGATCACGTCCGAGGCCATGCCCGCCTGCAGCCGAACCGCGACGCGCGGCATGGCGTCTTTGCCCAGGCTCGAAGCCGACATCGCGACGACGTCGGCACCCGCGGCCTTGGCCAGGTCCGCCACCACCTTGGCAAATCCTTGCGCCAGAGGGTGCGCCAGTTCGGCGTGCTCGGCCACGTAGACCGCGCCCGCGCCGTAGCCGATCAGGCCCGCGGCCACGCCCGCGCAGCCGTTGCCGATGACAGCGATGTCAAAGCTGCCGCCCTTCTTGGCGATCAGCTGCTTGGCAAAGTCGATGGTGTTGAGGGTGATCTTCTTGGCCGCCACGTTGTCGTGATCGGCGATGACCAGAATCTTGCTCATGATTTGGACTCCGTGCCCGCAGCGGGGCAGGTGCGAGTGCGAGTGGTGTAGAGTTGCCGATCAGATGACGCGGGCTTCGCCGCGCAGCTTGGCCACCAGGTCGTCCACATCCTTGACCAGCACGCCGGCCTTGCGGCCGCTTGGCGTCGACATCTTGGCGATACGCACCTTGGGAGCGGCGTCGCCCAGGTCCAGGTCGTCCAGCTCGTACTCGTCCAGGGGCTTCTTCTTGGCCTTCATGATGCCGGCCAGCGAGGCGAAGCGCGGTTCGTTCAGGCGCAAGTCAGCGGTGATGACGCAGGGCAGGCTCAGCGCGATCACTTCCAGACCGCCGTCGACTTCGCGCGTCACTTCGACCTGGTCGCCCTTGATCTCGACCTTGCTGGCAAAGGTGGCCTGCGGCCAGTCCAGGTATTCGGCCAGCAACTGGCCCACCTGGTTGCTGTCGCCGTCGACCGACTGCTTGCCGATCAGCACGATGTCGGGCGACTCTTTCTCGACGATCTTTTGGTAAACGCGGGCGATCAGGTCCGAGTCGATGATCGCCTCGTCGGCCGCCACCACGATGCCGCGATCGATGCCGCGGGCCAGCGCGCCCTGGCGAACAAAGCGACCGGTCTCGTCGGATTCGCCGACGCCCAGGGCCACCGTCTCGACGTCGCCGTGCTCTTCGGCCAGCGCCAAAGCGCACTCGATGGCGTTCTCGCAGAAGTAGTTCATCACGTATTCCACGTCGCCTTCCACCCACTTGCCGTCACCCGAAATGGCGAGCTTGGCGTTGGGGTCGCTGACGCGCTTGGCAGAAACCAGGATCTTCATGGATGACTCTCCGTGCGGTCTGTTTGTGCACCGCGGACTAGTACTTGAGCGCGGGCTGCGCGGTCGACTGTGTCACGACATTGGGCCCGAATAATCGCCACTTGAGCAGATGATCCGCTCGAATGACGCAGTGCGTCGCAAACGGACCGCAGGGTACGCTAGCGACCTCGCGCGGCGCTGTCAACGTGTTGCGTCCGCCGTGGCTTAGGTCACGGTCTCAGCTTCGTCACGCCCGTTGGCAGGCCCACGGCCGGGGTAGGCTGTCTGGGCAACGCCACCCCTGGACGAGCGGCGGGCGTGGGCATCGCTTGGCTCGCGGCGGCGACATGCTCGGCCAGCGCCCGGACTTGCGGCTGGTTGGGGAAGATCTCGGTCAGGTGGTTCGACAGCTCGGTCAGCTCGCCGAACAGCATCTCGCGCTCCAAGGCTTCGGCCAGCAAGAGGGCCGCCTCCAAGTTGCGCGGTTCCAGGCCTGTGGCATTGCGAAGGGCATCCACGGCTTCGCTGTTGTCGCCCACGGCCATCAGGACCGCGCCCAAGTGGGTGTACCAGATCGTCGCCCAATTGGGGCCCACGCGGAAAATCGGCGCGACCGAGCGGATGTACTCCAACGCCGCCTGCGGCCGCCCCATGCCGCGCGCAGCTTCGATAGCCGTGCGGCACGTCCCCAGGTCCTTGGTCTTGCCGCACAGGTACTTGAAGACGTGGTGGGCCTCGTAGAACTTGCCCTCGCGCAGCAAGATGTTGCCTTGGACACGCCAGCCATCATCGGTGGTCGCTTCGTTGGCCATCAGGGCCGCCGCAATCGCCTTGGCGGGCTCCATGGCGCCCCGTTGCAGGTACAGCTCGGCGCGCATGACCTCTACGCCAAAGACCTGACCCGGGTAGCGCTTGCGCAACGCCACCGCCACCCGTTCGACCAAATCGGGCCGGGAATCGCGGAAGTGCAAGGCCAGCTCGTAGCTGCGCTGCGGCACTTTGGGCATGACCTCCAAGAGCAGCGCCTCGGCCTTGGCCGAGCGAACGCAAACATCCAGGGCCCGCTGCACGGTGGTCGCGTCCGCGCCAAAGAGCCAGATCAAGTCTTGGGCCGCGCCTTCGACTTGCCCCGCATCCAGGCGAGCCGCAAAGCGGAACAGGTGCAGCTGGGCACCCGCAGGACGCAAATTGACGGCCGCGTCCAGCGCCTTGAGTGCTTTGTTGGGTTCCTTGGCGTCTAGCCACTTGCGGGCGACCACGTACAGGGCGTGCTCGTCGGTCGCAAACAGCGAGCCCACGGTCTCGGCCGCTTGCCCGGCCGGCATGGGCGCGAGCATTTCGTCGATGCCGCGCACCAGTCCACCGTCGACCCGCCAGTGCAACAGTCCCGCCGTCGTCAGCAGCGCCAACCCAGTCATGGCCATGCTGCGGCGGTGACCCCGGCCGGTGTGGCGCTCGGCCTGAGCCGCTTCGGCCGGCGTGCGCACCCCCGCAAAGCCAAAGGCCGCGCCAATCATGGCAAACAGCACCAAGGGCCCAAGAACTTCAAACGAGAAGTCGACCAGGTTCGACACCAAGAACGCGCACCAAGCCACCGCGAACGTTTTGCCGTCCAGGACCGTCGCGACCCGCAGCAGGCCGCGCCGGGTCGACCAAGCCAGGCCGATCAAGATCGCCAGGCCAACCAGAAGACCCGAGGCAAAGATGCGGTCAAGCAGGAAGTTCTCAAAGAAATCGAACCGCACCGGCGAGGCCACGACCTGGCCCAGCTGCACGGCGACGCCGCCCGGCCCCCAACCCAGCACCGCCACCTTGGGGAGCACGCCCCAGACCTTGAGCCAGATGCCCATCTTGGGATCGGCGGCAAGTTGCTCGGGAGCCGCCATCTCGCGTTCGATGATGGGCAACGCCAGCACCACTACGACCAGCAGCACGATGGCCCCAAGCACCGCCGACCGCAGCCGGGCGGTCGCCTGGCGATCGCGTGGATTGACGCGCATGTAGGTCGGCGCGGTGGGCGAGGCCAAAATCGTCCCGAGCAGCGTGCCACCGGCGACGACGATGCCGCCACGCGAGCCGGTGGCCACCGCGACCGAGGCCAAGAGCAGCGCCGCCAGGCCAAACAGGACCTCTTGGGTCACATTGCGCGAGTGCACGCTGTTGCCCAAGGCGATGGCCAGGCCCAAGACGCTCACCGCAGCGACGTGGTTGGGGTTGATCAGGCGGACCAGTTCCAGGTGGGACCGCAGCGACTCGGGGAGGTAGCCCTCTGGGATGAGTAGGGCGTCGCAAAGGTACACCAGGCTGGACAGCACGGGCAGAAGCACCAAAATCAACGTGACATAGCGCAGCCACAACCGCCCCTGGCTGCCCATGAACAGCGTGCTGGTCAGCACGCCCGTAACGCCCGCCAGCAAGTAGACACACGCCTGCAGCGCCGCCTCGCCGGGCGCGATCGCCATCGCCACCAGCGGCGCAGGCGGCAGGCTCAACGCCTCGCGCCCCTGGTCCCACATATGCAGCGACTGCGGCGCCACCAGCCCGGTCAAGAAGCGCGGCAAGGGCAGCGCCTGCAGCGCCGTCCAGGCGCCCAGGCCGATCAGCAGCCAACCACCGATAAACGACGGGTTCTTGTGCGGCTGCGCGGGCAACGTGAACAGCCAGACCAGCGCCAACAAGGCCGCCACCGCGGCCACCGACTCGGGATGCGCGCCCCCCTGGTAGGCCAAGGCCGCAGCCGGTACGCCCAACATGAGGATACGGGCCGCCCAGCGCAGGCGTTGCCGCCGCCGGGTCGACGGATCCGCGTGCAGGCTGGGGCCGGCGGCTTGGCTGTTCGGGTCGGGCGCCATCGTGTCCTTTGGCGGAACTGCCGCCGTCCGCGGCCAGTGAATCTAGCCCGGCACCTTGGCCCAATCCTTCAGGAATTGCTCGTTACCCAAGTCCGTAAGCGGGTGATTGAACAACTGATCCAGCACCTTGAACGGCACCGTACACACGTGCGCGCCCATCTTGGCGGCCTGCAGGATGTGCACCGGGTTGCGTACGGACGCCACCAGCACCTGCGTGCCAAAAGAATAATTCCTGTAAATTTGTACGATGTCCTCGATGAGGCGCATCCCGTCCATCGAAATGTCGTCCAACCGGCCGACAAATGGCGAGATGTAGGTCGCACCCGCCTTGGCCGCGAGCAACGCCTGATTGGCCGAAAAACACAGCGTCACGTTGGTGCGAATCCCTTCGTCCGTCAGCGCCTTGCAGGCGGCGATGCCCTCGCGCGTCAGCGGCAGCTTGACCACGACCTGCGGGCCCAGGGCGGCCAGCGCGCGGCCTTGGCTCAGCATGCCTTCCAGAGACATGTCGGTCACTTCCAGCGACACGGGGCCAGTGACCATGCCCAAGATCTCGGCCCGCACGTCTTCAAAGCGGCGGCCGGTCTTGGCGACCAGCGACGGGTTGGTGGTCACGCCGTCCAGGATGCCCCAAGCCAACGCCTTGCGGATCTCGGCAGTATCTGCAGTATCAACAAAGAATTTCACAACTTCCCCCTTCCCGTGCGCACCGCTCGCGGAAAGCGCCCAGCAGGCGGCGAGCCCGGCCGATCTTGCGCTATTTGTGCCCGAGCAAAAGCCAAGCCGCCGCCGCCACGACGACCACACCGACCAGAGCCGCCGGGATCAGCCACGCGGGGCGGTCGCCGCTGGCTCGTTTGGCAATCTGCGACTTGGCCTGCGCTTCGGCACCCGGCTCAAAGCGGTCCGCAAACCCACCGGCAATCGCCGGGTCGGCCAGATCGTCCAGAACTTCGCCGTCCAGCCGATCGAGCAGCTTGCCGGCATCCAGCTTGCTGACGGACCGCGCCTTCAGGTCGGTGCCCTTGAGCGGCACCTGTCCCAAGGTGGCATCGAGTTTGCCGACCAGCTGCAACTCCTCCAACTCGTTGTGCAACAAGGTGGGGATGTCGATGGTCTCGGCCTCGATGTCGGCATCCAGCAGCTCGCGGACAAAGTTGGCCAGGTCGCCGCTGGTTGCGCGCCAGCCCTTCTTGGCCAGATAGCCCGCGACTTCCTGCTCGAATTCCCGGCAAGTTTGCACGCGCCGCTTGGGGGCCTTGGCCAGCGTCCGCTGGATGATCTTGTCCAAATCTTCGTCAATATCTTCGCGGAGTTTGGTGAGCTTGAGCACTTCGCCCTTGCGCACCAAGTCCACGGTCTCCATGTCGGTCTTGCCCGAAAACAGCCGGCGGCCGCTCAGCATCTCCCACAGGATGATGCCGATGGCATAGATGTCGGCGCGGGCGTCGGGCTCTTTGCCGTCGACCACCTCGGGGGCCAAGTAAGCAAACTTGCCCTTGACCACGTCGTTTTCGGACACGGACACGTTCGAGCGCGCCTTGGCCAAGCCGAAATCGGTCACCTTGACTTCGCCCTGGCGCGACAGCAGCACGTTGGGCGGCGACACGTCGCGGTGCACGATCCCCAGCGAGTGGCCCTTGGCGTCGATCTTTTCGTGAGCGTAGGCCAGCCCTTTGGCCATCTCCATGGCGATGAAGCAGGCGACGTTGACCGGAAACGGCCGGCCCATGTCCAGCGAGCGCTGCATCAGCTTGCGCAAGTTGGCTCCATCCACCAACTCCATGGTCATGAAGTAGGTTTCGCCAATCTTGCCCAGGTCCAAGATTTGCACGATGTTGGCGTGGGTCAGCTGCATCGACAGCCGCGCCTCGTCCAAGAACATCGTCACGAATTTCTGGTCTTGGGTCAGCGAGGGCAGGATGCGCTTGATCGCAACCGACCGCTCAAAACCGTCCATCGAGACGGCCACGCCGCGGTAGATCTCGGCCATGCCGCCGGCGTCGATCTTGTCGATGATGCGATAACGCTGGTGAACGGATGCCATGACCTGCCCGTAGGGTCCCTTGGCCACACCGCCGCCTTGTGGGGCATGGCCATGGAGGCCCCGAGTATGAATCAGCCGGCGCAGTTTGCAAAGGCCGGTTCCAGGCCCGTACGCCTTGGGAAAAGGCCCGGCCCTTGTGGCGCGAGGTGCAACCGGCGAGACTCGGGCGGCGACCTCGCGGTGGGTCCAGCTCGCCGCACGCCGGCGCCACACAGCCACCTGGATCCCCATGTCTCGACCCAATTCCCACCCACTGGCGGCGCCGAGCGTCGCCCAGGCGGCGCTGGCCCTGCTCAGCGTGCAACTGGTGATGGGCGTCTGGCCCGTGGTTGGGGTCTTGGTCTTGCGCCATTTGTCCCCGCAAGTGCTGGTGGGGGCGCGGATCCTGCTGGCGGGTCCGCTGCTGCTGCTGCTCACGCGGCCGTGGCGAGCCGGGATGACCGGGCGCGAGATTGCCCAGTGCGCGGGCCTGGGCCTGATCGGCGTAATCCTGAATCAGACGCTGTTCGTCGAGGGGCTGGCGCGCTCCACTCCGATCAACTCAGCGGTGCTTGGCTGCCTGATCCCGGCCTGGACGCTGCTGGTGGCGGCGGCACTCGGCCACGAAAAACTAGAACGCACCAAGACTTTGGGGGTGGCGGTGGCGATGGCGGGCGCGCTGCTGCTGATCGGTGCCGAGCGGCTGGATCTGGGCGCCCAGCGCAGCCTGGGCAACCTGCTCATGGTGGCCAACGGTCTGATGTACTCGACCTATCTGGTGCTCAGCCGGCCGCTCATCGCCCGCTATGGCGCAAGACCGGTGGTGGGCTGGACTTTTGGGCTGTCTACGCCGCTGATTCTGCCCTATGCCGGCGGCGCGCTCGTGCACACGGCTTGGCTGCAGCAGCCGTCCGAGGTGGGCTTGGGCCTGGCGTACATCGTGCTGGGGGCAACGGTCGTGGGCTATCTGCTGTCCGGTTGGGCGATGCTGGTCTTGCCGGCCTCGACGGCGGCGGCGTTTACCTATGTTCAGCCGCTGATCACGGGCGTGGTGGCCGGCGGGCTTCTTGGCGAGCGGCCGGGTTGGCAAGTGGCCGCTGCCGCTGCGCTGATCTTCGCAGGCGTGGGGGTGCTGACTTGGGGGCCGCGATCGCAGCCGAGTTGAACCAGGACCCTACTCGCCGCGCAGGGTCAGCACGATCCGCCTTGCCATTTCTGGACCAATCCCAGGCACTTGCGCAATATCGGCCTCGGGCGCGCGGGTGACCCCGGCCAGCGAGCCAAACGCCTCGAGCAGCGCTTTCTTCCGCTCGGGTCCCACGCCCGGGATCTTTTCAAGCTTGGACTTGAGCGTCCGCTTGTTGCGCCGCTTGCGGTGCAGGCTGATGGCCAGGCGGTGGGCCTCGTCGCGCAGCTGGGTGAGCAGGTAGATCTCGTTGGAATTCTGCGGCATGACGATCGGGTTCTTGATGCTGGGCAAGAACACGCGCTCGTCGCTGCGGACACTGGGCCCTTGATCGTCGCTGTCCTGCGTGCGCGCCTTGGCCAGGCTGCACAGCTCCACGTGGTCCACGCCCAGGTCGCGAAAGACCTCTTGCGCCATCTTGAGTTGGCCCTTGCCGCCGTCGACCATCACCAGGTCGGGCAGCGGCCAGCCGTGGCTTTGCACGCGCTCGAAGCGCCGGCTGAGCACCTCGTACATCATCGCGAAATCGTTGGGCGTATCCATCGACGTGATCGAGAACGTCCGGTACTCGCGCGGGGCCAGTGCCCCGTCGATGGCCACCGACATCGAGCCGGTCGCGTCGGTACCCGAGATGTTCGAGATGTCGTAGCACTCGATTCGTCGCGGCAACTTCTGAAGATGCAATCGCTTCTGCAGCCCCTGCAGGGTGGCACCCTGGCTGGCGGCCTTGCGGGCCTGCTCCTCGAAGGTCTGGCGGGCATTGTCGGCCGCGGCCTGCAAAAGCTTTGTCTTGATGCCCCTTTGCGGCGTGATCACCTGCACCTTGCCGCGCCCGCGCTCCTGGCCCGACAGGGCGGCGCGCTGGCGGGCCAGGTCGCCCAGCCATTCGCCAAGCACTTCGGGATCATCCAGCGCCACCGGCACCAGCAGCTCGTCGGGCACGCTGTGGCCCGCGTCGTAGAGCCACTGACAAAAGCCGGCGATGACCTCGGCGTCTGGCCACTCCTGATCCTTGAGCAGGTGCCCTTGGCTGCCGATCAACACGCCCTCGCGAAAGGTGAGCACGGCCACGCAAGCCCTGGCACCCTCTCGGTAAAGCCCCACAGCGTCGATGGCTTGCGCGCTCTCGCCGATCGACACGTTCTGCTGCTCCACACTGGTCTGCAGCGCCTTGATATGATCGCGGTAGCGCGCCGCCCGCTCGAAGTCCTCGCCCTCGGCCGCATCGACCATGCGCTGCTTCAGACGGCCCAGCAATTCGCTGCGCCGTCCCGACAAAAACAGCGAAACATCGCGCACATGACCGTGGTATTCCTCCACGTCGACCGGCAGCACGCACGGCCCCAGGCAACGGCGGATCTGGTACTCCAGGCACGGCCGCACCCGGTTCTTGAAGATCGAGTCCGGGCAGGTGCGCAGCTGGAAGTGCCGATTGATTTGCGCCAACGCCTGCCGCGCCATGCTCGCCGAAGCGTAGGGGCCAAAGTACTGCGCCCCGTCGCGGGCCGGCCGCCGCACCACCTGCAGCCGCGGGTAGTCCTGGTCCGTGGCCAGCCGCAGGTGCAGAAACCGCTTGTCGTCCTTGAGCTTGACGTTGAAGCGCGGCTGATGGCGCTTGATCAGCTCGTTCTCCAAGATCAGTGCTTCTTTCTCGCTGGCCGTGACGATGACGTCGATCCCGCCCAAGACCTCGGCCAAACCTGGGACGAAGAAGCGCTCGTCTTGGCCGGCGGCGTACTGACGCAGCCGGCTCTTGAGCGAGGCGGCCTTGCCCACGTAGACGATCGCGCCGCGGCGATCGCGCATCAAGTAACAGCCGGGCCGATCGGGTGCAGTCCGCAGACGCTCTTCGAATTCAAACGGTTCCGCGTCGATGGCATCGGCGACCTGGCCCGGCAGAGCCGCATCGTCGGGTTCCCACACCCACGCGCCGTCGCTCAGCACCACGGAATCCCCGTCGGTGCTGACCGCATCGCTGTCGTTGTCCAGGAGGTAGCCGCGCAAGTCGGCCGGATCAAACGGCCTGTCCTCGCCGTGCTTGCGCGCCATCGCGGGTCGAGTCGGCTACTTGGCCGGGGCAGCCGGCGCTTCGGGCTTGCTGGGCGGCGGCAGGTCGATCTTGATCGGCGCGCCCCCAGCCGGGGCGCCGGCCTTGACGTTGCCCAGATCGATCTTGATCGGCTGGCCCGCGCCGGCCGGCTGATCGCCCATCTTGACTTCCAGGCCACCGGGAGCGGCGGCCTTGTCGCCCTTGTCGCCGGCCTTCTTCTGCTCGTCGGCCAGGCGGGCGGTCTCTTCCTTGATCTTCAGCGCCAGGGCCGAGGTCGGCTTGACCTTGCCCGCGGCCGTGGCCTCGGTGACCAGCTTGACCACGTAGGCGCGGTAGGCTTCGCGCCGGCGCAGCTGGGTCAGGCTCTTGCCAAGCATGTCCTTGGACTTCTGCTCGGCGGCGGCGTCGGTGGCCTTGGCGGCGGCCAGGCGCACCACGTAGCGGGTCTTGCCGTCTTCGCTCTTGAACACTTGGCCAGCCAGCGGCGCGCTGTCCTTCAAGGCCCAGGCGGCCTTGGCCAGCTCGGGGTTGTGGCCCACGCCCGGCACATCGTCGGGGCTGTCGTTCTTGGGCAGCCCGCCGAACAGCGCCGACAGATCCTGCAGCGATTCCATCGGGCTCTTGCCCAGCGGCGGGGTCTCGCTGACGCTCAGCGCGTCCTCGCCCAGGCCCTGCTTCTTGGCGTAGGCCTTGACGACTTCGGCCAGGGGCGAGGTGGCGGTGGCCTGCGCGGCCAGCAGGACGGCGTTGGCGATGTTGTCCATCTCCTTCTCGCCCTTCTCTTTTTGCACCAGGCTGCGCGCGATCTCGCGGTTGGCGACGTCTTGCGGCGTGACCTTGCCGGGCAGCTTCTTCTCCACGACCAAGAGCCACCAGCCCTTTTTGCCCTGCACCGGGCCCACCAATTGCATCTCGCCAGCGGCCGAGACCGCGTCGCGCACTTCGGGGCCAAACGGCTGACGCGCCAGACCTTCGGCGTCGTAGTCGTCCACGTACTTGCCACCCTCGTCCTTGTAGATCGAATCTTCGGACTTCTCTTTGGCGACCTTGCTGAAGTACTGGAGCAAACGCTGATTTTTCTCGTCGCCCGTCACCTGTGTGGCCGTCTTGGGCTCGCCCACCGCTGGTGCCGGCTTGTCGGGATCGTCGCTCTTGGGCGCAACGGGGTCCAGCAACACGTCGCCATTCCAAGCCTTTTGCAGGTCGGCCTTGATGGCTTCGGCCGCGCCGCGCTTGGCCGCGAGTTGGTCGGCGGCTTCCTTCTTCTTCGCCTCGTCGGCGCCTTCGTCGGCAGCGGCGGCGGCGACCAAGATGCCGCGCACGTTCCACTTATCCGGCACTTTGTACTTGCCTTCCTGGGCCTTGTACTCGGCCGCGATCGCATCGGCATGAGCGCTCGCGTAGGCATCGGCCTCGGCGTCGGTCACCGTCACGGCCTTGGCCGCGCTGGCGGCGTCCAGGGCCAGCACTTCCAGGCGCGGACGCTTGGCATCGGCGTTGTACAGCGCCTCCACCTCTTGCGGAGCGGCAACGATGCCCTGGGTCACGACCATCGCCATCTTGTCGCGCAAGATCTCGCGGCGCAAAAAGTCCTCCAGCGCGCCCTTGCTGGTGCCCAGACCATAGCGCACAAAGCGATCGTAGCGCTGGGGATCGAAATTGCCGTTCTCGTCGGCCATGTCCGAGCCGTTGGCCCGCTGCAGGGCCACCACGCGGCGCGCGAGTTCGATGTCGCTGACCGACAGCCCGTGGGCCTTGGCGTCCTGGCTGACCAGCACCGACTCCACCAGCTCGGCCATGACCTTCTCGATCTTGGTGGCCGGCACGGTCTGGTGCGGCGTCAGCGTCACCATCTCGGGCATGCCGCCCGAGCGCCAAAAGCGTGTCCCTTCGTAGGTTTGCTTGGCCTGGAACTTCTGGAACTGGTCCAGCGCGGCCGGCGGCGGATCCGCCGACAGCAGCATCGCCAGGTTCAGCTCACCGTTGTCGACGGTGGTGCCCGCGACGTCGGCCATCGGTTCGTTTTCGATGTCCTTGGCTGCGCCGACCCGCGAGGCGGTGTTGAAGGTCAAGATGAACACGGCAATCAGGATGCCAAAAAGCACATAGATCAGCGTAGATCGACTGTGCCGGCGCATATCCTCGAGCATGGGACGCTCCTTGAAGCGAAGGTGCGGCGGGCGGCAAGCCCTCCGCGAGGCGCGATATTGAAACGCAAAGTTGTCGCAGGGTCAATGCGCCGACGGATCGCGGTCGTGGCCGGGATCCTTTTCGGCATCCGACGAGGGATCGCCGCGCAGGATCGCCGCCACTTCGGCCAATTCGGGGGGCAGGTCGCCAAACACCACCCGGCCATCGTCCAGAATGTGAATGGCCACCTGGGTGCGCGGGCCTGCGGGCGGGGTGTCGCGATCGCCGTCGGTCATCTTGCGGTCCATCACAGGCCGCGGGTCGAGCCGGCCTTGTATTCTTTGGCTTCTTCTACCGGCAGCACGCCGTCAAAGAAGGCTTGATCGTAGCCGTAGATATCGGCGCCAAAGATCACGTTGCCTTCCTCGTCCACCCCCGCCGAAGCGTAGTCGATGTGGACCGACAGCGGGGTCTTCAACTTGACCTCCTTCTCTTCTCTTTCTTGAATGATGTCGCGAATTTCTCGACCACTCATCCCTTTGTCGCGCCCCAGGATCAGCTCGGCCAGTTCGACCGGTTTGTGGACGCGGACGCAGCCGTGAGAGAAGGGCCGACGCGCAAACGAGAATTTCTCGCGGAACGGCGTGTCGTGCAGGTAGATGTTGAAGGCATTGGGGCCCTGGAATTTCACATCGCCCAGCAGGTTCGACTTGCCCGCCTTCTGGTACCACTTTTCGGTCCCGTCGGCCTGCACCTCGCGGACGTAACCTTCTTTCTCCAAGAAACTTGGGTCCTTGGCCAGCTTTGGCTGCAGTTCCAGCTCGACCACGCGCGAGGTGGGGAACCACTTGGGCGCCAGGATCACCCGCACCATCTTGTGCGAGAACATCTTGGTGCGGTTGATCTTGCCCTTGACCGCGCTGACTTGATCGCTGTCCGTGTCGTTGTTGCCCACGATCACCTTGTGCTTGTCGACCACCGCGCCGTGATCGTAGACCCACAGCATCTGGAAGGCGATGTTCACGAAAATGTAGAAGTCGTCGTCTGCCGCCATCTTGCCTTCCGACTCGCGGTAGCGCTGCATCGACAACTGAATGAGCTTCAAGCGCTTCTCGGCGCTCACGTCCAGCTCTTTGTGCACCGTCGCCGTGATCACCCCATCCGGATCCAGTTGGTGGCGGCCCTGGAACAGCTTGACCGCCGCCTCCAGATCGTCGTCGAAGCGGTCGCCGCTGCCCACGTCGTAGCCTTCGGTCTGCAACCGCTGGCGCAGCGCCACGATGTACGGACCGATCTCGCCCTTCTTGACCTGCTTGGCCGTCAGCTTGGGCAGCGCCGCCCAGCCACCCGCGTCCACCAGCTTCTTGTAGGTGTCGTAAGCGCCCAGGAGCAAAGCGTATTGCGGATGATTCGGCCAATGCTTCTTCAGGCCGTCGCCCAGCTTGCCGTGGTTGTCTTTGAGCACCTTGGCGATCGCTTCGGCATTTTTCTCGGTCATTTTGCGCACTTCGGCCGGTGCCGTGTACTTCAGGGGGTGCGCGGGCGTGGCGTAGTCCAAGTCGACCACATAGCGCGCCGTTGCCCGCAGCAATTCCTGATCGGCGGCGACCAGGGCCTCGCGCGACTTCTGCACCGCTGGCGCCAGCGCCGGTAGGGCCGCATCCAGGGCGCGCAGTCCGTTGTCGCCCAGTTGCTCGGCCCCGGCGCGCGACAGCGACACCGCACTGCCCTCGCCACCGCGGAGCCACAGCGCCGCC
>JBBISH010000066.1:0-34403 GCA_037441385.1 Myxococcales bacterium
TCCTGGAAGCCGTTCTTGTTTTCGGCCTGGGTCGGGCACTTGTCGTCGCTGTCCTCGATGCCGTCGCCGTCCTTGTCGCCGTCCGGGCAGCCGTCGTCGTCTTTCATGCCGTTCTTGACTTCGGCGTCGTTGGGGCACTTGTCGCTGGTGTCGGCAATGCCGTCGCCGTCATTGTCCGGGTCGGGGCAGCCGTCTTCGTCTTGGAAGCCGTCTTTGTCCTCTTTTTCCAGCGGGCACTTGTCCAGCTTGTCCGGCACGCCGTCGCCATCGGTGTCGCGGGCGGCCTTGCCAAACAGGTAGTACAGGCCAAACCAGCCTTCGCCTTCGACCACGTTCTTGCTGTTGCGGCCCGGCACGGTCATGCCGATGGCGTCCAGGCGCAGGCCCAGATCCTCCGTCAGCTCGATGCGGGTACCGATGCCGCCCATGAAGTTGGCGGTGTCGCCGTCGCTTTTGTCGGCCACTTTGCTCGACGAAGTCGACAGGATCTCCGAGCCCATGCCGATGCGGACGAAGGGGCGGAACATGCCGTCGTTGAAGAAGTTCCACATCGCGTGGCCGCGCAAGCCGATGACGTTGGCCGCGTCGCCCGAGCCCTTGAGGGACGAGAGCACGTACTTGGCCTCGCCTTCCACCGCGATGTGATCGGTCAGGTGGTAGCCCAGGCGCAGGCCAAAGCCAGGACCCGGCTGGACGATCTGCGTCTTGTCTTTGGCATTGCCCAACTCGTTGGTACTGTTCTTGATGTCATAGCCGCCAAACAGGCCTAATTCCACGCTGCCCGCAGGTTCGGCATGCGCGGGTGTGGCCCGCATCGCCGAACCGATCAGGACCATCAGGGCCGCCGGCAGCAACACCGTAATTTTGTGGACTTTGCCAATGTTCATCGCACTCTCCTTGCGTTCGCAGTCGCGCTCGTGCGTCCAAATCCATTCAGGCATCGGGGGCACGCGCGCGCATTGTGCCATCCTGGTGAGCTGATCTCAAACTTGAGCACTACTTTTGTTCACACCTCAAAGTGCAAAGGCATCGCAAGTTCTGATCTGCAAGGCAGAAAAATCTGCTCGGCCGGGCCGGAGCCAAGCGCAGCGGACCAACTCGCCGCCCCTCACTATTCGGTGTTCAACGTGCAGAATGGCAGATCGTCGCTCAGGCGGACGAGAGTCGGCTCGTCGCCACACAAGGCGCAAGCCGCGTCCCGGCGCAGTTTGATGGTGCGACTCCGCCCGGCGAGCGCGTCGTGAATGGCCAGGCGTCCCAGCAGCGGTTCGCCAATGTCCAGAAGAATCTTCAGGACTTCAGTGGCCTGCATCAGCCCCACCAGGCCGGGCAACACGCCCAGGACGCCGTTGTCGGTACACGAGCCAAAAGCCTCGGCTGGCGGCGGCTGAGGAAACAGGCACCGGTAGCACGGCCCGCCGCGGGCTGACCACAGCACGGTGCACGAGCCTTGGAAGCGGTGGATCGAGCCGTGAATGTTGGGCTTTTTTGCCAGGTGGCAGGCATCGTTGAGCAAGTAGCGGGTGGCAAAATTGTCGCACGCATCCACGACGACATCATAGCCCGCCACTAGATCCATGGCATTTGCTGACGTAATCCTGCAAAAATGCGCCTCTATGGCCACATCTGGATTCAAGGCCTGCAAGGCTTGACGCGCCGACTCGACTTTGCGATCGCCGAGCCGGGCGGTGCTGTGGATCACTTGTCGTTGCAGATTACTGATATCCACCACATCGCCGTCGCAAAGCCCCAGCGTGCCCACGCCCGCCGCCGCGAGATACAGCGCTACCGGCGAGCCCAGGCCACCCAGCCCCACGATCAGGACGCGGCTCTTCAGCAGCCGCAGCTGGCCGGCCTCGCCAACTTCGGGAAGTAGCAAGTGCCGGCCGTAGCGAAGCTTTTGCGCCGCCGACAGCCCGCCGGGAGCCTCCAGCGGCAGCCCGGCCGCTTGCCACGCTTGCACGCCGCCGGCAAGGGACTGCACATTGCGATAGCCCATGTCGATCAGGGACTTAGCCGCAAGCGCCGAGCGAGCCCCAGCCGCGCAGAACAGCACAATGGGCGCGTCGGCGTCGGGCTGCAGCTGAGCGAGGCGCGACTCCAGGAACGGCCGCCCCAGGCAATGCGCGCCCGCCAGCGTGCCGGCTTCGGTCTCGCTCGGTTCGCGGACGTCGACCAAGGTGACGCCACCCAACGCCAGCCGCGCCGCCAATTCGCTCGGGCGAATCTCGGCAATGGCCTCGCGCACGGCGTGCAAGTGGTCGGCGAAGCTCGGCACAGAGCTATCCTTGCGAATTGAGCAGTTGGCCTAGCTCGGCCAGCGCCATGTTCCAACCCGTAGACACGGCCTCGATGAGCACGTCGGGCGAAAACGCCGTCTCCGTCACCAAGAGCGGGCTGATGACGGTGACCACGCAACCCGCCGTACCGTCGTGCAATTCCGCCGGAGCGATCGCGATCCGCAGGACTTCGCCAGGAGCCTCTTGGTCGTCGGAACTCCACTGCAGGATCACCAGACTCGGCTCGTCCAAAACCGCCCAACGGCCGCGGCGCTGCCACGTCTCGCCATCCTCGTCCAGCCAGGTGCAATGGACTTCGCCGTCGACCACCGGCTCACTCGCGGCGGTGTGGCAGAACCATTGGGCCAGTCGGTCCGCGGCGGTGAACCACAGGAAGGCCTGCTCGGGCGGCACCGGCAACGGCTGGCGCACGATGACCTGGCGGCGCTCGGCCGCGGCAACTTGGGGCGGCAACATCGGCTACTTTCCTTTGCCTTTCTTGCCCTTCTTGCCCTTCTCGGCGGCTGGCTCGGCCTTCTTGGGCATCAGTTCGGCCACGGACTTGCCCAGCGAGTCAAAGATGCTCTTGACGCAGGCGTCCGGCGTGGCGATCGGCGCGAGCAATTCCTGTGCGTCCACCACTAGCTCCACGCGCGCCTTGCCCGAAGGCAGGCCTTGGTCAAACTGTTCGAACAGGTGCTCGGCATTGCCGCCGCGCTTGCACAGCGACTGCGCCAGCTCGACTGCGCAGGCCTGACCAGCTTTGCTGCCCAGCAGGAACCCTGCGATTTCGTTCGACTCGAGCAGCGCCGCCTTCTCCTCCAGGCGCTTGCAGTCGGGCTTGCCGTCCAGTCCCACCAGTTGCGCAGCGGTCCAACGCGCCAAGAACAGGTCGCCCAAGCTCTGATTGTCAAAGTGGAAAATCCCCTGCCCCTCGGTCCCTTCGCGGAAAAGCGACGACTGCAGCAGACGCTCGCACGTCGAGTGCTTGTCGGGCGCATCGGGCAAAGCGTTGGCGGCGATGCATTCCTCCAGTTGGAACTGGAAATTGCGCTGCCCGCTTCCGGGGTTCTTGGCCGCCACCATGGCGTCCACGGTGGTCATGGCCTCTTGCGGCGTCCAGGGCACGGGCAAGCCCTGCAGGTCGCGGATCAGCTGCGCCGCGACAAAGTAGGTGTAGACCTGCGAGCGACTGGCCTGGAAGTTCTTGAACTCCGGGTTGTTCTTGTCGATTGCCGCGCTGCGAGCCAGGGCGCGCACCACCTGCAAGTCGCGGTAGGTCGCCATGTGCGGGTAGTGGCAGCGGTCAAAGCTGGTCACCTTGCGGTCGATGCCGTAGTGATGCATGAAATCTTTGACCGATTGCGTCTCTTCGGTAGTGGTCACGTGCTCGGCCAACCACACATCCGCCTGATCGCAGGTCAGTTGGGGCAGCTCGAGCCGGCCCTGCACCGTCTTGATGCCGTAGTTGCTGGTAAAGACGGGC
Organism: Myxococcales bacterium; assembly: GCA_037441385.1. Lineage (GTDB taxonomy): Bacteria > Myxococcota_A > UBA9042 > UBA9042 > UBA9042 > SXRM01. Next base: position 3,766 of record JBBISH010000066.1, read on the forward strand.
GGGCGCGTCATCACGAGCAAGTGGCCCTTGGGTGCCAGCCGCGCCGCGAAATCGTCGATCGCACGGGCGATTTCCTCGCGCGACAGCAGCGGCGTCTCGTCCAGCGCGTCCAGAACCACCACCCAGTTCAGGTTGCCCATCGCCGCCTGGATGGCCGCCTCGGCGCCCAACGGCTCCACTTTGGCGATCCGGCTCGCCACCGCCACGGCCACGGGATTCACACCAGAGGGCAGTTTGCCCAAGTTCGGCGCGACTTCGCTGGCTAGGTCGATGCGGTAGAACGGCAGCTGACCACAGACTTGCGCTTCCAGCGACTCGGCCAGCTGAGATTTGCCGGTGCCGCCGCGGGCCATCACCAGCGCGGTCTGCAAGTTCAGGGCGCTGGCACCGGTGGCCGTCAGCGCCGCCGCCAAGTCGACTTCGCTCATGTAGGCGGGCGCGCCGCCAGTCTTCTGGCTGGGCCAAAGGTGAACCAGCAGCTCGACGGGCACATAGGCCCGCGACGCGAGCGCCGCTTGGTGCTTGTCCAGGCGGGCTTTGCAGGCGGCAGCGTACTCGGGGCCAGGCCCAGTGGGCGGTGGCGGGCCCTTGACCTCGGGCGCGCCGCAGCTGGTCAGGGCGACACCAGCCGCAAGTGACCACGTTGCAAGGTTTTTCATCACGAGTTCCTTCGACATGCCCGTCTCCACCTGTGCGCCTCGCGCCCGATCCGGTCGCCGCAGCGGCGAGCTTAGGAGCATGGCGCATTGTCGCTGCGGACGCAATTTCTTGCCGGCCTGGCGCCGGGCCCGTATGCCTGCGAGCGCATCCTGGCACTATCCTGTGATTTCAGCCAAATGCTGCGACTCGGCCGGCGTTGGCTTGGCAGGGGTGCGCCGCGAATGCTAGCGTGCCGCCATGATCACTTGCCCGCTCCCCTTTTCTCAGGCCGAAGATCTGGTCGCCAAGCTCCAGCGCGAGTTGGATTTGGCCCCGCCGCAAACCATCTTGCAGGCCGCCCACGCGCATTTTGGAACTGCCGCCGCTATCGCGTTTTCTGGGGCCGAGGACGTGGCGCTGCTGGGCCTGTGTCGCGACTTTGATCTGCCGTTGCGCGCGTTCTTCTTGGACACCGGCCGGCTGGCGCCAGAGACCCTAGAACTGGCCGAAGCCGTTCGGGAGAAGCTGGGTTTCGACTTGGAAGTGTACAGCCCACAGGCCCAGGCGGTGCAGGAGCTGGTGCGCGCCAAGGGGCTGTTTTCGTTCTATCGCGATGGCCACAGCGAGTGCTGTGGGGTGCGCAAGGTCGAGCCGCTGGGGCGGGCGCTGGCCGGGACCCCTGCCTGGCTGACGGGCCAGCGCCGCGACCAGAGCCCGGCCACCCGCGCCGAAGTGCCGATCGTGCAAGTGGATCTGGCCCACTCGTCGCCGGAGTGCGCAGTGGTGAAGTTCAATCCGCTGGCGCGCTGGACGTCGGCTCAAGTGTGGAAGTACATCCGCGCGGCCGAATTACCATTCAATGCTCTGCACTTGCGCGGCTACGTCTCGATCGGCTGCGCGCCGTGCACGCGCCCTGTCCTGCCGGGTCAACACGAGCGTGAAGGCCGCTGGTGGTGGGAAGACGCCGCGCGCAAAGAGTGTGGCCTGCACGGCGCGGACAAGTAGCCGTTTGGCGGTATGGCTGGCATGCTCCGCGGCCGGCGCCGGGCGCCGTTGGAGCACACCATGGGACGCTTTCCGCCAACCCAGGCCGGCCTGGCCGCACTGTTGCAGGCCAGCGGCATCACGTTGAGCGACGAGCAACTGAGCCAGCTATGGCGCTACCACCAGCTGCTGCACGAGCGCAACGACGACGGCGACCTGACCCGTCTGCGCGCGTTTGACACCATGGTTTCGCTGCACTACGTGGACTGCCTGCTGGTCGCGCAAAAACTGGCCGGGCGACTGCCGTCGCCGCTGCTCGACATCGGCTCGGGCGCAGGGCTGCCGGGGGTGCCACTCAAGATTGGCTCGCCCGCCACCACCGTGATCTGCAACGAAATGCGCGCCAAGCGGATCGCCTTCATCGACGAGGCCATCCAAACCTGCGGTCTGCAAGGCATCTCGACGTGGCACGCCACCTTGGGCCACCACTTTGACGACGCCGTGGGCGGCGTGGTCACCCGCGCGTTCGAGAAGATCCCCGTGACCCTGACGCGCGTGCGGCGGATGGTGCAGCCGGGCGGCCTGGCGATCTTCATGAAGGGGCCCAACTGCGACGACGAAATTGCCGAGGCGCAGGCCAGCTTTGCCAGCTCTTGGCGGCTGCGGGATGATCTGGCCTACGACATCCCGTTCACGACACACCGGCGTCGCTTGGTGACGTTCGAGCGGCTGGCCGATCCGACGGAGGTCGGGCGACGCCGGACACGACGCATTGAGTCGGGTAGCAACGAGGCGATGCGCACGTGGCGCGACTTGCTGACGGGCAAGGGCATTCGCAAGCACGGACTGGCGCTGGTGGCCGGCTCCAAGCTGGTGCCCGAAGTGCTGCGCGATTTTGCGCACTTGTGCGTCGAGCTGCTGGTGCCGCTGGGGACGGAGCACGTGGGGGCCGAGGCGAACCCCGACCTGCCCGTGGCCTTGCTGGCGCCGGATTTGTTCCGCGAGCTGGACCAATTTGGCACCAAGGGGCCGCTGGTCGTGGTTCGCGCGCCACAGCCGCGGCCGTGGCCGGGGGCCCTGCAAGGCCGTGGTGTGCAGGGCGCGACCCTGGCAGTGCCGTTCCAGGACCCGGAAAATGTTGGAGCGGTGCTGCGTTCTGCGGCCGCGCTGGGCGTGCGCGAGGTGGTGCTGACGCGTGAGGCGGCCTCGCCGTTCCATCCCAAGGCCGTGCGAGCCGGCGGGCTGGCGGCGTGGCGGATGAACCTGTGGAGCGGCGCGAGCCTGGCCGACATCGCCGCGGCCTTGCCCGCCGAGCAACTGGTGGCGCTCTCGGCCGAGGGCACGCCTCTGCAAAAGTTCGTCTTTCCAGAGGATTTCTTGCTGTTGCCCGGTGTGGAAGGGCCCGGACTTCCGGCTGACCTGCGCGCGCAGTCCGTTGCGATCGGCATGGCGGACGGGAGCGAATCGCTGAACGGCCCGGTGGCAGTGGCGATCGCCCTGTACCGTTGGGGCAGCCAGGACGCGTCCTGAAAAATCTATAGTTTCAACAGGTAGAAAATGCCCCCCAAGGTGCGGGATGGCTACTTCTCGGCGGGCTTCTCGGCCTTCTTGGGCTCGACAGGCGCAACTTGGCCAAACGACGCGATCACTGGGTCGTTCTTCTGGATGCCGTCGACCTTGACCTCCACGCGCGTGCCGCTGACTTTGGCGACCTTGCCCGTATAGACCTGGCCAATCCACGGCACTTCGACCAGCTGGCCGGGCTTGAGCGCCGGCTTGAGCGGAATCGCCCGCAGGTCCGAGACGGCCACCATGCGCACGCGTTGGCTGAACTGACGAGTGATCCAGTTGTCGCCCGACTGACCGACCAGCAACACCACCTCATCCTTGCCCTGGGTGCCCTTGGCAAACGCAAAGTTGCCGGGCTGCAGGCCCTCTTTTTGGCGGGTGACTTCGCGCGGCGACAGGACCTTGACCAGCAGGTCTTCCTTCCAGTTGTCGGGCAAGTCGGTGTAGCGAACCGTGATCTTCTCGCCGTCGATCTTCTGCACCACCGCGTGCTTGAGCTCGCTGGCCCATTCCGCCAGCACCATGTCGCCCGCCTTCAGCTCGGCCGCCGTGCTGCCCGCCGGAATCACAAAGAGGCCGCTGGTCTTGAACGTGCCGCCGGTCAGCTCTTTGATGACCACCACGCCGCCCTTGACCTCGCCCACATCGTGGGCAAACAGCCGGTAGGGCTTGTTGGCGTCGTCGTAGGCGCGGTGGGCACCCTGCGTCAAGACGAACACGCGGTCGTCGGCCTTGACCGCCGCGGTGTTGGCCTGCAAGTTCCAGGCATTCTGGTTCGGGTCGCCGTCGCCATCGGCCACGGACGCCGCGGCCGGCGCTGCCACGGCCGAAGCCGCCGCCGGGGCCGCAACCGCCTCTGCGGGCTTGGTTTCGGCGGCCTTGGCTGGCTCTGCCGCCGGTTTGGCGGCAGGGGCCTCTTGCTTCTTGCAGCCAGCGGCCAGGGCCAAAGCGGCGGCGCCCAGGGTCAGCCAACGGAGCGAATTCGGGAACATGCGTGCCTCCAGGACTACAAGCGATCCAGTTTCCAAACGCCGTCTTCTTGCACGACGACGGGACGAATTTCAAGGCCTTCTTGCGTTTTGACGGTGGCCTGCAGGCGACCGTCAGCCTGCGCCTCGATCGTGAACTCGGGGTGGGCGCTGCTCAAGACCTGGGCCACTTTGTCGGCATGGCGCCAGAAGCGCTCTTGATACTGACTTTCAATGTCGGCGAACTGCTTGGCGTAGCGCTCGCTGACAAACGGCCGCAACGCCTTGAGGTCGTGGGCCTTCAGCGCCGGGAGCGCCACCGCCAACGCCCGCCGCGCCACCATCATCCGCTGGTCCGCCGCCGGCACCGCGCCATCGACCGGCGCCTGGGCATCGCGCTGCCGAGCCTTCAGGCCGTCCGCCGCCGGAACCCCAGCTAAGGGGGCACCCGCCACTGGCACCCCAGGAACCAGGGGCACCAAGACTTGCGGGGCCCGCTGCGGCGCCAGCGCAGACTTGACCTGATAGGCCGGCGGCAGGCACCGCGACGGCTCCAAACTGCAGTCGGTGGGCGCGGTGCACGCGGGGGCCACGGCCAGCCCCGCCAGAGCGGCAAGCTTCAGGAACCTGCTCATCGCAACACCCTTTACCGGCACCGCGCCGGACGAGTCCGACCTGGCACTAGCCGCGGACGATCGCGACCTTGTTGATGTGCACTGGGGTGCGCGGGCGATCGCGGGCATCTACCGGCGTCTTGGCGATCGCGTAGACCACGTCCATGCCGCTCACCACTTCGCCAAACACGCTGTGGCGGTTGTCCAAGTGCGGCGTCGGCGCCACGGTGATGAAGAACTGGCTGCCGTTGGTGCCGGGGCCGGCGTTGGCCATCGACAGGATGCCGGGCTTGCTGTGGCGCAGCGACGGATGGAATTCGTCGCCGAATTGCCAACCTGGACCGCCGGTGCCTTCGCCCTTGGGGCAGCCACCCTGCAGCATGAAGCCGTCGATGACGCGATGGAAAATCAGGCCGTCGTAGTACGGGCGCTTCTCGTCCTTGCCGGTGAAGGGATTCTTCCAGGCCACGGTGCCTTCGGCCAGCTGGATGAAATTGGTGCAGGTCTGCGGGGCCTTGTCCACGAACAGCTGGATGCGGAAGCTGCCCAGCGTGGTTTCAAAGTCGGCGAACACGGTGGTGGCCGTCTCCAGCGGGGCGATGGTCTTGAGGGGCTTCTTGCCAAATAACGACATGATTTTGCTCCAAGAAAGCGGGGCCGTGCGGCCAGTGCGCGCGGGTTGGGCGGGCGGGTCCCACGGCGATGACGCGGGTACAGCTCCGGGTAGAGCCCGGCTGCGGCCAGGCGAGGGGCGGAATTCTATGGGAGTCGCGACGCTGCGGCAAGGGGACGCACGGCTCCTGGCCACCGCGGCCGCAAGGCGCTACCGTTGGGGGCCATGATCACCGGCTCGCCGTCCACCGCCCTTGCCGATCGCCGCGTCACCGTCATCGGTGGCGGGGTGGTGGGGCTGGCCGCGGCAGCGCACCTGGCCCAAGACGGGGCGCAAGTGGTCGTCTTGGAGCGCGCTTCTAGCCTGGGTGCGCAGACCTCTGCGCGCAACAGCGGTGTGGTGCACGCGGGCCTCTACTACCCTACCGGCTCGGCCAAGGCCCGGCTGTGCGTGACTGGTCGCGCCCATCTTACCCAGCTCATTGAGTCGGGTCAGGTGAACGGGCGGATGGTCGGCAAGCTGATCGTGGCGATCGACGAGGCGCAACGACCTGGCCTGCAACGGCTGGCCGAGCAGGCGCGCGCCAATGGCAGCCCGCCCCTGCACGAGTGGAGCCAAGCGCGAGTTCGCGAGTTCGCGCCCCGCGTTCAAGCCGTTGCGGCGCTCTGGTCGCCGGGGACAGGCATCGTCGATCCCCACAGTCTGCTGGCTTGGTACAAACGGCAAGCGCAGGCGCGCGGTGCGGAAGTGCTGGTCCGGCACAGCGTGGTGGCGGCCGAACTGCGCGGCTCCGCATGGCAGCTGCAGGTGCGGCAGGCCGATGGGGCCCTGACGGGCTTGGAGTGCGACGCCGTGGTCAACGCCGCCGGTCTGCAGGCCGATCGCGTGGCGCGCTTGGGGTGCGCTGCACCCGACTTGCCGCAGCACCGCTTCGTCAAGGGCAATTACTTCGATCTGCTAGGACCTCCGCCGGCCCCCTGCCTGGTCTATCCCTTGCCGATGGCGCACTTGCTGGGCCTGGGCACCCATTTGACCTTGGATCTGGGCGGCCGAGCGCGTCTGGGCCCCGACACACAGCTCGCGACGTCGGACGACGACCATGCGGTCGATCCTGCCCGCAGCGAGCAATTCTTCAGCGCGGCCAGCCCGTTCCTGGCCGGCCTGCGGCCCGAGCAGCTGCGACCTGGCTTCGCCGGAATTCGCCCCAAGCTCGCCACCGATCGCGCGGCCGACTTCTACATCCAAGAGGAATCGGCCCGCGGCGCGCCCGGTTGGGTCAACTTGCTTGGAATCGAGTCGCCGGGCCTGACCGCGAGTTGGGCAATCGGCGCCGCCGTCGCGGACCTGATCGCGTCGGCTTGATACACACTCTGGGCCGGGCCCGGAGAGTTGCCAGAATTTGCGATCCAAATCGGACGGAATGGGTCGGGGCTCTACCCGCGCGACACCCATGCCAGCAAGGCCGCCACGACCAGGGCCAGGGCCACCGCGGCGACCACTGGCCAGCGCGAGGCGGCCTTGGGCTCTACCACGGGTTGCGCCGTCTCGGACCGGGGCGATTGGGCCAGCGGATCCCGGCGATCCACGTCCAGGGATTCGGCCAAGGGCGAGGACTCGCGACCGGTGTCGGGCGTTGGCGGTGCTGGCGGCGCGACCACGGACTCCGCCTGGCTGGGCCGCAGCAAATCACGCGACGTGGCCGACTCTTGGCCCAGGCGGGGCAGCGCCATCATCCCATCGGTGGGCGTATTCTCCGAATCGAACTGGTCGAATTTCGCCGCCAACTCTTGCGAATCGATCGTCGCAACCTGGATCTGCAGCGACGTGGGGCCCGAGGCCGGGTCAACCGAGGCCCGCGAGCCGCCCAAAGGCACGGTAGTCCGCGGATCGTCGGTTGCGGCCGTGGAACCTGGCGCTTGCAGGCTGCGCCCCGCCTCTTCCAGCGAACCTGGGGCGACCACCATGGTGTCGCTGATCGGCCGGGCTTGCGGGTTCAACTTGCGGCGATCACAAGCCTTGAGCAGCTCGATGCGCAGGGCATCGGCGGTGGGCGGCCGCTGCGCCGGGTCTTTTTCCAGGCAGCGCATCACCACTTCTTCTAGCGCAGGGGGAATCGCATCGGTGCCGGGTGGGCCAATCAGCGCGGGCGCACCCTTCAAAATGTGCATGCGCAGGACTTCGGCGGTCGTGCTGGCATCAAACGGAAGCCGCCCCGACAGACACTCGTAGAGCACGATGCCAAGCGAATACAGATCGGCCGCCGGCCCCACCGGACTGCCCGACGCTTGCTCGGGCGCCATGTACTCGGGCGAACCGACCACAAAACCCGAGCGCGTGAGTTGACCTTCGGTCACGTCGCCGCGCAGGAATTTGGCCAGACCGAAGTCGAGCAGCTTGGCAAAGTCGTGCTCGCCGGCCACGTCCTGCAAAAAGATGTTGTCGGGCTTGACGTCGCGGTGGACGACGCCCTTGCGGTGCGCCTCTTCAAGTGCCTTGCACACCTGCGCCACGATGTGGACGACGCGCACCGGCTCCATGATCGGCTCGCGGCGCAGCACGTCGCTGAGCTTTTGCCCGACCAGGTACTCCATGATGATGAACAGGGCCTTGGTGCGCGAATCGCTGCCAAAGTCCACCACCCGAACCGCATTGGGGTGCGCCAGCAGGCTGGCCGCGCGCGCCTCGCGGGTAAAGCGCTTGACCTCGATGGGGTCCGCAGCCAAGTCGCGCCAAAGCACCTTGATCGCCACGGATTGCAGGGTCTCGCGCTGCTGCCCACGGTACACGGCGCCCATGCCGCCCACACCAACCAGATCGTGGACTACATAGTGATCGAGCAAGACATCGCCGCGGTGCAGACGGCCGGGGAACTCGGTGTCGGCGCGAATGACCTCGGTAGGGCACGCATCGGTGTCACACGACAGGGCGTCGGTGCGCAGGCCGCACGTTGGACAAATTCGCCACACCCCGATGACCTCCAAACTCGTCCCGTGGCGCCCCGTTCGCTACGGCTGAACCAAGCTCACGCCGCCCGCCGGTCGCTGGGTGGGCGAAGTATACGGCGCCAACTCGCGGCGCGCCAGCAACATCCCCTGCCCGACCACGCAGGTCAAGGGCGTGCGCGCCACACCTTATACGAACCCCGTCTGATTCACGCCCGTACGGCTTCTCTGACCCGGTCTGCAACCGGCGAGAATCAGGCGGGGACCCCGGTTCGGGCCCAAAGAATTGCCCGAGTTTTCGATCCGATTCGGACGGAACTGGTACTACTGACCGCGGGCAAAGGTGTACCCGTCCCACATGGCATCTTCCATCGAGGCGTACACCCAGCTGCCATAGCGACCACGCGACGCCACACCCGCCGCCGCAAGATAGTCCAACACGGTCTGGCGGCTGCCAAAATAGTGCTGATCGAACACGACGTAGCCGTAGCGAATGTGACGGATCTGCTCGACCTCGACTTCGGAGTCGTGCTGCAACCAGCCGTGATCGCGCAAGAACTGCCGCACAGAGGCGACCACCTCAGCGTCACTCGCGCTGGAGTTGGCCGCCACTTCCACGTACAGGCTGCTCTTGCCAGCCGGCGCCAGGCTGGGCACGGCGTTGCTAAAGGATCCAATGCGGTAGAAGGGGTACTGTGGCTCGGGCACGTACAGCCACTGCACGTTGTCCAGCACGTCCGGCCTGGCGACGCCCAGGTTCATGTAGCGCAAGGAGGTGCAGCGCAATTTCGCCGTCGCTTCAGTCACTTCAGCGGGCACGTCGCGGACGACCTTGACCAGTTCGGGCAGTGGCAGCGAGGACAGCAAGCGGCCCCAGCTCAGCGCGCGCCCGTCGGACAATTGCGCGGTCTTTTTCTGCAGATCCACGGCCACGGGCACCGTGTTCAACGCCACCTTGTCGCCCGGCACATGGGCGGCGATGGCTTTGGCAAAAGTCTCGATGCCACCGGTGCGCGGATACACAAAGCTGGCGTTGTAGCCGGCTTGCTCGTCCACGATTCCCAAGGCACCGGCCAGGATTTGCGACAGGTTCGGTTTGGGCAAGAAGCGCGTGCACCAGTCCGCGGTGATCTCTTCGGGTGGGCAGCCCCAAAGCTTGCTGTTGTAGGGCACCATGAAGCGCTCGGTAATGCCCTTGCCAAAACGCTGCAGGCAGAAATCACGAAAATTCGTCGCTGGTTGCGTCTCGCCGCGCGCCTCGGCCAGCGCCGCGTCGATGGCGTCCATCATGCACTGATGCACTACGTCCAACGGCAGACCGTGCAGGTTTTGTTGGAACGGGAATGGCGTCATCACGCCGTGCGACCAGATGCGCGAAAGCCGCGCCACGCGCAGCATCTCGTCGCCCATGACGTCGGCCACGAACTGCTTCATCTCGGGGTAGCGCAAGTGCAGCCAATGCCCGGTGTGGTCAAAGTGGTAGCCGTCCACCACCTCGGTGCGCGTCAGACCGCCCAGGCGATCGTCGCGCTCGACCAGCAAGTAGTCGCCCTGCCCGCCCTTCTGCAAGAAGTACGCGGCGCTCAGCCCGGTCAGGCCGCCACCCAGGATCAAGTTCTCAACGTGCTGCACTGGCTTTCTCCGCGGTCGGTAGCGCTACTCGGGGCCCGTGCCGATCAGGTGGAACATATGGCCCATGCGGTCGCGTTTAGTAAGCAGATACCCCAAGTTGTCGGCCGTAGGCGGCACTTCGATGGGCACGCGCTCGGCCACGTCGATACCCAGCCGCTGCAGGGCCCAGATCTTGTCGGGGTTGTTGGTCAGCAGCCGCAACCGCTCCATGCCCAGGTCGCGAAGAATCTGCGCCGCCACCGCGTAGTCGCGCTCGTCGGGCGCAAAGCCCAGCGCCACGTTGGCCTCGACCGTGTCCTTGCCGCGATCCTGTAGGGCGTAGGCGCGGATCTTGTTGATGAGGCCGATGCCGCGGCCCTCTTGGCGCAGGTACAAGACGGCCCCGTAGCCGTCGTTCGCCACCAGTTCGAGCGAGCGTTGCAGCTGGTCGCCGCAGTCGCAGCGGCGCGAATGCAGGATGTCGCCCGTCAGGCATTGGCTGTGCAGGCGCACGAGTGGCAGACGACCGGCGTCGCCGCCCTGCTTGAACAGGGCGATATGGGCGGTCCCATCCACCTCGTGGGCGTAGATGCGGATGCGGAAAGGCCCAAACTGCGTGGGCACGTCGCCCTCGCGCACGATGCGAATCAGACGCTCGTGGGCCGCGCGCCAGGCTAGCACGTCGGATACGGCGACCAAGGGCCAGCCCAGCTGAGCGGCAAACTGCTCGCCTTGATCCGCGCGCGCCTCTTCTACACCGTCCAAGACGTGCGAGATCAGCGCCGCCGGGTGCAATCCTGCCAGCACCATCAGATCGTGGGCCGCCTCGGGACCCAGCGGCGCATCGAGCACGCCGCGCGCGCCCACCACGCAAGGCATGATGTGCCCAGGACGCACAAAATCCTCAGCGCGGGCCGTGGGATCGGCCAGCTGCCGCGCCGTCAGAGCCCGGTCCTCGGCCGAGATACCGGTCGAGACACCGATGGCCGCCTCTACGCTGACGCCGTAGTGCGGCATCCACGCAGGGGCCCGGCGCCGCTCTAGGGCTGCGCAATCCAGTTGCTTGGCGCGGGCCGCCGTCAGCGTCACGGTCAAGATCCCGCGGGCGTCGCCTGCCAGCAGGTTGACCGAGGCAGGCGTGGCCATTTGCGCCGGGACCACGGCCCACAACGCGCGGCTGCCACTCAAGTCTTCGGCCACCAGTACCGGCTCGCCCAGGCGCAGGCGCTCCAAGGCGCGCGCGGTGGCGATCTCGGCGTTGGAAGGCGACTGGCCCAGATCCGAAGGGGAGGTTTCCAAGGTGTACTGCCTGGTTGCTTGTGAGTTCGGGATCCGGAATCCGGACTCCGGGATCCGGCTCGGGCTCGGGCTCGGGATCCGGCCGGGCAGTGTCGCAAAGTGGCCATGGGGCGTCAAACCGCGGGCCTCGGCCTCTTTTGCCAAGTTCGTCCGCATGCTAGACTTATGCCCCCTCGCGGCCGGCCCCTGGGCAGCGCCGGCGCACCGCGAGCGAAACGCCCCACCACGCATCCGGAGCATTTGGGTATGAGCGGACACAATAAATGGAGCACGATCAAGCACAAGAAGGGTAAGGCCGACGCGGCGCGCGGCAAGGTCTTTACCAAGCTGATCAAGGAAATCACGGTGGCCGCCAAATTGGGCGGCGGCGACATCAACGGCAACCCGCGCCTGCGCAAGGCCGTTCTGGACGCCAAGGGCAACAACATGCCCGCCGACAACATCACCCGCGCGATCAAGAAGGGCACCGGCGAACTCGAGGGCGTGGCCTACGAAGAGCTGGTCTACGAGTGCTATGGCCCCGGCGGCACGGCGATCCTGATCGACGCCACCACCGACAACCGCAACCGCGCCAACACCGAAATCCGCACGGTAGCGACCAAGCGCGGCGGCAAGATGGCCGAACCCGGCTCGGTGGGCTACCTGTTCTCGACCGTAGGCCAGATCCTGGTCCCCAAGGCGGGGCAAGACGAAGACTCGGTGATGGAGAAGGCCTTGGAGGCGGGCGCCGCCGACATGTCGGCCGAAGACGACGACGACAACTACGTGGTGACCACCGAGTTCGCCGACCTGTGGCTGGTGCGCGATGCCCTGGAGAAGATGGGCCTGCCGATCGCCGACAGCAAGGTCGCCAAGGTCGCCGGCACCACCATCACATTGTCGGGCCGCGAGGCGGAAGTCATGATGGGTCTGATGGAAGCCCTGGACGACCTGGACGACGTGCAGAGCGTGTGGGCCAACTTCGACATCGACGAAGCCACACTTGCCGCGATGGAAGGTTGATCAGCGACCGGGCGGCGATCCCACCGACCGACAGGAGAACTCCATGAATCACCTGCACATCCGGATCGCCGCCGTGGCTGCGCTGGCGCTGGCGTCCATGGCCCAGACGGGCTGCAAAGGCTGCGCGAAAGAGCCCACCGAGCCTGCCGGCAAGCCAGCCGCCGTCGACAAAACCCCTGCACCGTCGGCGGGTTTGCCTGCTCCGGCCAGTGCCGTCGACGCTCCGGCGCCGGTCTCGCCCGAAGTGTACCCGGGCCCCCGGTCCGAAAGTCTGGACGGCTGGCGCATCACCACCGGCTTTGCCAATGCCAAGGACGAGGCGCAGTCGCAGCCCACCGCGGTCGAAGACACCAAGGTCTTTGTCACGGTGCTCGACGACAAGTCGCGGCCGGTCGGCAGGCTGACCAAGCTAGAGCGCGCCGAGTTGCACTTGTTCGTGGTCGCGCGCGATCTGCGCCATGCCCGCTATGCTTTTGGCAACGGCCCGGTCAAAGAGGGCGCGGACGCGCGGGCGGCGACGATTCACATGCCCGGCGGCGGCGACCACGCGATGATCGCGGTGTTCAAGCCAGAAGGCGGCTCGGCGCGGGTGGTTTCGGCGCCGGTGACGGTCAAGGGCGTGCTGCCCGAGGTGATGGGCCCGGGGCTGGGCAGCCTGGGTCCGCGCGCCAAGTCCGAGGCCGAGCACGTAGCGCTGTTGTCGACTCCCTCGCAGATCATCGCCGGCAAGCCGGTGGTGCTGGCCGCGCAGGATCTGGACCCGGCCGACAAGCCCAAGGGCGACCTGAATCTGCCCTTTGTGGTGGTGCTGAACGACCAGATGGGCTGGGGCGACGTGGTCGAGTGGGACGCGCAGGGCAAGGGCACCTGGATGCCGCGCCAGCCGGGCGACTATCTGGTCCTGGCACCGCCGACCCGGGGCGCCACCGCGCTGACCTTCCGTCTGCACGTCGACGCGCCGCCCAAGCAGTAACGATTCATCAAGCACAGCTTTACAAATAGCGACCAGGACGCCATGAACCTCTTAGACGATCTGCGCTGGCGCGGGCTGCTGCACCAGGTGACCGACGCAGACTTTGCCAAGAAAGCCCTGCAAGAACAGAAGGTAACGGCCTACATCGGCTTCGATCCCACCGCCGCCAGCCTGCACGTGGGCTCGCTGCTGCAGATCGTGCTGTTGGCGCGTTTGGGGCGGGCGGGCCACACGCCGATCGCCGTGGTGGGCGGCGGGACGGGCCGCATCGGCGATCCCTCGGGCAAAACGGCCGAGCGCAAGCTGCTGTCGGACGCCGACGTGACGGCCAACGTGGCCGCGATCCATGCGCAAATCGGCGCGATTCTGGACAACGCCAGCGTGCAGGCCCTGCGCATCGACAACGCCGACTGGCTGTGCAGCCAAGACCTGATCGGCTTCTTGCGCGACGTGGGCAAGCACTTCAGCGTCAACGCGATGATCGCCCGCGACTCGGTCAAGAACCGGCTAGAGGCGCGCGAACAAGGAATTTCGTATACGGAATTCAGCTACATGCTGCTGCAGGCCTTCGACTTCGTCGAGCTGTACCGACGGCACGGTTGCATGGCGCAGTTTGGCGGGTCGGACCAGTGGGGCAACATCGTCTCGGGCATCGATCTCATCGACCGCCTGGAGCGGCGCGCCGACGGCAGCCTGCCGCATGGGCCGGCCTTTGGCGTCACGGTACCCCTCGTCACGACGAAAAGTGGCCAGAAATTCGGCAAGACCGAGGCCGGCGCGGTGTGGCTCGACGCCAACCTGACCAGCCCGTACCAGTTCTACCAGTTCTGGATGAACAGCGACGACGACGACGCGCTGCGCTACCTGGCGTACTTTACATTCATCAAACAGGATGAGTACGAGGCGCTCAAGGCCGCGCACCTGGAGGCGCCGCATCACCGGCAGGCCCAGCGCCGCTTGGCCGACGAAGTGACCGCCCTGGTGCACCCGCAGCAACTAGCGGCGGTGCAAGCGGCGACCAGGGTGCTGTTCGGCGGCAATCCGCTGGACGCGGATCTGGCGACGCTGCAGGTGCTGGAGCGCGAACTGCCCACCTGTACGCTGCCGGCCGACGCGACCGTGGAGCAGTTGCTGGTGGGCGATCAGCGGCCGTATGCCAGCAATGGCGAGGCGCGGCGGGCAGTTGTGCAAAACGCGGTGACGATCTCGGGCCAAAAGTTCACCGGCGACCTGCGCGCGCCCGTGCCGGCCGAGGCCTGGCTGCGCGACCGCTATGTGCTAGTGCGCAAAGGCAAGAAAGACTGGTTCCTGGCCGCGCGCCCATGATCTGGACTCGCGACCGCATCCGCGCGGCGCTGGCCGATCCGCCCCCGCAGCAGCTGCCGCTAGACGGCGACCGCGCCTCGGCCGTGCTGTTGCCAATCTTGGCGCGATCCAGCGGGGCGTCGCTGCTGATGGTGCGCAAGTCGCTGCGGCTCGCCAAGCACGCCGGGCAGGTCGGCTTTCCGGGCGGAGCGCTGGATGGCGCCGAGACGGCCGAGGCCGCCGCCCTGCGCGAAGCCTTTGAAGAGGTGGCGCTGCCGGCCGATCGCGTGGAGATGCTGGGGCAGCTGGACGACGAGCGCACCTGGGTCACCGGATTTCATATTCGCCCGCTGGTGGGCTGGGTTGCGGATGTGCCGCCAGCCTGGCAGCTCGACCCCTACGAGATCGACAGCGTGCTGGAAGTGGGCGTCGAGGAACTGGTCGAGACCGAGCCCTGCTCGGTGCTGGAATTCGCCGCCTATGGTCAGGCGTTTGCCATGCCGCGCTGGGAATTCAGCGGCGGCCGGGTGGTTTGGGGCGCTTCTGGGCGTATCTTGAACAACTTTCGCCAGCGGTTGCTGCGCGTCGCCCGATGACGCACCCTACGTTTCCAGTTGAGTCATGACGCAGCGTGTCATAGACTTGCGCCGTGGCCGCGCCTCAGCCGGCGTGGCGGGAGCATTCCCATGGGTCAGCCGCGCGTCATCAAACGCTATGCCAACCGCAAGATGTACGACACTTCGCGCTCGTGCTACGTCACGCTCGAAGAAGTGGCCGAGATGGTGCGCAATGGCCACGAAGTCCAAGTCATCGATAATAAAAGCAAGGCCGACCTCACCGAGGTGACGCTGACCCAGGCGCTGCTCGACTCCGAGCGCAAGCGCCGCGGGACCGTGCCGCTGGTGGGACTGCGGACGCTGATTGCTCAAGGCAACGACTTTCTTCAGAAAAAGGTGGCACAGCCGGTGGTACGGGCCCGCGACGAAGCCGAGCGCACCGTCGAGACCTGGCGCGACGAGGCCGAGCGCACCGTACAAAGCTGGCGCCACGAGGCCGAGCGCGTGCTGCAGCACCGGCGGCCGGTCGACGTCGAAGAGACCGCGGCGCCTGAAGTGCCCGCAAGTGGCGAAAACCACGACAACAAGGGCAAGTCCTGGCGCTGGCCGATCGGGCCGTCGTTCTCGCCCGACGAACTTCAACACTTCTTGGACGAGGTCGTGCGCGGCTCGGTGGTGGCGTGGTTGGCCCCGCATGGGCAGTCCGCGGACAAGATGGGCCAGGAAATCACCGAATTGCGTGCAGAAGTGGCCAACTTGCAGGCGCGCGTGGCCGAACTAGAGAGTCAGCTTCCCGGCCGCAACCGGCGCGTGAATCGTTCGTGACGCAAGCGCGTATCCAAGAGGGCCGGGTGCTTGATCGGCCGCGCACACGAGCGCAGCATACCAGCGGCCCCGACCAGGGTTAGCAACATCCTTAGGAGATCTGCCATGAAAGCCCTACGCACCACGTTCACCTCTCTCGCCGTCGTTTGCGCCGCCCTGGCTTGCGTCGTGAGCGCCAACCCCGCGATGGGTAAAGAGAAGGCCCCGCCGAAGGCCGAAGAGACGCCGCAGATCGACGAGAACGAGATCCTTGGCGAAGCCAAGATCGCGATGAAGATCGAGTTCGTGAAGTTCCAGCTCGACGACAAGAAAGAGTGGGACAACCACGAATACGTCGATGGCGCCAAGACCTTGATCATCAAGGGCATCGATCGAAGCGGCGACCACACCGTAACGCTGACGCCGCGCGAGTCGGGCTACGAGCCAGTCACGCTGACCATCAAGAGCAGCGATTTCAAGCGCACCGTGACCAAGACCAAGGGCCGCACCCAGACGATCGCGTTCTTGGCGCACTACTCGGCCAGCTTCACCAAGCCCACGGCGCCCAAGACGGACAAGCCCGCGGACAAGCCGGCCGACAAGCCCGCCGAGAAATAGCGGCTACGGCTTCCACGGCCGGGTCGCCGACCACAGCCACTCGAAGGCGGTGGCCACCAGCAGCGCATACGTCCATGCGCCGATACGCAGAAGTTGCGGGTAGTTGCGCAGGTGCGGCCACAGCGTCGCCGCCGCCAGCCCCGCCAGCGCACCCGCTAGGGGCGCCACCGTCCCGCCGCCCGGCATCGCCAACGCCAATAGCTGCAATCCCCACACGCCTGCCAACGCCAACCGCCCGCCGCGACGCGGAGTTTCGCTGTGCCGGCCGAGCCAGGTGGTCGCTACCAGCACGCCCAGCGCCCCGGCCGAAGCCGTCGCCGCCGGGCTGCCGGGTTCGATCAAGGCCTGAGCCAGCGCGCCACACAGCATCGAACTAGCGAAAATGACTGTAATCCCAGTCGGCGAAGCCTGGCGCTCCAGCGGCCGAGCCCAGGCCAGCGTGGTGACCGAGGCGAACAGATGCAGCGCACCGGCGTGCAGCCAGCCAGCCGTAAGCAGGCGCGGCCACTGACCTTTGCCGACCAGCTCGCCCAAGTTGGCGCCCATCCGCACCAGCCCGGGCTGGTCCAAGCCGTGCCACAGGTACTGGCCAGCGCACACCAGCGTCCACGCCGCAGCGATCACCAGCGTTGGGCCCAGCTGGGGCGGCGGCGCGCTGCGCGACTCAGACACGTTCGGCCCACTGCGCCAGCGTCGCCACGTCGTGGGTGGCGGCCAGGTCTTCCAGCGTGCGCAGCAGCACCGGCCACTTGGCCTTGAGCGGCACCCGCTGGTCGGGCTGGGCCAGCAGCCGCGCGGGCAGGCGATCCCCAGCATTGTCCAGCAGATCGATGGCGTGGCACTCGAAGTTGAGCCAGTCGCTGCTGAGCAGCAGCGGCCGCGTCGCCAACCGCAGCGCCTCGCCGCCGGCGATGACACTGGTGGCGATGAAGGGCCAGCGCACGCCGGGGAGCGTGCCAATCGGCAACTCGATCAGCGTTCGGCCCGAAGGCAGCGCCCAGCGGTAGGGTTTGCGGTCCCCCAGCCACACGCTGGGCGGCTCGGCAATACTACCCGACGGCCGGCCACGCAGCCGATACAGCTGGATGATCCCGGCCTTGGCCCCTTGGTAGGCCGGGCACGGGAAGCGCGACGAGTCGTAGCTGTGGCCCGCATCGACGATGGCGTTGACCAGCGCGTCGCTGAGCACGTAGCCGGGCGCGCGGAACCCGAGCACGGCCTGGCCGGTGGCGTCTTGCAGGATCGCGCGCGACTTGTGCAATTCTTCGCGCAGTTCGTCCGCCGGCAGGCGCGACAGGTTGTACGGGTGCGTCAGGCTGTGACTGCCGACTTCGTGCCCCGCCGCGACCAAATCCGACAGCACGGCGCGGACTTCGGGGTTCTGCAAGTCTTGCGCGACCACAAAGAAGGTGGCCTTGGCGCCAACCCGCACAAACAAATCCAGGAAACGCGGCACGCCCATGGTCCACACGCGCGGATCGTGGGTGCGGGCATCGAAATCGGCGGCGTTGCCCGCCCCGCCCTGGTGGCCGTGGATGCGGTCGTACAGGTACAGCCCGTCGATGTCGACGTTGACCGCAGCGCGAGGCGCAGAAAGGGCGCTCATCGGTTCTTGATGCGGATGACCACGAACAGGCGGCCCAAGCCCTTCAGAACGTTCGGAACGCGCTTGAACAGGTGGATCGAAGGTGGGCGCTTCTCGTGAATACGAATGGGAATTTCGGTCACACGCACGTGGTAGCGCTGGGCGCGGATCACCAACTCGCTGGCGAAGAGGTCGCGGTCCACCACGCACTTGCCCACGGTGTAGGTCAGCTTGTCGCGGCGGAAGGCCTTGAGGCCATGCGTGTCGGTGCCGCGGAAGCCGAGCATGACGCGCAGCAACCCGTTGATCACCATGGTGGCAGCGCGACGGGTGAGCGGGCGCTCGTCCTTGGCGTCGGGGTGCGCCTTGCTGCCCACGACCATGTCGGCGCGATCGTCGTCCAGAATCGCCAGCGCGCGCTTGTGGAAGTCCAGATCGCAAAGGTCAATCTCTTCGCAGATCACGTACTTGCCGCGTGCCGCCTCGATGCCGCGCCGCAGCGCCTTGCCGTAGTTGGGCTCGTCCGAGTGGATCGCCCGCACCGACGGGTAGGCGCGGCTCAGCTTGTCGGCGATCGCGCGCGTGTCGTCTTTGCTGCCGTTTTCGCTGATCAGGATCTCGAACGGGCGACCCAAGGACAGCAGCCCCTGGTGCAGGTCGACCACCGCGCCCCAAAGGATGGCTTCTTCGTTGTAGCAGGGGATGACGACGCTGAGATCGGGTTCGATGGTGCTCGCCGCTGCGGCGGTGTTTTCGGAACTCACGCTAGGCCTCCGGGAGCAAAACCGGGCCAAGAGTGTCGGCCAGCCGAACGCTCAGGTCAAGGCCTGCCGGGATATGGGAGCGAACGGAGGGTTCGGCAGGCTACTGCGCTTGGGTAATCGCAGTCTTGACGTCGTCGCAAGTCTTGCCCTGCGGCAGTGCGCCAATGGTCGTGTCGGCCTCGCAGTCCTTGGGGATCGCGTTGTTGCCCAGTTTGCCAATCGTCTCGGTCAGCAGGCAGCGCGCCGCGGGCTCCAGGGTGCCCTGGGTCTTGGTCTTCAGCTCGGCCAGCGCCTGGGTCTTGCTTTGGGCCGACAGGTTGGTATTGGCGTTGATGTCCTTCTTGGCGGCCTGGTAGGTGTCGATGACCTTGGTCACCTGCGGGGTCATGGGGGTACACGCCTCGGACACCAGGCCCTTGGTCAGGGACTTGCCCATCAAGTTGGTGCAGCAATTCAACATCTTGGACGTGTTCGGCAGCTCGGGTTCCTTGAGCGCCAGGGGCGTGCCGTCGATGGCCTTGGCGGCGTCGTTCAAGACGCTTTGGCAACCGAGCAGCGCGGCGGTGCCAGCAACAAGGACCAGAAACGAGCGGAGAAAGGTCATCTGCATCAAAAACCTCGGCGGACGGTGACGGATCGTGACGATCGCCAATGGGTTCGGGCCACGCGGCCCGGCCCCCAAGGGCAACCTGGCAGGCATGATACCGGCGCCGGCGGCGAACGCCAATTCGGCACGAAATTCCTGACAACACGCGCCCCTGGTGTATTCTCGCCGGCGGGCTGGTCTATGCGCGACTAGCCCCAGGAGTCCGCTTGGCCACCCCCAAAACCACCCCAGGTCGCGGTCGTCGCACCGCACTATTCGTCTTTGGCGGCCTGATGTTGCTGCTCGTCGGCGGTATCGGCATCGGCTCGATCGCCGCAGGCAGCATCCTGCGTTCGCGCTTGCAGATGGTGGCAGACGACGCGGGCTTGGCGCTGAAGCTCGAGCAGATCTCGGTGTCGCCCTTTGGGCGAATTCGCGTGCAGGGTCTGGCGTTTACCCGCAAAGACGGCAGCAACGTCGCGGCAGTGCAAGAGGCCACGGCCGAGCTGTCGCCGTGGAAGGCCCTGATGGGGCGGCGGCGGCCGCAGCGCGCGGATGTGCGGCAATTCGAGGTGGACGTGCTGTTGCAGGACGGCAAGCCCAAGGAGCTGCTGGATCTGTACAAGGCGGCGCGCAAGCAGTTGCCCGCCAAGAAGAAAGTCGACGATCAAGAAGAAAAGCAGGCCAAGGGCGGCACCGCACTGTTCGTCGAGCAAGGCGCGGTCACCATTCGCGTCCAGGGCAAGGGCTCGCAGTACCTGCCGCAGGGACTGCGGATTCACGACGTGGCGCTGCACGTGGACCTGTCGCACGGCGTGGGCGATCTGGCGGCGGTGGTGGACGGCACGGTGGCGAGCAAGCTGGCGGCCACGCTGGAGACCCAGGCCGACGGGCCGCCGAAACTGGCTGCGCGCTTCCAACCCGAATTCCGCCTGAAAATGCCCGATTCGGCGCCGCTGCCGCTGGGGGTGGACTCGATCGCGGTGGCGGGGCTGCGCTTTGATGCGCAAGCGGGTGGCTCGGTCGAGGATCTGGTGCTGCGCAAAGGCGAGCAGGTGCTGGTGTCGGTCAAACACGTGCGGCCTCTGACGCAGCGGCTGGGCGTGGCGGCTGAGCAAATCGCGTTTGCGCTGCCCGAGCCCAAGGCCAGTGGGGACAAGAGCGACGCGGCGGCGGACAAGGCCAAGGCCGACAAGGCGGGTAAGCCCAGCAAGCCACAGCAGAATGACGGTCCGGCCGCCCAGGCCCCGGCGGGCGTGGCGCAGGCGAGCACCGCGCGGATCTGGAACGGCACGGCCGAGCGGCTGAGCCTGGCGCTGGACGGTGTGGAAGGTGGTGAAATCCCACTGGTTGCCCGCCTGGAGGCGTGCAAGGTGACGATCCCAGGCAACGTGGGCGTCATCGGCGTGCAGGCGGTGGAGCTGAAGACCGACAAGATTCCCGGCGAGCACGCGCTGGAGTCGCTGACCGGGTTTACGGTGGACCAACCCTCGGTGGATTTGCCCTGGCGGCAAGAGGCCTTGGAGCAGGTACCCGGCGGGCGGCACCTGTGGAAGGCGGTCACGGCAGCGGAGTTGGCCAAGCTGAAGCGCCAGGCGATGGACGAGGCCGAGGCCGACGAGGAGCTGAACGACCCCAACCTGCCTCCCGATGTGCGCGACAAGAAGATCAAAGAGCGCGTGGATCAAAAGCTGCGCGAAGCCGGCAAGTTGCCAGAGGATCCCAAGAACAAGAAACCGGGCGTCAAGAAGCCGCAGGTGGCCGGCGCGCAGCTGGACGACGACGGCAAGAAGGCGGCGCCGCAGGCGAAGAAGTCGTGGACTTCGACCCAGGTGCAACCCCTGCGCGACCTGCACAAGCAGCTGCTGGGGGCCGACGAGCTGGTGCAGAGCGTCATCGCCAAGATGGCTCAGGCGCCCAAGCTGAAGCTGCAGGTGCGCGGCGGGCGCTTTGGGCTGCTGCGCGAGGGCTCGAACAAGCCGTTTGGCGGCGTGCAAGACATCACGGTGGAGTCGACCCCGGCGCAGGCCGATGGCACGCGCGGGCTGCTCGTGTCGGCCAAACCCTTTGATGACGAACGGGTGTGGGGCGAGATTTCCAGCGACGTCATCACCGGCCCGGGTCCCAAGCTGCAAAAAGCCAAGCTGAAATTGGCGGGCGGCCATTTTGCTCAGGCGCTGCGCATCGTCAGCTCGGCGGTGTCGGTGCCGCCGGACTCGGACATCGAGGTCAACCTTGACTTTGCCACCGGGACGGTCGCGGGGCAGAACCTGGCGATCACGGGCGATTTTGCGATCAAGAAGCTGGGCTTTGACTACTGGCGGTTGGCGCCCAAGCCGATCGACGATTTTTCGGCGGCGGGCAAGGTCGCGTTCCGCGTCAGTGGGCCCGAGAACCTGATCTCGGTGGACCTGCCCGACCTGACCATCGGCGAGGCCAAGGTCCATGCGCTGCTGGAAGCGACCGACCTGGCCAGCAAACCCACCGTGCATCTGCACTTTGAGGCACCCAAGCAAGACGCCGGGGCGATGGCGCGATCGATCCCGCCCGGCATGACCTCGACGATCGGCCGCATCGAGGCGCGCGGCGAGATCAGCTGGCTGGTGGACCTGAAGGTGCCGCTCGCCGACGTGTACAAGTCGGACCTCAAAGTGGAAATGGACGACACGACCTGCGAGATCGTCAAGTTTGGCAACGTGGACCTGAACGACTGGGCGGGCGATTTTTCGCGGCCCGTCAACGAGAACGGCACCCTGCTCGACGACGTGCAAGTGGGCCCCAGCTCTGGCTTTTGGGTGCCCCTGGCCGAGCTGGCGCCCTGGACGTGGTGGGCGATGGTGGCGACCGAGGACGGCCGCTTCTACAAGCACCGCGGCGTGGCGCCAGGTCTGATTCTGCGCGCGATTCGCTTGGACTTGGACTACGGACGGTTTGTCTACGGCGGCTCGACCATCACGCAACAGCTGGTGAAGAATATCTTTTTGACGCGGGCCAAGAACCTGTCGCGCAAGTTCGAAGAGCTGCTGATCGTCTGGCACATGGAGCGCGACCTGCAGAAGATCTTGCCGGCCAAAGGGCCCAAGGACCCACCGAACAAGGCCGCCAAGGACCGCATTCTTGAGCTGTATGTGAACATGATCGAGTTTGGCAACGACGGCAAAGACGTCAAAATCTACGGTCTGCAGCGCGCCGCCAAGACCTACTTTGGCAAGGACGCCGCGGCCTTGTCGCCCCTGGAGTCGGCGTTCCTGGCGGCCAACAAGCCGTGCCCGCGCTGCGGCTACACCCGCTTTGTGACCAAGAACTGGGACTCTTGGTGGCAGTCGCGCATGAAGGGCATCCTGGACAAGATGCGCAACGAAAAGGTGATCTCGGAAGAGCAGTACCTGGCCGAGATCAACACGGTGCCCAAGTTTGTGGGCTGGCCGCAGACCGTTGTGCCGGCGGCGGATGTGCCTTTGGGCGGGACGGAGGAGTAGGTACAACCCCGCTACTTCTTGACCCTTTTCGGCCGCTCGGTCCCCGGCGGCTGGCTGAACTCCTGCTTGATGGCCCTGGGCTTGCGGGGCGGCGGCGGCGGCTCGGGCTCGGGCTCGCCCTCCAGCAGGCGCGGATTCAAAAAGCGCGTCTTGACGCGGACCTTGACCAGGCGGGCCATGCAGGCGGCGGCGACCGCGGCGTCCACGTCGGCCAGCGTATAGGTGTCGCGGATCAGCAGCGTACCGATGGAACGCGGCGGGATCTGGGCGTTCTGGCACATCGCCTCCACCAACTCGGCGGGCTCGACGTGGTTGCGCTTGCCCACGCCCAGCGACAGCCAGACCCGGCCTTCTGGCGCGCGCGGCTGTTGGTTGTCGGGGTTGGGCTGTGCCGAGACTGGGACCGGAGCCAGGGGCCCCCGCGTGCCCGAAGGGACGGGCGAGTCCAGTGGGCTCGGCCGAGTGGGGACCGGAGCCGGTGCCGGAGCCCGAACCTGAACGGGAACCGGAGCGGGGACCGGAGCCGGTGCCATCGGCTGCGCCGCTCTGGCCGCCTGGAAGGGCTTCGGCGGCGGGGCCACCGGCACAGGCACAGGCACAGGCGCGGCCTGACGAATCGGCGCAGCGCTGGGCTCACTCCACTGCGGCGGCGGGCGATCGCCCCAGGCCAGCGCCACCAGGCTCGCGGCCAGGTCGGGGTGTGGGTTCTTCCACAGCTCTTCGGCCACCTGGCGGAACGGCTGCAGGTCGTCGCGCTCGAACTGGCGCTGCACCGCGGCCACAAAGCGGTTGACGCGGGCGCGCTCCACTTCTTCGGGCGTAGGCAGCGGCAGGTGCGTCATCGGCTGGCCGGTAAAGCGCTCCAGCTCGCGCAGGCGGCGCTCCTGCCGCGGCGTCAGGAACAGGATCGACTTGCCGGTCCGCCCTGCCCGTCCCGTGCGGCCGATGCGGTGCACGTAGGTGTCGGCCGAATCGGGCGTCTCGACGTTGACGACCAGATCGATGAGGTCCACGTCCAGGCCGCGCGCCGCCACGTCGGTGGCCACCAACACGCGCAACTGCCCGTGGCGCAAACGCCGCAGCACGGCATCGCGGGCTGATTGCGCCAGATCGCCGTGCATGGCTTCGGCCGCAATGCCCCGTTCGGCCAGCAACTCGGCCAGCTCGGCGCAGAACATGCGCGTACGGGCGAATACCAGCGCCGCCGCAAACTCTTCGCAGGCCAGGATCCGGGCCAGCGCCTCGACTTTCTTCTCCAGGGGCACGACCACGTAGCGCTGCTCGACCGTAAGCGCCGTGCGGGTGGTCTGGGCGACCTCGACCACGTGCGGCGTCCGCAGGTACTGGCGAGCGATCCGCGCGATCTCCTCGGGCATCGTCGCCGAGCACAGCACCATCTGCCGCTCGTTCGGCACACGCTGCAGGATCGCCTCCACGTCTTCGGCAAAACCCATCCGCAGCATCTCGTCCGCCTCGTCCAGTACCGCCATCCGTACCTGGTCCAGGCGCAGCGTGCCCCGCTCCAGGTGATCGATGACACGGCCGGGCGTGCCCACCACGACTTGCGCGGCGCCCCGCAACGCATAGAACTGCTTGCTGATCACCTCGCCGCCGTAGATGGCGACCGCGCGGACCCCCGGCAGATGCTGAGCAAGCCCAGAAATCGCCTGCGCAACCTGCACGGCGAGCTCGCGGGTGGGCACCAGCACCAGCGCC
Source organism: Myxococcales bacterium (assembly GCA_037441385.1). GTDB lineage: Bacteria > Myxococcota_A > UBA9042 > UBA9042 > UBA9042 > SXRM01. The sequence goes on from JBBISH010000066.1 coordinate 28,394, forward strand.
TGCACGCTGGCATCGGCAGGGCGCAGCTTCTCGAGCACGGGCAGCGCAAAGGCGGCCGTCTTGCCGGTGCCGGTCTGGGCGCGCACCACCACGTCGCGGCCGCTGCGCAAGGGCACGATCGACTGCGCCTGCACGGGCGTGGGCACGGCAAAGCCCAGATCGTCCAAAGCGCGGGCGATCTCGGGCGCAAACTGCAGATCGGCGAAGCTGGTCACGCCGGCAGCCAACGTGGCAGAGCTCTGGGGGGATTCGGTTGTCATCGGGATGCTTTGCGGCGAGTCGAGTCGCGAAGGGCGCGGCATGGTAGGCGTGCAGTCGCAGAGTAGCAAGCAGTTTTGGACCAAGGGGACTTGCCTGCGCTACACTCGCTCGGCGCGAGCGGCTCGCGGCTGGAGGCACAGATGCATTGGGCAGCAACGACGGCCATCGCCTTGGTGGTGGGCGCAGCCGCCGGGGTAGCGGTGGGCAAGCTGGGCAACAGCACGCCTTCTCCGGGTGAAGCGCCGGCCTTGCCAGGCGTGGAGGTGGCGGCCCCAGCCGAGCGAACGGCGCCGCTCTTTGCCAGTGCGACGCCGGCCGAAGCCCCCGCTGAGGCCACGGCCAACCTGCAAGCCGCGGCGCCAGTGGAGGCGCCCGCAGCCCCAGGCGCGGTGGCGCGGCCGTCGCCTGACAAACCTCCAAACGAAATCCTTGTGTTGCCCCACGGACCCGGCCACTTTGCCCGCGTCGATCTGGCCGCGGCGGGCCTGAACAGCTTGCCGATCTACGCGGGGACGATGAATCGCGACGGACCAGCCCAGTTGACATCTATCCAGCGGGCGGCAAAGGTCGGCTCGCTCAAAGGGCCCGAGGCGGAAGTCGAGTGGATCCATGCGGGCTTTGATCACGACGCCCGCCTAGTTGCAGCTCATGTTCGCGTGCCAGACGGCGGTCCCGAAGGACTGATCGTGCTGCTCGTGACCCGCAAAGGGCAGCCCGAAGTGCTTTTGCCGCTGCGTCCAGACCCCAGCCGGCAAGCCGAGCCGCCCGCCAAGGTGCCCGGACCGGCCGCCCCTTGATCTTTGTCAATCAACGCACGGTCCAGTTCAATAATTTTACCTGGTTGTGAACTTCCTACCGATCGTCAAGTTGGCGCTCGCCGGCTTCGTGCACAGACTTGTCCACAGTGTCCAAGAATTATCAGGATTTGTCATCTATTTTCATGAACTTACTATCCACAGCCTCTGGGCGAGTGCGACTCGGATCCGGCATGATCATGGTCCGAACTTGTTCCTTGACGATCGATTTCTAGACGATCGGCAACAATCGGAGCGCAGTTCGCTGGTTTCGCCGGCGACTCGTGGGCGGCGGCGAGGGATTTTCGGGTCGTCCACGCAAAAATGCGCTCGTTCCGGACTAGACGCTTGTCAAGTTTTTCGAGAAGGGCCACCATCACGACACGGACGGCCGCTGTGGCTTCCGGCGCAAGGCTGGTCAGCGACTAGCTTTTGCGTCGCGCGGCGCCCGTACGAGGGGAGAACCCAAACTCAGGGGAGAACCCAAACTCAGGGGAGAATCCGCATCGGCGCACGGGGCGCGGGCGCGGCTCGAATCCAGCAAGCCGTCCAGGACCGGCCATGGCCCAGGACGAACGGCAACTCTGGCGCGATCCACCGTGACGCGCACTGGTTCGTGGGGGCAAAAGTGCAGGCCTTTCCAATCCGATCGTCGGTCAGGGCAAGCAACATCCGGACGGCAGATGCCAAGGCCAGCGGCCTGCGCGGACGCACCCCCAGCGAGCCCGGCCGCGGCCCCAGCCGCACCACCAGCGGCATCGCCGCCCTGGCCAACGCGCTCGGCAGTCGCGCGCGCGGCCCGGTGGCCAGCAGCAGCCGCGACAGCGCCGACGACGACGACCGCAAGGGCCGCTCGCGCACCATTCCCGCGCGCCGCTTGACCCGCGCCGAGATCGCCGAGGGCGTGGCGCTGGCCGAATACATGGACTACCGCCGGCCCGAGAACCGCTCGGAATGCCGCGACGGCGTGCGGCCGTGCCCGTTCGTGGCGTGCAAGCACCACCTGTACTTGGACGTCAACCCGGTGACGGGCTCGATCAAGATCAACTTCCCAGACATCGAAGTGTGGGAGATGGCCGAGACCTGTGCTCTGGACATCGCCGAACGCGGAGGTCTGACGCTGGAAGAAGTGGGCACAATCATGAACTTGACCCGCGAACGCATTCGTCAGGTCGAGGTGAGCGGCCTGGAAAAGCTGCAGGCCGAGGACTTTGCGGTCGACCTGGAAGACGTGTTCGGCAGCTGAGGACGGCACCCTGCCCTTGACCCGGCGCGGCGCACAAGGCTTGATCGGGCCTGCCGGCCGGTGGACGCCGGTCCGGTGACGCATGAACAATTCCACGGCGCGCCTAGCACTGTTGTTGGCTCACGATCGCAGCGGTTTGGCCGACCTGGCGCACGAGTTGTCGGCGATGGGCTACTTCATCGTCTCGGCGGGACCGTCGGCGATGGATCTCGCGGCCGCTGGCGTCAAAGTCCTGACCATCGAACGCCTTTCGGCCACGCCCGATATCTTGGACGGGGCGATCCGCACGTTGCACCCCGCGGTCATGGCCGGGATCTGCGCCCGCCGCGATCGCGCCGATCACACGGACTTGCTGAATGCCTACCGGATCGGCCCGGTTGACTTTGTGGCCGTAAACCTTGCGCCGGCTGGCTCTGTCGCGGACTCGCCGCTGGACCTGAGCGGGGCGGCCGCGCTGCTGGCCGGCGCCAACAATCCGCAAGGCGTGGCAGTGCTTTGCGATCCCGCCGACTACCCCAAGGCCCTGGCGGCGATGCGCGAGGGCGCGCTGTCGATTGAGATCCGCCAAGGTCTGGCGATCAAGGCTTTGGTCCATGTGGTCGAACACTTGGGCCATGTATCGCTGGGACTGGGCGGGCCGGCCCTGGGCGAAAGGGGAGCCGGGGCTGAGCAGTGGCCGCCCGCAGCGCAAGGGGGCGCGCAACTCGAGCCAGCGGCGGTGCTTTGGCAGTCGCCGAGCGGGCCGGAGCAGGTGCAGTTGCTGACGGACCTGCAGCAGCAATGGCTCAGTCCGCCCAGCCTGTCGCTGCTGCAAGGCCCTGCCCTCACAGCGGATTTGGTGGTCGACGCCGATGTGGCGTGGGGTGCCCTGGCCGAGTTCGGCGAGTCGGTCGCAACGGCTGTGGTGAGCCGCGCGGGGGTGGTCTGCGCCGCTGGCGTGATGGCGATGTCGGTGGCGGGCGCCGTGCTGCGCGCCGTGGATGGAGACCCGCTGGCCGCGCAATACGCAACGGTGGCCGTCAACCGCACGGTCGATTTGGGCGCCATGCGCGCCCTGCTCGCGCGGCCGTTGGCGCTGGTGGTGGCCCCGGCCTTTGACGACGACGCGGTCGAGATCGCGGCGGCAAGCGCCCAGTTGCGGCTGTTGACGATGGGCCCCCCCAACCCTGCTGCGCTGCACCGGCGGCTGCGCGCGACGCGCCTGGGCGTCTTGCAGCAGGATACCCAGGCGGCAGGCGACGTTCTCCAACTGGCAACGTGCGTGACGGCCTCGCCTCCGGACGAGGTCCAGTACCGGGCGCTGGCCTTGGCGTGGCGACTGGTCGCCCATCAGCCCAGTTGCAGCGCGGTGGTGTGCGACGAGTCGGGGTCGGTGGGGATCGCGAGCGGCTTGGCCAATGTGGGCGACGCCATCGTGGTGGCGGTGGGCAAGTGCCGGCGCACCTACAAGCCTGTGGCGATGGCCGTGGATGCCCCGCTGCTGGGCCGCGAAAACCTGGAGCCGCTGGCCAAGCTGGGGATCCGTGCGCTGGCCATGGCCTGCGACGAGCCCCCGGCGCCAGCACTGGTGGCCGCGGCCGAGGACCACTCGATCCGCATCCTTTGTGTGCCCCGCATCCCAAAGATCTAGAATCCGCGCGACGTTGCTGACCTACGCACTGCAAGCGCGGCCAGGATTGGCTGGGGTCTCGAGCCGCTGCACAGCATCCAGGATCCACCATCGAAATTCGCCCCGGCCGCCGATTTGGGATGCAAATCAAGGCGCAAGGAGCGGAGCGACTGAGGCGACCTAGCGGTCGCCGCAGGGAGAGTAGCGACGCAGCAACGCCGTGTTGCGCCCAAAGCGGCGGATCGGGGGCATGGTCGGCCGTTGCGCTCGCAGGCCAGCCGCGCTACCTTGGCCCTTCGTGGCGCCAACTTCGCCCTCGCCGCGGCGATTGGTGGGCCCGCACAGGTGCATGGATGCGTGTTCAGTGCGACAGGTGTGGTTCGAGCTACACACTGCCCGAAGAGCGGGTTGCCCCTGGGCGCCGGCTGCAGTTCCAGTGCCGGCACTGCCAAAATCGCATCGTGGTGCAAGTCCCAGAGGCGGCTGTGGCCGTCGCGCCCGCTGCGCAGCTGCCCCAGACCAGCTCGCCAGCCTCGCGCGGTGCGGCGCTTTCCAGCTCGCCGGTTCTGTCGTCGGGTCCGCCGGCCGGCCGGGTGCTGTGGTTCGTGGGCTCGCCGACCGGCCAGCAACAGCGCATGGACACAGAAGGTCTGCGCGCGGCGATCGCCGAAGGGACGGTCAATCGCGACAACTGGGTGTGGAAGAAGGGCATGGCCGAATGGCAGCGCGCCGCGGATTGCCCGGACTTTGTCGAGTTGTTCGCCCAGGCCGAGGCTCGGTCCGCGGCGCTGGATAGCGACCCGCAGCCCACCCTAGCCAGCCAGGTGGTCGAATTGTCGCGTCCGGCGGTGGTGACCGGCAGCCATGTGGCGGGCACCGCGTCGGTGCACAAAGGCTCGGGGCACAACACGGATCAGCGCGCACTGGCCCTGCCGATCATCCGCGTGCAAGACAGCGGCGACGGCCCGGTCGCCGAGCCGATCCGCAAAGACGTAAGTGTGCGCCGCCCAAGTCAGCCTGCGCCGCGCGACCGCCAGGGCCGCGACACCCGCCAAGAGGGCCGCGGCGAGGGTCGGGCCAACATGGCCGAAGGCGTTGGGCTGCTGCGCACGCACGCCACCGAGCGCGAGGCCGCCACCGCCTCGTTCGACACGGTCAGCGCTGGCGACGACGACAAGGCGAAGTGGTCGCCCGCCACCGACACGTACACCGGCCAAAAGGCGCGCCTGACGCGACGAGTCGACGACCGCGATCGCAATGCGGCCGTGGAATGGGCCGACACGATCGGCAAGAAGGATCAAGAGCGCGAGCAGCTGCAGGCGCAAGTGCGGGCCTGGCAACGCTTGGCGGTGGCGGCCGTGGCCGCCCTGGGGATCGTGCTGATCGTGGCCCTGCTCATGACCGTCAAGTGGCGCGACGCCGCGGGCGCGCTGGAGCAGTGCCAGCAAAAGCCAGCGGCCCACAAAGGCTGACCGCGGCCCTGGTTGCACTCGGCAGCCCGGACTGCAACGCCGGATGGCGGTTCCGTCCGAATCGGTTCAAAAACTCGGGCAGTCTTTCGGGCCCGAACCGGGGTCCCCGCCTGATTCTCGCCAGTTGCAGAACGGGTCAGAGAAGCCGTACAGGCGCGAATCAGGGTTGGGGTGCGTATCAGACCGGGGTCCCGCCGGATTCTTGCCCGTTGCAGACCGGGTCACAATAGCCGTGCGGGCGCAAATCGGGTGGGGTACGTGTGAGGCCGATGCGCGACGCAACAGGTTGGGGGGAGCGGTGAAAGAAACGCCCAGCTATGTCGAAAACGACTACGGTCGTTGCCTGGACGATCTCGTCCCAGGCGACGAATACCGGCATCCGTTCGAAGTGACGGTGGATGCCAGCATCATTGGTCCGTATTCGGCTTCGTTCATGGATGCTTGCCCGATGTGGTCGTCCGACCGCTATGCGCGGGCCTATCACATGGCGTCGCGGCCCGTAAGTCCCCATCTGACCTTCAATCTTGCGCTCTCGATGTCGGTCCACGACGTGTCGCAGCAGGGCATTGCGCACATGGCGTACGTCCATGTTCGCTTCCCCAAGCCGCTGTACGCCGGGACCACGGTC
>JBBISH010000067.1:0-34077 GCA_037441385.1 Myxococcales bacterium
CCTTGCCCCCATACTGCGGCACCTTGAGATCCGGCCCCCGCAACCACCCACACTCGCCGTTGCAGTAGCACGAATACGGCGGCGGGCAGTCGCAGCACTCGGTGCCAAAGCTGACCGGCTGCGGCGGGCCTTTGCCGCACCCGGTGACCACGTTGGCTGGCAGCAGCGGCCCAACGTCGAGCAAAAGCGTAGCGCCATCGGGTGGGTACACGGCGTCGCCGCTGCAGTCGTCCGACGGTTCGGTCAGGTTGGTGTCGATCCACGGCAGGGCGTCTGGGATCGGCTTGGTCGTATCGGCGGGCGGGGTGTCGGGGACGGTGTCGGGGACGTCCGCGAGTTCGGTGTCGGTGGCGGCGTCGTCGGCTGGGGTGTCGGGCACGTCCGCAGGCTCAGTGTCGGCGTCTTCAGCCGGGGTGTCGGGGCTGGTGTCGTCGGCCTTGGCGTCGCCGGGCACATCCGCAGCGTCTACGGCGTCTTGCAGGGCATCCTTGGCCGCAACTGCATCCGCCGACGCGGGCCGCTGACCGGAGCTGCCGCAGGCGGCCATGGCCAAACAAAGAGCAAACAGGACGATCTCAGTTCGCAGTGTGTGCATCGAGCACCCCCTTCCCGGAAGCCTATGGTGGGCTGGGGCGGTGGTCAACGGCGAGATGCATGTGTCACGTGAATCCACCGTCCACCGACCGCCGCCGATGGATCAGCGATGCGTCTCATGCCTGGAAAGGCTGCCTTGTCGGAGGCCGCTGGTCCCCCTCACCCGGCCGGCGGTGCCGTCCACCCTCCAACGCATTTGGCGAGGGGCAACGCAATTTCCCTTTACCCCTCGCCCACTTCAGTGGGAGAGGAGGGGTCCCCGCGGTGAGCGAAGCGAGCGAGCCGTGACTCAATTTCACGGCGAGAGCGGGGTCGGCCGTAGGCCGGGGGTGAGGGCCATTCGACGCGGAGCGAGAGCAAGCAACCGGCAAGGCAGGCTCTGCACCTGCAAGCTGTTCAGCGCGTTGGACATGAACCACACGCCCTTGCGAGGGGCAGCGTTCTGCTATCCACACTCACGGCCCAAAGATTTTCAGAAGGGCGACGCCAACGCCAGGCCAGCAGTCCCCGGACCAAGCTGGGGAACCAGGGTCACGCGTGCTGGCGTCCCGTCGCTCGTCAACGCACCCCACACGCCCAAACCCACCCCCACGGCGAGCGCCGACCAGCCCGCATAGGCCAGGTTGTCCTTGGCGCCCTTGTCGGTAAAGTAGGCGTCGGGATTCGACTTGTACTCGCCTTTGTTGGCGCGATCGTTCACGTCTTGCGCACCCAGGTAGCCCAGCGTGCCCAGGACTGCGCCGCCAATCACCAACACACCGCCACTGATGAGCAAGGTGGTTCGCAGCGTTGAACTGCCGTTGTTCGCGACCGGGGGCGGCAGCACGGGTGGCTGCTTGTCTTGCACCACGGGCGTCGGGTTCTGGGGCAGGCCAACGCCGTCTGGCTTGACGGGATCCTTGGGCTGTTGCGCCGCCAAGCGTTGCGCCTTCAAGGCCGCCACGCGCTGCGACGCGCGCCGGGCTCCGGCCTCTGCCGCTTGCCGATCGCCGTCGGTGGCCGCGCGCACCCGCGCCAATTCCCACAGTTCGCTCGCGTGCTGCACCGCGGCTTCGTCGTCCAAGTCTTCCCACAGTTGTGCGGCCTCGCCTTCCAGCCGGCCCTGCGGGAAACGCGCGAGCGCCGCGTCCAACGCTTCGGCCACTTGCCGCGGGGTCGCCCGGCGGAGTGGCTCGACGAACTCCATGATCGAAGCACGGTGCTCGGGATTCGTCTCGATTTTCAGGTACATTTCCAGCAAGACCAGCGCGCGCTTCCAGTGGCCAACCTGCTGCCACGCCCGACCGGCGTAGCGCAAGTTCTTGGGGTCGCTGGGGTCCAGCTGCGCCGCCTTCTCGAAGGCCCGCGCCGCGCCCAGGAAGTCGCCCTTGTTGAATGCTTCCGCGCCCTTCTTGGCCCAAGCCTTGGGATCCTCGGCAGCCGCAAAGGCCGTGGCCGGCGCGACGAGCACGGCCGCCGACTGCGCGAGCAGTACCCAGGCGGTCAGCGTGCGAACAGCGGCAAGACGCATATCCTCTCCTTGGCGATCCGTCTACTTGATCAGCAGGCCGTCCTTGGAGTCAGACGGTCGCTTGGAGTCTTTGCCAGAGCGATCGCCGCCCCCGGTCCCGGCAGTCTTGCGCAGCATGAGCTTGACGTTGTTCGCCCCGGCTAGCGCGTCGATCTCGATGGTCTGGGGGGCGTAGCCGGCCTTGCTGGCCTTGACGTGGTGCTTGCCCAGGGCGACGCTGGCCTGCTGGCCCGTGATTGCCGCGCCATCGATCTCGATCAGTGCGTCGGCCGGTTCGACCAGGACGCGCACCAGAGCCTCGGCCCTTGCGGGCGCGGCCGCCGGAACCGGAGCCGGAGTCGGGGCCGGAACCGGAACCTGAACCGGAACCTGAACCGGAGCCGAAGGCTGAACAGGGGCCTGCGCCGGAACCGGAGCCGGAGCCGGAGCCGGAGCCGGAGCAGGAGCCTGCCCTGGGACCTGGACCGGAGCCACAACGGCAGCCGGAGCCGCGGCAGGAGCAGGCGCGGGCGGCGGATCACTGCGGGTCATGGCCACGGCCGCGACGACCAAGACGAGCGCACCAACCCCGGCGGCCACCAGCAGCGGGCTCCGCTTGGCCGGCGCGGGGGCCACTGGCGCGGGCGCGGCCGCCGGCTGACTCACGGCTTGGGGTGCGACCGCGACGGCGACGGCCGCGGGCAAGGGCGCACCGGGCGGCACCTTTTCCGTCGGCCCCTCGCCGGGCACGGGCGAAAGGCGCGTAGGGGCTTCGGATGCTTCGCCAGCCGCAGCGGCGGCCGCGGCGGCCTTCAACTGTGCAGACTGATTCGGGTCCAGCGTCGCCTCGCCCTCGTCGTCGTCGCCACCGTGGACAACCACGCGGTGCGAGATGGGCGTCGCCAGGGGCACCGTCGCCTTGCCCGTCTGCCCGCCGAGCTGCCCCGCGCCAGAGCCGGAAGCCCGCGCCTTGGGCGGCAAAAGCGGCGTATTCAAGCTAGCTTGCAGCGCTGCGACCATGCCGTCGGCGTCGGCGAAGCGCTCGTGCGGCTCGCGGGCCAGAGCGCGGAAGACGGTATCGCACAGCCCCGACGGGGTGGCGATGCCGATGTCGTCGTGGGTGCGCGGCGGCTCTTCTTGAACGCGCCGGAGCAGCATCGACAGCGGCGTCTCGGCCTGAAACGGGGCCACACCAGTCAAGCCCTCGTGCAGGATAATACCCAGTGAATACAAATCGGTACGCAGGTCGACCGGTTGGCCGCGCGCCTGCTCGGGGCTCATGTAGCGCGGCGTGCCCAAGATGGCGCCGGTAGAGGTCATGTCGCCGGTATTGTCGCCCGAGAGCGACTTGGCGATGCCAAAATCGAGCACTTTGACGAAGTCGGGCTCGCCGTGCACAGACTGCAAGAAGATGTTGTCGGGCTTCAGGTCGCGGTGCACCAAGCCCTTGGCGTGCGCTTCGGACAGCGCTTTGAGCACCTGAGTGGCGATGTGCACCAGCCGCTTGGGCTCGATGGGCGCCTCTTTGCGGTACAGATCCGAAAGCGTGCGCCCCTCTAGAAACTCCATCGCCAGGTACAGGTTGCCGTCGTCCATTTGACCGAAGTCAAAAACACGCACCGTATTGGGGTGTTTGAGCTTGCTGGTCTGCTTGGCTTCTTGGCGAAAACGGCCGATGGTCTCGCTGGCGCCGGCGATGTCGGTGCGCAGAACCTTGATCGCGATCATGTCGCCGGTCGCGGTGTGGTGCGCCTTGTAGACCGCCCCAAAGCCGCCTTGCCCGATCACACTCACGATGCGGTAGCGACCGCCGATGACCATGCCGACGCGATCGTCGGGCCCTTTCTCTTTGGTCGTCACCACCAGCGTCATCTCGCCGTCGTCCGGGCAAGTGGCCTCGTTGGTCGACCGACCACATTCGGGGCAAATTCGCTTGGTTGCGGTGCTCGACATCGTTCGCCCTGGCGACGGTGCAACCGCCGACGTGGTGCTCTTGCGTGTCTGTCCGTGGCGCGGGCAGACCTCTGTTTCCGTGACATACCGCCAAATGGGCTCTGGCGCAAGCCGAAGCCATTGGACGCACACCCCGCGGCGGCGGTCCGGTGCGGCGGCCCGCGCCCTTGATTAGCCGCCTGAATTGGGCGCATCCTAGCTGGCGCGACGGGCACGGTGCGCATCCCGCCGCAGCAGTGGCTCCGTCACCTGGGGCATGGGGATCAAGGATGCGGATCATCGACTTGGCTACGGCTTTGGCCATTGCCGCGGGCACGTGCGCGGGCGCGCTGGCCTGCCAACCGCAGACGTTGGACCGCAGCGCACTGAGTGGGACGGTGAGCGGGACGGTGAGCGGGTCAGACGCCCAGGACACGGCGGGCGACAGCGATGCCGGCGGGGACTCGGCGAGCGACTCGACCGCGACCGACACGGCTCCGGCCGACCAGCAGGCCGACAGCGCCCCAGACCAAAGCGTGGACGCGGCAGAGACTTCGGTTGACTCCGGGGTGGACGCGGAACCAGTGGACGTGTTGCCGGCCTGCAAAAAGGACACGGACTGCCCGGTCAAGCCGTGCCAGAAGGGAAGCTGCACAACCAACGGCTGCACATACACGCCCGCGGCGGACAAGAGCGGCTGCGACGACGGCGACGAGTGCACGCTGGGTGAGCACTGCGAGGCCGGGGCCTGCATCGCCGGGACAGTCAAGATCTGCGAGTGCGTGAGCGACTTGGACTGCCTCGAACTCTCGAACATCTGCACCGGACCCATGAAATGTGACCTGAAGACCCACAAGTGCAGCGACGTGGGTATGGGCGTCGCGTGCCCGGACGCCAGCCCAAAGGATTGCGTCGAGTCGTATTGCGACCCGACCGCCACCACGATTGTCAAGGCGTGCAAGACCAAGCCGCTGGCAGACAAGACGCTGTGCGACGACGGAATCTCCTGCACAATCAACGACTACTGCATGGGCGGCAAGTGCATCTTTGAGGCCAAGGCCTGCGCTTGCCTGACCACCAAGGACTGCGAGGCCGTGACCGTCAAACCCGACGACCTCTGCACCGGCGTGTACTACTGCGCGCCCGACTACACGTGCAAGAAGACGGCACCGGTGGTGTGCGAGCCAAGCGACAACCCATGCCTGACCAACGTGTGCGACCCCAAGACCGGCAGCTGCAAGCCCACGCCCGTGCAAAAATACCCAACGGCTTGCGACGACAACAACGACTGCACCAAGTCCGACGTCTGCGAAGTGACCGCGGAAGGGGTGTTCACGGGCAAATGCTCGTCGGGCACCAACACCTGCAAGTGCGTCACCAACGCGGACTGCGCCGCCTGGGAAGACGGGGACAAATGCAATGGCACGCTGTACTGCGACCCGTTCAAGGGCGAATGCGTGGTCAACGACAAGACCAAGGTCAACTGCCCGCAAAACTTTGACAACGCCTGTGCCAAGCGCATCTGCGACAAGAAGACAGGCGTTTGTCAGGACTGGCCCATCGAGCTCTTGACTCAAATTTGCCCTGTTGGCAAGCCGGATTGCGGGGTCTACGTCCCGCTGGCGGCGGGGATCAGCCCCACGCAAGTTCCATGCGAGGACGGCAACGTGTGCACCGCGTCGTCGGTCTGCCAAAAGGGCCAGTGCGCCGCGGAGTCTACATCCTACGTCTGCTCGTGCACGACGGACGCCGACTGCGCCGCCAAGGACGACGGCAACCTGTGCAACGGCACCCTGATCTGCAACAAAAACAACGGCAGCTGCGAAATCAACCCCGCCACGGTCGTGGTTTGCCCCACGGTCGGCGACACGCAGTGCGCCAAGAACCTCTGCAACCCCAAGACGGGCCTGTGCGAGCAAAAGGCGCTGGCCAACGGCCCCACGACCGTACTGTGCGAGGACGGCAACTCGTGCACGGTGTCGGATTACTGCTTGCCAGACGGCTCGTGCAAATCGGGCCCGAACACGTGCATCTGCACCAGCGACAAGGACTGCAGCAAGGTAGACGACGGCAACTTGTGCAACGGCACCCTGTTCTGCAACTTGGCCGTCACGCCGCACGCGTGCGAAATCAACCCCGCCACCGTCAAGTACTGCACGCCGCAATTCAACAATCAATGCCGCAAAAACACGTGCCAGCCCGAGACCGGCGAATGCGCGATGGTCATCTCGGGCAACGGCATCCTGTGCGACGACGGCAACGCGTGCACCGAGTCGGACGTCTGCAAGGACGGCGAGTGCACGGCGGGCCCCAACACCTGCGTGTGCAACAACCAGACGGACTGCGCCAAGTTGGAAGACGGCAACCTGTGCAACGGCTCGCTGTACTGCGACTTGGCCGTAACCCCGCACAAGTGCAAGGTCAACCCGGCCACGATCATCAGCTGCCCCACTGGCTCGGACACCGCGTGCCTGTTGAACCGCTGCGACCCGGCCACCGGCTTGTGCAACATGTTGCCCCCACAGGAGCTGTATGCGGTGTGCACCGACGACAACCCGTGCACCATCGGCGACGTGTGCATCGGCAGCAAGTGCGTGTCGGGCGCGAACATCTGCGGTTGCAGCCAGAAAACCGACTGCGCCGCCTTTGACGATGGCAACCCGTGCAACGGCGAGATGAGTTGCGTAGAGAAAACCTGCGCCGTTCCACCCACTTCGGTCAAGACGTGCGAGGCGGGCGACACGTGCGTCAAGAACGTATGCGAGGCAGGCGCCAACATGACCACCACCTGCAAGTCCGTGCCGATTGCAGGCGCGTGCGACGACAAGAACCCGTGCACCACCGACGCGTGCAGCAACGGCACCTGCTCGCACCAGGCCATCAACGACAGCACAACCCCTTGCTCGATCGGCTCGCTGGCCAAGGTTTGCGTCCAGGGCGTGTGCGTCCTGAAACCGTGACAGTGCGGCTCATTGCCGGCGATCGTGCGGAACCGTTGATGGGCCGCACTTTGCTGCCGGGTGGGGCGCAAGTTCGCGTACGTGGTGCGACTCACCGCGCCGCTTGTCTCCGGGCGCGCCATCATTGGATCCAAGAAGCACCGTGAGCTCCCTCGCCAAACCCACTGTTCCGTTTGCACGCCTGCTGCCGTGGCTCGGCGTGGTTGGCCTGCCCGTGCTGGTGTTTGGCGCGGTGGCGGGGTTCCAATTCGTCCACTACGACGACGACTACTACGTCTACGAAAACGCGAACGTGATGGCCGGCTTGTCGTTGAGTTCGCTGCGCTGGGCGTTTGCGGGTGCGCACTACGGCAACTACAACCCGCTGACGTGGCTGTCGCACTTGCTCGACGCGACGCTGTTTGGCGCGGCGCCGGCGGGGCATCACCTGCATAACCTGGCGCTGCATCTGGCGAACTCGGCGTTTGTCCTGTTGCTGGCCCGGCGGGTGCTGCCGGCGGGAGCGGCGCTGTTCGCAGCGCTGACCTTTGCGGTGCATCCGCAGCACGTGGAGTCGGTGGCGTGGGTGAGCGACCGCAAGGACCTGTTGGCGGGGCTGTGGGCGCTCGCGACGCTGGCGCTGCACGGGCGGTGGGGGGCGCGGCGGCGATGGCGCGATTATGCAGGTACGGTGGGATGTTTTGCGGCCGCGATGCTGAGCAAGCCAACGGTGGTGACGCTGCCGCTGGTGCTGCTGCTGCTGGATGTGTGGCCGCTGCAGCGCTGGCAACCGCAGGCGCACCGGCAGAACCTGCGGCTGGTACTGGAGAAAGTCCCCATGCTGCTGCTGGCACTGCCGCTGCTGGTGTGGGCCAGCGAGGCCCAGCGCGAGCTGGGCGCGTGGGTCACCGAAGGGGCCCTGCCGTGGCCCTACCGGCTGGCGAGCGCGATCGTGGCCGTGGCCACCTATGCGGGCAAGTTGTGTTGGCCGGCGGGGTTGGCGGTGCACTATCCGCACCCCGGCTATCGGGTCGACCTGGCGCTGGTGACGGTTTCGGTCGCGGTGCTGGTGGGCGTGTCGGGGGCGGCGTGGCGGCTGCGGCGGTCGTTGCCGCTGCTGGCGGTGGGCTGGTTCAGCTACTTGGTGTTGATTGCCCCGGTGGCGGGCGTGGTGCAGTTGGGCAGCTCGGCGCGGGCCGACCGCTTTGTGTATTTGCCGCTGCTGGGGCTGATCCTGGCTATGGTGACGGTGGCGGTGCACGGGCTGCAAGGCGCGGCGGTGCGCACGCGGTGGACCGTGGCTGGGTTGGCGGTGGCCGGGCAAGTGGCCGTGAGTGCTGCGATTCTGCCGGCCTGGAGCGACACCGAGTCGCTGATGCGGCGTGCGTGCGCGGTAACGGAGAACAACGCCCTGGCCCACACGGACTTGGGCATGGCCTTGGAGCGGCGCGGCGACCGCGCAGGTGCCGAGGTCGAGTATCAAAACGCCTTGCAGATCGAGCCGATGGATGCCCGCGCCAACAACAAGCTGGGCAACGCCGCCATGGCGCGGCGCGATCCCAAGGGCGCCGTGGCGTTCTACCAGCGTTCGGTACAGAGCGACCCCAGCGACTTGGGTGTGCTGGCCAACCTATCGATCGCTCAGGAGTTGTCGGGCAACTTGCCGGGCGCGGAGGCGACCCTGACCGCCCTGTTGGACCGGCAGCCCAAGGACCGAGCCGCCCGGCTGCGCCTGGCGAACGTGCTCTTGCAGCAAAAGCGTCTGGACCAGGCCCAGGCCCACTTGGATCTGGTGCTGCAGGGAGACGCGGCCGACCCTGAAGCCCTGGATGTGCTTGGCAATCTGCGATACCTGCAGGGGCAATTGCCGGCGGCGGCCAAGGCGTGGCAGGCGGGGCTTGCGGCGGCCAAGTCAGGCGGCAATGTGGCGATGGCGCAGCGACTGAATGGCAAATTGGCGCAGCTCCAAGGGGGCGGCGCGGCGAAGTAGCCCCCGAGGCGGCGGCGAATTCCGCTGCGTATGCCACAGCCCCGCGGTCGCGCACTTGGCCGGATCGCCAAGGCGGTGTAGCGTTGCACTATGGTCTTGCCGATTGATTTCTACTTCGACTTCTCTTGCCCCTATGCCTACCTGGCGAGCACCCAGCGCGCCTGGCTCGCCCGCGAGTCGGGGGCCGAAGTGCGCCTGCGCCCGTTCTTGCTGGGCGGGGTCTTTGCCGCGATTGGCCAGGCGCAAAACCTGGCGGCCACGCTCTCTCCCGCCAAGGCGCGCCACAACCGGCTGGACCTGATTCGCTGGGCGAGTTGGTTCGGGGTGGCACTGGCGCCGCCGCACCACCACCCGATGCGGACGGTAGAGGCCCTGCGCTGCCTTCTGGCCGCCCCCGCCGAGGCCCGCGAACCGCTGACCGACGCATTTTTTGCCGCGTACTGGGTCCAGGGGCAAGACATCAGCGATTCCAAGGTGCTAGCCCATCTTCTGCAGGGCGCTGGTTTGGACGCGCCGGGTATCCTGGCCGCCGCCCAGACGGACGCGGTCAAGGCCGACCTGCGACTGCGCACCGACGAGGCGCTGCGGGTGGGCGTGTTTGGCGCGCCGGCCTTTGTGGTGACCGATCAGCTATTTTGGGGCCAGGACCGCCTGCCGATGGTGGTCCGCGCGGCCCAGGGTTGGCGCCCGGATCCGGCGCTGGCCGATTTCCAGTTTGTCACTCCGGTTCCGTCCGAATCGGATCGAAAGCTCGGGCAATTCTTCGTGCCCGAATCGGGGTCCCCGGCTGATTCTCGCCAGTTGCAGACCGTGTCACAGAAACCGTACAGGCGTGAATCAGGTGGGGTGCGTATCAGCGAACCCAAGGAGCCCGCGTGACCACCAAGCCCGCAAACACGGCCAAGACCGTCGAGTACTTCTACGATCTCTCGTCGCCGTACGCCTACCTGGCGCACGAGGCCATCGAGCCCTTGGCCACGGCCCACGGCGCGCGGGTGGTTTGGCGCCCGTTCCTGCTGGGTGGGCTGTTCAAGGCCCTGGGCGGGCCGGTCGTGCCTATGGCGGTGGCGTCGCCGGCCAAGCAGGCGATTTTCTATGCCGATATTCTGCGTTGGGCCGAGGTGCGGAATCTGCCGATGCAGTGGCCCAGCCAGTTCCCGATGAACACCGTGCGGCCGCTGCGGGTGCTGTGCCAACTGGAAGGCGAGGCGCACGTCAAACTTGCCAAGCACCTGTTCAAGCAGTACTGGGCCCACGACCGCAACATCGGCGACGCCGCCACGCTGCAGGCGATCCTGGACGAGCATGGGCTTGACGGCGCGGCGCTGCTCGCCGGCTGCGAGCGCCCCGAGGTCAAGGCCGCCCTGGTCGCCGGAACCGAGGAGGCCGAGCGGCGCGGGGCCTGTGGTGCGCCCAGTTTCTTTGTGGGCGAGTACCTGGTGTGGGGGCAAGACCGCTTGGAGTTCGTGGCGCGGCTGCTGGACGGGTGGC
Source organism: Myxococcales bacterium (assembly GCA_037441385.1). Lineage (GTDB taxonomy): Bacteria > Myxococcota_A > UBA9042 > UBA9042 > UBA9042 > SXRM01. The sequence continues at coordinate 10,436 of JBBISH010000067.1, forward strand.
GGCCCAAGCACGGGTGATGCCGAGTTCACCAGAATCGGATGGCGAAGACGCCGCAATTCGCCAGGCTCGAACCGGGGGCCCCGCTGGATTCGCACTCGTTGCACGACGGCCAGGGGTGGCCGGACGAGCGTGGACCAAGTGGAGACCGCCGTACGCGCACGTTGGGGCGTCCGTGGCGCGGGCGGACCGGCCACTACAAAGTCGGCAAGCTGGGGACGCTACAGGCGCAGCGGTCGGCGCAGCTCGCGCCAAAGCTGCTGTGCGGCCTGAGCTGGGGTCTGCTGGCGCAGAGGCAGGCCCTTGACTTCGCCACCCCAGACCCCGCCAGGAAACAGTTGCAGGGCGAAGGGTCCTCCCCCGGCGAAGTCGAGCGGCGGCAGGGTCTGTAGGCACGCAAGATCAAGTTTTTGCTGGGGGTTCTTCAAGAACTGCATGGCAATGGTGCCGCCGCACAGGGTCCGCTCGTGGTCGGGGTTGGTGGCGACGCCGTGCGGGTTGTCTGGCACGACCACCAGTTGCGCGCCTTGGGGCGCCAGTGCGTTGTGCGTGGCCTGGGCAAAGGCGAGCGGCGTCTGCGGGTCCAGGTCGCCAGACAAAATCAAGACCGGCGTGGTGGGGTGCGGCATCGTCGCGCGCAGCGGGTCGCTGCCGACCGCGGGCCAGCTGGGCTGGATGGCGATGTCGTCGTTGCCCTCCAGTGGGGCGAAAAGCAGCGGCGCCAAGGGCGGCGGCGTGCCTTGCCAAAGCTCGGCGAAGACTACATTGTGGTGCAGAACAGGCGAGTATTGCTCACGAATCGTCTGACTGGAGTTGGGGTCGATGACCACTGGCTTGGCCACGGCCTTGAACAGCGGCTGGAGCGCGGCGACGTCTTGGCTGTTGCAGCGGTCGAGCCGAAACACGATGGGGGCGATGAGCAAGCGGGCGTCGGCGTTCGCCACGGCCGAGGCAAGCAGTTCGCGTAGCAGCGGTCGCAGGGGCTGTCCGGGCAAGATCGTGCTGCAGTGACCGCTGTCCAGTTTGGCGGCCAGGCTCTGCAGGCGCCCCCACGGGTCGTCGCCCAACTTGGCGCGGCAGATTGGGTCCTTGCTGCAGCGTGTCAGCAGCTCCTTGCCCGTCGCTTCGAACTGACTCCAGTAGCTGGTCAGCGAACAAACGCCTGGCGGGCAGACCGAGTCGAGCACGACAGCGCCCGCCTGATCTGGAAACAGCTGCAAGTAGCGCAGAGCCCAAAACGTGCCGTACGAGACGCCGTACAAGCGCAGCGGCACATCGGGCTTGCGCGTGGCGTCGATCAGCTTGCCTACGTCGACCGCGGCTTGGGTTGCAGAGAACGCCTGCAAGTCCGTGCCCCACTCGCCGAGCACGGCCGCCAGGCAGTCGGGCCACTCTTCCTTGGTGACCATGGCGCCATCGGGGCTGGTATTTGCCTCGGCCTGCGCGCACCCAAGGCGCGTCGACTCGCCGACGCCGCGGTGATCGGGCAGAAAGAACTCGTATCCGGGCAGTTGTTCGGCATACCACTCCGCCAAAGACAACAAGCTCTTGCCCGAGTAGCCGGGGCCACCCTGCAGGAGCCACAACTGGCCAGTCACGCTTGACTTTTTGGGTGACAGCCGCACGACGGCCGCGACAATCGAGGGCCCCTCTGGGTCTTGCCAGCGCAACGGAACGGTGGCTGTGCCGCAAGTGGCCGCGTATCCGGCCGGCCCCACGACGGCGCAACTCTGCCACTGCACTTCGGTGACCGCGGTCCCAGGCAGCGCCACGACCGCGACCGCGCCGCCACTGCCGCTCGCCGGATCGCTGGAGCAGCCCAAGGCAATGGCAGCTAGGAACAGCCCGTTGGCGAGTGGAAACCGTGCTTGGCTCAGCCAATTCGTGTGCATGGCACTTACCTTTCGACCACCGTTCTCGGTCAGGCTACTCGCCTTGGCGCGCGGGGTCAACGTGTCCAAGCAGTCGCCGGCGGGCTCTACTCATCGTTTTTACTACACAAATCTACGAAGCAGGAATGGCAAGTGCATTGGGCGCGGTGATCGAACTACTGCTGCTTCAACTCGCGGCGCGCGTCCTCGGACTTGCCCTCGAGCATCCAGGTCTTCTGCAGGGCCTTGAGCACCACCACCGCCTCGCGGAGGGTAATCGTGAGCTCCTTGGTCAGGTGCGGCAGCTCGGGGGCGATCTTGCCGGTCTGCTCGGCGAGGACGGAGAGATTGTCCAGCAGGCGCGCCAGCTTCTTCTCGTCCGCCAGGCGCTCCATCGAGCCGATGAGGCGGCCGATGCGGTCGTCGGCCAGCAGCTTGTCGGCGTGCTCCAACAGGCTGGGCAGGTGGCCCTTCTCGCCGGTCAGGGTCTCGATGCGATCCAGGAGCTGGTCGGCGCGGCCAATCAGGCGGTCGACCCGTTTCGGCTCGAGCACTTGCGCGGCATTGCGCACGGCGCGGTGCGTGGCCTGGTCGTTCAGCAGGGCGTCGGCGCCGGACAGAGCCCCGTGCAGCGCCGGATCGGTCAGCAGCGCCACCGCGGGCTTGTGCACGTCGTCCAGCAGCTTGTCCAGGCGGTCCAGGGTCGGCCCAACCCGGTCAAAGGTGGCGACCATGCGATCCAGGCGGTTGTTTTCCTCCAGCGTGCCCAGCAGCTTCTCGACTACGCCCAGAGCGCGGCCGCTCGTCTTGACCAGCGAGCCAAAGTCGAGCTCGCTCACCACATCCAACACGTCCATCGGCTCGACCGCCGGCAAGAGGGCGCCTGCGGCTACCACTTCTTTGACCCCAGCGGGCGGTTGCAGGATCAGGCGCTTTTCGCCAATTCCCAGGACCCGCCGCACGTTGACCGTGGTGCCCTTGCGCACGCGGCCGGCGTGGCGGGTCAGCACGACGAGTTCCACGTCCAGGTGCTCGTCGTCGCGGAACTCGATGCTCCCCACCTCGCCCACTTCCACGCCGGACAGCAGCACCGGCGAGCCCGAGCGCAGACCATCGCCCCGCGACACCAGCGTGTGGTACGAAATCCGCGGGGCCAGCCACCGGTTGCGCACCGCCGCGCCCACAAAAAAGGCCACGACCAAGGCCGCCGTGACGACGATGAAGAGCCCGGCCATCCGCTCGCGCGAGGTGAGGAAAATCTTCATGAGGGCACCTCGTTCGTCGCGACTAGCCACTCGACCAGTCGGGCGCCGTGGCCGCTGGCCCAGGCCTCGAACCGCACGTGGCGCCGGGCCAATACCGCCACCGCTGCAGCCGGGCCCTGCTCGCACCACGCGCAGATGGCGGGCCACGAGCCGTCGCCGTCGGTGTCGCTGTCAAAGTCGCCGCTGCCCTCGACGACCAGCCACTGCGGCCGCAGCGTGAGCGCGCGCGCCAACAACGCACGAAAATAATGCGTCGGATCCAGCTGATGCGGGCGCTTGTCCGCCCGATCACTCAGCTCGAACTGAGCAAGGAGCTCGGCCACCCGCGCCGCTTCGGCCTGGCTGCCCAGACGCGCGTGAATCGACAGGGGCAGCCCCAAGTTGTCGGCGATGCTGCGATTCGCCAGCAGCCCACCCCGATGCGGCACGTAGCCCACCTGGCTGCGCAGACGCATCAGCTCGGCATACGTCAACGCCGCAATCGGACTGCCAAAGAGCTCGATCGTTCCGCGCGCCGGCATCCCCAACGTCCCCAGCCGACGGGCCAGGTCGGTGGCGGGCTCCGGCAGGTCGGCACCCGCGGGCGGCAGCAGCACGGCCCACTCACCCGGCAGCAGTTCCATAGGCGGCACCTGCACTTGCAGCGTCCCGCTCACCACGGTCAGGCCGGTCGGCAAGCGCAGCACAGTCGGCAGGTTGCGCTCACCAGGGGCCAGGCTCATGGCAGCCCCCCCAGCAGTAGCGAGGTGGGATCGCGGCCGGCCAAGTTCGCCACGGACACGACCCCGTTGAGCAGCACTAAGAAAATCAAGCTGTTCAGGGCCGCCCGCGACACCGCCACTGGCACTTCGGTGGGCGAGTCGACCACGTCCATGCCGTGGTAGCAGCCGATCAGCACCAGCCCCACGCCGCCCACGCCCACCTTGACCAGGAACATGCCCAGGTCGGCGGGCCGGGTGGCCGACAACACCGCGTCAAAGAACACATTCGCCGGCAATTTTACCAGGAGCTGCGCGATCGCGAACCCTCCCAGCAGCGCCGTCGCGGCAAACAGCACGGTCAGACCGAACAGCGACAGCAGGCCGCCAATCAGCCGCGGCGTGACCAAGAAGCGAATCGGAGCAATCCCCATAATTTCAAGCGCTTCCACTTCGCGGTGCACACGCATCGAGCCGAGTTCAGCCGCGATGGCCGTCACCGACCGCACGATGACCACTACCCCGGTCAGCAGCGGCGCGACCTCGCGGAGCACCACCACCGTCACCATCCGCCCCAGGTTGTCAGCGCCGGACAACGTGCCAATGCCGCCCACGCCCTCGACAATTGCGAACACGCCCACCGCCAGCGCCAGCACCACGATCGGCCCGATGGCCTGCACGGCAGTGAAGTACACCTGCATCAGCACTTGCCGGAACAGATCGCGCTGGCCCAGATGGCGCCCCACCCACAGCATCTTGACGGCCAGGTACAGAAACGCCAGCAGAAACCAGGTGTAACGCACCAGGCCCACGACCTTGCTGCCGATGGCGTCGACCGTCTTGAGCACGTTCTCTCAGCGCGGCACGGGCCGCTATTGGATGAGTTGGGGTTCGCCGCCCCGGAGCATGCCTTCGGCCGGGCACGGCGCCAACCAGCGCGCGGCCTGCTGCTGCAACTTGGCCCCGGCGCGGCGGGTGCGAGACGCCTCGCTGCGGACGCGCTTGGGGTGCGGCGCACCGGGAATATCCCTAAGATTCAAGCTGCGTTCCACGTCAAGCGCCTGGGCAATTCCGTCCGCCGGGACGCCCAGACGCTGCGCGATCGCCGCGGGTCCCAAGCGCGCAAAAGTGGTGTGGTGGCGCACACAATCGGCGACCAGCTCGGCGATCTGCTCGTGGGCCGTGCGGAACGGCACACCGCAGCGCACCAGTTCGTCCGCAAGGTCCGTGGCCAACAGGAACCCGCGGTCCAGCGCGTCCAACAGCGCCTGGCGGTTCCACTTTGCGGCGCTCAGCATGTCCGCCGTCACCTGCAGGCATGCCGCCCACGTGTCCAACGCGTCGAACAGTGGCTCCTTGTCTTCTTGCAGGTCCTTGTTGTACGCCAGCGGCAGGCCCTTGAGCGCCACCAGCAGCCCCACCAAATCGCCCACCACCCGTCCCGACTTGCCGCGCAGTAGCTCGGCCATGTCCGGGTTTTTCTTCTGCGGCATCAGCGAACTGCCGGTGGTAAAGGCGTCGGTCAGGCGCACAAAGCCAAACTCGGCCGACGAGTAGAGCACGAGCTCTTCGCCCAGCCGCGACAGGTGGACCATCCCCAAGCTGGCCGCCGCCAGCGCCTCGATCAGGTGGTCGCGGTCGGACACCGCGTCCAGCGAGTTGTGGGTGATCGCGGAAAACCCCAGCAGTTGTGCGACCTTGGCGCGATCAATCGGCAGCGTGGTGCCCGCCAGCGCCCCAGAGCCCAGCGGGCAGGCGTCCATCCGCACCAGCAGGTCGGCCAGCCGCGAACCATCGCGCAGCAGCGCCTCGGCGTGGGCCAGCAAGTGGTGACCCAACGTAACAGGTTGGGCCCGCTGCAGATGGGTATAGCCCGGCATCGGCCAGGCGGCGTAGCGACGGCCCAGCTCGGCCAACACACCGACCAATCCACTGATATCCTTTATGATTTTAGCCAGCGTCGCCCGCAGATACAGGCGCTCGTCCAGCGCCACCTGATCGTTGCGCGAGCGGGCCGTGTGCAGCCGACCGGCTGGATCACCAATCCGGTCGCGCAGTTCGGCCTCCACGTTCATGTGCACGTCTTCGCGCGCCACCGACCAGACAAAGCGATCGGCCTCTACGTCGGCCAAGATCCCGCGCAACCCCGCGACGATGGCAGCATGATCGGCGGCGGACAGGATGCCCTGGTCGCGCAGCATGGTGGCGTGGGCGACCGAGCCGAGGATGTCGAACACCGCGAGCCGACAGTCGAACCCTATCGAGGCGTTGAGCTGCTGGACCAGCGGGTGGGTCGCTTCGGCGTAGCCGCCGCCCCACAGGCGATCGGAATTTGCAGGTTTACCAGCAGATACGGGGGCATGGGCGGTCATCGTAAGGGCCTTGGAAGGGCGCCCAGACGGGGCGGCGGCGCGCGAGGATCGCATTGCCGGTGGGGCGGCGCAAGCGCGGCGTGACCTGTCGCAGCAGCCGGGTTAGCATGGGCCGAACCCAAGCTAGCTGGGCGGGCGCAGGGGAGGCACAGGTGGTCAGCCAATCTCGCGGAACGCTGCCGATCGCCCTATTTGCCTTCGTGTTCCTGGGCTGGACGTTCGACTTCTACGATCTGGTCCTTTTGGGCTTTGTCAAAGAGCCCGTCAGCCGCGACCTGGCCATGACGCACACTACCGAGTCGTGGATGCTGGGCGTGGCGCTGGGCACCTCGGGCCTGGGCGGCATCGTCGCCGGCTACCTGGCCGATCGCGTGGGCAAGCGCACCATATTGGCGGCGACGGTGCTGTTGTACTCGGCGGGTTCGCTCGTTGCCGGCCTGGCCCCCAACGCAGGGTGGTTCTTGGTCGGGCGAGCGTTGGTCGGGCTGGGCGTAGGCGGCGAGTGGGCCATCGGCCACGGTATTTTGGCCGAAGCGGTTCCCGCGCGCTGGCGTGGTCGAGCCTCGGCGGCGCTGCAGGCGGGCGAACCGGTCGGCGTGGCCCTGGCCGCGATTGCCGGCTATTTGCTTGTGCCTTGGCTGGGTTGGCGGACGGTGATGGTCGGCTCGTCGGCCACCGCCCTGCTGGCCTTCGCGATGCGCCGCAGCATGCACCTGCCGGACACCCCGCACGAACACCGCGCCAGCTGGGCGGAATTGCGTCGCGCCAAGGTGGGCAGCCGCATGGTGCGCGCGTGGCTGCTGGGCGTGTTCAAGCTGGGCACCTACTGGACCTGCTACACCTGGCTGCCGGGCTTCTTGGTCAAGGAAATGCACCAAAGCATCGGCCGTTCACTGACTTGGATGCTGACGGCCCAGGGCGGCCAGTTCCTGGGCATGCTGACCTTTGGCCTGGTGTCGGATCGCATCGGCCGCCGCCCAGCGTTCTTTGGTTACTCGCTGCTCACCGCGGCGGCTATCGCGCCGCTGGCGTTTGCCTGGCAGGAACTATCGGCCACTCCAGCGCTTTTTTGGAGCGCGATGTTCCTTCTGGGCGTGGGTTCGGGGTGTACGGCCGGCTTTGGGGCGCTGCTGGCCGAACTTTTCCCCAGCGAAGTGCGGTCTACCGCGATGGGGACCACCTACAACCTGGCCCGGTCCGTGCAGTTGGCGGCGCCGGTACTGGTCGCGCAAGCGGTGGCCTGGAATGGCCTTTCTGGCGGGCTATCGGTGCCAATGCTGCTGGCGCTGGCCACGGCCACCTGGGTGTGGGTCCTGCCCGAAACGCGCGGCATCGAGCTGCCCAGCCTGCGGGCACAAGGCACGGAGCCTGGCGCCGACTAGAACCTGAGGCGCGAACAGCCCTTGCTAGACCGCCAGCTTGCCGGCCCAAACTGTCAAGGAACGACCGTGAAAACTCCCCGTCCGCGCAACGAAAGCCTGCTCGAATGCACCGTCACCGAGTTGGGCCAGGCCGATGGCGCCCTGGCGCGCAGCCCGCACTTCCCTGGGCCGATTCGCATCATGGGCGGCGTACCGGGCGACCGCGGGTTGGCGCGCGTGGTGCACTCAGGGCAACACGGCGTGTGGGCGCAATGGTCCACGCTGAGCGAGGCGGGACCAGAGCGTCGCCCTGCCCTGTGCCCGGTGGTGCTGCGCTGCGGCGGCTGTCCGTGGCAGATGGTCGAGCCCGGCGCCCAACGGGCCGAGCGTCTGCGGCGGGTTCGCGCAGCGCTTGCGCCGTATCTGGATGAAACCGCAGTGCAATGGAGCGGACCCGAGGGTCCCGACGCCGGCTACCGGACGCGCGCTCAGGTGGTGCTGGGCCAGCGGCGCGGCCGCATCGAGTGGGGCTTCTGGCAGCCCTCTAGCCAGATCTGGGTGCCGGCCGAGCACTGCCCGGCGCAGACCCGCGACGTGGATCGTGTGCTGCACGCCGCCTGCGATGTGCTGGGTCGTCATGGGGTGGCAGTGGCTCACGCACCGGGCAGCATGGGGGCCAGCGGGCTGGTGTGGCGCGCCGATCCGCGCACAGGCCAGGGCTTGCTGACGGTGCTGACACCAGATCCAGCGGCAGTGGCCCACACCGGCCCGGCACTGCTGCAAATCCCTAGTGTTCAAGGAGTGTTTTCTGCTGTGCCCAGCCACCAGGGCGGACCGGCCAACCCGGCCACGCTGAACCTCTTGGCGGGCGCGGCGCGGTCGGCCCAGACTTGGCAGGTCCCAGATCTACCTGATCTGACGCTGGATCTGGGCCCGATTTCGTTCGTCCAGACCCGCCACGACGCCGCAGAGGCGCTGATCAGCCAGGTGGCGGCCTGGCTACCGACCCAAGGCGAGGGACTGCTGGATCTCTTTGCAGGCGTAGGGGTTTTTGCCCTGGCCCTGCGCCATCGCTTCCGCCACGTGGCGTTGGTCGAGCGGCACGGCGCGGCAAGTGACGACGCCGCCTACAACATGGCCCAGTTGGGCGCCAGCCATGTCCAGGTCTGCCCCGGCGACGCGGCCGAGGTGGTAGCGAAGTTGCAGGGTCATGAAACGTATCAAGCCGCGGTCGTCGACCCTCCGCGGGCCGGTTGTGGTTCGCCTTTGATTCAAGCGCTGTCGCAGCTACCCCAGTTGACGACGATCGTGTACGTGTCCTGTGGTCTTCCCGGGTTACAACGTGATCTTGCGACCTTTGGGGCCCTTGGCTGGCAGGCGCGCGAGGCCCGGGTGCTCGACATGTTCCCGCACACGCCGCACGCCGAGGTGGTGGTGCGGATCAGCCGCGCCGCAGCGGCGTAGCGGTGCTTGTGCTATGCTCGCACTGGTCCAAAAGTGGAGTCTGCCCATGCTGCGCCGTTCCCTTGCCTTCGTGGTCCTTCTATCCGCTCTACTGGGGACGGTCCTGGCCGCGGGTCCCGTGGCGGCCCAGCCCCAGCTGCCGGCTGGCGTGGTCGAGCTGCACCGCGAGGCGCGTGGGGCCGTGACCGACGTATGGCTCCAGATTGACGCGAGCTACTTTGGTCCCCGCGGCCTGGACGAGCTGTGGATCGAGAACCTTCAACGCCAGTACTTGCTCGAGCTCGGCGAGGTCGAACCTGGCCAACCCTATGCAATGCGTAGTGTTCGACTCTGGGCCAAAGCCCCGGCCGCGATCGCGGGCAGGTCGAAGGACCGCAAGCCGTTCCGGCTGCTGGTCGACCTGATGACGCCACCCACACCCGTGCCCAACAAACTTGGCGACCTACCCGCTAAGCCCATGGCCGCGGCTGGCACCGTCAGCGGCGTGGGGCAACCTGGCATCGTGGCAGGCGGTTTGAGTGGAAAGACCATCTACCTCAGCCCCGGCCACGGGTTCACATGGACGCAGTCGCTGAACGCCTGGGCCACGCAGCGCGGCAACACCAACGGGCTGGTCGAGGATTTGTTGAACGCAGAAGCCGCGTTGCACTACCTCATCCCCATGCTCCACAACGCAGGCGCCAAAGTGGTCACGGTTCGCGAGCGCGACTTGAATACGCAGATGGTCGTGGTCGACGACGCCGAGGGCAGCCTACCCAGCGGCGCGGGGTACACCGAAATCGGTGGACCGTTCCAAAAGGGCAGCAATCCCGGGTTCGCTGCGGGCAAGGCGCCCTATGGCGACGGCGACAACCCATTCGTCATGGGCGGTTACCGCGTGGTACCCGTGGTGGCGGGCAACCCGACCGCGACGGCCAAGTACGTCCCCGACGTGCCCGAACGTGGCCGGTATGCCGTGTACTTGGGCTACGTGGCCGGGAGCAACCGCGTCACCGACGCCCACGTCGAAATCCGCCACCTGGGCGGCACCACTCACTTGCGCGTCGACCAGACTCGGACGGGCGGGACTTGGCTGTACCTGGGGCACTATGCCTTTGACGCCGGGATCAGCCCCGACCAGGGCGCCGTGCTGCTGCACAATGATTCGCTCCAGAGTCCAACAGGGAAGTACCTGATTGCCGACGTGATTCGCCTGGGCGGCGGCATGGGCGACGTGGCGCGCGGGACCGGCAAGCCGCCGGCCTCGGGCCCGACCTCCGGTAGGCCGCGTTGGGAGGAAAGTTGCCGGACCTACGCCCAATTCGCCGGCGCGCCGGCCACGGTGTACGACTGGTCGTCCAGCGACCCAAGCGACGACGTATCCTGCCGCAGCCGCATGGCCGCATGGGTGCACGAAAGTGGCGAAGATGCTCTGTACCTTTCGTGGCATACCAATGCTCCCGCACCTGCGCGCGGGACCTCGACCTATGTATACGGCCCCAACGAGCCCGACGGCACCTACCAGTTCACGGGTACTGCGGGCTCGGACGATCTTGCCAAGGTGGTGCACGGCGCAGTAGTAAGTGATATCAAAGCATTATGGGACTCCACGTGGAAGGATCGCGGCATCTTCACGGCCTGGTTCGGCGAGATCAACCCCAGTCACAACAACGAAATGCCCTCCGTCTTGGTCGAGGCGGCATTCCATTCGACCCCAGCCGATGCCGACGCCCTGCGCGAGCCGCGCTTCCGCCACCTTTTGGCCCGCGCGCTGTACAAAGGCATCGTCACGTACTTTGCCCAGCGCGATGGGCTGCCCGTGCTGCTAGCCCCCGAGCCCCCAGTCGGCGTGGCGGTCGTGCAGAACGCAGCGGGCAAGGCCACCGTGCAATGGTCTGCGGGGCCCAGCGGCGGTGCCTATGGCCAGCCGGCCACCAAGTACCGCGTGCAAACTTCTCTGAATGGTTTGGGATTTGACGATGGCAGCGAGACGGCCGCCACGACGCTCGAGGTGCCTCTGCCGCCAGTTGGCACGCCGCTTTTTGTGCGGGTCGTGGCTGTGAACGCGGGGGGCATGTCGCTGCCCACCGCTACCCTTGGCGCCGCGCAGGCCTGTGCGGGCGCTAAAACTGCCTTGGTTGTCCAGGGGTTCACGCGTCTCTCCGCGTCACTAGCGCCGATCGACGACCTCAGCGCTTTCGACTTGGGCCAGGTCCAGCGCCTGCGGCAATCGCGGATGAACACCTTCGACTACAGCATCCAGCACATCCAGGCCCTGGCCGCAGCGGGTCTTGCCGTTGACTCGGCCGAGCGCGACGCGTTGGACCCCAACAACTCCGCGAGCCTCTTGGGAACCCATACCCTGGTTGACTGGGCTGCCGGTGAGCAGTCGACCCTGGACGGCGTGCTCAGCGAGAGCCAAAAGTCGGCCTTGGTCCAGTGGCTACAGGCTAGCGCTGGACGCGCGCTGTGGTTGAACGGTTCGGAAGTAGCCTGGGCCTTGGATGCCAAGGCCGACGCGGCTGGCGGCGCCTGGCTACAGACTTGGTTTGGCGCTCGATTCGCGGCCGACGGCGCGGGCGTCTACACGGTCAGCGGCAGTGGCGGCCTTTCCGGGAGTTGGACCTTCGACGACGGCAGCCACCACAGCTACAACGTGGACAGCGCAGACACGTTTGCGCTAAAGGGCGCCACCGCCCTGCTGGCCTACGGATCGGGCAAGGGCAACGCCGCGACGCTGTTCAGCCCAGCTCCGGGCAACCACACCGTGCTGGTGGGCGTCCCGCTGGAGACCGTCTACCCGGCGAGCGATCGGGCGTCGCTGTTCAAGCAGCTTCTGCAGGTGAGTGCGATCGCAAGTGTTTGCGACACGCCGGGTACGCCCGATGGCGCTCCCGACGCCGGACTTGCCGACAGTAGCCCAGCCGACACAAGTGCTCCCGCCGCGGATGCGTTGGCCGACGACCTGGGCGGGGCGAACCCGACCGATACGTCGGGACAGTCCGACACAAGCCCCGGCGATATTGCAAAGAGCGATCTCGCGGTCGCCGAGACGGCCGGCGGCGACGGCGCCAGCGCGCTTGCCGATATCGGACAAGACAGCCAAGCGTCCGCCGTCGCCAAGCCCAGTTCGCCCAGCGACTCTGGGTGCCGCGCGGGAACCGGCAGCGCGAACGGCGGTGTGCGCACCGCCTTGGCTTTGGTCGCCGCGGTGTGGATACTCAGCCGCCGCCGCGCTCTACAAGACCGAGCCCAGCCGCGGTGCGGTTGACACGCTATTGCGTCGCGGCCAGTGTAGCGCGACCCAACTTCCACTCGGAGTTCCACAATGCCCAATCCCACTGCCCTGGTCGAGACCACGCTTGGCCACTTCACGATCGAACTCTACTTGGACCAGATGCCAGTCACGGCCGGCAACTTCATCCGCCTGGCCAAAGAAGGCTTCTACGATGGCCTGCATTTCCATCGCGTTATCAAGAAGTTCATGATTCAGTTCGGCTGCCCGTACAGCCGAGACCCGCGCAGCCCGCGCGCCGGCACGGGCGATTCCCCCTACGGCACCATCCGCGACGAGTTCACCGCGCGCCTGTCCAATGAACCCGGCACCCTGTCGATGGCCAACACGGGGCAGCCCAATTCAGGCAGCTGCCAGTTCTTCATCAACACCGTGCACAATCCCTACCTGGACTGGTTCACGCCTGGCGCCAGCCGTCACCCCGTCTTCGGCAGAGTCACCAGCGGCATGGATGTTGTCAAGGCGATCGAAACCGCGCCCACCTCGCAGGATCGCCCGCTGACGCCGATCAAGGTCGAGCGCATTACGGTGTCGGACTAGCGCGTTGAGGTGTCGGCCTAGAGCACGGATCAGAAACCCAGTCCTGGGGGCAAACGTCGCGGCGGGTCGCGCCAGTGCAGGGCTCTGGGGGGCCCGCTTGCGACCCACTGAGCATCAACGAGTTTTCGTCAGCGAGTGGTCTCGTTGCTCTGAACCTCGGAGATTTGTGATTGGTGTTTTAGTTGAACTGACCCGACCGGCACCCGGCGTCCACGAGAATCAGCCCAGGACTCGCAACCACCAGGAATGCCTGCGGCCCCGCCAGGGCGCTGCGCCAGACGCGGGCGGCGCGCCCGGGGCGGGTGTCCCTTTTTGGTGAGGTGCGATGCGTGTGTAGTATGTAGTACACACTACACGATGGTCCAAAAAACCTTTGACGGCTTGACGGCCCCGTGGACGCCGCGCACGCTGGCAGGGCAACAGCGACGTCCTGCCGCGCAAGTGGGCCACATGACCGGCAATCCGCGCAATCCGCCCTGGCGTCCGCCAGTTGGTTGGCCACACCGGCTGGCTGTGTGTGGGGTGGCCGCGGTGATGGTCTGCGGCCATGCCGCCACCAGCCTCGCCGAACCTGCGCCAGCCGCACAGCCTGCTGACGACCAAGCAGCGCGACTGGCCGAAGCCGACCGCTTGACCGAGGAAGTGGAGCGTTTGGCGGGTGCAGACCGGGCGGCAGAGGCGGTTCCACTGGCGCGCCGCGCGCTGGCTCTGCGCGAGAAAGCTCTGGGACCGGATCACTTGGCCGTGGGGCAGGCCGCCAACAACCTTGCCTATCTCTTGAAAGCCACCGGCGACCTGTCGGGCGCCGAGGCCTTGTATCGGCGAGCGCTGGCTATTCGCGAGCGGGCCCTGGGCGCAGACCACGTACAACTGGTCGTTCCGCTGAACAATCTTGCGGCGGTTCTGCGCGCCCGCGGCGACCCGGCAGCGGCCGAGGCGGCCTACAAGCGCGCCCTGATCATTCTGGAAAGGGCGGTCGGACCCGATCACCCCAATGTCGCGATCATTCTTGGCAACTATGCAACGCTGCAGCGTGAGCGCGGGGACCTGGCCGCCGCGGTTGCGCTGCTGCGGCGCTTGCTGACTCTGGACCAGAAAAACCTGGGGCCCGACGACCCAGAGACCCTGGAGGCGCAGGTGACCCTGGCCCATGTGCTCATGGAACAAGGGGACCTGGCAGCTGCGGAGCCTCTGCTGCGCGACGCACTGCCGCGCCGCGAGAAGGCGCTTTCCGCGGATCATCCCGACGTGGTGGATTTGGTCTGCGACCTCGCGTCGCTCTTGCAGGATCGGGGCAACCTGGTGCAGGCCGAGCCCTTGTACCGGAGGGCGCTGGCGGCGCTGCAGGCGAGGCTGGGGCCCGAAAGTGGCAATGTGGCGGCACTGCTCAACAATTTTGCATTACTGCTCAAAGACTTAGGGCGCTATGACGAAGCTGCTCGGCTCTTCCGGCGGGCGCTGGCCATTCGCGAAAAGCAGTTCGGTCCCGAGCATGTCGAGGTGGCGCTAGTACTGCGCAACTTGGCCATTCTTCTCCATGCCCAAGGCGACCTGGCCGCCGCCGAACCGCCACTGCGGCGCGCCCTGGCCATCTATACCAAACATCACGGCGCCGAACACGCCACAGTCGCGCAGGTACTGGCCAGCCTGGCTTCGCTGCTCCACGACAAGGGCGACTTGGCCGGCGCCGAGCCGCTGTACCGGCAGGCCTTGGCCATGCGCGAGAAGGTCCGCGGTCCAGACCACTTGGAAGTGGCCGACAGCTTGAATGATCTTGCCTCGCTGTTGCAGGATCGGCGTGACCTGGCTGGCGCCGAGCCGCTGTACCGGCAGGCGCTGGCCATTCGCGACAAGCGGTTGGGGGCCGCGGACGCGCGCGTGGCACAGAGCCTGAACAATCTTGCGTTGGTGCTGAAGCAGAAGGGCGACCTTGCGGGGGCCGAGGTGTTGTACCGGCGGTCTGTGCGGGTGCTCGAGGCCTCGCGCGGGCTGGACCACCCCGACACGGCTGTGCCGATCAACAACCTGGCCAACCTGTTGCAGATCAAGGGCGATCTCGTCGAGGCAGGGGCGCTGCACCGCCGCGCTCTGGCGATCCGCGAGCGGTCCCTGGGGCCGCAGCACCCGCTGGTGGCTGCCAGTCTGCAGAACTTGGCGACCTTGCTGGAGGCGCAGAGCGACCCGCGCAGCTCGGCGCCGTTGCGGTTGCGTGCGCTGGGTATCGAAGAGAAGCAACTCGCGGGTTTGCTGCTGATCGGTTCCGAGCAACAAAAGCTGAACTATGCCAACACGTTGATGGGGTCAACCCACGCCGCCGTCAGCTTGGCTGTGGCTCACCCCGAACTGCCGAGCGCGGTGCGGGCGGGCCTGACGGCAGTCCTACAGCGCAAAGGTCGGGTTCTGGACGCGTTGGTCCAGACCGGCGAGGTCCTGCGCCATCGCGGCAGCCCTGAGGAGCGGCGTCTGCTCACCGAGCTTGTGACGGCACGCGCCGAGTTGGCGGCCCGCTATGCCCATGGTCCTTCGAGCGGTCAAGCCCAGACATTCCTCGCTGAACTCGAACAGTTGCAGCACCAGGTTGAAGCGCTGGAACGGGCTTTGGCCAGTGCCTCGCCGCAAGCTGGTGCCATGCTTCTTCCGGTCGACGTGGCGCGTGTCCAGGCCGCGTTGCCACGAACCGCGCTGCTGGTCGAATTCCTGCGCTATCAGCCCTTTGACGCGGCAGCCAAGAATGCCGACGACCGCTGGCAGGCACCGCGCTACGCGGCCTTTGTCCTGGGCGCTACTGGCGATCCTGCGGTCATCGACTTGGGACCTGCCACCGCCATCGACGCCGCCGCAGACAGCGCCCGTCGCAGCTTGGCCGCCGGCCATGACTCCGCGAAAGCCAGCTTGCGCCGCCTGGACGCCCTGGTTTTGGCCCCCTTGCGGCCCAAGTTGCGCAAAGCTGCGCTGGTGCTGGCCTCGCCAGACGGCGCGCTGCACACCGTGCCGCTGGACGCACTGGTCGATGAGCGCGGCCATTTTGCCCTGGAATCCCTAGCACTCCATGACCTGAGCAGTGGTCGCGACCTGCTGCGCGGGGCAGAGCAGAAGTCGGCAGGCCAACCGCCCTTGCTGCTCGCCGACCCCGACTTTGACGCCGCCCCAGAGCCCAAAGACGCCACCGAGGTAGGGGCTGCCCCCGCCGCTGGCGTGGCGGCGATGCGCTGGACGCGGCTGGCCGGCACGGCTCAAGAGGCCGCAGCCATCGCTCCCCTGCTGCCCACAGTGCGGACGCTGCTCGGCCCGGCAGCCACAGAGTCCGCAGTCAAGTCCGCGCACGCGCCCGCGATTCTGCACATTGCGACTCACGGCTTCTTCTTGGAGGATCTTCCCGCCCGCGGCAGCGCCGGCAGTCGCGGTGCGCAGCTGATGGGCGACGACCTGGGCGAGGTCCCGCGCCCCAATGCCATGCCTGCGGGTGGCCAGCTGGGCGGCAACCCGTTGCTGCGTTCGGGGCTGATCCTGGCGGGCATCGGCGCCGGGAGCCCAGGGGCCAACGACGGCGCCCTGACCGCCCTGGAGGTCACGGCCCTGGACTTGTGGGGCACGGCGCTGGTGGTCCTATCTGCCTGCAGTACCGGCCGCGGCGAAATCCAGAACGGCGAAGGGGTCTTTGGGCTGCGGCGCGCCTTTGCCATGGCGGGTGCCCAGAGCCTGGTACTCAGCCTCTGGGACGTGGACGACGACGCCACCCGCGCGCTGATGGTGGCCTTTTACACGAACTTGCTCGCCGGCAGCAGTCGCGCCGAGGCCTTGCGCGCGGCCAAGCGCAGCCTGCTCGCAACGCCGCAGTGGGCGCACCCCAACTTCTGGGCGGCGTTCATCGCCTCGGGCGCCTGGGGGCCGCTGCCGGGCATGACTCCGGCAGCGCAGCGACCCCGATAATCTATCAGCCGTTCAGTTTCTCAAAGGCACCGGGCCGAACTAGAGACCCGGCCAAATCCTGGATATTCATTCAGGACTTCGTTCTTCTGGCCGCGTCTCTTGCCCCAAGCGGGGCGCAAGCGAGCGCCCACAGCGACTCGCCGCGCCGAGTTCGAAGGTTCGGATGCGCGAAGGAAGTCTAGGTTGGTCCGCCCTCTAGGCCAGCCCGCGCTCGGCAGAGCGGACGGCGGCGCGCAATTCGGCTTCGATGGCATCGCAGCGCTCGGGCGACTCGGCCTCGCAGCGCATCACCAGCACCGGCCCAGTGTTGGAAGCGCGCACCAATCCCCAGCCGTCGCCAAACAAGACGCGCACCCCGTCGATGTCGATGACCTCGTGGGTTTGCTTGTACTGGCCGGCCACCGCCTCCACGACGGCAAACTTGATCTCGTCGGGGCAGTCCAAGCGAAGCTCGGCAGTCGCGTGGGTGGCGGGCACATCCGTCAGGAACTGGGACAGCGGCCGCTGGTCGTTCGACACGATTTCGAGCAGCCGACAAGTCGTGTAGGTGGCGTCGTCGTAGCCGAAGTAGCGGTGTTTGTAGAAGATATGGCCGCTCATCTCGCCGGCCAGCTGGGCGCCCTCGCGCTTCATCCGGTCCTTGATCAGCGAATGCCCCACCTTGCTGAGCACCGGACGGCCGCCGTGCTTGGCAATGTCCTCGAACAGGGTCTGGCTGCACTTGACCTCGGCGACGATGGCGGCGCCGGGCACCTCGCGCAACAGCGCCCGCGACAACACAATCATCAGCTTGTCGCCCCAGAGGATCCCGCCCTTCTCGTCCACAACGCCGATGCGGTCGCCGTCGCCGTCGTAGGCCACGCCCAAATCCGCATCCGTTTCGGCAACTTTGGCGCGCAGGTCGGCCAGGTTGGCCTCGACGGTCGGGTCGGGGTGGTGGTTGGGAAAGCGCCCGTCGGGCTCGGTAAAAAGCTCAACGACTTCGCAGCCTAGCCGCCGCAGGATCACGGGCGCGACCGGCCCCGTGGGCCCGTTGCCCGCGTCGACCACGACCTTGAGGCGGCGCGGCCCCAGCTTGACGTTGCCGGCACAGAAATCGACGTACGGGTGGAAAATGTCCACGTCCGTCACGCTGCCTGGGCCCTGCTCCAGGTACGCGCCGTCCTGGATGATGCGCCGCAGGGCCTGCACCTCGTCGCCGTGCATGCTGGCTTTGTCCAACGTGATTTTCAGGCCGTTGTCGCCGGCAGGATTGTGAGAGCCGGTGACCATCACGCCGCCGGCCACGTCCAAGGTGAACGCGGCAAAGTAGACCATCGGCGTCGCCACCACGCCCACGTCGCGCACGTGGATGCCGCCGCGCACCAAGCCGGCGATCAACGCGGTGGCGATGCGGGGGCTCGACAGGCGCGCGTCGCGACCCACGGCCAAAACGGGCGGAAGTCCGCGGAGATGGACCGTCGTCGCAATCGCGCGGCCCAGCGCGTGGACCAGATCGTCGTCCAGGTCGCGGTCGGCGACGCCGCGGATGTCGTAGGCACGAAAAATGTTTGGATTCATTGGCATTCTCGCAACTCAACCCCACCGCCCGGGGCCGGGTAGCATACGGTCGCGGCGCTGCCGGAGCAAGCGCGGTCCTGCGCCTTTGGGCCGCCTTGGTCGCAGCTCCGTCACGGCAGCATTGAGTCGCTGCGGCAAAAGTGCCATGGTGCGTGCGCGATACGCCTCTGCGCGTCGCCAGTACCCGTGGGGGCACAAGCGAGCGCGAGCAGCGGATCGCCGCGCCGAACTCCTGGGTGCAGTGGCCTGGAGAAGCCCGGCCTGGAGAAGCCCGGCCCGGAGAAGTCCGAACCGATCCAACCCCTTGCGAGGACCGATGCCCACCGCCGATTGGAGCCTTGACCCGCGCGTCCGCACTATTTTCAAGTATCTCCCTTTGCCCATCAAGCTGCCGACCCCGCTGCGCCGCGGCGACCCCAGCACATCCGAACGACCCTTGGGCGATACCCGTGCGGTGGTGACCCGCCTGCAAACGCCGACCGATTTGGCGGTGTGCGCGCGGCTGGCCCTGCACGGAGCCTCGGTGACCGTGCTGGACCCGCTTGCCACCGCGGCGTCGCTGGCCGAGCTCGCCATCCTGGGGGTTCGCCACGCGCCGTGGACGATGGACCTGGCGTCGGTGTTGGCGAATTCGGCCGCGCGCCAAGACCGCCGGCCCCTGCTGCTGGTGCACCGGCTCGCCGCTTCGCCGGCGGGCGCGACCGCCGTGAACACGGCCACGGACGAGCTTTTCCAGGTCGGCCAGGCCGTGGCCAGTGCGCCGCGCAACAGTCGGCTGGTCGTGTTGGCGGATTCGCCCTCCAACGACAATGTCGCCGGCCGCCTGAACCTGGAGGCCGCCCACGGGTGCATTCGCTCCCTTTTCAAGGAGTTGGGCCCGGCCGGCTCGACCTGTCACCTGCTTCGATTGGACGGAGCCAGCGCCGACGCCGTGGCCGACACCGTGGCCTTTCTGGTCGGGCCGCGCGCCGTGTTCCTGACCGCCTGGGACCTGCGCCTGGGCCCGGACATCGGCCGCGACAGCACGTGGTCCGGCAAGGTCGTGCTGGTCACCGGCGCGGCCCGCGGCATCGGCGCCAGCATCGCGGCCCGGTTGGCCAAGGCCGGCGCCACGGTGTGGGTCAACGACGTCCCGCAAGCCGAAGAAGCTGCACGGAAAACTGCCGAGCGCCTGGGGGGCAACGCCTTTGTCGTCCCCGCGGACTGCAGCAGCGACAGCGGCGCCAAAGCGATCGCCAAAGCCCTGAGCAGCGGCGGCCGCCTGGACGCGGTCATCCACAACGCCGGGATCACCCGCGACCGCACGCTCAAGCGCCTGTCGCTCGAGCAATGGCGGCAAGTGCTGAGCGTAGACCTGGCCAGCATGGTGCGCGTGCAAGGGGCCGTGCAACCCCTGATGACTCAAGGCGGTTCCCTGGTCCTCATGTCGTCGGTGATGGGCGTCGCCGGCAACTTTGGCCAGACCAACTATACCGCGGCCAAAGCGGCTGTGCTCGAACTAGCCAAGATTTGGGCCGAAACCCACGCCGCCCAGGGCATCCGCGCCAACGCCATCGCCCCCGGATTCATCCTGACCGAGATGACGGCGCACATGCCGCTGTTCAACAAAGAAATGGCCAAGCAGCTCACGGCCTTGCTCCAGCCCGGACTGCCCGACGACGTCGCCGAGCTGGCCGCGTTCCTGGCCGGCAGCGAGTCGCGCGCCATCACCGGCCAGGTCCTGCGCTGCGACGGCGGCATGTTCCTTGGCGCCTGAACATGGTCGAATCGGGCATCGAAGTCTCGCAAATTGCCCCGAACCCGGTCCGCGGCAAGGGCATTGCCCTGATCGCGGCGGGCGCGCTGCTGTTTGCCGCGATGGGCGCGATGGCCAAGCTGGCCAGTTCCGCCATTCCCACCATGGAGTTGCTGGCTTCGCGCTCGGCGGTCACGCTGCTGGCGATGGAACTGCTGCGCCGACGCATGGGCGAGCCGCTGCGGTTCGCGCGGGTGCCCTACCTGCTGTCGCGCACGCTGGCGGGATTTGTCGGAATGGCCTGCTATTTTCATTCCTTGCGCTTCATCCCGCTGGGCGAAGCGGTGCTGCTGAACAACATCTCGCCCGTGCTGACCTCGTTTGCCGCGGTATGGCTGCTAGGCGAGCGCCTGACCACGTGGAAGGTGACCGCGCTGGCTGTGTCGATGGTGGGTCTGTGGCTGCTGGTCGGCGCGCGCGAACTGGACAGTGTGCAAGGTCAGGGGGCGCTGCTGGGCGGAGCATCGGCGTTGGCGGGCGCTTGGGCCATGATCTCGCTCAAGAAAGCCGCGGTCGGCAACCGCTCGCTGATGATCGTGTGGGCGCTGGCAGCGATGTCCCTGACTGGGTCGCTGGTCTTTGCCGACCACAGTTGGCTGTGGCCTGATGGCCGCGAAGGCTTGCTCTTGCTGGGCACGGGCTTGGCCGCCGCCGGCGCGCAACTGCTCTACACGTCGGGCTATCGCCTGCTCGAAGCCAGCGAAGCCAGCGTCTACGCCTTCTTGACGCCGGTCTTTGCCACGATCGCGGGCGGTCTGGTGTTTGGCGAGTGGCCGCAGGGCTACGCCCTGGGGGGCGGCCTGCTGATTCTGGGCTCTGGGGTCGCCTCGGCCTGGCGGCAGACGCGCAGCCGCCCGAGATAACTTGACGCTAAGTCAAGAAATAGGCGATGGCGAACCCGCCGGCGATGTAGCTGGTTGCCTCGACCAGACCGGCACCCACGTTGCGATCGCGTTCAATTTCTTCGTGGTACGTCGACCCAGGCAGCAAGAGCAAGTCGCCCAGCCAACGCAACACCGCCAGCATCACCGTGGCAATGCCCAGCGCGATGGCCATGTGCACCAGATCCGCGACGATCGTCTCGCCGTGGCCGTTCAGCGCCGCGTTGACCACCTGCCCGGCGGCAACTGCGATACCGGCAAGGGGCAGTGCCGCGGCCAAGTTGCGGTGCGCCAGTTGCTTCAGGTCGTCGTACGGCGTCAGCCGTTGGTACAGCCACGTCAGGGCGAGCAGCGCGGTCTGCCCCACGACCACCCAACCCAGGCGCACCAGCCAGTCCTCGTCGTGCCCAAGGGCGCCGCGCAGCACCATCGCGGTCCCAAAGACGATGCCCGCGCGCGCCGTCGCGACCGCCACGTTGCCCCGGTCCACAACCTCTTTGTCCACGTCGATGCCGCGCAAGATCACCCGCGCGAGCGCCTGCTCGGCAAACCACAGCGACCCGAGCACCGCGAGCGAAGTCAGCGCAAAATCAGCCGCTTGCTCGACATAGGTCTCGCCACCCCGAACCAACGATCCCAGCAGAGCTACCACCGTGGCCAGCACGAACAGCGACTGCTCGACCGCCACCGCAACGTTGTCTTCGCTGGCCAGCGCGTGCCCAAGCCGCCGGCCTGCGCGCAAAGCGAACAGGTCGCGCCCCAGCTTGCCCACTGCAACCACGCCCACCGACAGCCCAAAGTAGGCAGCAGCCACCGCCAAGTGTTCCAAGTCGATGTTGACCATGCTCTCCTCCTGCCGCCCGCGCCCCGCCGAGACCCGCGGATGCGCTTGTGTCCGTCCGCGGGAGCCTAGCACACACCCGGCCCAAGGGCACGCAGCACCGCCCGATTCGCGTGCGGTTTTTGGCGGCGGATCGCCGGCTGAGGCTTGGCTGCCCCAGGCAGCTGGGCGCCGGTACCCACAGGCCTTGCCACCGCGGTACATACTCTCTACAAGGGGAGATTGGATAGGTGTATCTCCACTTTGGGGACGCCTGTCTTTCCGCGGCCCAATCGGCCGCAACCGGGTGCGTCATGTCCGATCGGCACAATGCAAAGGCTGGCCCAGCAAACAATGCGGGTGCCAAAGCTGGCAAGCAGTTGAACGCCAAGCAAAATCGCGGAGCCGCGCAGGTCCACGACAAGCCGGGTGCCGATCCCGCCAAGAAGAAGCCAGAGGTCGAAGAGGCCAAAGCCCCCTCAATGCCCGCACTTGGCGGCGCGGGCGATCCGTTGTCCGGCGGCATGGGCGGCGCGATGAACGCGGCCGAGAATGACCCCAAGGCGATGGCCGACCAGCAGGCCGAGCTTGCGCGCATCAAGGCCCTGCCAGCAGGTTCGCCCGAGCTGGAAAACTACAAGAAGCCCGAGGCGTTGAGCGCGGCAGTGCCCGAAGGGGCTGGCGCCACCGGCCAGGCCAAGCAGCAGTCCGAGGGCATGTCGCCCAAGACCGAAAACCAAGCCCCGGCGACCCTGGGGCCCAACGCCCAACAGGTCAAGACCGAGCCCGCGGGCGACAAGGTCGAGGTTCAAAAAGTCGAGGTCCCGAGCACCCCGCCGGCTTCGGCCGAGGCCAGCAAGGCGGTTGCGAATGCCACCTCGGCACCTGCCTCCGCTGCCGCGCCACAAGAGTTGGCACCCCAGGCCGCTGCCGAGCCCGCCAAGAAGGAAGTCGCTCCCGAGGCCGCCGAAAAAAAGCAGCCTGAACAACCAGCTGCGGCCCAGCCCGAAGCGCCCGCACCGGTCGCGGCCGAGGCCAAGTCTGCCGATCCGGCGCAGGCCCCAAGCGCCACGCCCGAGCGCCCAGAGACCGGCAACGCCACTGGCGAGGCCGACGCCGCCAGCAAAGAGCCCGAAAAGGTCCCGGAACTTGCGCCGCAAAAGGTCGCCGGCTCGGATGTGCAGCCCGCCGCTGTGGACGCGGCTCCCGCCGAGGCCGCGGCCCTGGACGCACCGGCCCAAGTCGCCGACCTGGCGCCGAATCAGCCTGCGCCGCAAGAGGTTGCGGGTGCTGCCCCGGCGGAATTGCCCGTGGAGCAAACAGCGGTCGCCAGCGAAGCCGTGCCCGAGAAGGTCGCCGGCGACGTGGCGCAGACGGGCGAAAAGAAGGCCGAAACTGCCGCTGCTGGCGCTGAGGCTGCCCCCGTCGAAGCCGCGCCAACCGCCCAGGGCGCTGCCCCCGCGACCGTGGCTGACGCGGGCGTGGCCAAAGCCGCCGATGCCGCGCTGGCCGCCGTGCCCGCCGATGCCAAGGCGGCGATCAGCCAACTTGCTGCAGCACCTGCAGAAACCGCAGTTGCCGAGGGCGGTCCCGCCGCCCAACCGGCCGCCGCCAGCGAACCCAAGGCCGAAGCCGGCGCCGCCGAAACCGCGGCCGCTGCTGCCCCGGCCGCCGCGCCGACCGCGGCCCCGCCTAGCGTGGAAGCCGCTGCTCCGGTTGAGCAAACTGCCGCTGCCCCCGAAGCTCCGGCCCTGGCCGCCGCGGCCCCTGGCTCGGCCCTGGCCGCCGCCCCCGTGGCTCCGGCCGCCGAGGTC
>JBBISH010000068.1:0-33964 GCA_037441385.1 Myxococcales bacterium
TCGAAATCGGCGCGGCGAGTCGCTGCAGGCGCTCGCTTGCGCCCCACTTGGGGCTAGAGGCGCGGCCAGAAACGACAATTCGAGTTGAATGAGCAGTACTTGGCTGCGTCTCTAGACGTTGGATCGAGGGAGACATTCTCCGCACATCCGAGCCGTCGAAATCGGCGCGGCGAGTCGCTGCAGGCGCTCGCTGGCGCCATCCTTGGGGTCATCGCTAGAATTCGAACTTGTCGAGCGCACCCAAGTCCGCAAACGCCTGAACCAAGCGCTTGGTCATGCCCTTTTCGCCCAGGTGCAGCCAAGCCCGCGGGTCGATCTGCTTCTTGTTCGGCTTGTCCTCGCCCTCTGGGTTGCCCAATTGACCCTGCAAGTAGGCGGACTTGTCGTCCATGTACTTCTTGATCGGCTGGGTAAAGGCCCACTGCGTGTCGGTGTCGATGTTCATCTTGACCACGCCGTACGACACCGCCTCTTTGATTTCCTCGGGCGACGAGCCCGAGCCGCCGTGGAAGACGAAGTCCACCGGATTGCTCGCCGTGCCACGCTGCTTCTGGATCTCGACTTGGCTGTTCTTCAGGATCACGGGCGTGAGCTTGACATTGCCGGGCTTGTAGACGCCGTGCGTGTTGCCGAACGAGGCCGCGCAAGTGAAGTGGCCGATGCCGTTCAGCGCGTCGTATGCCGCGAGCACATCGGCCGGCTGGGTGTACAGGCGCGAATTTTCGACGCTGCTGTTGTCGACGCCGTCTTCTTCGCCGCCGGTCACGCCTAGCTCGATCTCCAGCGTCATACCCATCTTGCTCATGCGAGTCAGGTACTTCTTGCTGATTTCCAGGTTCTCGTGCAGCGGTTCTTCGGACAGGTCCAGCATGTGCGACGAGAACAGGGGCTCGCCGTTGGCCTTGAAGAACGCCTCGCCCGCATCGAGCATCCCGTCGACCCACGGCAACAGCTTCTTGGCGGCGTGATCGGTGTGCAGGATGACCGGCACGCCGTAGGCCAGCGCCAGGTTGCGCACGTGATGGGCGCCCGCCACCGCACCGGCCACCGCGGCGCGCTCGCCGTCGTTGTTCAGCGCCTTGCCCGCGTAGAAGTGGGCGCCGCTGCTAGAAAACTGAATGATGATCGGACAGTGCGCCTCTTTGGCCGCCTGCAGCGCTGCATTCACCGTGTGGGAGCCGATGACGTTGACCGCCGGCAAGGCAGCCTGCGCCGATTTCATGGCGGAAAAGAGCGCTTTGAGGTCGGCGCCGGTCACGATACCGGGCTTTAGCTGGATCTTCGACATGGTGTTTGCTCACTTCGCGGTTGGAGATTGGGGGCCCGCACCGGACTCCTGCGGGGCAGAAGCGTAGCGAGGATTTGCCATTCCGGGAAGGGGGGCACGGCCGACGGCCGGCGAGGATGGACTGGAGAATCGCTTGATTTTTCAAGTCCTACGCATCCCACCTATTCACGCCTGTACGGCTTCCGGGACCCGCTGCGCAACTGATCAGGAGTTGAAACACGATCGCCGCAGTGCCGGACCCAGGCGAAGACGACTTGGCGCGGCAGCTCGGCCTCGGCAGCGACCCACGGCCGGGGCGCTGTGGCAGGACCGCATCTGGCTGGGCGACGGGCTGGGGCAGGTGCTGCGGGCGGACTTTCCCGCGCCATGGCGTTCCCGCGGCAGCATGAAGGGCCCTTGCGGTCTCGCGTTTGGCGACCAAGGACGGCCCCAGGTGTGCCACGTGCCTTTAGTCAAGAGAAATGCTGGCCTGCGGATTTCCAGCTTGACAGGGGGCTACCTGGATCCCAAGACTGGAAGTCGTTGCCTCAAGCCGGCACGACCAACTCCGCCCTGCAGGTGGACCGAATCGCGCCAAATGGAGGACCGTGCCCCCCAACTCCCGAGACGAACACGACGCTACCTTTGTGCCCGCGGGCGGTGGGCTCCACTTGAACCGCGAAGCCGTGGAGATCCGTTGGACTGCCGGCGCGCGCATCGCTGGCCGCTACGAGATTCTGGGCCTATGTGGCAAGGGCGGCATGGGCACGGTCTATCGGGTGCGGGACACGGCCCTGGACGAGATCGTCGCCCTGAAGATCCTCCGCGGCGATCAGACCGACGCACCGGCCGCGCGGCAGCGGTTTGTTCAAGAGGCGCGCCTGGCACGCAAGGTCACGCACCGCAACGTGATTCGCACCTTCGATTTGGGCGAGCATGCCGGCGGGCTCTACCTGACCATGGAGTTTGTCGACGGGATTTCGTTGCGGCAACTAGTGGATAACGAAGGGCGCCTGACGCCCGCCCGTGCGGTCGAAATGGCGACGGCGGTGGCGGCCGGCGTGGCCGCCGCGCACGAAGTGGGGGTACTGCACCGCGACTTGAAGCCCGACAACGTGCTGATCGGCAGCGATGGCCGCATCGCCGTGGCCGATTTTGGCATTGCGCGCTTGCAGTTTGGGCCCTCGACCACGGGCCTGGCCACAACCATCGGCACGCCGGCGTACATGGCCCCCGAGCAAGTGCAAAGCGGGCCGGTGGATGCGCGCGCCGACGTGTATGCCCTGGGCTGCATCCTGTTCGAGTTGCTGACGGGCGAGCGCGCCTGGCCGGGCGAGGATCCCTTTGCCGTGGCGCTAGCGCGGCTCCAGAGTCCGCCACCACAACTGCCTGATTTACCAGGAATTTCACAACCGCTGCGGCAGCTGGTCCACACCTGCCTGGCCGTGCAGCGCAATCAGCGACCCGCCAGCGCGGCCGAGGTGGTCCGCGAGCTACGGCGGTGCGCGGCCTTGACCAGCGCCGAGTCGACCGCCCCGGCAGTGGCCGCCAGTGCCGAGCGCCCAGCGCGTGCCCAAAGCGTGGCCGTGTTGCCGTTGCGCAATGCCGGCCCGGCCGACGATGATGAATTGGCTCAAGGCCTGAGCGAAGAGCTCGCCGACTCGCTGTCGATCAGCCGCCAGTTGCGCGTACGGCCGTTGGCCACCGTGCGCCAGGCGCTGCGACCCGACCTGGATCCAGGGGCGATCGGCCGGACCTTGCAGGTCGACGCGGTGGTCGAAGGCAGTATCCGCCGCAACGGCGAGCAGTTGCGCGTGACGGCGCGCGTCATCAGCACCCACGACGGTTTTCAGCTCTGGGCGCAGCGCTTTGAAGTGGCTCTGGCCCAAGCCCTGTCGGTGGCAGACGCGGTGGCCCAGGCCGTGGCTGCGGCGTTGAACGCCGACGCCCCCAGTCGCCACGCGACACTCAGCGACCCGGAGCTGCTGCGCGACTATTTGGCGGCCAAGCGGGCCATTCGCACCGGTCTGCCGGATCAACTGGGCCAGGGCGTGGCGGCGATCGAGCAGATCCTGGTGCGCGTCCCAGACGATCCCGGCTTGCTCGCGACCTATGCCCTTGCCCAGACCAAACTGGGCAACGCCGCCGGGCCCGTGGCCAAATTGGCGCTGGACAAGGCCCGGGCGGCCGTGGCCAAGGCGCTCACGCTGGCGCCAGACCATGCCGAAGTCTTGACAGCGTCGGCCGAGGTCCGCTGGCACTGCCACGACGCCGCGGGCGCCACGCGCGAGCTTTTGCGCGCCGTCCGGCTGGCCCCAAGCTTGGTCCCTGCGCAAGAGCGTTTGGCGTCGATTCTTTTGGAGTCTGGCCGCCTGGACGAGGCCCGCGTTCGCTACTTGGCGGTGCTGGACCTGGATCCCATGGCCCCGGTGGACCCGCGCTTTGGGCTGGTGACAGCCCTTGGGTTGGCGGGGCGTGTCGCAGAGGCGGTAGCGGCCTGCCAGATGCCGGCGGAGCTGCCCTTGGCGGCTCTGTCGACGCGGTTTTTGCGGTACCGCTTGGTGATGTGGCGCCTGGTGCCGGCCGACCCGCCGCTGGAACTCCCCGAACCAGGGCCGCAGGCGACGGCGATGGAACGGCGGATTTTCGATATCTTTGGGGCCTACGACCGGTTGTTGACCACGGGCGTACTGTCGCCTGGCGACGAGGCGGCGTTTGCGCAGTTCCGTTTCGACGCGCTGACGCCGCGCATGCAGGCGCTGAGCACGTTGCTGCACGCCGAGGCGTTGTTGCACGCTGGCCACACGGCGGCTGCCTTGCAGCGCGTAGAGCAGGCCGTGGCCGAAGGTCTGGAGGACTTGGCCTGGTTCGATCATTGCCCTCTGCTGTCGGCGGTTCGCAGCGAGGCGCCTTGGCGGAAATTGCGCAGCCAAGTGGCGGGGCGAGCCGCGGCGGTCTTGGCGGTGCTGGGCTAGAAAGCGAATTAATTTGAGTCTCTCCGCGCATGCTGGCCCTCGAACTCGGCACGACGAGTCGCTGTGGGCGCTCATTTGCGCCCCATTTGGGCTAAGTTCACGACCGCATGGGGCAACGGCGGACCCGATTGGCCGGTGGACTCTGCGGACAGGCGCCCCTGCCGCGGCCGCTGCATCGCCACCGGACCCGGCCCAATGCGCCGTTGCTTGGGAATTGACAACGGCTTTGCGCCACTCCACCCTGGACCTCACCGAGGCGCCAGCTCGGCTACGTCCCGCACCCCTGCGGCGACCGAGGGCGCGCTATGTTCACCGACCCCGCAAATCCGCTTGCAGGCCCTGGTTGGGTGCCAAATCGGCTCAACTCGGACCGAACGCCCGCGCGCCTCCTCGGCCTTGAATCGAATTTTCAGCTTAATTCTAACCAGTTGCGCGCGACGCGCCGGAGTCAATCCAGTGGCGTTCGCGGCGCGTGGGCAGTCTTTGCCGCCCTGGTGCTGGTCGCGTGTGGCCAAGAGCCGGCACCGCCCGCTGGCCAGGCGACGGCGCAACTCGACAGCACGGCCGGCCTGGATGCCTTGGGCGATGGAACTGGCGCAATGTCGGCCGATTCGGCGGCCGATGCCGATCCCAACATCCCGGACGCGCCGGTCCACGACGCCGACGACCCAGCAAGTGCAGATACCGAAAGCGATGTGCCCGTTGGCCCAGACGCCGCCGAGACCGATGCCCTAGACGCCAGCGACGGGGCAGGTGCAGATGCGCCAGACAGCGGGCCGCCCAGCTGCAGCGGGCCTTGCGACGATGGCAACCCGTGCACACTGGATACGTGCGACAGCAGCGGTAGTTGTGCGTTTGCCCCGCAAGACGGGGCGAACTGCGAGGATGGCAAGCCCTGCACCGAAGGCGATAGCTGCCAAGACGGTCAGTGCCAACCCGGCCCCTTGGCAGTCAACTGCGCCTGCCTGACCAAGGCCGATTGCGCCCCGTTCGAGGACGGCAAACTCTGCAACGGGACACTGTATTGCGCGATCACGGCGGGCGGCTCGAGCTGCCAGGTGGCGCCCAACTCGGCGGTAGTCTGCGGCCCAACCGGCGACCCGTGCAAAGTCAACAGCTGCCAAGAGCCCGCCACGCCCGACGCCAAGCCATCGTGCGCCGTCGTGGCCGCGCCCGACAAGACGCCCTGCACCGACTACAGCGATTTTACCGTGGGCGACGTGTGCATCAGCGGCGCGTGCCAACCTGGCACCGACGTAGCGCCCTGCGGCAGCGACGCCGACTGCGCCAAGTACGACGACCAAGACCTGTGCAACGGCACGCAGTTCTGCAACCTGGCCACCGGCAAGTGCCAGGCCAACCCCAAGACGGTGGTGGTGTGCCCCACCGTGGACAACACGTTCTGCCTCCAGAGCCAGTGCCAGCCCAAGACGGGCCAATGCCAGCTGACCCCCATCCACGCCGGCTTGGCCTGCGACGACGGCGACACGTGCACCCAGGGCGAGACCTGCGAAGGCGGTGTCTGCACCTCCACGGCCGGCGCCGACGTGTGCCAATGCGTGCAAGACAGCGACTGCGCCAAGGCCGAGGACGGCGATCTGTGCAACGGCAAGCTGTTCTGCGACAAAGCAGCGGCGGCGTGCAAGGTCAACCCGGCCACCGTGGTCATCTGCCCCACCGCCGACAATACGCAATGCAGCGTCAACACTTGCGACAAGAAGTCGGGGCTGTGCGGCATGGTCGCCCTGCCCGATGGCGCAACCTGCGACGCCGACGGCACCACCTGCACGCCCAACGACACCTGCCAAACGGGCGAGTGCAAGGCCGCCGCCTCGGTATGTGTGTGCATCAAGGACGCCGACTGCGCCAACAAAGAGGACGGCAATCCCTGCAACGGCACGCTGTACTGCGACATGGTCACCCACGAGTGCGCGGTCAATCCGGCCACCCTGATCACCTGCCCGTCGGTCAACGACACCGCGTGCTCGGTGAACCAATGCCAGCCCGCCAGCGGCAAATGCGCCATGACTCCCGTGGCCGCCGGCAGCGCATGCCAAGACGCCGACCCGTGCACCGCTGGCGATCAATGCGACGGCAAGGGGGGCTGCAAGGCCGGCGCCAACCTGTGCCAGTGCAAAGACGACGCGGACTGCGCCGCGCTGGACAACACGGATCTCTGCGACGGCACGCTGATTTGCGACAAGGTCAACTTCCCCTACGCCACCTGCGCCACCAAGCCGGGCAGCGTCTTGGTCGACGCCGCGGGCTGCAGCGACGAAAACGCCTGCACCAACGGCGACCTATGCCTGGCCGGCAAGTGCACATCCGGCGCCGCGCTGGACTGCAACGACGGCAACGTCTGTACCGCCGACTCATGCAGCAGCAGCAAGGGCTGCGTGCACACCGCGGTAGGGGCACCCTGCAGCGACGGCGACGCCTGCACCACCGGCGAAGGCTGCGTGGCCGGCGCATGCATCGGCGGCAAGCCGGTGACGTGCACCTCGCCAGGCATCTGCAAAGTCGCCGCCTGCAACCCGGTCAGCGGTGCCTGCGACGTCTCGCCCAGCAGCGCCGGAACAGCCTGCAGCGACGGCCAAAAGTGCACCAGCGCCGACAGTTGCGACGGCAAGGGCAGCTGCAAAGGAACGATGAAGGACTGCACGGGCCTGGGCGTGGGCTGCACCTACGGCAGCTGCGACGAGGCCACCGTGACCTGCGTCAAGAAGTTCAAGCCAGAAGGCACCTTCTGCGACGACGGCGTCGCTTGCACTACCGTGGACACCTGCAGCGGCGGCGTCTGCCAGGGGACGGCCAGCGCCTGCGAAGAGGAACGGGTCGACACCGGCCACGTGGCGGCCAGCAACGGCGCCCCTTCGATTGCCCACGTGGGCCAAGGACGCTTTGTGGTGTCGTGGCGCGGCGCGGCAGCCGGACAAGCGGCAGCTCGTTGGATTTCTTCCAGTTTGAGCCTAGAGAATGAACTCGTGGGCTTGGCACCCGCCGGGGCCGAGACGCAGAACTGGCCGGGACTGAAGCACACCCTGGCCGCCGACGCCAAGGGCCAAGTGGTGGCGCTGGCCCACGGCGTCAACAGCCAGATGTGCTCCAAGGTCATGAACTGTACGTCCAAGCTGGGTCCCATCTATGCCCGCAAATTCGACATCAACGGCGCCCAGGTGGCCGAAGCGGCGCTGCAGACGCTGCAATTCTCGATCACCGTTTCGACGGACTATGCCTCGCTCGGGTCGTGGCTGTCGGAGCTGAACTACCAGCCGATGATTCTGCAAGACGGCAGCCTGGCTACGGTTTTTGGCTGGAAGGTAGGCACGCTGCCCGACCTGCCGCAGTGGCCCACGCCCGCGCCGAGCATCGGCATCAACCTGCTGCCGGCGACCGCATCGCTGCAAGCTGGGGCGGCCAAAAGTATCAATACGTTCAACGCGCAAGTGCACCCAGACGAAGGGGATGCGGCGCTGTTGCTGGGATCGTCGGCCGACCGTATCGCCTACGCCTGGATCGACCCTGGCGCATGGGACAACCCGCTCGACTCCGTCTACGTCCGGGTGGTGGACAAGACCGGGGCCGGCAAGATTGCACCGTT
Source organism: Myxococcales bacterium (assembly GCA_037441385.1). GTDB lineage: Bacteria > Myxococcota_A > UBA9042 > UBA9042 > UBA9042 > SXRM01. The sequence goes on from JBBISH010000068.1 coordinate 7,844, forward strand.
CGTGGTGGCAGCCTGCGGCACCGCCGTGTGCAGCGGACCACAGGTCGCCGCAACGACCGACGGCGGTTTTGCCGTGGCCTGGAGTCAAGCGGGCGGCGACGGCAACGGTCTTGGCGTTCGAATCATGGCCTACGACGCGACCGGTGCGGCAAAGTCCGCGGCGCCTTTGACCGTCAACACGCAGACCATTGGCGATCAGCTGGTGGGCGGCATCGCCGGCCTGAGCAACGGCCAGGTGGTGGTGACGTGGACCGACAATGCCGGCCCCATCCTCAAGACGGTGATGGCGCGGCGCCTGGCGGCCACGGGCAAGTCGTGGGCGGCCGCTGCGGCGGTGGTCAATGCGCAAGATGGCGGGGATCAATTTGCCCCGGCCGTGGCGGGCGACGACGCGGGCGGCTACATGGTGGTGTTCTTGGACGGGGCCGGGCACGTGTGGCGGCGACGCTTTGGTCTCAGCGACAATGCGCTGCCCGGCGCGATCGAGCGTCCGCTGGCCGCTACCGCCTCCAATGCGCAAGTGGGCGCCAAGCTCGCCGTGCAAGGCCAGTCAATCGCTGCGGTTTGGGCCGAGACGCCCACCGTGGCGGGCAGTGCCTCCGAGCTGCACATGCGCATCATGGACCAGTCCGGCCAGGACTTGGCGCCCGAGTTCTTGGTGGACGACCTGAGCCAAAGCCGCACCATCCCTGCGATTGCGGCCAACAGTTCGACCATCGCCGTGGCGTGGCAGGTTGGCGGCGTGGGCTCACAGTTCCGCACATTCGACAGCACTGGCAAGGCCCTGATCAAGTCGGTCACCCTGGCCGGCACCCCCGGCGCCATGTTGCGGCCCGCCGTGGCCTTTGACGCCGCCGGGCACTTGCTCGCGGCCTGGCAGAACGGCCCCAGCGGCCAAGAGGACATCCAAGCGGCCGTGTACGATACCGCCGGGACTCTGCTTTCTGCCGTTGCGACCGTAAACACCGCTACTACAGGGTCGCAGCTGCGGCCGATGCTGGCGGCGAGCCCGTCGGGCTGGGTGGTGGCGTGGCACGGCCAGAATAGCGACGTCGACGGCTACGGGATCGGCATGCGCCGCGTGGGCAGCGACGGCAAAGCGCTGGGCAAAGAGGTCACGGCCAACACCACCACAGGCGGCGATCAAGCGGGCGTGTGCATGGCCAGCATCGGCAGCGCCCTGTTGGCGTGCTGGCACAGTGCTGACCAGGCGCCGAAGGGCCTGGCGTGGCGCATCCTGTGCCGACCGTTTGACGCCGACACCCTGGCGCCGCTTGGACCCGAGGCCGCCGTGCCCCTGCCCGTGGCGGCCTCGCGCACCGAATGCGCGCTGACGCCCGCGGGTGCCGATCGCTATGCGCTGCTGTTCCGCGGCTGGGGCACCGACATCAGCGGGGCCACCGGCGAACAAGTGGTGCTGGTCAACTTGATGGGGCAACCCCTGGGCCCGCGGCAGCTGGTCAACCGCATCATGACTGGGGAACAACACGGAGCCACCGCCGCAGGCCTGCCGGGCGGCGCGGTGGCGCTGGGCTGGACGACCACGACCAGCAGCCCAGCCAGCGTGCGTTGGCGCATCCTGCAGCTTTGACGCGGGATCCGTTGGAACCGGCCAGAAATGTTGATAATTCATCAGATTCAGACGGATACCGGTCCCGTGCGAATCGGATCGAAAACTCGGGCCATCTTTCGGGCCCGAATCGGAGTCCCCGCCTGATTTTCGCCGGTTGCAGACCGGGTCATACCAGTTCCGTCCGAATCGGATCGAAAACTCGGGCAATTCTTCGGGCTCGAACCGGGGTCCCCGCCTGATTCTCGCCAGTTGCAGAACGGGTCAGAAAAGCCGTACAGGCGCGAATCAGGTGGGGTGCGTATCACTCCTGATGCCCCAACCGCACCTGCATCGCGGGATGCTCTTGCACCAACTGCCGCAAGGCCGCGAGACTCTGCCGATTCTGCTGCTGATTCCCCGTGTAGCTGCCGGGCTCTACGCCGTGCTGCCAGCCCCAAGTCGTGTGCGAGCAGTCGCCGGTGAACAGGATCGGGCCCTTGTCGGTGCGGGCAATGAACGCCGTGCTGCCCGGCGTGTGCCCAGGGACGTGGAGGGCCCACAAGCTGCCGTCGCCAAACACATCTAGCACGCCGGCAAAGCGGCGGTCGGCATCGGCGGCAAACGGCCACTCGCGGACTTCGTGCACGTGCACCAGCGCCCGGTCCACCACGCCTTGGACCACCAGATTCTGCGCACTGTGCTCTTTGGCCTCGCCAGGACCCACATACACAGGTGTATTTTCAGGCACATCCGGCATGCCCGCCACGTGATCCGTGTGCATGTGGGTCAGCAGGACGCCCGCCAGTGGTTGGCCGCGCTCGCGCAAGAACTCGCCAAGCGGCTTGTGGATTTTCATCCGGTCCACGTGCATGAACGAGGCCACCAACCCGCGCAACGCCGCATGGTCGGGATCGTCGCGCAGCGCCGTCTCCAGGCCACTGTCGATCACGAACAGCCCGTACTTTGGGTGCACAATCCAATGGAAATAGACGTGAATTGGCTCATCGCGGTCGCTCAGCCCCGCCGCCTTGGCCTGCGGGTCGTCCAGGTTCAGCAGACCCGACAGCGGCACCGACCAGTCGCCGGAATTGACCGTCCCCGCCGCGAGCGGTCCCGGCGTGTCCAGCACGGCGAGCAGATCCGCCGTCCGCCGCGGCTCCCCAAGCTCGGCCCGCCGTACCGGCAGCGACGTCGTTGCACAACCCGCGAGAACCAGGGGAAGAATCCATGACAACTTGAGCATCTTCAACATCCCGGGCGGCAACTCCAGCCGCCTCTTCTTCAGCATAGCTAGTTGCTGGCGTATCAAAAGTGGCAGAATTGACATCGAGCCATACATCTGCGTATGGTTGGCGGTATGCAGTGGGACGATGTACAGCTGTTCTTGACCATCGCGGAAACGGGCAGCCTGACGGCGGCGGCCAGGCGGCTCGGCTTGACTCAGCCCACGGTGACGCGGCGCCTCCAGGCCTTGGAACATGGCGTTGGTCAAAGCCTTTTCTTGCGCAACGTGGCTGGCGCGCAGCTGTCTCAGGCTGGGGAGCAGTTGCTGGCCCCGGCCCGGCAGATGGCGCAATCGGCGGGAGAATGGTCGCGCTTGTCGCAGCAGGGCGATCCGCGGGTGCGCGGCGTCGTGCGGCTGGCCTGTCCGCCGGGAGTGGCCGTGGAATTCGTCGTGCCGTTTGCGGTCGATCTGCGGCGGCAATATCCTGAAATCTCGTTAGAAGTTAACGCACAGGTCGAGTTCGTCGATCTGGCCCGCCATCAGGCCGACCTGGCGATCCGCGTGCGGCCGGCGCCGCCGGACAGTGACCTGATCAACGTGGCGACGGTCTCGTACCGGGTGGCGGCCGTCTGTGCGCCGCACTACCGCGACCAGCTGCCGCCGCAGCCGCGCTGGGCCGACGTGCGCTGGATCGCCTGGGCGCATCCGTGGCAGCACTTGCCGCCCAATCCGCAGCTGCACCAACTGGTTGCCGACTTTACCCCGGCGCTGACCTCCAACGACTTTCTGGTGCAAATTGCCGCCTGTCAGGCCGGGATCGGGGCGATGATCAGTGGCCTGCCGAGCCACCGCTACGCACAGCACCGCTTGGTGCCGCTGGATCTCGACCTGGGGCCCCACGCGCAAGCGAACATGCACATCGTGGCTGCGCGCAGTGCCCTGGACATTCGGCGGGTGCGGGTGGTGGCGCAAGCGTTGGTCGCGGCGCTGCAAGGGTAGGCGGTGCGACGGCAGGTTGGGCGCCAGGGCTGATTCCGGTTCGGGCTGAAGCGGATCGAAAACTCGGGCAATTCATCGGGCCTTACCGGATGGCTACCAGTGCCGTAAATGCGGTGAAAACCTGTGCGATCATTGGTACTTGGCTCTCACCCCGCCGCCTTCCGCGTCTGCCCCGCTCTCCCGGCGCCGCTGGCGCCACTCGCTCGCTTCGCTCACCGCGGGGACCCTCTCCCAACGCTTTGGGCCAGGGGCAATGCAATTTCCCTTTACCCCTCGCCCACTTCAGAGACTGTTGCAAAGGTATGTTCGCAGAATTCTGACGCCAATACATTCAATCGGTTGCACGGCGAAAGCACCCGAATTCGACCCTTATGCAACAACCTCCAGGGCAGAAGAGGGTGGACGGCAACGCCGGCCGGGTGAGGGGGCCGAACCGTGACCACTGTCGGCATCCGGTAAGGCAGGCAAGGACTCAAGGCCACAGCGCGGTGGCCTCGCCAGCGGCGCTGCGGACTTCGGCGCTGCTGCCCTGCACATGCAACAGTGCGCCCTGGCTGGCATCCACCGCTTGCGACATGCCGGCGTCCACCAAGAAAATCAGCCCCCAGCGCTGGTAGATTTGGCCCGCCTTGCGCTTGCTGCCGTCGCTGAAAACGATCTCTTGCGGCTGGTGCCCCTGGACCAAGTGGGCCACGCCCAAGGCGGTCAGGTTGGCCTGCAGGGCCGCCTTGGGCTTGCTGGCGCCGCCTTGCCACCAGGGCGGGTCCAGGCGGGCCTCCAGCAGGGAGTTGGGATCCTGCAGGACGGTCGAAGCAAAGCCGTCGCTGTCCAGGCCGGTCTGCAAGGCTTGCGTCAGCTGGTCCATCGAGAGGCCGTGGGTGTTGCCGGCGTGGCAGGCAAACCAGTCGCCCAGGCGCACCGCCAGCGGGAGCTGCCGCAGCCACGGTCCCGGCTCTTGACTCCCCGCGGCCACCGCCGCCGGATCCAAGCCTTTGGCCAAGAGTTCGGCGCGGAACTCCAGCGTCTTGCTGCCCAGCGGATCGGCAAGGAATTCGGCCTCGTGATTCCCCAAGGTCACGATCACCTCGCCGCCCTGCTGGGCAGCCTGCGCCTGCAGCGAGCGCAAGCGGGCAAGGACCGCCAAGCTGTCCGAACCCTTGTCGATCAAGTCGCCCACGCACACCAGTACGGCCGTGCCGGCGAGCCACTGGCTGCTGCTGGGGCCGGCGTCGCTGGCCAAACCATTGGCCGCCAACAGCTTGCGGAGGCGTTTGTCGTCGCCATGGACATCGCCCAGGAACCACAGGTCGGCCGGCAGACCGCGTTGGGCGATGGCCGGAAAAACCTGCCAGTCGCGCAGGTGCGGCGCGGCGACGTCTGCGCTGGCCACCGGGGTATCGGCGGCAACCGCAGCGTCGGCAAGGGCAGTGCTGTCGCCAGGCGGCGGTGGCACATCGGGTGCGGGGGTCAGACTGGCGTCGGCGCTAGGCGCGGTCTCGGTCTCGGCGTCGGGGACGATCCAGGCGGCGCCCCCCGTGGGCCCGGGCGGTTGACAGCCGCCAGTCAGCAGAAGCACCCCGGCAACAAGGAGCAGAACTTGGCCCAACGGAACACCTGGCGGCCCACAGTGCCGCACCCCAGCCGCCAGTGTAGCGAATCGGCCGGCACTCACCAACGATCCGCCGCCGGGCATTCCCTACCCCGTCGCATCACGGCTTGGCGAGCACGCATTGGCCGTGCAGGCAAGTCACGTCGGCACCGATGCACCCCTTTACCGGACTGCTCGTGTCTTTGTAGGTGGGCTTGGCGGTGGCCTTGTCCCAGGTGCCGAACTTGGCCACATTGCATTGATGGAATTGGAGGTCGTAGGTGTACGGTGCCGCGCACCTGGCGTCGGCCTCGCACATCAGCTTTTGCGTTTCCTTGTCGCCAGAGTCAGGGCTCGTATCCCAGCAATAAGGTGCCGCCGCTTTTTCCCAAAGGCAGTCCCCGTCATTGCAGTACGCGGAGTACCCCATGCAGGAATAACCCGAGCAACTCATCGAGGTTTCGAGGGCAACGGAGCCGCAGCCGTTGGACGGGGCTCCGGCGCCGGGCGACGAAAAACACCCCGTGGGGAGGAACTTGTACAGGGGGCTGCCGGAATACCCCGCATCCACTTTGGGCTGGAGCAAGATCTCGGCGCAGCACACGTCTTTCTTGCATGGGCCGGAGTAGCAGGAGCCAGGCGACGGTGCGCCCATGCACGCGCCGTGGACGCACCGGGCGTAGTCCATGCAACTGGTCGAGCACGGCGTGCCGTCGGGCTTGCTGCTTTTGACTTCGGGCAGGCCGTCGCTGTTGCAGACGCAGTCGGCGCAGGTGTCGCCGGCCACCGAGCACGACACACCTGGAGTACCGTGGCACCGGCCGTCGCCCGCTTGGCACTTGCCCACCCCGCCGCACGGCGTCAGGCAAGGGGTGCCGGGTCCCCAACTCGACTTGCCTACGCATGCGCCATCGGCGGCGCAGGTGCCCCAGAAGGTGCATTCGGACGAGCACGCGGTGCCCGGAGTAATCTGTACGACGCAGCTACCGTCGGCAGCGCACGAAGCCTTTTGGGTGCACGTGTTGCTCCGGTCAAAAACCGAGAGATCTCCGGAACAATCCGTCCCCGCCGGCAACAATTCGCTGGTGCAGCTGCCCGTTCCGACGCCGTCGCAATGCCCGGCTTTTTGCCGGCATGGGCTCGCCAGCTTGCACGGCAGCGAGGGGTCTTTGGCAACTATGTGGCACTCGCCATCCGCGCCACATTGCTGGGTCGAGCACGGGCCCAAGTCCCAGTATTTGTAGCACGGGCTGCCGGTCTTGGGCACCAGCGCGCAGCTGCCATCGGCCGCGCATACGCCCGCTCGGCATTCGTCGATGGTACACGGCGCGCCAACGTCTGGGCTGACGGGGACGCACAACCCCACCGCGTCGCATACTCCCGCGTCGCTGAAGCACGGGAGGCGGGCGGCCGGGGGCACGGTGCACGGCGCGCCCGTTTTGACCGTGGTGGTGCAGGCGCTCGCGGGATCCAGGGACACGGAAATGCACGGATTCTCGAACAAGTCCTTCTTTGCACTGTCGCAGTAGGTCACAGGGTTGCATTGGCCGCCGCTGCACACGCCAACGTAGGGAAGTTTGGTGTACCAGGGAGAGAAGCAGGGTTGGCTGTTGGGTGGCGTGTTGAGCTTGCAGATGCCGTTGGATGTGCAGAATTTGGGCGCACAGCCCGTGTCGGCGTCGCATGGCGCCACTGCGCTGGGCGTCTTGGGCTGGCACACCAAGCTTGCGTCGCACGCGCCTTGCGCACAGGTCGCCCCAGACCCCGCGGTGACTTCGCACAGTTTGCCGACCAAGCCTTTGACCGTGCAGGTTCCGGTCGCGTCGCAAACACCGCCCTGGCAGGGGCCGAGGTTCGCCCCTGGAGGTGTGCAGCTTTGCCCGCTCAGCGCTACCTTCTGGCAAGCCCCCGTCTCGCCACAAATCCCGCTCACACATGGTCCGGCGTCGGCGGCCGAGAGCGAGCATGCCTGGCCAGCCAGTGACGACGTTTCGCACACCCCGGCGCTGTCGCAATTGGCCACAAGGCATTGACTTTGACTGACGAGTGGGTCTGCACAACTTGTCCCCGCCGCGACCGGAATGTGAACGCAGAGGCTCTCGGAGCTGCAACTGTCGTCGGTGCAGGGGTTGCCGTCGTCGCACGAGGTGACTTGGACGCCGCTGTCGTCGCACACCGAGCCCGCGCACTTGCCCTCTTGGACCATGCAGCCCGCGACTGTCTTGGTACACGCTTGGCCATCGGGCGCCGCCTCGGCAACGCATTTCCCAGTAGCCGGGTCGCATGTGTCCACAGTGCAAGAGTTGCCGTCGTCGCAGGTCACGTTGTGACAGGCCGGGCCTGCACAGCCCCCCGCTTCACAAATTCCCGCCATTGCGGTTGCAGGGATCACGCACGCCGGCCCGGAAAGCGGCACGTGTGCGCACTTACCCTTGAATTCGAACGCGGCCACACACGGATTCGGGTCGCTGCATACCAGCTTGGCCGGCGCTTCGCTGCTGCAGCCCTGCCAACCGGCACCCAGGCCGAGCGCTGCCATCACCCGGCCTATCGCCCAAACTTGCCGCCAAGGGACTCGTCGACATGCGCCCATGATCGCCTCGCTCTGGTAGGTGTCAACTCAGCGATTTTGCCTGCGTGGACTTGGTTGCCGGCAGCTTGCGCAAAGTTCACACCCAGGCGGCCCAAGCTGTCACGACGCGGCGGCTTTGGGGAAGAGCTTGGGGTGACCGGCGACTTCCGCATGGAATTCCTGCTGAATTGGCGTCGACCAAAGGCACGCGCGGGGAGGGAGGCGCCCATCGTGGCGGGAATTCGGCGCGTCTCTCTCGCACAGCAGCAAGTGGCACGAACTAGGAGCGTGTCGGACCAACTGAAGCGATGTCGTATAATGATATGAAATTATTGAAGTCTCAAGTCGAAGCAAACGCGTAATTTCAGGCACTTAGAGAGAATCTCCGACAGGCTCCTAGAACCCCGGATAGCGCCGCCAATAGTACCCTGGCAGCACCTCGCCGACGTGGTCGCTTGCGTACCACAGCGGAAACGTAGCCAAATCGTCGGCCATGTCCGAGATCACGTCGCGCAACTCCAAGTCGGTCAGCCACGCTGGCGGCACTGCGTCGACGCCGTCGCGCGCCCCTAGCAGGTTGCCGGCGATGGCCGCCGTGGAGTCCGAGTCCCCATCGTGGTTAGCCGCGAGCACCACTGCTTCTTCCAAGTTGGGGGCGCACAGCGCGCAGTAGACGGCGATCGCCAAGGCTTCTTCTGCCACCCACCCTTCGCCCAAGAGCTTGAGCGCCTCGGGGTCCATGGGCCGCGACTCGGCCAGCGCGCGGGCGCGCTCCAGCGCCGCCGTGGTCTCTTGGTGCCCTTCGTGCGGCAACAGGGCGCGCAGGGCCTGATCCAGGGCGCGTTCCAGGCTCTCCCCGCGCACCAGGGCGAAAATCAGCACGGCGAACGCGCCGGCGCTGAGGTAGCCAGACGGGTGACCGTGGGTCAGGTGGGCGAGGTCGCAGGCGGTTTGGAAGGCCTCGCCCTGGGCGTCCGGGACCATGGAAGTGGCCTGGGCGTAGAGCAATCCGACCGGAGCTACGCGCATGACCCCGCCGCAGCCCTTGCTCGTGTTGCTGGCCGGCGCGCCCAGGCTGCGCGCGTGGCGCAGAGCGCTGAGGCAGGTATTTCCCGGGGCGCGGCGGTTGAATAGCTCGCGGTGGCCCAGGAGCCAACCGGGATCCTCGCCCGTCACTTCGGCCGGGGATCGCTCGCCCTGCGTGCGCAACCAGCGCAAGTAGGCGTTGGCCGTTACGGAGGCAAAGACCGGGCCAATGCCGCGCTCGCAGCTGCGCACATACGCCCGCAGCAGGCCGTCGCCCGTGAACAGGGTCATTTGCGTGTCGTCGGTGATGGCGCCCAGGCGGCCGTAGGCGGGCAGGTAGTTGCGCACGCCGCCGGGTCCGTGGGCTTTCAGGATTTGGTCGCGCCTCAGGAATTCCAGCGGAGCGCCCAGGGCGTCGCCACAGGCGCCGGCGAGCAAGCAGCCGCGAAATCGGCTGACGATGCGCGGCTCTACGTAGCGTTCGGTCAGGATGTCCATGCCAATCCCTCTGCGACGGGGGGCGACGCACCGGGCTCGCGTTGGGCCGGTGCCGCCCGCGTAGAGATTGCGCCAGCGCAAAACGCACGTGCTGTTTGAGCTGGCGTGTCGCGGCAACGCTACACACGCGCCCAGGGCACGTCAACGCCGCAGGGCACGCAACAGAGCCGCAGGCGAGGCCTCTAGAATTTCGCCGACAACGCCGCGTACACCTGCGACGAAGTTCGCCAAAACACGTAGCTGTGCACCAGGCCGTCGTGCAGGGTCGACGTATAGCCCAGCGTGCTGTCGCCCTGAGCGTAGGCCACGGTAAAATCCGGCGCGATTCCAGCGAGCTTGGGCATGTCCCAGCGCGTGAACAGCTGCGCACCGTAGGCGCCTTGCATCGGCTGGCTGGCAAACTGGCGGTCTTGCACGGCGCCGTTGAACGCCTCGGCGCTGGCGGGTGGCCCGCCGACCGGGTAGTACCAGTAGCGGTGGCTGACCAGCGAGCCGCCCAGGACCAGCGGCAGCTTGGGCAACTGCACCTCGGCGTTGAGGATTCCGGCGACGTGCCACTGCGGGTTGGGGTTGCCGCCCGCCATCTGGCCGTACTTGACCCAGAAGGTCTCGCCAAAGCCAATCGCTTCCAGTTGCAGCGGCCCGTACTGCCAGGAGAGCGCCCCGCCCAAGCGCGGCGCGGTGTAAAGGCTCATCTTCTCTGCAGTAAACGACGTCGGCGCCGTCAGAGCCCCGTACACGCGCGCTTTCCAGTTGTTGGGCAGGTCGAAGTAGTGGAAATAGACCAGGGCCGTGTCGTCGCTGCGGACGCCGGTCTCACCGGGATCGGCCAAGAAACGCTCGTAGACATAGGTCCGCAGCTCGATGGCGTCGTGAGAGGTGGGCTGCCAGCGCCCGTACAGAAACAGGAAGTTGACCAGCTTGTTGTTGGCCGCGCCCTGCAGATCGTTGCGGATCAGCAGCGCATGGCTCTCTAGCGTCGCGCCGACTTCCCAGGACTTGCGCGCCTTTGGGGCGTGGTCCGTGCTCGTCACGCGCGGCGTGGCGTCGGCCGGCGCCTCGCTCACTGGATCGGCCAGCGCCCATTCGGGGATGACGGTCACCGCGAGCGCGCCCAGCACAAGCCAGCGGCCAAGGCCAAACAAGTGCTCGATGTTGAAAGTGAAATGCGCCATGGCCGCCTAGTTGTAGTACGTGAACGCGTCCAAGATGTACTTCATCTCCAACTCGTAGTCGAAGACCGAGCCAGGATAGGCGCCGTCGTCTTGTTGGTTGACCACGTCGGCGTTGTAGGCGCGCACCACCAGGTAGGCGGCGATGTTGCGGTCATGATCCACCGCGATGAACTGGTTGCGGCTGGGGATGTAGGCCCAGGCCCAACGCTTGCCGTCCGGCGCCGAAAATTCATTATACGAATCGCTGTGGTACACGTCTTGACTGTTCTCTTGCACCAGCTTGGGGTCGTAGGTACAGGTGCCCAGGTCCGGGCAGCCGGGGAACTTGTGCTTGACCGCCACCGCGCGGAAGTAGTCCAGAAAATCCTGTTCACGATCGAACACTTGACCGCCAATCCAATCGCGAACCTCGTAGCGGCCGCCAAAGGCCGGGTCGTGGGTGTCCATGGCGAACTGCGCCAGCGCCAGGGGCTTGAAGTACGGGAACACGTCGTACTGCCCGCCGATCATCGACGTCACGGCGTCTTCGGCCACGGTCTCGTAGCTGGTGTCGGGCGAATAGGCGTAGCTGGCGATCCAGGCGCCGGCCTGGTTGACGTCGTAGTTGTCGGTCGGCCACAGGCCCACAAAGCTCTGCATGGCAAAGAGCTTGTCCAAGATGATGCCCTGCTGGGTGACGTCGCCGTAGTACTTGTCGTAGGTGGTGCGGAACGGCCGCTCGCCGGCCGATTGCTGAATGACGGCCTTGTGAAATGCCGCCATCATCTGGTTGGCGACCGACATCTCTTTGCTGAACTTGTTGGCCAGTTGGTCGTAGTAGTCCACGTCCGAGCCCTTGGGATCGGGATTCTGCACACCGATACGGCGCATGTCGTCGACGATGTCGCCTTGGTCCCAGTCGAACAGCCACATCGACATGAACCGGCGCATGTCGGTGATCATCGCCGCGGGGATGTCGGCATAGGCGTGGATATCCCAGAACTTGCGGTACACGCGGTAGTTCGTCCACTTGTACTGCCACTCGTAGCGGTCGATATCGTTGGCCATGATCTCGCTGGGCGTGGTGCCCGAGTCGCCCATCCGGCACAACGGCGTGTAGCGCAAGTGCTGATGCGAGCAGTACAAGAACTGCGTCTCGTTGCCCTTGCTGTCAAAGCCCAGCGGATCGGCCCACGGTGCGGTGGCGCTCGACTGGCCCGAGACGGCGGTCCCGGCGGCGCCCGCGGGCTTGGTGTTGGCGTAGATCCAGGCGATCGCACCGGCATCGTACGGCCCCCAGCCCGGCGACCAAAACACGCGGTCCGGCGCGGCGTTGTACTCCATCACCGACGACGAATACATTCCGATGTGACTCTGCTTTTGCGCATCGGTATAGGTGGGGAAGTTGTTGCGATCCACCGAGGCCATGAAGTTGTGCTCCAGGCCCATGACGTGCCCGAACTCGTGCCACATCACCTGCGACCAGTAGCTGGTGATCAAGTGCTCGGTCCACTCTTCTTTGGTTTCCCAGTGACCCGCGCCGGTCTTGGCGTCGACCACGCAGTGGCGCGCGTCGTGCTTCATCAGCTCCAAGAACGAGAACGCGGCCGGCGCGTCCTTCTTTTGGGCGGCATGGGCGCGCTGGGTCAGCAGGCCCAGGTCGCGGTGGTTCACGGTCAGGTTGCGCCACTGAGCCAGGAACGCCGCGCTTTGCTGCAGGCCGTCCTTGCCGCTCATGCCGGCCACCGGCGACAGGCCCTTGTCGATCGCGCCGGCCTGCTTGTGGAATTCCGCTTCTTGGGCCAACGACTTCCACAGCTCGCCGGGGCCGTACACGCCGCCCTGCCCTTCGGGCGTCACGTACATGTTCATCTCTGGATCGGCATACACCCAGTACGGCAGCATCGCGTAGTAGGCGTGCAAGAAGTCGTCGTCTTGCTTGGCGATGAAGTCCTGCGTGCCCAGCGCGCCAAAGGTGGCCACCGGCTTTTGCATGTACTCCTGCATCTTGGCGATCAGGGTCGAGTTGCTGTTGTGCTTGGCCGCCACCAGCTCGTCCACGATGGGCATCGTGTCGCCGTCTTTGCACGCCGCGCCGCTGGGCGGATCCGGCCACGGATCGGGCGAGTTGATGTTCAAGCTGGCGCCGACCGACTGCAGGTAGAAGTCGATGCGCTGGACGTAGTAGTCCTTGATCGCAAAATCATTGATGTTGATCGAGGCCGACAGCGTCTCGCCGCTGCGCGGATCGGTCACGAACTGGGCGATGCCGGCAAACGAGTCCTGGCTGTCCTTGTCGCTAATCCAGCGCACGAAGTTGTAGCGCACATCGCCGTATTGCCGCGGCTTTTCGCCCTTCTTCAGGTCCTGGTCAAAGTTCTTGAAGGTGATGCGCATCGGCACGCCCGGCCCCGTCGGATTCTTCAGCTTGGCCGCCTTGTCGGCCGCCTCGAGTAGCTTGTTGGTGCCCTCGGCCACGCCGCCCGGCCCGTTGAAGATGACCTTGTAGTTTTCGGGGAAGCCCTGGGCGAAGTACCAGACATTGTCCTTTTTGCTGGGGTCGAAGCGCATCACCAACTCGCGGCCCGCCAGCAAGCCCGAGTTCGCGTCGCGCGCCACCGACAGGTAGGTGATCGGCCCGTACTTGTGGTGGATCGGGTCTTTTTCGCCCACTTCCAGCGGCTGGTAGGTGGGCTTGGGGTTGGCGCGCGTCAGCGAGTACAGGATGCGGAAGGTCACGTTGTTCTTGCCGATCAGCGCGGCGGCCGAGCCCATCGGACCAAAGCTCTCGACGCAGGCCGGGTCGTCCCACTTGAGCGCCACGCTGGTCTCGACCGTCCACTGCAGGTAGCCGGTGGTTTCATCGCGGACGAACGAGCCGGGCACCAGGGTGCTGCTGGCGTGGCCGATGTCGGTGCAGCGCTCTAGGCCGTAGGTGGTGTAGGGCCCGAACACCTTGGCATCGCTGCCATCGGCCTTGTCCAGGTTGATCTTGACCCACTGGCGCACCTGCCAGTCCAGCTCTTGATTTTCTTCGTACAGGTTGGTGTTTTCGCCGTCCAGGTTGACGTGGAACTTCAGGTCCACGTTGGTGATCGGCCAGCTGTTGACCACTTCGCCCACTTTGCCAGGCGTTTCGGCCGAGAGGTCGTGCAGGCTGACGAGTTCGAGCTTGTTCTGCGTCACCCGGAAGCGCACGTATTGCCCGCCGCTTTCCATGCCCGAGAACAGGCTGATGGCGTCGCCGCCGAGCGGGTTGGGTGTCGACGTCTCGACCACAGTGGCCTTCATGAACCAGCCCGGGTCGCCCTGGCCGCCCTCGCCGGGCTGCACCAAGAATGACTTCTTCAGGTACTGATTCTCGTTGAAGACGGCGTTGCGCGCCGGGCGGTCTTCGACGCAGCCGGCGGCGAGACTCGTGGCCAGCAGGGCGGCAGCGGCGACAAACGAAGAAGTGCGCATCATCGGTTGACCTGTGGCGCCCTCAGGCGCTCGCAAAAGGCTAACAGTCTCAGTTCATTCTAATACTCGCCGGGGAGCCACAGCGAGGCGTCGTTGACGCGGCCGTAGCCACCGCCTTGGGTCACGCCGATGCGCACCCCGTTGACGGTCGAGATGACGTAGTCCGGGAAGTTGGCGTACGGGCTGTAGCGCACGATCAGGCCACAGGCCTGCTGCGCGCCGGGGTGCTTGTCGATCCAGTCCACCACGGTGGCGACGCTGTCGTACATGCCCACGTGCAGCAAATCGCGCGTATAGGGGTCCATGCACAAGAACACTTCGCCCAAGAAGTCGATGGAGTCCACCGCCATCACGTTCACGGGCCCGGTGCCGTCGGCGGGCGCGCCGGCCGGCAGTTGATAGTGCAAGTTGAAGCTGGTGGTGGTGCCGCTGAAGTCGAGCAGACCGGCCTGCACCAGCTTGTCTTGCTGGCCGTTGAGCGGCCACAAGAAGCCGTAACCGGGTTGCGGCGGCGCCCACGGCTCGACCAAGACCTCGATGGGCGTGCCGGGCGCAGAAGTCGCGTCGTACGGGTCGCTGCTGGTGTTGATTTTGACCTTGGCCGCCTGCAGGTTGGGGTACGTCGCCTGGATCTCCAACTTGTCGCTGCCCAAGCTGAACACCGTAGAGCGGCCGGCAAAGGCCCCCTTGTAGGGCGCCAGGATCGGCTTGCCGCCGGCCAGCAGCGGCATGACCATCGGCGCATTTTTGTCCGAAGGATCAGCTACGTAGAATGGATCGAGCGGTGGCAGCTGGGCCACGCCCACGTCGTTGGTGCAAGCGGTGGCGGTGTCTTGCATCTCGGCGTCGGTCTTCCAAGTGGCCGTGGCACACTGATAGGCGGTGCGGGTGGCGGTGTCTTGGTACGCCCCGGCCAGCACTGGGCTGCCAA
Source organism: Myxococcales bacterium (assembly GCA_037441385.1). GTDB lineage: Bacteria > Myxococcota_A > UBA9042 > UBA9042 > UBA9042 > SXRM01. The sequence goes on from JBBISH010000068.1 coordinate 22,851, forward strand.
AACGTTGGTCAAGGTCAGGGTCGTTTTCTTTGCCCGGCGGATCGCCCTTGTTCTCGGTCAGGGCGGTGTAGATGGCCTTCTCGTCGCGGTTGAGCAGGCGGTCGAAATTGTAGTCGTACAGCGTGCCGTTCAGGATGTCGGCCTTGACCACAAAGTCCAGCGGCTCTTGGGTGGCGCTGACAAAGCGGCGGTCCACGTACTCGGCCAGTTCGTATTGACCCGCGCCCTCCGAGTCAAAGAACAGCTCGTTGTCGTCGACCGGCACGGCGTCCACGTCGAGCTTTTGGCCATCCGAGCTGCCCATCATGTACTTGAGCAGCGCGTACACGTACATCTTGAAGTAGAAGCGGCGATCGCGAATCTCGGGCGGCAAGTTGTTCACGTCGCCCTTGCCCAGCACTTCGCGGACGCGGTCGAACGAGGTGTCCCACAGCGAGCCGGACCGGCCGTAGGGATCGCTGGCGCCGCAGTTGACATAGCCGGTCTGGAGATCGCCGGTGGCGTCCATGCAGAACGCGGCCAAGGGCTTGCCGGGCTTGAGGCCCAGCGTACCGATGATTTGGCCCGCGGCGGCGCCCAACCGGATGCGGTTGGACGGGTTGGCGGTGGTGGCGGTGGCGGCGGCGGGCATCGCAGTGACGAAGCCCTCAAAGCCTGTGCAATTCTTGGCGTAGTCGAACGTCTTGGGGTCAAAGCCACTCAGGTCGTCGGGCCACAGGCAGGCGGGGTCACCCAGTTCGTGAGTCGGCGCTGCGGGATCGGCGAGCTGGAGCTGGCGGTTGATCTCGGCCTGCACCAGCTTGGCGTACTCAAAGTAGACCGCGCCCGAGCCGTGCAGGTCGTTGGTGCTGTCGTCGGCCGACCAGTCGTTGGCAAAGTGGCCCAGCGTGTTGGCGTCGAACGTCAGCCGGGCGGCCTTGTCGCCGGGCACCGGCCGGTCCTGATCGCGCAGCACGTCAAAGGGCCCCAGGGCGCTCGAGACAAAGTCCACGTCTACGCCCGACGAGTCGAACACAAAAGTCTCGGCGTCGTGGGTGATGTTGCCTGTGAGCTTGTTGTAGTTCAGCGCGTCTTTCTTGGCGTCGCCGGTCACGTTGACGCAGCCGTCGAGCAGCGCCTGCCAGGTCATGCCCAGGCTGATGGTGCAGTCCTTGCCCGGTTTGCCCGGACTGGCACCCAGGCCCTTGATGCTGGTGGTGGGGCCCACGGCGTCCAGCTTGAGCTCGGGGCGGCCCAGGGTGAACGGCATGACGCGCGGCAAGCGCATGTCGATGCGCATGAACGTAGACGGCGTGGGCTGTGGCGCCAAGGGGTTGTTGACCCAGATGTGCAGGCCGAGCGGCCAAATGCGCAGGGCGCCCTGCTCGGGGAACACGGTCTGCGTGCAGTGACCGTTGCCGATGCAGCCGCCCTTGGTGATGTCTTCCGCAGGCAGGTCCGGGGCATAGGTGGCAAAGAGCGCGTCGACGATCTCGGTCGCAACCGCGTTGAACTTGGCCGGGTCGGTCCAGTCGATCGGGTATTTCTTGCCGTTCTTGGTGATCTGGGTGCCGATCTGGATGACGAACTTGTCTTGGCCGTTGCGCGACGTGAAATCCAGGCTGCCCACGTAGCCCGGCCACAGCGAAATCCACTGAATTTTATTATGGTTCGCAATGTCGTACTTGATCCAGACCTCGCCCTGGTCACCCCAGGCGTTGACCAGGGTGCCGTCGCCGAACTGGTCGCCGTAGGTCTCGCTTTGGCAGTTGATCTTTTCGGCCTGCTCTACGGTCATCCCGGTCCATGCGTCGCCGCCCACGCCGTCGATGCCCGCGGCCTTGGTGGGCGGCAGGATCGGTTCGGTGACCATCTTGGCCCAGCGGGCGGCGCGCTGTTCGCCGGTGCAGATTTCCTGCTTGTTGGCCCCGCCGGCAAAATCGGCGGCAAACCCTTGGGTGGCCTGATCGTCGACGTGGCCTTTGGTCTTGCCGTCGTTCCACTTGTCGGCAGCGCCGCTGGGTGCCGGCTTCAGGGTCTGGTTGGGTCCGTCTTCGCAGCCCGTGGCCAGCAGCGCGGCGCCCACGAGCGCAGCGGCCACGACCGCCCAAGTCCGCACGGTCGAGCGATTTGGCCCGGACCCGGCCCCGACTGGGCTGGCGACGCGGCCCCCACCATACGTGCTGGTTCGGGTTTGCCCGCAGAAATCGGCAAGGTCGGTTGGGACGCGCGGGCCACCGGATCGGCGCACGGGCGACCCCTCAAGATCGTTCTGCAACTGGCGAGAATCAGGCGCGGACCCCGGTCCGGGCCCGAAGGTCCGCCTGGGTGTTCGGTCGGATTGGGACGGAACCGGGGTGACTTGCTGGTTCATCATCATGCTTTTCCGTGGCGCCAGCGGCCATGGGCAGCTGGTTCAGAAGTGGCGTAATGCAGCGAAACTGCAGGGCCGATTGCGCTTGGATCGCGATCGCCCCCGCCAAGCGCCTGGCGTGCGCCAGCGGGGTCGAACTCAGGCGAGGCGGGGTTGCACACCGACTCATTGAGTAGGCGCGGCGGTATACCAACTTCCTGGTTGCAGTTCAAGGTTGGGGGCCGTGCAAAAATCCAGGCGATTTGGGCGGGCGCGAACCGCGGTCCCCGGCCGGATTCTCGCGGACGGCCGACCGGGTCATAGGGACCGTACAAGCCTGAATTCCGTGGTGTTCGTGGTATACAGCTGTGCGACGCGCCGCCCGCTACGCGCCCGCCGGGTGGGCGCCGTTCACTGGCGGACGGGCGCCGCAGCCAGCGCGGCTGGGCCAAGCTTGACCTGCCCGGTCCCGACGCGCAGCATCGGGGCACTGCGAGGCGGGCGCCATGGGCAAACAGAAAGGCGACAAAGACAACGGCAACAAAGTCGACGGCAACAGAGTCGACGGCAACCGAGACAAGGGCGACAAGAAAAAGCCGAGCTCAGACGTGCTGATGACGGTCCTGGGGATGGTGGTGCTGCTGGGTGGCACCTTCGGCATCATCATCGGCTGGGAATACTGGTCGGATCGCCACTTGAGCGACCGGCTGGACGGCGTGGCCCTGACCTCGTACGGCGTGCTGGGGGTGGTGGGCATCAACCACTCGGCCAAGGGGTCCGGCCACACCGACTATCGCCTGAGCCTGATCGACGCGCGGGGCGGCCAGCGCAAGGCGATGCAGGTGCTCGACAGTTATCGTCCGCGCTGCGAGGAGTTGGCCGGTGGCAACCTCTGGTGCCGCAGCAAGGGTGAGTTGGCCTTGCTCAAGCTGCCGACGTTGGAGGTGCAGGCCTCGTGGCCGGCGCTGAAGAAGCAACTGCCCGAGCTGGCCTCCGGGCTGGACGGCGAAGGGGGCTGGATCAAGGTCGTAGGCGAGCGGGTACTGGTCACGGCGAACGATGGCCGGACATGGCTCGTGGGCGGCGCGCCACCTACGGCAGTGGCGGCGGACGCGGCCGCGATCAAGTCGGCGGTCGAGATTGCCCTGCCCAAGCACCTGGAGTACTCGGCTGCGGTGGGCGGGGTGTCCTTCGATTTTGGAGCGTGGCAGGGACGGCGCCGGCACGTGCGGGCCCTGCCGGTGGGCGCCAAGTCCAGCGCCGCCGTGGAGTCGGCCGATACCTACCTAGAGGGCGGATTCGTGACGATCCATAGCCTGGATCGGTCGCCGGCCGTGCTGCCTGGGCCGCCCAGTGTGCTGGTGCTGCACAAGACGTCGATGCAGTCGAGCGACGCGCAGCAGCTGCTGACGCGCGTGGACGCCCAAGGCAAGGCGCTGTGGACGCGCGATTTGGGCCACGGCCACTTGCAGCTGGCTGTTTTTGAGGGCGACATGTTGACCTTGGTGGGCGATTTCCCCGACGGCGCGGCGCTGGGCCTTGATCCAGCGACTGGTGTGGAGCGCTGGCGGACCGGACTGTAGCGCCCCTAACTACCTGACTTGAATCGTGGTGGTACGGCCTGGGACGACGTAGATGACCCCAGGGCTGGGGCGGCGACCCGGGTTGGGCTCGTCGCCGCAGCGGCGCTCGACGTGGGCCCGGTTTTCGAGCAGGTCGCGCACGCGCTTTTCCACGCGCTCCAAATCTTCGGTCGCCATCTTGGGGTTGCGTGCCAGCAGGGCCTGTAGGCGCGCCACGGCGTCGGCCTCGCGGTGCAGCAGCAGGCAATAGTCCACGGCGAGCAAGACGGCCTCTAGGCTGGCGGGATTGTCGAGCGCGGCGCGGTCAGCCAAGCCCAGGCCCATCTCCAGCTCGCCCGCCGACAGGTCGAAGCACGCTGGCCGCGCACCCAAGTACTTGTCGTTGGCGCTCATGTGACCCAGCCCCTCGCCTGGGGCCCAGTAGAGCATGTCGCGCGCCAGTTGCAGTTCCACGCCAGACGGGTGCGAAAACCGCGCCTCGCCTGGCTCGGCGATGCCCAGGGCGCGCGCCGCGGCAAAATCGGCGCTGTCCAGTTTGCCGCGGAACAAGAAGGCGGCGATGTTGCCCGTAATTTGACGGACTTCGTTGACGCGCTCGCGGGGCGCGGCGGCCTGCAGCGCGGCAGCCGTGCGGGCAAACCCGACCAGTTCGTTGGCGAGCAGGCACTGGTTGGCCACGTAGGTTTTCCAGAGTGCGGCGGCGTCATTGCGACGGCCTGCCACCACGCGCTGCGATACGCGCACCACGAGTTCTTGGCCGCGGAGCACGCGGTAGCCGAACCACGGCGCCGCGGCTTGCAGGGACTCGAAGAATCGTTCGACGTCGGCACCCTCGGCCTGCGGCGGGGAGCCCTGCAGATGGCGCTCGATGTGCTCCACCAACTGCCGCTGGGCTTCGGTCATCTCGCGCTCGCGCTCGGCCTTGAGTTGGTAGATGCGCCGCATCAGCTCGAGGTAGCGGTCTTTGGCGAGCTGGAATTGCGGCGCAAGTTCCACCACTTTCTGCATGGCGGCCGACGCGCCCTGGACGTCGCCGCGGTCAGCCAGTTCCAGGCCGGCGCCATAGGCCGCGGCGTGCTCCAAGCGCTCCACGCGCGACACCTGCACGGGCTGGGCCCGCAACTCCGCGCCCTGCTTGGACTCGAGCGCAGCCTGCAAGCCATCGATCAGATTTTGCACCAGCTGCGACTGCAATTCGAAGAAATGCGTTTCGTCGCCGACCACATGCGCGGTCTTGACCACCTCGCCGGTGGCGATGCGAACCAGGCGTGTGTCGATGCGGACTTGCGGCTGCAGCGTGGCGAGCGAGCCAGCCAAGGCGTACTCGGCGCCCAGGCCGCGCCCCAGTTTCTGCACCGTGGCCGGGTCAAAGTAGGCGCTGCGCTGCAGCTTGAGCTCGCTGAGCAGGGCCTCTAGCTTGGCGCGTTCGACGACCTGCAGCGTGGGCACCTTGGCCAGGTCGGTGATCATCATGTCGGCCAGGCCCTTGCCCAGGTCGGCAAAGCGCGGGTCGGTCGAGCGGTTGTCGAAGTAGAGGACGGTCACCACCGTCTTGGCGTGGGCGGCTGCGGCCACCAGATTCGTGCCAAGGAGCGTCGCGGCCAGAACCAGGGCCCAAAGCCACTTGGAGCGCACGGTATGCAACGTCCCTGCCCTGCCCGCCGCATCGCCCACAGCGCACCCGCCCAACCGTTCCTGGCTGGCTCTGTGCCCGAGACTACGCCGCGACCGCATTCCGGTCAACGGCAAGTCCCTGCTGAATTTGCAGCACAATCAGGCGTGCTCGCGGTGCCGGACCGGGGCACCCCTGGGTCGGCTTGCGGGGCCAGTGTCTGCACAACCGGACCGAATCCGGGGGTCAGCATCCGGACCTGGGGCTCGCTGGGTGAGCCCGCGCAGTTGGGGTAGGCCGCGCAAACGAATTCCGCAGACGGTCGCCCGCGGGCGCCGCGACGTTGCCGTGATACTGCGTGCCCAGAGGCAATTGACGCGGCGCGGCATGGCGTCAAACTACCGGCGGCCCGGTGCGCCACGGCGTCTGCGCGAAGAGGTCTGCCATGTCCAAAGTCATTGAACAATCAAGCGTGTCGACCGAAGTTGCCAGGCCTCTTGGGGTCGGCCCCTTGCGCGTCGCGATCATCGGTTCGGGGCCCGCCGGCTTCTACGCCGCCGAGGCGTTGCTGAAGCAGACCGAGCCGGTGGTACACGTCGACATTTTTGACCGCCTGCCTACCCCGTTTGGCCTAGTGCGCGGCGGGGTTGCGCCAGACCACCCCAAGATCAAGGGCGTGGCCCGCGTGTTCGAGCGGACGGCGCAGCGCCCGGCGTTCCGCTTCTACGGCAACGTCCGCCTGGGCAAAGACATTTGGCTGGCCGACCTGCGCGAGCACTACCATCTGGTCATCTTGGCGGTGGGGAACGAGGCGGATCGGCGCATGGGCGTGCCGGGCGAAGGCATCACGGGCAGCACGCCGGCCGCGGTGTTCGTGGGCTGGTACAACGGCCACCCCGACTACCGCGCGGCGCGGATTCGCCTGGACGTGCCGGCCGCGGCGGTGGTGGGGAACGGCAACGTGGCGGTGGACGTGGCGCGCATCCTGCTGCGGTCGCCCGAAGGCCTGGCCAAGACGGACATTGCCAGCCATGCGCTGCAGGCTTTGGAGCAGAGCGCGGTGCGCGACGTGTACTTGCTGGGTCGGCGCGGGCCGGCGCAGGCGGCGTTTACGGCGGCCGAGTTGCGCGAACTGGCCGAACTGGACGACGTGGACATCGTGCTGGATCCGGCGGTGTTGGACCTGGACCCCGCGAGTGCGGCGGCGGTGGCGGCGGATTCGGGCAAGAAGCAGGTGCTGCAGGTGTTGCAGGCGCTGGCCGAGCGCCCGCTCGTGGGGCGACCGCGGCGGCTGCACATGCGCTTTTGGGTGTCGCCGCTGGCGGTGGAAGCGGGCGCGGACGACGCGGTGGCGGGGCTGCGACTCGAAAAGAATCGGCCCGAGGCGCGGAGCGATGGTCAAGTGGCGGCCAAGGGTACCGGCGAGCACGAGACGCTGCCGGTGGGGCTGGTGGTACCGGCGATTGGCTACGCGGGCGACCCGATCGAGGGCATTCCCTTTGATAGCAAGGCGCTGCGGATTCCCAGTCGCGACGGCCGGGTGGTTGACCCGGCGACGGGCGAGGCGGTGCCGCACCTCTACGTGGTGGGCTGGGCGCGGACGGGGCCGCAGGGGCTGATTGGCGCGCACAAGGCGAGCTCGGCCGAGGTGGTCCAGCGGGCGCTGGAAGACGCCGTGCACGATGGTCTGGCAGCGCGGACGTTGCCGCCGCCGGAGGCCTTGCTGGCCTTGCTGGCGAGCCGGCAGGTGCAGCACGTGAGCTTTGACGACTGGCAGCGCTTGGACGCCATCGAGGTGGCGCGCGGCGAGCGGCGCGGAGCCCCGCGCGACAAGTTCTCGGACGTCGAGGCGATATTGCGGGCGTTGGGGTAGCGGGGCCGGCGCGCAAACTGGTTGGGGGGCAATTTCTGACCGGCTTGCACGTTGGGGGGCATTTTCTACCGCGAGCCGGCGCTGGCGATCGGTGAAGCTGGCAAGACGTGGGCCCAGTGCCATCCATTCATGCTCCTGTGCGTTATCGCATCCTGACCGACGCTGTGCTGCGAGGGCGTCAGAAGGAAGGGCGAATCGAAAACGAAATGGAATCGGTCCGTTGACGCCGTCGTGTTCTCTACGGGCACGGCGCAAAGAAGACGGCGCGGTGGCTGTCGGCAGCCCCGATGAAACCGAACGGCGTCGCGGCGAGCGGCGTCGGCATGCTGTTGTCGCCAAGACCGGGCAGCACCTTGGGCGACACGGTCATTTGCGTCGTTGCTGCGTCGATGGCGGCGAAGGTCGCTCCGCCACTCGCAGCTATAGAAGCCCACAGCACGCCATAGGCCTTGCCATCGAAGGCAACGCCTGACGGTCCATCGCCGAACTCGCTGGTGCCAAGAAGCATCGATGGACCGAATTGCATCGCCTTGGCGTTGAACAGCCGAAACTTGAAGGGGACGGCGCCACCTGGGCCGCCCGACCCATACGATGCGGCGATGCCGGCCTGCCAGCCGCTCGCATCCACGGCGACGCTGACCGTGCCGCCCAGGTCTGCGGCAGGCTCGGCAAGGGATGCGTCGACCACTCCATCCGGCTTGAACAGGGAGACGGAGATCCCCCCTTTGTATTGGGTCGCCATGTACCGGCCGGGGCCGTTCAGCCAGCGAATGTGCAGATCGCCCAAGGGCAGTCCAGTATAATGCGGAGCAACCTTGGTACTGCCGTCGTTGCCGAATGCGGCAAAGTAGACGCCCTGCGGCTTGGGCGACGTGCAGCACGTGATGTCCTCCCAGGTGACGCCGAACTGCCCGGCGACGGGATTCCACGCGACGGACGGTGCTGCCAGCCAGGACCCGAGGTTCAGGTCGGCCGACACGGGCTTCAAATCGGCGTCAAAGGTGCGGAAGTGCACCTCGTGGTTCATCGTACTTTCCCATTGGCCGATCTCCCACACGACGCCGTACACGGTGCCGTTCCAGGCAATGTCCACGCCGGCCACCCCTTTGCTCGTGTTGTTGAGCGTGACCGGTCCACCACTGCCGGTGCCATCGCTGGCCACGTGGCGTAGTTCGTTGCCGGCTGCCATCAGCAGCAGTTGTTTGTTCGCGTTCCAGGTCAAGGCGAACACCGGAGCAGGCGCGTCGGGCCAGCCGTTGACGGACTCGTCGGTCAGGCCGTCGCAATCGTTGTCGGCGCCGTCACAGACTTCGGGGCTCGGCGGCAAGGGCGTGCAAGTACCGGGCTGACCGGCCACGCAGGCGCTGACCGCGTGCTTGCAGTCGCCGATGCCGCACGTCAGGGTGCCCAGGTTCTCGTCCGTTAGCCCGTCGCAATCGTTGTCAATGCCGTCGCAGCCTTCAGCGCTGGGCGCGGTCCCGATGCAGGTGTCGGACGTTCCGGCACACGACCAGACGCCGGCACATGCACCGTAGCCATTGATCACGCTGCATGGCTGCCCGACCAGCCCCGAGGACGGACAGCAGTTGCCCAAGTCGAGGGCTGTGCAGACAAATGGCCAGGTCGGGTGCTGCGTACTCGAAACCGCAGCAATGCCGGGCGTATTCGCGCCTTCGAGGGGCGACCCCGTGTGGGATACTCCAGGGACAATGGCTTCATCGATCAGGCCTTGGGGCGGCGACAAAGCCAGCGCTGCCGTGAGTGCGCCGTGCAGGCCGGTCACCACCTTGTCAAACTCGCCCCGCAGCGCAACGTATCCGGGCGCGGGCCCAAGCGCCAGGGGTAGCTGTCCATTGAGTGCCGTCAGAAACGGGGAGTTCTGTGCCATCTCTGATGGCGTGGTCAGCGCCATCTGCGCCAGCACGCTGGTCGCGTTCCCGACTGACAGCCCTGAAGCGCTCGCCAGTAGCACGCTCGCCCAGTCGGCGAGATCGGCGCCGCCGTGGGGCGTACCGAGGGTCACGATCCGCGCAATATTCCCTGCGTACGGGCACTTGCCTGCACCAGGCGCGAACCAGTCACACCAGCCCGACGCACAGATGCCGGACGCCCCCATTCCCTGGACATAGGCGCGGGCGATGAGCCCGCCCATGGAGTGGGACACAACGGTTACGGTCTGGTACTTCTTCTTGATCAATGGGTTGGCCAGAATAGTGGCAATCAGATCGCCTAGCACACAAGCGTTCTTTTCGATCGGCGCGAGGGAGTCATAGTCTGCGACGAATACGTTGACACCGCGCTGAGTCAACAAATTATCCAGCTGTCCCCAGGAGTTGGGGCTGCCGAACAGGCCATGCAAGAGCAAAACCGGCGGCTGATCGGAAGGCTGCACGGACGCAGTCTTGGGGTTGGGCTCGACCGAGGCGACCAGGATCGCCTTCCAGCTCAAGTGGGAGAGGCGCGCGGTCAGGACCGTGCCGCCGTCTTCTAGGTGCTGATCTGTCACAGGTTGCCACAGCTGGGCCTTGGGATCCCAATCCGCCACCAGCGCAGACGTCGCCGGATGTTCAGCGAGAAATGCCGCGGACAGGTGGAAGCGGAATTGCACGGGTTGAACAAACTGCATGCCGTTGGGCTGCACGTCGAGGATGACTGCAGGTCTTGCGCCATCGACGGTGCGGGTCGCTTGATCCGATACATCGGTGATCGTCAAGCTCGTGGCCTGGGGGACGGCGCCGGCCGGTGCGACAACCGTCAGCCCGGCGATCGCCGTTACGCTGTCTGGAAGCGCGAGCTCTACAGTGCTGCCCTGAGGTACGAGGGCGCCGCCCTCGGCATCCATCCAGACCCCGACATCGCCGGCAAGCATGTCTTCGGCGACGTCCTGGGACGTCGCCACGTCGGTAGACCCCGCAGAATTGGCGTCGAACCCTTCCAGTTGCGGCGCTCGGCTACCTGGCCACCCCGTGCAAGCAGGCATGAAGCCGGCCGCCAAGGCAAGCCATACAACGAGTCGAGAGACCAGGACAACAACAGAAACTCGGGACATGGAGCCCCCGGCAACGCCTGGAGGGTCAACGCCGCCCAGCCAGGGACAGGCGCTGAGCCCGCACGACGTCAAGATCTTACTACTTTGGGACAATCGTGCCAGTTCCACACGGAGTCGACGCAGCCAAGACCGCCCTTGACAGCGACCACCGCAACGCCCACGTCGCACCCGCCAAACCGGACCCTCCAGCCTCAGCCAGTTGACTCTACGCACCTGACAGTCACGCGTCAACGCCAACGATTCCCTGAATTTCAGCCAAGAAATTCGCCGGCCGTTCAAAGCACCGGCGCGCAGCGCCAGAGGGCCCCTTGCCTGCGCCGCCTGCGGAACCTCGGCGGTCCTCGCCCCAGCCCTTAGACTGATCTTCCACCGCCGGAATCCAAAATCCCAAAAGGATCCAAGATTCTATCGTTGATCTTCCGTGACAATGTAGGCACTAACATCCTGATCTTCCTCTGGAACTCTCCATTGACCCAGCGCATAATCGACGCCATGAGCACGCCAAAGAAATCCGTCCACGTCGCGACCACCCGCCGCCACTACAAGGACAAGGTCTACGAGGCCCACTTGCTGCGCCACAGCTTCCGCGAGGACGGCAAGGTCAAGACCGAAACCCTGGCAAACCTTACGCATTTGGGCCCACACCTCGTCGAGGTCATCCGCCA